>NZ_JABWQY010000007.1:0-263150 GCF_014268685.1 Pseudomonas sp. SWRI92
CCTTGCCGGGTGTGTAGAGGACTTGCACCTCCAAGTCACCAGCGTGGCCACCACAGCCAAGCTGGTTGCGCTTACGCGCAACGCGCCATGCCTGGCGCACGCATAAAAAAAGCCACTCATCTGAGTGGCTTTTTTTGGAATCTTGGAGCGGGAAACGAGACTCGAACTCGCGACCCCGACCTTGGCAAGGTCGTGCTCTACCAACTGAGCTATTCCCGCGTCTTGGTGTGGCGCATTCTATAGAATCGAAACACGCCGTCAACCCTTTGATTCAAAAAAAGTTTATTTCGGATCAACGTCAGTCCGCAGGTGCGGCCAGGCGGCGCGCAGGTATTGGACCATCGACCACAGCGTCAGGCCAGCGGACACCAGCAGCAATCCGTAACCCAGCAGCACCCAGAAGGTGAAGTCCGACGGGTTGGCCAGCAGGATCACCAGGGCCAGCATTTGCGCGGCGGTTTTCCATTTGCCGAGGTTCGACACCGCGACCTGGGCGCGTGCGCCCAGCTCGGCCATCCATTCGCGCAGGGCCGATACGACGATTTCCCGCCCGATGATCACCGCCGCCGGCAGGGTCAGCCAGAGGTTGCCGTGTTCCTGCACCAGCAGCACCAGGGCGACGGCGACCATCAGCTTGTCCGCCACCGGGTCGAGGAACGCGCCGAATGGCGTGCTCTGTTCCAGGCGTCGGGCCAGGTAGCCGTCGAGCCAGTCGGTCGCGGCGGCAAAGGCGAAGACCGAGGCGGAGGCCACATAGCTCCAGTGATACGGTAAATAGAACAGCAATATGAAGATCGGGATGAGCAGGACGCGTAGAACGGTAATCAGGTTTGGGATATTCATCGGCACAACTGGCTACGAGGTTGACGGGCATTCTACTCGCTATGCAGGTTTGCATAAATCGACTCAGCGAGCTTTTTACTGATACCGGGTGCTTTGGCTATCTCCTCGATGCTGGCACGAGACAGTTCCTGCAATCCACCAAAATGTTTCAACAAATCGCGTCGGCGCGTCGGGCCAACCCCTGCCACGCCCTCCAGCGTTGAGGTTCGGCGGGTTTTGCCACGACGTGCACGGTGTCCGGTAATGGCGAAGCGGTGAGCTTCGTCGCGGATCTGCTGAATGAGGTGCAGCGCCGGCGAATCCCCTTTCAGGGTGAACTCATGGGCCGCGTCGTTCAGGTACAGCGTCTCGAATCCGGCCTTGCGCGTCGCACCCTTGGCCACGCCAAGCAAGATCAGGTCCGGGACCGACAACTCATTGAGCACGTCGCGGGCCATGGACAGTTGCCCTTTGCCACCGTCCACCAACAGGATGTCCGGCAACTTGCCCTCCCCGTCCTTCAGCTTGCCGAAGCGCCGCATCAGCGCCTGGTGCATGGCTGCATAGTCATCTCCCGGAGTAACGCCCTCGATGTTATAGCGCCGGTAATCCGACTTGATCGGACCTTCCGGACCGAACACTACGCAGGAGGCGACAGTCGCCTCGCCGCTGGAATGGCTGATGTCGTAGCACTCCAGTCGCTGTGGCGGCTCATCCAGGTTGAGAACGTCAGCCAACGCCTCGAATCGCGCGGCAACGTGCTGGCGATTGGCCAACCGCGCGCCGAGGGCCTGTTCGGCATTGGTCACGGCCAGTTGCTGCCAGCGCGCCCGGGTGCCGCGCACGCGATGGCTGATGGTCAGTTCGCGACCACGGAGCTTATCAATGCCTTCGATCAGCGCGGGGAAATCTTCGTGGACGACGTTGACGATCAACTCGCTGGGCAAGTCGCGTTCCGGGCTGCTGATGTAGTACTGGCCCAGGAACGCCGCCATCACCTCGGACACGTCCTCCTCGATCCCCACCTGGGGAAAGAAATTCTTGCTGCCCAGCACTCGACCGCCCCGCACGCTGATCAGGTGGACGCAGGCGCCGCCCGGGTTGATGAATGCGGCTACGACATCGACATCACCGCTGCCGCCTTCCATGCTTTGCTGATCCTGCACGCGGCGCAGCAGGCCGATCTGGTCACGCAGTTCCGCGGCCCGCTCGAATTCAAGATTGACCGCCGCGTCTTCCATGGCTGCCGACAGCTCATCGGTCAGTGCATTGCTGCGGCCTTCCAGGAACATCACTGAGTGACGCACGTCCTCGGCATAGACCTGCGGCTCGACAAACCCAACGCAAGGCGCCTTGCAGCGCTTGATCTGGTACTGCAGGCAAGGCCGGGTGCGATTTTTGTAGTAACTGTCTTCACACTGGCGAACGAAGAAGGTTTTCTGCAGCAGGCTCAGGCTTTCGCGAATCGCCCCGGCGCTAGGATAAGGACCGAAATAGCGTCCCTTGGCCTTCTTGGCTCCGCGATGAATGCTCAGGCGCGGAAACGCCCCGTCGGACAGGAACACGTACGGGTAGGATTTGTCATCGCGCAGCAGGATGTTGTACGGCGGGCGCCATTCCTTGATCAGCGTCTGCTCCAGCAGCAACGCCTCGGTTTCATTGGCGGTGATGGTGGTTTCGATTTGCGCGATACGCCCTACCAGGGCGGCAGTCTTCGGCGCCAGGCCGGTCTTGCGGAAATAACTGGCCAGGCGCTTCTTGAGGTTCTTGGCCTTGCCGACGTAAAGCAGGCGCGCCTCGCTGTCGAACATGCGATACACGCCGGGACGGCCGCTGCAGGTGGACAGGAAGGCACTTGGATCAAACAGTTCAGTCATTTTCAGGCGCTGGCGTCGACCATGCCATGGCGCACCGCCAGCAGCGTCAACTCGACGTCACTGCTGATCGAAAGCTTCTCGAAGATACGGTAACGGTAGGTATTGACGGTCTTGGGCGACAGGCACAGCTTGTCGGAGATGATTTGGACCTTTTGGCAGCCGACGATCATCAGCGCAATCTGGATTTCTCGTTCGGACAGCGCATCGAAGGGCGAATCGTTGGTCGGCTGGAAAGACTTGATTGCCAACTGCTGGGCGATCTGCGGGCTGATGTAGCGCTGCCCGGCAAATACCAGGCGGATAGCCTGGACCATCTCGTTCAAACCGGCGCCCTTGGTGAGATAACCCGCGGCGCCCGCCTGCAACAACCGGGTGGGGAACGGATCTTCTTCGCAGACGGTCACCGCAACGACCTTGATATCCGGATGGCTGCGCAGCAGTTTACGCGTGGCCTCGAGGCCGCCGATGCCCGGCATCTTGACGTCCATCAGCACCACGTCGGGTTTCAATTCACGTGCCTTGATCAGGGATTCTTCCCCGGATTCGGCCTGGCCAACTACCTGCAGGCCATCGATGTCAGCCAGCATTCGTGTAATGCCCGTACGGACGAGATCATGGTCGTCGACCACTAACACCCTAATCAAGCAGACACCTCACGATTTGGTCTTATATGGGTTGCCCACACCTTAGCAAAAAAGCGTTCGGCAGACCTAGCGCAAACAGGCAGATAAAAGTTACAACACATCTTCGCTGGCCTGATATCCGAAGATTCAAGCATCGACGTCTCGCTGCATTCTCAGGAAACACTCATCCTCACCGACAACGCGCAGTTTCATGCGCTCATAGAGAGCCCTGGCTGGATTGTCATTGAATACGGTCAGTCGCAACGCCGGTCGCCGCTCAAGCCCCACCAGGTCCCAAACCTGTCCGATCGCCCAGGTTCCGGCACCCTGCCGACGAAACGCCTTGTCGATCTGCAGTTCCCGGATATAAAGGGCACGAGCGTCACGGCTAAGGCTGACGAAACCCAGCGCCTGGCCGTCACGCTGGATAATCCAATTCTGGCGAATGACCCAGGCCAGATCGAACGCTTCGTCCTGCCACAGCAAATCATGGCGCAGATAGTAGGGAAGCATATTGTCGCAAGTCAGTTGCCGGGCGTATTCGATGTCATTGGCCTCGGCCGCACGCCATTCAAAGCTCATGGAAACCTCGTCAAAGTGCTGGCACTGGCAGGACTTGCCCCGCCCCATGCTGCCTGGCATAAGTCTGTCATAAAGCCAGTCGGACTCAAGCGCGGCGAATGCTTTCGCTAGCCGATAGAATTTTGTTATTGAAGGCCCGCACCACGCTCGGGTAAGCTCAAGTCCATTCATCGGAGACAAATCATGTTCGACGCCCTAGCACCGCTTCAAACCGCCAGCGCCCCGCGCTCGGTTGCGGCTGCCCGAGTGAACGGCGTGCAGACTCCAGTCAGCTTTTATTTTGGGTATTGGTTTAGCCACTGGCGCGCCTGATACCCAACCGGCGGCCATTTTAAACGGGTCGCCTACCAGAGTTTTCCAAACCCCCGGTCGGCCTCCCGACCGGGGGTTTTGTTTTTCCGGCCCCTGACATTTGCGACACCAGACAACTTGAGGATCGAGCCATGAATTACACCACTTATTACCGTAACGACAGTTTTTCCGCCTGGCGATTTACCAGCCACCGCTCGGGACAGCCTGCCGCCTCCGATCGGTCACCTACCGGTGGCAAGCCAACATTGCGGGCCATTACGGCCAATTGTCGAACACCCCAGTAGGGCCGGCGCGGGAACGAACCCGCTGCTCGCCCAGGAAGCCAGATCATGAATTCGTCCATCGCCGCTTTGCCGCTGTCCACGCTCAACCCTGCCAACGAAGCCCTGACGCTGCGTCTGCCAAGCTCGTTGCAACTCAAGCACCAATTACCGCTCAGCGCCGCGTTGAGCCATCAAGTGAATGCCCATCGCCAGGCCATCCGCGCGATCCTCGACGGTGAGGACTCCCGCCTGCTGGTCATCGTCGGGCCCTGCTCGATCCACGACCCGAAATCCGCCCTCGAATACGCCGCCAACCTGGCTCGCCTGGCCCACGAAGTGAGCGACAGCATGCTGCTGGTCATGCGCGCCTACGTGGAAAAGCCCCGCACCACCGTGGGCTGGAAAGGCCTGGCCTACGATCCTGGCCTGGATGGCAGCGATGACATGGCCACCGGCCTGACCGTGTCCCGGGAGCTGATGCGCGAAATGCTGCAGTTGGGCTTGCCCGTCGCCACCGAACTGTTGCAACCCATGGCCGCCGGCTACTTCGACGACTTGCTCAGTTGGGTCGCCATCGGCGCCCGCACCACCGAATCACAGATTCACCGGGAAATGGCCAGCGGCCTGGGCATGCCGGTCGGCTTCAAGAACGGCACGGACGGCGGGGTCGGCATCGCCTGCGACGCCATGCGTTCGGCTGCCCATCCCCACCGGCATTTCGGCGTCGATAGCCAGGGACATCCGGCAATCATCCAGACCCAGGGCAACCCCGACACCCACTTGGTACTGCGCGGCGGCCATAGCGGTCCCAACTACGATCACCAGAGCGTGGCCCAGATACACAAGGACCTCACGCGCCTCAAGATCCCGACTCGCATCATGGTCGATTGCAGCCACGCCAACAGCGGCAAGGATCCGCTGCGTCAGCCCCAGGTGTTCAACGAGGTGCTGGAACAACGACTGCAAGGCAACCGCGCCCTGATCGGCATGATGCTGGAGAGCCACCTGTTCGAAGGCTGCCAGCCACTAGGCCCGGCGATGCGCTACGGCGTATCGGTCACCGACGGGTGTCTGGGCTGGGAGTCCACCGAGCAACTGCTGCGCCAGGCGCATCGCCGATTGCGACTGGGGATCTGATCTTGCGTGGCAAGCCCTCCCTGAAGGCAGGGCTTTGCTCAACGAACCTGAAAAGTAAGATCCGGGGATCGCTGACTGACATCATCCAGACGCTCAACCTGATAGAACACGCTCACTGATCTGTTGCGTTGCGCCTGCCAAAAGTCAATCGGTACAGTAAAGACCACCGGTTGGCCTGCTGTCGCCTCGGTGATTTCCCGCTCGTAGACAGTGAATCCGGCTCCGTTACACTGAAACCAGACCCATTCGCCCGCCTCCAGCCCAACGCCATCGATGACGACTGTCGCCGCGCCCGGGAGCACGTCGACATCCAGCCAGCCCTCGCCTAGCTCCTGTACGCGGGGCGCTTGCAGGGCGGGACGCACCAGAGGACCTATCCGGATAGACAACGGCTCGGCACGGCGCACCGAATGCCCGCGCCTGACGACATAGCTCAGGGTCAGCGAGTGCCCGAGGTGAGGAGCAATGAGCGAGTGTTCGATCCAGAACGATACCGTACGGCCCACCGCATGGGCCTCGATATCCAGCACATCCCGCCACAACGGCTTGGAATCCCGACTGGCGATGAGGATCAACCGATCTCCTGCCGCCATCTTCGAATAGGGCCGCACTGTCAACGACGTCCCCTCCGGTACCCGTCCCGGGTCAAGACTGCCGCCGACCGCATCATCCGCGATGGGTGGCAACAAATGCGGTGACACATCGCCGATTTCCAATTGAAGAGACTGTGACGCCCATGCGGCCGGAATTTGTCTGCCGACTACCTGATAGGAAATTTCCAGCGAACCTCCTTCCAACTCAGCGATATGGTCTCCGCGCACTACAAAAACGATGTCGTGCCCAACCTGTCGTTCCGTGACAAACCGGCGAACCTCGTGCTGGTATGGCTCGCCTTCATTATTGAGTCCATGCCAATACAGCAGCAGTTCATCGCCACACGTCATCATTGGGTACGCCTTGACCGTGATGACAGCCTTGCGCCAGGCGGGATCTATCACGCCTTCTCTGGCCTTCGCAAATATGGGCGCCGATAGCCGGCGCGGTAGAGGCCTGCTTTTATCAGCAGGCGATTCAATGGTCATTTTTCCAGACTCCAGTCCTTTGGATAAAGGTGCCGTTTCCTGGGAACGGCACCGGAAGGACCATTAGAAACTCTTGTGCCCAAACATACAGTCAGACAAGACGACACCGGGCGTAGCCTCCTGCGCCAGTACCTGTCGCTTCAAAGGGCAAAGGCCATCGGACGCATCTAGCGATCGTGGGAGCGGTCCGACTTCTCCGGAAAATATCCCGCGTTATTTACTCCACTTTCCGCAGCTAGCAGCGGTTTCGTCCTACACCGCCCAGTGATGGCCTGGATTAGAGTGGACCGGCAACTCCACGTGAACCTCTTCGAAAAAGGTACGAACATGCAACGGAATGCAACCACCCGCTTTCCCATCCTCTTGGTCCATGGTTTGTTCGGGTTCGATAGAATCGGTACGTCCGAACTCTTCCACGACATCAGACAGGCATTGCTTACCGCTGGCGCCCGAGTGTTCATCCCGTACCTGTCGGCCACCCATTCCAATGAGGCACGCGGCGCACAGCTGCTCGCACAGATTGAACGGGTCCTGGAGCGAACCGGTGCGGCCAGGGTCAACCTGATCGGCCACGGCCAGGGTGCGCTGGCCGCCCGCTATGCGGCCGCGTTGGCGCCTGACAGCGTCGCCTCGGTGACGTCCGTCAGCGGGCCCAACCACGGGTCCGAGCTGGCGGATTACTTGCGCAAGGCCCTGACGCCTGGGCGCCTGCCGGAGCATGTGGCTAATCGGGTCGCCACCCTTTTCGCCGATTTCATCTCATCGATCAGCGGCCAGACGCAGCTGCCGCTGAACGCCATCGCGGCACTGTCAGCGCTCACCACCGAAGGCGTAGGCGCGTTCAATGACAAATACCCTCAGGGTTTGCCCAAGACTTGGGGGGGCAATGGTCCGCAGTTGGTCAACGGCGTTCGCTATTATTCCTGGAGCGGCACGGTGCAAGACGCTGCTGACCAAACCTGCGCTGCCACGCCAGCCCCCTTGCATGCTTTCTGTAGGGCCTTTTCCGAATACTTCATCACTGAGGCCGGGCAGAACGACGGCGTCGTCGGACGGTTCAGCTCGCATTTGGGCAAGGTCATTCGCTCCGACTATCCAATGGACCACCTAGGCGCCATCAACCAGACGGCCTGCGCGGGCCAGCAACAGGTTATCAACTCCACGGAGCTCTACATCAAGCACGCCGAACGCCTGCGAATCGTCGGGCTTTGACGCAATTTTGACAACAAACCCGTACTGATTCCGGTAGGCTGAGCACTTTTAAAGACATTGAAAGGAAATTTCCCATGGCCAAAGCCACTGCCCGCCACATCCTGGTTTCCAGCGAAGAAAAGTGCAACGAACTCAAGACCCAGATTGAAGGCGGCGCTGATTTCGCCGAAGTTGCCAAGGCCAACTCCTCGTGCCCATCCAGCCGTCAGGGCGGCGACCTGGGCTCATTCGGTCCTGGCCAGATGGTCAAGGAATTCGACACCGTGGTGTTCAGCGCCCCGATCAATGTGGTCCAGGGCCCGGTCAAGACTCAGTTCGGCTACCACCTGCTGGAAGTGACCAGCCGCCAGGACTGATCCCGATTGATCTACATGACGGCCCGCCTTTCGGTGGGCCGTTATGTTTATGACTCGAGGGGCTGGCGATCAGCTCGCCGCTCGGGTACAAATCGTGGTCACCTATCACCCGGCTTTAAGGCTGACAATGCGACTGGCGTTTCCCTCCTGGCTATTCACTGCGGTGGTCCTGCTGACAGGCGCTGCAAGCGTGAATGCCGCACCCGAACATGCCCTGACGGTTTATGGCGAACCGGCCAAGTACGCCGAAGGCTTCAGCCACTTCGCCTATGCCAACCCCCAGGCGCCCAAGGGCGGCACGATGCGCCGCTCAGCCATGGAAATCGGCCACTTCGACCATGTGCTGCCGTACATCGACAAAGGTATCGGTGTCAGCCAGGTCGATGGAATGCTTTATTCGCCGCTGGCCCAGCGCTCATTGGACGAGCCCTACACCGTCTACGGGCTGGTCGCCGAGAAGATGGAACGCGCCGAGGATGGTCTGTCCCTGCGTTTCTACCTTAATAGCAAGGCCCGTTTTGCCGATGGCAAGCCCATCACTGCGCAAGACGTGCGCTACAGTTTCGAGCTGCTGATGACCCAGGGCAGCCTGCGCTATCGCACACAATTTGCCGCCGTCAAAGGCGTCGAGGTGGAGTCCGAACGCACCGTTCGCTTCGACTTCAAGAACAACGAAAATCGCACCCTGCCCCTGGACATCGCCACCCTGCCGGTCTTTCCCGAGCATTGGTGGAAGACCCGTGATTTTGCCAACGGAGGCGGCTACGAAGCGCCTCTGGGCAGCGGCCCGTACCGCGTAAGCAAAGTCGACTCGGGGCGCAGCATTACCTTCCAGCGCAATGCCGATTGGTGGGGCAAGGACCTGCCGGTCAGCCGCGGGCTCTACAATTTCGACCGTTTCAGTATTGAATACTTCGGCGACACCGATGTCGCCCGGCAGGTCCTGCGCGGCGGCGCGTACGACTATAACCGTGAGTTTTCCGCCACCGGTTTCTCCATTGGCTATGACAGCCCGGCCTTGCACGACGGCCGCTTGCAGAAAGCCCACCTCGCCACCCAAGCGCCCCAGCCGGCCCAAGGCTTCGTGTTCAATCTGCAGCGTCCACAGTTCCAGGACCGTCGCGTACGCCAGGCGCTGGCGATGCTCTGGGATTTCGAGTGGAGCAACCGCCAGATGATGCGCAACCTCTACGTGCGTCAACAGAGCTACTTTTCCAACACCGATCTCGCCGCCCGGCAACTGCCCGATGCGGGTGAACTGGCGATCCTCGAACCGTTGCGCGGCAAAATACCCGATGAGGTGTTTACTCAGGTATTTCAGGCACCGAAGACCGACGGCAGCGGCGTCATCCGTGACAAGCAACTGCAAGCCTTGACGCTGCTGGAGCAGGCGGGCTGGAAACCCGACGGCGACCGCCTGGTGAACGCTGAAGGCGAGGCCCTGAGTTTCACCTTCCTGGTCACTCAGAACGGTATCGATCGCTTGCTGCTGCCGTACAAGCGAACCCTGGCGCAGATCGGCATCGACATGAGCATCCGACGCATCGACTCGTCCCAGTACGTCAATCGCCTGATGAGCCGCGACTACGACATGATCATCACCGGCTACCCCGTGAGCACTTCGCCGGGCATGGAGCTCTACAATTACTTCGGCTCCGCGGCGGCCAACGACCCGGGCGCGAACAATTACATGGTGCTGCAGGACCCCGCCGTCGATGCCCTGATCGATGGCCTGGTCAAGGCCACCACCCAAAGCGATATGCTCCGCCATGCCCACGCGCTGGACCGGGTGCTGCAATGGAATTACTACTGGATCCCCAACTACTATCCGCCGGGCAGTTCGACCGTGTGGTGGAATCGCTTTGGCATGCCGAAAATCCAGGCGAGCAATGACGAGGCCATCGAAAGCTGGTGGGAAGTCAGCACCACGCCGCTGACCAACGAGCAGATGACCGCTGAACGGATCAAGCGTGGCACACCGGGAGGGCATCGTTGATGTGGGGTTATATTGCGCGGCGCCTGCTGCTGATCATCCCCACGCTGGTGATCATCCTGCTGGTGAACTTCGTCATCGTCCAGGCCGCACCGGGCGGACCGGTGGAACAGGCCATCGCCCAGCTGCAAGGCGTCGGTGGCGCCAGTGTCGGCAGCTCGGGCAACGCCATGACCGGCAGCTCCCGCGCCAGCCGTGGCCTGGACCCGCAACTGATCAAGGACATCGAAAAACAGTACGGCTTCGACAAGCCGGCCCACGAACGCCTGTGGCTGATGCTCACCAGTTACGCCCGCCTGGACTTCGGCAAGAGCTTTTTTCGCGGTGCCTCGGTCACCGACCTGATCCTGGAAAAAATGCCCGTGACCATCTCCCTCGGGCTCTGGGCGACACTGATCACTTACCTCGTGTCGATCCCCCTGGGCATTCGCAAAGCCGTGCGCCACGGTTCGGCGTTCGATGTCTGGAGCAGCACCGCGATCATCATCGGCTATGCCATGCCAGCGTTCCTCTTCGCCATGTTCCTGATCGTCATCTTCGCCGGCGGCACCTCGCTCAACTGGTTCCCGGTGCGCGGGCTGGTGTCGGACAACTTTGAATCGCTGTCGACCCTGGGCAAGATCGCCGATTACTTCTGGCATCTGGTATTGCCGGTCACGTCGCTGGTCATCGGCGGTTTTGCCACCCTGACCATCCTGACCAAAAACTCCTTTCTCAACGAAATTACCCGCCAGTACGTGGTCACTGCGCGGGCCAAGGGCATGAGCGAACGTCGGGTGCTATACGGCCACGTGTTCCGCAATGCGATGTTGCTGGTGGTGTCGGGCATTCCCCAGGCGTTCATCAGCGTGTTCTTCGCCGGTTCGTTGCTGATCGAGGTGATCTTCTCCCTCGACGGCCTGGGGCGCATGAGCTACGAGGCCGCTGTGTCGCGGGACTATCCGGTGGTGTTCGGCTCGCTGTTCATCTTCACGTTGTTCGGCTTGCTGATCAAACTCATCGGCGACCTCTGCTACACCCTGGTGGACCCACGCATCGACTTCGCCGCGAGGAACGCCTGATGTTCAAGCTTTCCCCGTTGGGCCGGCGGCGTTTCGAGCGTTTCAAGAAAAACCGTCGCGGCTGGTGGTCGCTGTGGCTGTTCATCGGTTTGTTTGTCCTGACCCTGGGCGGTGAACTGATCGCCAACGACAAGCCGCTGGTGGTGAGCCACCAGGGCTCGCTGTATTTCCCGGTGTTCAAGCGTCATACCGAGCAGGAATTTGGCGGGCAGTTGCCGTTCCAGGCCGACTACCGCAGCAACTATGTGCAGGACCTGATTCACAAGGACGGCGGCTGGCTGCTCTTCCCGCCCATCCCGTTCAGCGATGACACGCCCAACTACGATCTCAATCAACCGGCCCCCAGCCCGCCTTCGACCGTCAACTGGCTGGGCACCGATGACCAGGCCCGGGACGTACTGGCGCGGGTGATCTTCGGCGCACGGGTATCGATCCTGTTCGCCCTCGCCCTCACCACCATCAGCGCCCTGATCGGCATCGCCGCCGGTGCCTTGCAGGGTTACTACGGCGGCTGGGTGGATCTGCTCGGGCAACGCCTGCTGGAAGTCTGGTCCGGACTGCCGGTGCTTTACCTGCTGATCATCCTGTCCGGCTTCGTCGAGCCGAACTTCTGGTGGCTGCTGGGGATCATGGCGCTGTTTTCCTGGCTGGCCCTGGTGGACGTGGTCCGCGCCGAATTCCTGCGCGGGCGCAACCTTGAATACGTGAAAGCAGCGAGGGCCTTGGGCCTGACCGACCGCAAGGTGATCGTGCGGCATATCCTGCCCAACGCCATGAACGCCACGCTGAGTTACCTGCCGTTCATTCTCACCGGGGCGATTTCCACGCTGACAGCGTTGGACTTCCTCGGTTTTGGCATGCCGGCCGGCAGCGCGTCATTGGGTGAGTTGATCGCCCAGGGCAAGCAGAACCTGCAAGCGCCGTGGCTGGGATTGACGGCGTTTTTCACCCTGGCGCTGATCCTGTCCCTGTTGGTGTTCATTGGCGAGGCGTTGCGCGACGCCTTTGATCCACGCTCTTGAAAACAGCCATGAAGCGGAACCTTGATATGAGCGACAACCTGATCGAAATCCGCGACCTGAGCGTGGCCTTCAACGACCAGACGGTAGTAAAAAACCTGTGCCTGGACATCCGCCCCGGCGAGTGCCTGGCCCTGGTGGGCGAGTCAGGCTCGGGCAAATCGGTCACGGCGCATTCGATCCTGCAATTGCTACCCGACACCGGCACGCGCACCACCGGCAGCATTCGCTATCGAGGCCAGGAGCTGGTCGGCGCCGAGGCCAAGACGCTGCGGGAGCTGCGCGGCAACCGGATCGCGATGATTTTCCAGGAGCCGATGACCTCGCTCAATCCACTCCACAGCGTTGAAAAACAGATCGGCGAAACCCTGATGCTGCACCGGGGCCTGGGTGGCAAGGCAGCACGCCAGCGCATCCTCGAATTGCTCGCCCTCGTCGGTATCCAGAAACCCGCCGAACGGCTAAAGGCCTACCCTCATCAGTTATCCGGAGGCCAGCGCCAACGCGTGATGATCGCCATGGCCCTGGCCTGCGAGCCGGAACTGTTGATTGCCGACGAACCGACCACTGCGCTGGACGTGACGGTACAACGCAAGATTCTGCTGCTGCTCAAATCGTTGCAGCAACGGCTCGGCATGTCCTTGTTACTGATCAGCCACGACCTCAACCTGGTGCGCAGCATCGCCCAGCGCGTATGTGTGATGAAAGCCGGGGAAATCGTCGAACAAGCGCCTTGCGAAACCCTTTTCTGCGCACCCAGGCATCCTTACAGCTGCGAGCTATTGAACGCTGAACCGGAAGGCGAAGCCCTGCCCCGGGACGAACGCGAAGATGTCCTGCAGGTGGAGGATCTGCGGGTCAGCTTCCCGCTCGGCGGCGGGCTGCTGCGGCGCAAGGAATATTTACGCGCGGTGGACGGCATCAGCCTGAGCATCCAGCGTGGCAAGACCCTGGGTATCGTCGGCGAATCCGGCTCCGGCAAGTCCACCCTCGGCCAGGCGATCCTGCGGCTGATCGAATCCGAAGGCAGCATTCGTTTCCAGGGCCAGGCCTTGGAGCATCTGTCGCAAAAAGAGCTGCGGCCGTGGCGCAAGCAGATGCAGGTGGTGTTCCAGGACCCGTTCGGCAGTCTCAGCCCGCGCATGTCGGTGCAACAGATCATCAGCGAAGGGCTTGAAGTACACAGTCGGTCCAGCGCCGAGCAGTGCGAAGCCAGTGTGATCCAGGCGCTCAAGGAAGTCGGCCTCGACCCGCAGAGCCGCCACCGCTATCCCCATGAGTTTTCCGGCGGCCAGCGCCAGCGCATCGCCATTGCCCGCGCATTGGTGCTCAAGCCGGCGCTGATCCTGCTGGACGAACCGACCTCGGCCCTGGACCGTACCGTGCAAAAACAAGTGGTCGCCCTGCTCCGTCAGCTTCAGGAAAAACACGGCCTGACGTACCTGTTCATCAGCCACGACCTGGCGGTGGTGCGCGCCCTGGCCCACGACATGATCGTGATCAAGGACGGCAAGGTCGTCGAGCAAGGCGCCAGCCACGACGTATTCGACTCGCCTCAGCATCCCTACACCAAGGAGTTATTGGCGGCGGCGCATCCGGGGCAGGCCTGACTCGATCAGGCCTCGCCGCGCTGGTCCATGGCCTGGGCAAACTCGCCAATCACCTCGACCACCTGCTGCGCACCGCGGTGGATATCGAGAATGACTGTGCCCGCCTGATTCGCCAGCTTCACGCCCTGCTCTGCCTTGAGCGTACTGGACTGCATGCTGGTCACCGCCTGCTTGGCCAGTTCGCGGTTCTTGCCGACGACATCAGAAATGGCGACGGTGGCCTGGCTGGTGCGGCGGGCAAGGTTGCGCACTTCATCGGCGACCACCGCGAAACCGCGACCCTGTTCGCCGGCGCGGGCCGCTTCAATCGCCGCATTGAGCGCCAGCAGGTTGGTCTGCTCGGCGATCCCTCGAATGGCATCGACGATGCTGCCGATTTCCTCGGACTGGGCGCTCAGGGCTCCGATGCCCAAGGCGACTTGCTGCAACTCATCGGCAATGCTCTGCACCACCGTTACCGTTTGCTGGACCACCGAGGTGCCAAACTGCGTGTGTTCATCGGTCTTGCGGGACGTTTCGAAGGCCAATCGCGCCGCTTTGGATTCGGTCTGACGCTGCTCGACCTCGCGGGTGTTGTCCGTGGCGAACTTGACTACCCCATATAAACGGCCATTGGCATCGTAGAGCGGGTTGTAGGTCGCTTGCAGCCAGACCGTTGCGCCTCGTTTGTCGACGCGCTGGAAAAGCCCGCTCATGTATTGGCCACGGTTCAGCGCGGCCCAAAAGCCACGATAGGCTTCGTCCTGCACTTCGCTGGGTTTGCAAAACAGCCGGTGATGCTGGCCGAGCACTTCTTCCTGGCGAAACCCCATGACCTTGAGGAAATTCTCGTTGGCCCGCACCACGGTGCCGCTCAGATCAAACTCGATGACCGCCATGGAGCGGTCTATCGCCTGCATGAAACTGGATTCGGTTTGCGCACGGAGCACACGGTCATTGACGTCGCGCACAACCTGGATGACGCGCTGCACGCCTGCCTCGTCATCGCGCACGGGGGCATAGCTGGCTTCTACCCACATCCCGCCGCCATCGCGACGCAGATGTAAAAACCGAGCTTCGGCGGACTCGCCCTGTCCTAACCGTTGCCACAGCGCCGCGCTTTCTCGACTGCGTCCATAGGCGGGTTCGCAGAGCATCGAGTGGTGCTTGCCCAGGACCTCGTCGAGGGAATAGCCGGTCATTTTCAGAAAAAGCGGGCTGGCGCCGAGCACTTCCCCCGTTGCCGTGAACTCGACGATTGCCATCGAGCCATGAAGCGCCGCCCGCTCCGCTTCAAGAATTGCCTGCCTGGCCTGGATTTCGTGCAAGGCGTCCTTATGCTTGCGTGAACGAATGAACATGGGTACGGCTCCCGGAGGCGTTGAATGCGTGGCAATGGCCGTCTGAGAGCCTTGCCCGTGGCTGGATATTATTAAGCCATCATTCAACAAAACTTGTACAGTTTTTTATTTATGTACAAGTAATAATTGAGCCGTGAAGCGGTCATCAGCTCCAGCCCATTTTCCAACGCTTGCTATCACACAGTTCGCGCCAATCCAGCAGTTCGACGCGCGCGCTGTGAACGGCCTGCAGTTCAACCTGAATCGGCGCACCCTGCTCATCGCAAAGCAGCTGGATGACGAGAAAATGCTTCTCGCGATTGACCGGCGCGCAAGCCGTCCACTTGGAAAGCTTGAGCTTTCGGGGGTTGAATTTATTCATGGGCCGTTCCAAACCAATTCATGTACAAGATGAGCTAACTGTACAATTTTATTGAACGTTCAACCACGACGTATCAGAAGAGAGTTGATCCGCCTTCGTGCCCCGGCATAATGCCGCCGGAAGACCGATTCCGTACTGCAAGCTTCTCCTTCCAGGGAAATGGCCGATGAACCCCACCGAAAGCCTCAAGGATTACAAGCGCGTGCGCACGCTGGCGATCCGCTCGTTGTTCGAGATCATTGAACAGTCCAGCGAAGGCACGGTGATTGTCGACCGCGACGCGAATATCGTCTGGATGAACGAACGCTACGCCCGTCGCTTCGGCTTGAACTCGGCGGCCGAGGCGATCGGTCGTGCCTGTGAGAGCGTGATTCCTTCAAGCCTGCTGCGTGAGGTGGTGCGCACCGGAAGGCCGATCCTGCTGGACATGCAGGACACGCCCAAGGAGCCGCTGGTGGTGATGCGCCTGCCGATTCACGACAGCGCCGGCGCGGTGATCGGTGCCATCGGTTTTGCCCTGTTCGACGAGCTGCACAGCCTGTCGCCGATGCTCAAGCGCTACCTGAGCATGCAGGAAGAACTGGCCTCCACGCGCTCGCTATTGCGGGCGCGCCAGACCAAGTACAACTTCGCCCATTTCATCGGCACCAGCGCGGCCAGCCTCGAGGTCAAGCGCCGCGCCCGACGCAGCGCCAGCACTGACTCCCCGGTGCTGCTGCTGGGCGAAACCGGCACGGGTAAAGAGCTGCTGGCCCAGGCGATCCACGGCGCTTCGCCGCGGGCGCACAAGGCGTTCGTCAGCATCAACAGCGCGGCTATCCCGGAGTCGCTGCTCGAGGCCGAATTCTTCGGCACCGCCCCAGGGGCGTTCACCGGCGCCGACCGCAAGGGCCGCGCCGGCAAACTGCAAATTGCTCAGGGCGGCACGCTGTTTCTCGACGAAATCGGCGATATGCCGTTGCCGCTGCAAAGCAAACTGCTGCGCGTGCTGCAGGAAAAGGAATACGAACCGGTGGGCTCCAACGAGGTGCTACAAAGCGATGTCCGGATAATCGCCGCGACGTCCACTGATCTTGAGGCGGCAATCAAGCGCGGCGAGTTCCGCGCGGACTTGTATTACCGCCTCAATGTGCTGCCTATCCAAGTGCCGCCGCTGCGCGCACGCCTGGATGACCTGCCGGCCCTGAGCGAAGCGATCCTCGAAGAACTGCGCAGCCAGCACGAACTGAACCACGACGCCCTCGACCTCCTGGGCCAGCACGCCTGGCCGGGGAACATTCGAGAATTGCGCAACGTGCTGGAGCGGGCCGCGCTGCTCAGCGATAACCTGGTGCTCACTGCCGACGACATCCGCGCCGCCATCGGCACCTTCACGCCGGTGGTGCGCACCGCCAGCCCAAGCCTGGAACCAATGCCGCAGGAGACCTTCAGCCAGGCCCGGGCGCGATTCGACCGACACCTGATCGAAACCACGCTCGCGCAATGCGGTGGCAGGGTTGTCGAGGCGGCCGAGCGCCTGGGGCTGGGAAGGTCGACCTTGTACAAGAAAATGTTGGCGCTGGGGATTGCAGAGTCTCAATAAAGAGACTCTATATCTCTAAAGCAGGACAACCTTGCGAAACGCTTCGCTGGCGGACTCACTCCTGGAATTATCTAGACGCACGAGCCGAAGATCGTCTCGCCTGAAAGCAAGCTGCTCGCGAAGCAGCCAACCTCTCCCCTTATAGATCTCCAAATAGAGACAAACTATTTGGACTTCCCCGTTCCTGACAAATAATTTTTATATATTTCAAATACTTAGCGATATGGCACAGATATCGCTATAGCCCTCTCCACAGCACCACCCACAAAAATAACAATCCAGGAGACACACCATGAGTGTGATCATTGCCTTGGCAGCCCTCACGCTGCTGATGGTTGCCGCCTACCGTGGCTACAGCGTCATCCTCTTTGCCCCGATCGCCGCCCTCGGCGCCGTCCTGCTCACCGACCCATCCGCCGTTGCCCCTGCGTTCACCGGGGTGTTCATGGAAAAAATGGTCGGCTTCATCAAGTTGTATTTCCCGGTGTTCCTGCTTGGCGCCGTGTTTGGCAAGCTGATCGAGCTGTCGGGTTTCTCCCGTTCCATCGTCGCGGCGGCAATTCGCCTGCTGGGCACGCGCCAGGCCATGCTGGTGATCGTGCTGGTCTGCGCGCTGCTGACCTACGGCGGTGTGTCACTGTTCGTCGTGGTGTTCGCGGTCTACCCGTTCGCCGCCGAGATGTTCCGCCAGAGCAATATTCCCAAGCGGTTGATCCCGGCCACCATCGCCCTCGGCGCGTTCTCGTTCACCATGGACGCCCTGCCCGGCACGCCGCAGATCCAGAACATCATCCCCAGCACGTTCTTCAACACCACCGCGTGGGCCGCGCCTTGGCTGGGTGTGATCGGCACGATCTTCGTCTTCAGCTTCGGCATGCTGTTTTTGCAGCGCCAGCGCAACAAGGCCCAGCGCGTGGGCGAAGGCTACGGCACCGAGCTGCGCAACGAGCCGGAGACCGCCGAAGACATCAAGCTGCCCAACCCGTGGCTCGCCGTTTCGCCGCTGCTGGCGGTGGGGATCATGAACCTGCTCTTTACCCAGTGGATCCCGCAGTGGTACGGCAAATCCCATAGCCTGGCACTGCCGGGCATGGCGACGCCGGTGACCAGCGACATCGCCAAACTCACCGCTATCTGGGCGGTCCAGGCGGCGCTGCTGGTGGGCATCGTCCTGGTGCTGCTGTTCGGCTTCCGGGCCATTCGCAGCAAGCTGGCGGAAGGCAGCAAGAGCGCGGTGGGCGGTGCATTGCTCGCGGCCATGAACACCGCGTCGGAATACGGTTTCGGCGCGGTGATCGCTTCCTTGCCGGGCTTCCTGGTGTTGGCCGACTGGCTGAAGAACATCCCCAACCCACTGGTCAACGAAGCCGTGACCGTGACGCTGCTGGCGGGGATCACCGGCTCCGCGTCGGGTGGCATGAGCATCGCCTTGGCGGCCATGTCGGACACCTTCATCAACGCCGCCAATGCCGCCAACATTCCGCTTGAAGTGCTGCACCGGGTGGCCGCCATGGCCAGCGGCGGCATGGACACGCTGCCGCACAACGGCGCGGTGATCACCTTGCTGGCGGTGACCGGCCTGACCCACCGTGAGGCTTACAAAGATATTTTCTGTATTACGCTGATCAAGACCCTCGCGGTGTTCTTCGTGATCGGTGTGTTCTACGCCACTTGCATTGTGTGAGGTTCCCATGACAACCGCTCTTTCGGGCAAGACTGCCCTGGTCACCGGTTCTACCAGCGGCATCGGCCTGGGCATCGCCCTGAGCTTGGCCAAGGCCGGCGCCAACCTGATCCTCAACGGCTTTGGCGATGCCTCGGCGGTGATCGCCGAGGTGAAACAGTTCGGCGGCCAGGTCGGTCATCATCCGGCCGACGTCAGCGACCCGGCGCAGATTGCCGACATGCTTGCCTACGCCGAGCGCGAGTTCGGCGGCGTGGACATCCTGGTGAACAACGCCGGGATCCAGCACGTAGCCGCCGTGGAAGATTTCCCGGTGGAACGCTGGGATTCGATCATCGCCATCAACCTGTCCTCGGTGTTCCACGCCACCCGCCTGAGCCTGCCGGGCATGCGGGCCAAGGGCTGGGGACGGATCGTCAACATCGCCTCGGTGCACGGCCAGGTGGGCTCGGTGGGCAAGGCTGCCTACGTCGCCGCCAAGCATGGGGTGATCGGCCTGACCAAAGTGGTTGGCCTGGAAACCGCCACCAGCAACGTCACCTGCAACGCGATCTGCCCGGGCTGGGTGCTGACGCCGCTGGTGCAGAAGCAGATCGACGATCGCATCGCCACCGGCGTCGACCCACAACAGGCCCAGCATGACCTGCTGGCCGAGAAGCAACCGTCGCTGGAATTCGTTACCCCGCCGCAACTGGGCGAGCTGGTGCTGTTCCTGTGCAGCGAAGCCGGCAGCCAGGTGCGGGGCGCGGCGTGGAATATCGATGGTGGGTGGTTGGCTCAATAAGCCTCCCTACTGGATACTGATCGTTCCCACGCTCTGCGTGGGAGCGCAGACAGGGACGCTCCGCGTCCCAAGAGCGGAACGCGGAGCGTCCCCAGAGGTATTCCCACGCAGAGCGTAGGAACAATCGTCAGGCCCGACAGAAAAACAAGAGGCACGCCATGTCCGACATCCTTTGGCAACCCGGCCCCGAACGCATCGTCCAGTCGCGCATGAACACCTTTTGCCAGTTGATCAACCAACGGCACGGCCTGCAACTGAGCGACTACCCGGCCCTGCACGCCTGGAGCATCGACCAGCGCGAAGCGTTCTGGCAGGCCGTCGTCGACTGCTTCGACATTCGTTTTCACCAGCCGCCCACCGAGGTGCTGGTGGAAGGCCCGCAGATGCCCAGCGCCCGTTGGTTTCCGGGGGCGACGCTGAATTTCGCCGAACACTTGCTGCGCCGTCGCGATAACGCCGTGGCGGTGGTTGCCCTGGATGAGGACGGCGGCGAGGAACGTTTGACCTGGGCCGAACTCGCCACGCACGTCGCCGGCCTGCAGAAAAGCTTGCAGGCCGCTGGCGTGATCCAAGGCGACCGGGTCGCCGCTTGCATGCCCAACACCTGGCAGACGCTGGTGGGCATGCTCGCCACCACCAGCCTGGGGGCGATCTGGTCGTGCTCATCGCCGGATTTCGGCACCCAGGGCGTCATTGACCGGTTCGGCCAGATCGAGCCGAAGGTGCTGATCACCTGCGCCGGTTATCGCTATGCCGGCAAGCTCATCGACCAACGACCGAAGGTCAACGAAATCCTCGAGCGATTGCCGTCCTTGCAGCAACTGATCGTACTGCCTTATGCCCGGCCCAATGCATCCGCCGACGATTTCAAGACCCAGGCTAACGTGGCGCTATGGGACGGTTTCTATCAACCCGGCGGCGAGCCGGAATTCGCCAGTGTGCCGTTCGATCATCCGCTGTACATCCTCTATTCCAGCGGCACCACAGGCGTGCCGAAGTGCATCGTTCACAGCACCGGTGGCGTGCTGCTGCAACACGTCAAGGAACACGGCTTGCACGTGGATCTCGGCCCTGAGGATCGGTTGTTCTACTACACCACGTGCGGCTGGATGATGTGGAACTGGCTGGTGTCGGCCCTGTCCGTGGGCAGCGCGGTGGTGCTCTATGACGGTTCGCCGTTCCACCCCGGCCCCGAACGCCTGCTGGCGCTGATCGACCAACAACGCATCAGCGTGTTCGGCACCAGCCCCAAATACCTGGCGGCCTTGGAAAGCCAAGGTATCAAGCCACGCCAGGCTCATGACCTGAGCAGTCTCAGGACGATCCTGTCCACCGGCTCGGCCCTGGCGCCCCACAGTTACGATTACGTGTACCGCGACTTCAAGGCCGATGTCTGCCTGGCGTCGATGTCGGGCGGCACCGACATCGTGTCGTGTTTCGTCAATGGCAATCCGCTGTCAGCCGTGCGCCGGGGCGAGATGCAGGGCAAGAGCCTGGGCATGGCGGTGCAGGTCTGGAACGAGGCCGGCGAAGCGGTGATCGGCGAAAAAGGCGAACTGGTCTGCACCCGGCATTTTCCGGCCATGCCCATCGGGCTCTGGAATGATCCCCATCAGGAAAAGCTTCGCGCCTCCTATTTCAGCCAGTTTCCGGGCGTGTGGTCCCAGGGAGATTACGCCGAAGAACTGCCCCACGGCGGTTTCCTGATCCACGGGCGTTCCGACGCGGTGCTCAACCCCGGCGGCGTGCGCATTGGCACGGCGGAGATCTATCGGCAAGTGGAAAAAGTCGACGCGGTGCTCGACAGCGTCGCCATCGGCCAGCAATGGCAAGGCGATGTGCGAGTGGTGCTGTTCGTGCGCCTGCGCGATGACGTGACGCTGGATGATGCCTTGGAGCAGAAGATTCGCCAGGTCATCCGAGCCAACACCACGCCACGGCATGTACCGGCGAAGATCCTCGCGGTCAGCGACATACCGCGAACCATCAGCGGCAAGGTGGTGGAGTTGGCGGTGCGCAACGTGGTGCATGGCGAGGCGGTGAAGAATACCGACGCACTGGCCAATCCCGAAGCGTTGGAGCAGTTTCGCGGGCGACCGGAGCTTGCGACCTGAGGCCAGGAGCGCGGCGTCCGGCCAATCAATCCATCAGTCCCCACTCCCCCGCCGGCGGATCGGCCGGTGGCGTCGCGCCCGACTCGGCATGCAGCTTCAAGCGCAAACGCAAGTTGTTCGCCGAGTCGGCATTTTTCAGTGCTTGCTCCTCATCAATCGCGCCCTCAACCACCAAGTTGAACAGCGCTTGATCAAAGCTCTGCATCCCCAGCTCCTCTGACTTTTCCATGATCCCCTTGAGTTCGCCAAACTCGTTGCGGCGAATCAGGTCGGCCACCGTCGGCGAACCCAACATGACCTCCACCGCCGCCCGGCGCTGACCGGTGCGTGTGCGGACCAGGCGCTGGGAGACGAACGCCTTGAGGTTGTTGCCCAGGTCGTTCAATAGCTGCGGCCGGCGTTCTTCCGGGAAAAAATTGATCACGCGGTCCAGGGCCTGGTTGGCGTTGTGGGCATGCAGGGTGGAAATCACCAGATGGCCGGTGTCGGCAAAGGCCAGGGCGTGCTCCATGGTTTCCCGGTCGCGAATTTCGCCGATCAGGACAACATCCGGCGCCTGGCGCAGGGTGTTCTTGAGTGCGGCATGGAAGCTGCGGGTGTCGACCCCGACCTCCCGCTGGTTGATGATCGATTTTTTATGCCGATGGATATATTCCACCGGGTCCTCGATGGTGATGATGTGGCCGCTGCTGTTGCGGTTGCGGTAATCGATCAACGCCGCCAGGGACGTCGACTTGCCTGACCCGGTCGCGCCGACGAACAGCATCAGCCCCTGCTTCTGCATGATTGTGTCCAGCAGCACTTTCGGCAGTTTCAAGTCTTCGAAACGTGGGATATCCAACTTGACGTTGCGTATCACCATGGACACGTCATTGCGTTGCTTGAAGATATTGACCCGGAACCGCCCGACACCGGCCAGGGAAATCGCCAAATTCATTTCCAATTCCCGATCGAACTCAAGGCGTTGTTCGGCGTCCATCAATGACTCGGCAAGCCCGGCGATGTCGCCGACCTTGAACGCCTGGTTGCTCAGCGGCTTGAGCACACCTTCAAAACGCGCACAGGGCGGTGCGCCGGTGGACATGTAGAGGTCGGAGCCGTCCTGGCTGGCCAGGATTCGTAATAAAGGATCAATTTCCATGGTCAGGAATACTTCCACTAACATCATTGGACACGCTGACCCGAGCCGGAAAACCTCAGATCAACCCGCGCTTACCTTCTCCAGAGGATAGTAGAAGCCGCAGCATCGACATGACATCCAGGAACTCCCGTGATGAACGCAATACCCGCCAGCAGCGACATACAGCAGGTGATCGCCCGCCTGGACTGGACTTCCAGCCCGCTGGGCGCCATCGAAACCTGGCCGCAGAGCCTGCGCACCGCCGTGGACATCATGCTCCACTCGCCCATGCCGATGGCCGTGCTGTGGGGCCCGCAGCTGACCCATCTGTACAACGACGCCTACGCCCGGCTGGTTGGCGACAAACATCCCCGGGCATTTGGCCAGCCCACCCACACGGCCTGGCCCGAACTTCGGGAAATGGCCGAAGGGATTTATCACAGCGTGTTACAAGGCAGCATGCGCACCTGCCGCGACCAACAATGGCGCATGCCTTTCAGCGGGCGACTCTGTGATGTCTGGCTGGACTTGACCTACAGCCCGGTGCATGACGAGAGCGGCAGCGTAGCGGGAATCCTGATCACCGCCATCGAGACCAGCGAACGGCGACGCCTGGCCCAGGAGTTCGAGCGGCGCTCCGAGGCCAGCCTCAAGGCCCAGCAGGAAAGCGAAGAACGCCTGCAACTGGCGCTGGCGGCCACCGATGCGCTGGGCACCTGGGATTGGGACATCCGCGAAGATCGCTTCATCGCCGACGCGCATTTCGCCCTGCTCCATGGCGTCGATCCGAATCTGTCGCGCCAATTACCCATCAACGCCTACCTCGAAGGCGTGCATCCCGAAGACCGGGCGATGGTCGCGCACAGCATCAAGCATTGCATCACCCACGGCACCGAATACGCCGAGGAATACCGCCTGCTGCAGCCTGACGGAGAGCTGCGCTGGGTGTTCGTACGCGGACGTTGCTACAAGGATCGCCATGGCCGGCCCAAGCGTTTTCTCGGCGCGGCGCTGGACTTGACCGAACGCAAACGCACCGAACACGCCCTGCGCCAAAGCCAGACCGAGCTGCAATTGATCATCAACGCCATGCCGGTGCTGATCAGCTACGTCGACCGCGAAGAACGCTTCCGGCTCAATAACAGCGCCTACCTGAACTGGTATGGGCTGACCCCGCAGGAGCTGTACGGCAAGACCATTCGCGAAGTCATCGGCGAGGAAGCCTACGCGGCCCGCGCTGAACAGATCGCCGGCGCCCTGGCAGGCAAGCCGTGCAGCTTCACCGTTGAATCGGCTCACCGTGACGGCCGGCCGCGCCATGCCTTGATCAATTACCTGCCCCGCCGTGGCGGTGACGGAGCGGTGAACGGCTTCTACATCTTTGTGATCGACGAGACCGACCGCAAGAAAACCGAGGAGGCCCTGCGCAACCTCAACGAAACGCTGGAAGAACGGGTCATTGCCCGCACCCAGCAATTGGCCGAAGCCAACCATCGCCTGCAAAGCGAAATGTTCGAACGCGAGCGTGCCGAGGAAGCGCTGCGCCATGCGCAGAAAATGGAAGCGGTGGGCCAGCTCACGGGCGGCATCGCCCATGACTTCAACAATATGCTCACAGGTATTCTCGGCAGCCTGGACCTGATGCAGCGCTACATCGCCTCCGGCCGCGCTGCCGAGATAGGCCGTTTTACCGAAGCGGCCATTTCCTCGGCCAACCGCGCCGCCGCCCTGACCCATCGCCTGCTGGCCTTCTCCCGGCGCCAGTCGCTGGACCGCAAGCCATTGGATGCCAACGCCCTGGTGCATTCACTCGAAGACTTGCTGAGCCGGACCACGGGCGATCACATCGTCCTGCGGCTGCAAATGGCCGGTGAGCTGTGGCCGGTCAGCACCGATGCCAGCCAACTGGAAAATGCCCTGCTCAACCTGGTGATCAACGCCCGGGACGCAATGCCTGACGGCGGCGAATTGACCATCGAAACCGCCAACGTCTACCTCGACGGCCACGACATCAACACACTGGAACCGGTAAAAGCTGGCGATTACGTGATGATCGCCGTGCGCGACAACGGCAGCGGCATGACGCCTGCGGTTCTGGCAAAGGCCTTCGATCCGTTCTTTACCACCAAGCCCATCGGCCAGGGCACCGGCCTGGGGTTGTCGATGATCTACGGATTTGCCCAGCAATCCGGTGGGCACCTGAGCCTGGACAGCGTGCCAGGCCAAGGCACGCGCGTGCAGCTGTACCTGCCGCGGCTGCACGTTGCGCCGGCCGAGCAGGCTGCCGAACCGGCGACCACCGACGCACCGGCAGCCAACGCCGGCGAAACCGTGCTGCTGGTGGAAGACGAACCGGCGGTGCGCATGCTGGTGCTCGATCTGCTGCACGCCTTGGGCTATACCGCGCTCGAAGCCGAAGAGGCCAAACAGGCCATTGCGTTGCTGGAGTCCAGGCAGCGCATCGATCTGCTGGTGACCGATGTCGGCCTGCCGGGCATGAATGGCCGGCAGTTGGCGGAAATCGCCCGCCAGCACAGGCCCGACTTGAAAGTATTGTTCATGACCGGTTACGCACAGAAAGCCACCGAGCGCCAAGGGTTCCTGGATCAAGGCATGGATATGGTCGCCAAGCCGTTCACCCTGGATCTGCTGGCCACCAAAATTCGGGCGATGATCAACCATGGCAAGTGACTTGAGGCATAATCGCCGCCCTTTTGCACCGCTCAGGTCACCGCTGCAATGAAAGCCCAAGCCCGCCATATCCTGGTGAAAACCGCCGAAGAAGCCGAACAGCTCAAGCAACGCATCGCCAAGGGCGAGGCGTTCGACGTCCTGACCAAGAAATACTCCACCTGCCCCTCCGGCAAGCGCGGCGGTGACTTGGGTGAAGTACGGCCGGGGCAGATGGTCGGCGCCATCGACGCGGTGATTTTCAAGAAGCCGTTGCGAGTGGTGCACGGGCCGATCAAGAGCAAGTTCGGCTATCACCTGGTGCAGGTGTTTTACCGGGATTGAAGCGATCCTGAGCTGCGAAGCGACCCCTTGTGGCGAGGGGATTTATCCCCTCGCCACAAATGCATGATCTCAGGGATGTCGCTACCTGGGAATCAACGCCCCCGGTACCTGGATCACCCGGCTCGCCAACAGGTGCCCGGCCTCGGCCGCCTCCGCCGGGCTGCCACCCAGCAAGCGGCTCGCCAGGTAGGCGGCGCTGAACGAGTCACCCGCCGCCGTCGTGTCCACCACCCGTTCGACCCGCTGGGCAGGCACGTCGTAAGACCGACCATCACAACAGATCAGACAGGCCTCGGCGCCGCGCTTGAGCACCACTTCCGGCGTGCCCAGTTGCGCATACGCGGCAAACACCGCCTCGCTGTCGGCGTGACCGTACAGCGCCTGTTCGTCATCCACCGTCAACAGCGCCAGCTCGACGTAGGGCAACACGCTGCGATAAGCCGCGCGGGCGGCCTCGATCGAGGGCCAAAGCCTGGCCCGGTAATTATTGTCGAACACCACTTGGGCGCCGCGCCGGCGCGCCTCGATCAGGGTCTCGATGAGTTTGCGCCGCCCCTGCTCGCCGATGACCGCCAGGGTGATGCCGCTGAAATAAAGCACGTCATAGCCAGGCAACGCCGCCAGGATCGGCGCGGCGGCCGGCGTGGTGAAGCACTCGCGCACCGCCGCCTCGTTGCGCCAGTACAGGAAACGCCGCTCACCGGCCGCATCGGTCTGGATGCAATACAAGCCCGGCAGACGCCCCGGCAAGCGCTGGACCATGCCCAGGCCAATACCTTCAACCGCCCAGCCTTGGCACATGGCGTCGCTGAAACTGTCATCGCCCAGGGCGGTGACGTAATCCACCGAACCTTTGTCGCCCAAGGCCCGGGCCAGGTACACAGCGGCGTTCAGCGTGTCACCGCCGAAGCTCTGTTGCAGGCTGCCGTCGGCGCGTTCTTGCAGTTCGATCATGCATTCGCCGATCAGCGCGATGCGAGGTTTTGAAGCTGTCATGGATAAATCCTGGCATTTCGAGGAGGTCTGGGCGCGACTCGGTCTGAACGTTAGAAACAGGTTTCCATGCTCTCGACTACCCGCAATCCCTCATCCACCAGGCACGCCACCCGCCATTTGTCGAACGTCAGGCACGGATGGGAGGTGCCGAACGCAATGATGTCGCCTACCCGCAACTCGACGCCCGGCGCCACCGTCAGGAACGCATGCTGGTCCATCACCGCCGTCACCTTGCAGCCGCTGATGTCGTCCCCAGCCACCGAATCCGAACCGGGCGTGTAGCGCTTGAGCGGCACCGGTAACCCGGCGTCGTAGGCGACGTCGCGCTTGCCCAGGGCAATCACCGCGAAGCCCGGCTCCGGCAACGATTGCACGTGGGCCCAGACTTCCAGGGCCGGGCGCAGGCCTTCGTGCAGGTCGTTGCGCCGCTCCAGTACGCAGCACTGCGCCTCTTTGTAGATGCCATGATCATGGGCCACGTAACTGCCGGGACGCAGCACGCTGAGGAAACGTCCGTGGGCATTGCGCGCTTCGAACGACTCGGCGATCAGGTCATACCAGGCCGAACCCGAGGCGGTAATGATGGGTTTGTCGATGGCAAACGCGCCGCTGTCCTGCAACTGCATCGCCAGTCCCACCAGGGACGCGGCGAACGCACGGATGCCGCTGACGGCGTGGTCGCCGTGGATCACGCCTTCGTAGCCTTCGATACCGGTCAATGCCAGCGCCGGTTGCGCGCCGATGGCCTCTGCCAGGGCCAGCACCTCGGCCTCGGTCCGGCAACCACAACGACCACCGACCACGCCGTATTCGATCATCACGTTCAAGCGCGCACCGCGAGAGGCGAAATAGGCCCCAAGCTCGGCGACGTTGTCTGGATGATCAACCAGGCAATGGAATTCGAACGTCGGGTCGCCCAGCAGATCGGCGATCAGCGCCATGTTCGGCCTGCCCACCAACTGATTGGCCATCAGCACACGGCGCACGCCATGGGAGTAGGCGGCACGGGTCTGCACCGCCGTGGCGAGGGTCAGGCCCCAGGCGCCGGCTTCGATCTGGCGGCGAAACAGTGCCGGGGTCATGCTGGTCTTGCCGTGGGGCGCCAGCTCGGCACCGCTGTCACTGACGAATTTCTGCATCCAGCGAATGTTGTGTTCCAACGCGTCGCGGTGCAGCACCAGTGCCGGCAGGCTGACGTCCCGCAGCAAATGGGTACCCGGCGCGGCAGCGCCCTTCTCGACGCCAGCGTTATGAATCGCAGAAGACATGGTTGAACTCCTCACACAGCCTCGGCTGTCTATTCGTTGATGCGACGGGCCAGGTTGTTGGCGCTTTCGATCAGCACCCGGCGGTAGTCGGCGTAATTGTCCTTGGCGTCGGCCCTCGGGGCGACGATGCACAGGGTCGCAATCGCCACGCCATTGGGGTCTTTGACCGGGGCGGCGAAGCAATGGGTGAAGGTGTCGGCAACGCTGTCGAAGGAGAAAAATCCATCCATGCCGGCCTGGCGGATTTCCTTGAGGAACTGTTCAAGGGGCAGGCGCTCGCCGTCCGGCAGGATGAAGTCGTCCGGGTCGATCAGGTCGACGATCTGCTGGTCGCTCAAATGTGCCAGCAGCAGGCGCCCGGACGCGGTCCAGGGGATCGGCGCGTTCTCGCCGATGTCCGACGAAATGCGAAAATGCCGCTCGCCCTCCTTCATCAGCGCGACGGTGTATTTGCGCCCGTTGAGCAGGCACATCTGCGCCGTTTCCCGGGTCTGGCGGACGATTTCCTGCAAGGCGTGATCGGCCTCGCGGCTCAAATCGAAATGCCGCAGGTGCGCCTGCCCGAGGAAATACAATTGGCGGCCCAGGTAGACGTGACCGTCCTTGCCCACCGGCTCGAGGATGCGCCGCTCCAGCAGCGACGCCACCAGTTCATAGACCGTGGACTTGGGGCTGCCGATGCCGCTGGCAATATCGTTCGGGCGCAGCGGCTGGCCGATTTCCTTGAGGAAATCGAGAATATCGAACGCCCGATCCAATCCTCGAGCCCGGCGTTTGATGGTGTCTTCGGTCATGTCTGCGGTTCCTGAGATCAATTTTCAACGGGCACGAACGCCCTTGTGGCGAGGGAGCTTGCTCCCGCTGGCCTGCGCAGCAGGCCCATTTTTGCGACTGCTGCGCAGCCGAGCGGGAGCAAGCTCCCTCGCCACGGAAAGTGGCCTCGCCAGAGTATCGTGTTCAGGCCTTTTTCTTGTAGGCCACACAATCGATCTCGACCTTGCAATCGACCATCATGCTCGCCTGCACACAAGCCCGGGCCGGGGCGTGTTCCGGGCTGAAGTATTCGCCGAAGACCTTGTTGAAACTCCAGAAGTCCCGCGGGTCATCCAGCCATACACCACAGCGCACCACATCCTTGAGGTCGTAACCGGCCTCTTCGAGTATCGCGATCAGGTTTTTCATGGTCTGGTGCGTCTGCTCGACGATGCCGCCAGCAATGATCTCGCCGTTCACCGCCGGCACCTGGCCGGACACGTGCAACCAGCCATCGGCCTCCACGGCGCGGGCGAATGGCCGTGGCTGGCCGCCGCCTGCGGTGCTGCCGGTGCCGTAGCGCGTAATGCTCATGGTTATCTCCTTGTTGAATTGAATTTAAAAACGGGTGTTCTTGAGAAATTCCGCCAGGCGTGGCGATTGGGGTCGTTCGAACAGTTCCTTCGGCGGCCCCTGCTCTTCGATGCGGCCCTGGTTCATGAAGACGATTTTGTCGGACACCTCGAAGGCAAAGCGCATTTCGTGGGTCACCAGCAACATGGTCATGCCGTCTTCGGCCAGCCCCTTGATCACGTTCAGTACTTCGCCAACCAGCTCCGGGTCCAGGGCCGAAGTCACTTCGTCGAACAGCATCAGGCTCGGGTTCATCGCGATGGCCCGGGCAATAGCCACGCGCTGCTGCTGGCCGCCGGACAACTGACCGGGAAAATGATCGCGCCGTTCCAGCAGGCCGACCCGCTGGAGCCATTTTTCAGCCAAGGCCACCGCTTCATCCTTGGGCAGCTTTTTCACCTTGAGCAATCCCAGCGTGACGTTCTGCAGCGCGGTCAAATGGGGAAACAGGTTGAATTGCTGGAAGGCCATGCCGGTCATCGCCCGGTGTCGGGCGATGACTTTTTCAGGATGGCGGACACGCTTGCCGTCCACCTCGTCATAACCGATGGACTCGCCGTCGAGCACGATCTGGCCGCCCTGGAATTCTTCCAGCATGTTCACGCAGCGCAACAGCGTGGTCTTGCCCGAGCCGCTGGAGCCGATCAACGTGACCACGTTGCCGCGCTGCATGCTCAGGTCCACACCCTTGAGCACTTCCAGCGGACCGTATTGTTTGCGCAGGCCGCGAATGTCCAGCAGCGGTTGGGCGTTCGAGAGGGATACGTCAGTCATGGCAAGGCCACCCGCTTTTCAATGTGCCGCCCGAGCAATTCGATGGCGTAGTTGATGATGAAAAAGAGAAACCCGGCGAACAGGTAGAACTCCAGGGTCATGAACGTCCGGGCGATGATCTGCTGGGTGCTGAGCAGCAATTCGGCGACGCCGATCACCGACAGCAAGGTCGAGGCCTTGACGATCTCGGTGGAGGAATTGACCCAGGTCGGCAGGATCTGCCGCAACGCCTGGGGCAACAGCACATAGCCCAGCGCCTGGTAGAACGTCAGGCCGATGGCCTGGCTCGCTTCCATCTGCCCACGGGGCAAGGCCTGCAACGCACCGCGCACGATCTCGGCGACATGCGAACCACAAAATAGCGTCAAGCCCAGGACACCGGCCTGGAACGCGCCGATCTGCCAGCCCAGCGCCGGCGCCATGTAGAAGCAGGCCAGCACCAGCACAAACACCGGCGTGCCGCGAATCAGGTCGACGTAGAAACGAAACGGCGCGCGCGTCCAGACCCGCCCGTATGTCAGCGCCAATCCGGCGACGACGCCGATCAAGGTGCCCAACACAATCGCCAGCAGCGAACACTGCACACTGGTCAGGAAACCGGCCAGCAAGGTGTCCCGGGCGACCCACAACTCATGCAACCAACTGGGGGATTCGTACATGGAACACTCCTAACGGCGGATCGCCAGGCGCTGCTCGAAATACCGCAGCAGCATGGCGATGAGGTAACAGGCCGCGACATACAGGGCCGTGGTCACCAGCCAGGTTTCAATCACCCGGTAGCTCTCCACGTTGATCTTGCGGGCGTAATAGGTCAGCTCAGGCACGGCAATCGCCGCCGCCAGGGACGTGTCCTTGAACAGCGAAATGAAGTTGTTCGACAGCGCCGGCAGCACATTGCGCAACATCACCGGCACGGTCACGTAGGCCTTCACCTGCCACTCGCCCAGGCCGATCGCCAACCCCGCCTCACGCTGTCCCTTGTGAATGCTCACCAGCCCGCCGCGGAACACTTCGGTCAGGTAGGCCCCGGCGTATAACGAAAGAGTGATGACAAACGACGGCAGCTTGTCCAGGCGAATGCCCAGGCTCGGCAAGGCGAAATAGATCAGCAGGATCAACACCAGGATCGGCGTATTGCGGATCACCGTGACGTACACCGAGGCCAGCACTCGCAGCAGGCGGTGCTTGCTCAGCAGCGCGAACGCCAGCAGCAGGCCGATCACGCAACCGATGGCAATCGACACCAGCGCCAGGGAAAGGCCCAGGCCCAGCCCCGCCAGCAAGGTGTCGAAATCGCGCCAGACGGCGGCAAAGTTCAACTGATAATTCATGGTCGGCAATACCTTAGTCGGAGCGCCTTGATGTGGCGCTCCGGGCTCACAGGGTCATTTGTATTCAACCGGAAAACCAATGGCGGGCGACGGCAGCTCGACACCGAACCACTGCTTGAACGACGCCGCATAGGTGGGGAATTCCACGCCGGTCATGGCCTCGTGCAGCGCGGTATTGACGAAGTTCAACCAGTCCTGGTCGCCGCGCTTGACTGCACAGGCGTAGGTTTGCGGGCTCCAGGCATAGGCCGGGCTGCGGTAGCGCCCAGGGTTCTGCACCATCAGGTATTTGACCGAAGACTGATCGGTGGCGGCGGCATCGGCGCGGCCGGAGTTCACCGCCTGATACATCAAGTCGACGCTGTCGTATTGATCGACCTTGGCCTTGGGCAACGCCTGGTGCACCAGTTCTTCGGCATAGACGTTCTGCAACACCGCCACGGTGACGTCATCGCCCGCCGCCTTGAGGTCTTCGATCTCCTTGTACTTGCTGTTGGCCGGCAATAGCAGACCCACCCCTTCGCGGTAGTAAGGCAGGGTGAACGCCACTTGCTGGGCGCGACTGGCGGTGACGGTGATGAACTGGCAACTCATGTCGACCTTGTCGGTCAGCAGGTTGGGAATCCGCGCATCGGACGACTGCACCACGAACTCGACTTTCTCCGGATCATTGAACAGACCCTTGGCGACCATCCGCGCAATGTCGATATCGAACCCCTGCAACTTGCCATCCGCTCCCTGGAAGTGCCACGGCGCGTTGGTGCTGCCGGTGCCCACGATCAATTTCCCGCGTTGCAGCACGCTGTCGAGCTTGCTGTCGGCCGCCTGGGCGACACCCATGGCAGCCGTCGTGGCTGCGAAGAAAAAAACACACGCTTTGAACAAGGAAGGTCGGCGTTGCATGGCAAGCACTCCAAGGTGAGTTTATTCCGCTATACCGGAACATGGTATGTAACAACGGAATAGACAGCAGAAAGTGTGCCACAGCCTTTCGGCCCTGGGGAGGGATAAATGGAAAGCGAATGAAATCAGCCAGATAGGAAAAGCCAACGGCTAAGCGCCGTTGCGGCGCGAAATTGGGTTGCTACCGTTGGCTACGGCGGCCGGTTACAAAGGCCCCATCCCGAAGCGTCGGCGTGTGCCGGCTACCCCCGTCGCACCGAAAGAGAGCCGTTGGACGGCCAGCCTCACCGGGATGCCTACGATGCGCTTCGAGAGAAACCGACGTTGCACCGCACACCAAGCGCCACGATCAGCTTTTAAGCTCTGCCTCAAGGAAGCTCACCAACGCCTGCACCCGCGCACTGCGCAACGTGCGCGAGGGCACCAGCAAATTGATCGGTGCGCTGTCGAACCGCCAGTCCGCGAGCACGCGCACCAGCCGTCCTTCGGTCACGGATTTGCTGACGTCCCACTGCGAACGTAACACCAGCCCCAGGCCCTCCTCCGCCCAGCGCCGGGCCACGCTGCCATCGTTGCTCATCAAGGCCGGCTTGATGCGCAGGGTTTTGCGCCGTTGCTCGTTGCGCAGGTGCCACAGCGTGACATCCTCGTCGTTTTCACGGATGCAAATGCAGCGGTGCCCGGCGAGTTGCTCGGGTGACGTAGGCATACCGTGTTGCTCCAGATAGGCCGGGCTCGCGCAGAGCCATCGTTCATTCGAGGTCAGGGGGCGGGCGACCCAAAGACTGTCGCTGAGGTTGCCGATGTGGATCACCGCATCGCTGTCGTGACGATCGGGCCAAGGCGTTTCCCGCAAATCGAGATGGAGGCATAACTGCGGATGCAGCCGGGCAAAACGCGCCAGCAGCGGCGCAACGCGTTGACGCCCGAAGCCGAACGGCGCCGCCAACCTGAGAGTGCCGACCAGTTGATCATTGCGGCGCCTGAACGACTCGGGTAGCGCTTCAAGCTGTTCCAGCAAGCTCGAACTCTGTTGGGCGAAACGCTCGCCGTCGGCCGTCAGGCTCAGGCGCCGCGCGTCGCGGTTGGCCAGGGTCAGGCCGAGCAATGCCTCCAGCTTGCGCAGGCGCATCGACAGCGCGGGGGGCGAGACATCCAGCGCCCTGGCGGCAGCGCTCAAAGAATCGGAACGCGCCAATGTCACGGTCATGCGCAGGTCTTCGAGGCTGATCATTCAGTTCAACTTAATGATTGATGATGGCGCATTGAACCACGACTTCACGCTGACTGAGTAGAGTCACGCCAGTCCCAGCCAACCGAGTCCAGCCCATGCCAGCCTCAATCACCACGCTCGATACCCCCTGCGCCCTGATCGACGTCACACGCATGCACCGCAATATCCAGCGCATGCAGCAGCGCATGGACGCCTTGGGCGTGCGCTTGCGGCCGCACATCAAGACCAGCAAATGCTTGCCGGTGGTCCAGGCGCAGATCGACGCAGGTGCGAGCGGCGTCACCGTGTCCACTTTAAAGGAAGCGCAACATTGCTTCGCCGCTGGCATCGAGGATATCTTTTATGCCGTCGCCATGGCGCCCGGAAAATTGCCTCAAGCTCTGGTCCTCAAGCGCAAGGGTTGCCGCCTGGGCATCCTCACCGACAGCCTGGCGGGAGCGCAGGCCATTGTTGATTTCGGCCAGCAGCACGACGCGCGTTTCGACGTCTGGATCGAGATCGACTGCGACGGCCATCGATCCGGCCTGCGGGTCGATGACGACTCACTCATCGCCATTGCACGGTTGCTCAACGACGGCGGCATGCCGCTTTGCGGGGTCATGACCCACGCCGGCTCCAGTTACGAACTCGACAGCCCGCAGGCGCTAAAAGTCTTGGCCGAACAGGAACGCAGCACTTGCGTCAGCGCCGCGCAACGTCTGCGCGAAGCCGGGCTGGCCTGCCCGCAAGTCAGCATCGGTTCGACGCCCACTGCGTTGTCGGCGCTGAGCCTGGAGGGCGTGACCGAAGTGCGCGCTGGCGTCTATGTGTTCTTCGACCTGGTGATGCAGAACGTTGGCGTCTGCCAGCCGGATGAGCTGGCGCTGAGCGTACTGACCACCGTCATCGGCCATCAGCCCGACAAAGGCTGGATCATCACTGATGCTGGCTGGATGGCCATGAGCCGCGACCGCGGGACCCAACGTCAGCAGCGGGATTTCGGCTATGGACAAGTGTGCACCGAAGCCGGCGAATGGATCGAGGGCGCACTGCTCACGGGCGCCAATCAGGAACACGGCATCATCACCCTCGCCGATGCCACGGGCTTCGATATCACGACGCGCTTCCCGGTCGGCCACCGCCTGCGCATCCTGCCCAACCATGCCTGCGCCACCGGCGCGCAGTTTCCCCATTACCACGCCTGCAAGGACACCGGCGAGGTGCAAACCTGGAGTCGCCTGCATGGCTGGTGAAATCGATTTTATCCAGACCCTTGATGCCGCAGCGCCAGGCGGACATTACTCCCAAGCGGTCGCGTACCAGGGCATGCTGTATGTCTCGGGACAATTGCCGATACGCGCCGATGGCTGCCACCGCATTGGCGAGCCCTTCGAGGTGCAAGTGACCGTCGCCCTGGATAACTTGATGGCGATTCTCGGCGCGGCGGGCCGGCGTCCAAGTGACTTGTTGAAGGTGACGGTGTACATCGCAGGCATTGAGCACTGGCCTGCGTTCGACCGGATCTACACGCGCTATCTGGGCGACCATCGACCCGCACGTGCAGTGGTCCCCGTGCCGGCTCTGCATCACGGGTACCTGATTGAAATCGAAGCGCTGGCCGGTGGCGGTTAAGGGCATGAAATAGACCTCAGCCCCCCGGAACCGATGTCGCTACATTTTTTGCGAAGTTAGCCTGGCAGATACAGCAGATTGTTCTTTGCCAGGCTCAACAACGGCACATCCCGCCAGGGCCGCTTTGTTAGTTTATCGGGAAGAATCACGACCTGCTTTCGGCAGCGTCGTCACTGCCCCAGGAGCCCGTTGGATGACCACCCAAACCTCGAATATTGCGCAAACCACCGGGCAGTTTTATATCGATGGTCGCTGGCAGTCTCCGGCCCGATCAACGACGCTATCGGTGATCAATCCCGCCACCGAGGAAATTATCGCCGAGGTCGCCCAGGGCTCCTCCCAAGACGTTGACCGCGCCGTCGCCGCGGCTCGCGCGGCGTTTCCCAACTGGGCCGCAACGCCGGTGGCGGATCGTGCGTTGATCGTCGGCAAGATTCACGAGCTGATGCTCGAACGCAAGGAAGCGCTGGCCCAGGTGCTGTGCCTGGAGATGGGCGCGGCCATCGGTTTCGCACGGTCCATGCAGGTGCCATTGGCCGCTGAGCACGTTCGGGTCGCGCGCGATGTGCTGACTTCCTATCACTTCCAGCACGTCGAAAACGGCACGGCCATCGTGCGCGAACCCATCGGCGTCTGCGGCCTGATCACCCCGTGGAACTGGCCGCTTTACCAGATCACCGCCAAGGTCGCCCCGGCGATAGCCGCCGGCTGCACCGTGGTGCTCAAGCCCAGCGAACTGTCGCCCTTGAGCGCCTTGTTTTTCGCCCAATTGGTGCATGACGCGGGCCTTCCTGCAGGCGTATTCAACCTGGTCAATGGCAGCGGTGCCGAGGTCGGCGCGGCCATGGCGGCACACCCCGACATCGACATGATCTCCATCACCGGCTCCAACCGCGCGGGCGCCCTGGTCGCGCAAGCCGCCGCCACCACGGTGAAGCGCGTCACCCAGGAGCTGGGCGGCAAGTCACCGAACATATTGCTGCCCGATGCGGACTTTGCCAAAGCGGTGCCGCCGGGAGTGATGTCGGCGTTCCGCAATGTCGGCCAGTCGTGCAGCGCACCGACCCGAATGATCGTGCCGCGCAACCGCTTGGCGGAAGTCGAGGCGCTGGCCGCGGCCACCGCCAACGCGATCATCGTCGGCGCCCCCTTGTCGGAGGAAACCGTACTGGGCCCGATCGCCAACGAGGCACAGTTCAAGCGCGTGCAGGCCATGATCGAAGCGGGCCTGGATGAAGGGGCAAAACTGCTCTGCGGCGGTCCGGGGCGCGTAGCCGGTTTTGAAAAAGGCTTCTACACCCGGCCGACGGTGTTCTCTCACGTCAGCACCGGCATGCGCATCGCCCAGGAGGAAATCTTCGGCCCGGTGCTGTGCATCATCCCCTACGACACGGTGGATGAAGCAGTGGCCATCGCCAACGACACCGTCTACGGCCTGGGCGCCCATGTCCAAGGCCAGGACCTCGATCAGGCCCGCGCCGTGGCTGCGCGCATCCGCGCCGGGCAAGTGTTGTTGAACTACCCAGCCTGGAATCCCATGGCGCCGTTCGGTGGTTACAAGCGCTCGGGAAACGGACGCGAATATGGGGTCCATGGATTTGAGGAGTATCTGGAAATCAAGGCGATTGTCGGGTTCGAGTGACCGCCCTACTCCTCGAACCGCCCCGTGCCCTCACGATCACGTTCGTAGTGCCGGGCCAGCGCAAACGGCGGCAGCCAGGACTCGCGGCGCACGGTCCAGCTTTCGTAGGTGGGCATCAGTTGGTCGGACGCATCCAGCGTTCCCAGGTTCACTTCAATCTCGTCGCCACTGCGGGCGAACAGGGATGAGCCGCAGGTGGGGCAGAAATGGCGTCCAGCATAGTCCCGGGTTTCGCCCTTGATCGTCACCGCGTCCTCGGGGAACACGGCGGCGGCGTAAAACAGTGCACCAAGGTGCTTGCGGCAATCGAGGCAGTGGCAAAGGCCGATCCGGTATGGGCGCCCCGAAGCTTCAATGCGAATGTTGCCGCACAGGCAACCGCCGGTGAATCGGTCCATCGTGCATCTCCTCTGCTATCGAGAATGTTTTCATGACGTGTGCCGATCAAGGATAGGTGCATGTTGCGCCATCAGCTCGACCACCCAGTCGATGAACACTCGCAACTTGGCGCTGATGTGACGGTTCGGCGGATAAGCCACGTAGAGCGGCATCGGGTCCAGGCGCCAGCCTGCGAACAGCGGCACCAGCGTACCCTGCGCCTCGTGGAGTCGTGACATGTAGCTGGGCAGCCAGAGTATTCCCAACCCCGCCAAGCCTGCGGCGAGGTAAGCGTTGCCATCGTCGACCGCCACGACGTAGCGCCCCTTGATGTGCAGGCGCTCGTCCTGGTTGTGCATGGCGTAAGGCAGCGCTTTGCCGGTGCGTGCCCAGAGGAAACCGACGATGCGGTGCTCGGAATCCTCCAGTTCCAGGGGATGAACGGGCGTGCCCACGCGCGCCAGGTAACTCGGCGCGGCGAAGACGCCGAGGGCCAGGTCGCCGACGCGCCGGCCGATCAGCGACTGATCCTTCAGTTCACCGCCACGCACCACGCAATCGACGTTTTCATCAATGATGTCGACGATGCGATCACTCACGCCCATGTCGATCTGGATGTCCGGATAGCGGGCATGAAAAGCCGGCAGCGCCGGCACCAGGATCATCGCGGCCAGCGGGCTCGGCACATCAACCCGCAGACGCCCTCGAGGCAGCGCCTGGGCGCCCGACAGGCTGGTCTCGGCATCGTCCATGTCAGCCAGCAGGCGAATCGCTCGCTCATAGAAGACTGCACCGTCAGCGGTGACATTGACCTTGCGCGTCGTGCGGTTGAGCAGCTTGACCCGCAAGCGTGCCTCGAGCTGCTGTACCAACTGGGTCACGGTGGTCTTGCTCATGTGCAGGGTTTGCGCCGCCTTGGTAAAACTGCCCGCCTCCACCACTCGAACAAACGCTTGCATCGCATCGAAACGATCCATCTTCTCCGCCGCCTCCGTCAGATTGTTTGGGATTCACGAACAGTGAGCGCCAAGGTTGCTCGTTTATCGCCCGGGTACAAGCCCCTAGAGTGGCTGCAACGATGAATTCGCGTCGTTCCACATGATTTCCGGAGGTTCCCATGACACCGCGTGACGTAGTTTTCCCACCCGGACGCCAGGCGCTATACGAACGCAACCGCTATTCGCCGGCGATTCGTTCCAATGGTTTCCTGTTCGTCTCCGGGCAAGTCGGCAGCACTGAGGATGGCTCGCCCGAGCCCGTGCTGGAAGACCAGGTCCGCCGCGCCTTCAACAATCTCAAGGCGATACTCGCCGCCGCTGACTGCAGCTTTGACGATGTGGTCGATGTCACGGTCTTCATGGTCGACCCGCAGTCGATTTTCGAGCGGGTCTGGAGCGTCGTGCCCGAATTCTGGGGCAACGCGCCGCACCCGACGCTGACGGCGGTGGGCGTGACGTGGCTGTATGGTTTTCAGTTCGAGATCAAGGTGATCGCCAAATTGCCTGAAGGCGACAGGTAACGCGTTGACCTGAGGGCGACAAAGCAATGCCATCGCCAACAGGTCCGCGATGGCGAGGCGTCAACCTTTCACCGCTGCCTGGATCGCCGCGATGTCGATCTTGGTCATCGTCATCATGGCTTCGAAGGCACGCTTGGCGGCAGCCTTGTCGGTGCTGGTGACGGCATCGACCAGCACGCGGGGACTGATCTGCCACGACACGCCCCATTTGTCCTTGCACCAGCCGCAGGCGCTGGCCTGGCCGCCGTTGTCGATGATCGCGTTCCACAAGCGGTCCGTTTCGGCCTGGTCATCGGTGGCGACCTGGAACGAAAAAGCCTCGTTGTGCTTGAACATCGCGCCGCCGTTGAGCCCGATACAAGGGATGCCGATCACCGTGAAATCCACGGTGATCACATCGCCCTGCTGACCGGCCGGGTAATCGCCCGGCGCATGATGGATGGCGTCCACTGCGCTGTCGGGAAACGTCCTTGCATAGAACTCCGCCGCTTCCTGCGCAGTGCCGTCGTACCAGAGACAGATCCTGTTTTTATTATTCATTGCGCTTCTCCGAAAGGGACTGGACGGTGAAGTCTAGCAGCCCCCCGCGAAGGTGAATGACCAGGCCTCAGGTGAACAGATCGACGCCCAGTTGGAATGCGACCCACAGCGCCAGGCCAGTGGCAAAGACCAGGGCGATGTTTTCGAACAGGTTGTTGCGGTATTCCTTGCTCAGCAACGACTTCTGGTTGGACATGATCAACAGGCCCAGGGAAATTACCGGCAAGCCAATGATGTTCAGCGCATTGACACCGATGGTCAGGGTCACGAAGTCCGGCATGCCCGGCAGCGACCAGATCAGCGGTGTCACGAGAATGAACAACATGAACCACTTGTGCATCGGGTCGCGATGGAACTCCTTGCCATAACGCTCGCGACGCTCGGGCTTGACGTGCTGGAAAGCGTCGGTGATGAGCATCGGGAACGCCGTGGTCTTGCCGGAAATACTGGCAAACAAGGTGGCGAAGACACCGATGAAGAAGACGTACCAACCGATCGGGCCGAAGAAGATTTCCAGGGCCTTGCCCAAGTCGCCCAAGGTGTTGACCTCAATGCCGTTGGGCCGCAGGATTTCCGCGCCGACAATCCAGATCGCCAGGTTGATGACGATGCCGACGAACACCGCAAACAGCAGGTCGTTACGCTGGATGCGCTTGTGCTCCGGCCCGACCCAACCTTTCTGGCGCATGACGTAGGGGTGGACGAAGTTGGCGATGGAACCCGCCACAGCACCGATCACCGACACCGCCACCAGCAGCGCACCGTGCACGCCTTCATCGGGCGGGATGCTGAAGCCGATGGTGCCTTTGACGATACCAGCGACATCCGGTCCGGACATCACCGCCAGCGCCAGGAACGCCAGCGTCATGATCGCCAGCAGCACCTTCATCACGCCTTCGATCATCGTGTAGATATTGCGCCCGACGAGCATCCACACCGCCAGCACCACCGCCACCGAACAGAGCAGCGCGTAGTCCGTCTTGAGCAGCATGGCCAAGGCCTCACCGGCGCCCTTGATCATGTAGGCATTCATCAGATGCCCCATGAGCAGCGCGTACACCAGCATGAACCAGGCAAAAAACGGGTTCAGTTGTGCGTAGCCTTGCAGGATGGTCATGCCCTGGTTATTGCAGAGCTGGAAGCGCGCAATGATGTTGACGATCAGGTATCGAAGCAGCAGGGACACCGCCAGCACCCACATCATCGCGTAGCCGTAGTTCGCGCCGGCAACGGAAGAGGTGATGAGGTCGCCAGCGCCCAGCCAGGACAGTACCGCGATGATACCGGGGCCAAGTAGCTTTAACAGTCGGGTGAAGCGACCTTGCGCGGGGGCACTGGCCTTGCCTTCTACGGAAGGAATGCTCGACATGGATGGATCTCCGTTATTTTTTTTGTGAGAACGGAGACAGTCCATCATATTTCGTACGACATCGTACAACTATAATTAGACTGGAAATGTGTAAAAATATTTCAAAGTCTGAGGTATGGGAAAACGCCACTACGGTAAGCCCTCACGGGACATTCCCCAGCTCGCCATGGTTGATCATCCAGCGAATCACGCTCGCCACTGGCACGCGATAATGCTGAACCACGTTCAAACCCGCCTGGTCATGCCGGTACCGTTCGACATAGCGGCTGAGCAACACGTGCCGGCCATCCTCGGCAAGCCGCAGTTCGACTTCATGACAGTGCAGCGCACCTTGGCCGAGGTTTTTCACCCGCCGGTGCAGGACCAGTGCTTCGCTATTCATCCGCGGCCCCTTCTTCCTGGCATTGCGGCTCGTCTTGCACGGAGCCCAGCTTGCCCTCGGCGACGAAGTCGGCGCGCCGTTGCGCGGTCACGTCACGAAGCGCCACGTAATAATCAGGTTTGGCCTGGAGTTTGTCGGTAAGCGGCAGCGCCTCCGCCCGGCCATCGACGACACCGCCGACGGTCTTGATCGTGCCCAACGTCTCGACGGTATCGCTGTTGCTGCCGAACGGGTCCACGGCGAAGCTCACCACCTTGCCGGTCGCGTCCCGCAAGTTGCCAGTGCCAAACAGTGGCAGCTCGACAATCGGCCCGGGGGCGATGTTCCAGACGCCGAAGGTCTGGCCGAAATCGGCCTCGTGGCGCTCGATGCCCATTTTGCCCGACACGTCGATCAGCCCGACGATGCCCACGGTGGTGTTAATGACAAAACGCCCCAGGGTGGTGACCGAGCGCTGCCCGTTGCCTTGCAACAGATCGTTGATGAACACCTTGGGCTCGCCGAAGTTGGCGACGAAGTTGTGCACGCCGGTCTGGAACATGTCCGGCAGTTTGCGATAACCCCGGGCGACGGGGGCCAACGCGTAGTCGTCGAGCGTGCGGTTGAAGGCGAAGATGCCGCGGTTCACCGGCTCGACGGGGTCGTGCACGGCGTAGGGAGCAGGCTGGCAACTGCCCGGCGTGGCGGCGGGTGTGCTGGTGCAACCGCTGGCGAACGCCGCCAGCGCAACGACGACGGTGGATCGAGCAAGCAGCGGCGCGGGTCTGGCGATCGGCATACAGAATTATCTCGGCGAGGAATAAGGAGTGCCTACCCGTTGAAAGCCGAACACCAAACCCGTGGCGAGGGAGCTTGCTCCCGCTGGGTCGCGAAGCGGCCCCCAAAAATCCATGAGCGCTTCGCACTCAAGCGGGAGCAAGCTCCCTCGCCACAGGGTTCAGTGCACAGCTTCACTGGCTGACATCGACGCAATCCTGCCGCGGTTTTCTTGCCCGAAGATTTCCACAATGTTGCGCGCCGGTCGCTTTATTTCCGGATTGAAATATATGACGCGCACCCCGCAATCACCCTAGTATTGACCTTGTATTCACTGCCCGACGTGACCACCGTGAGCCATTTACTCCTGGTGGACGATGACCTCGAAGTCCTCGCCCTCCTGCGCAAGTTTCTTGAACAACATGGCTATAGCGTTGAGGTCGCCGCCGACGGCAACGCCTTGTGGCGAGCGGTGGAACGTCGGCAGCCAGACCTGATCATTCTTGACGTCATGCTCCCCGGCGATAACGGGCTGGTGCTTTGCCAACGGTTAAGGACCGAACACCGGGTCGGCATCATCATGCTCACCGCCATGGGCGAGTTGAGCGATCGCGTCGTCGGCCTGGAAATGGGCGCCGACGATTACCTGACCAAACCCTTCGACGCGCGGGAGCTGCTGGCCCGGGTGCGCGCCGTCCTCAGGCGCACCGGCGAAGCCAGGGGCGCCTTGGGAGATTCGAGCCGGCCGGTCCTGGAATTCGAAGGCTGGCAGCTGGACGTCACCCGGCGCGAATTGCGCTCCCCCGACAAGGTCATGATCCCGCTGTCGGCCGGTGAATTCGAGCTGCTGCTGGTGTTCGCCGAACACTCGCGCCGCGTACTGACCCGCCAGCAGTTGCTCGATATGGCTCGTGGCGAAACCTTCGATGCGTTTGACCGCAGCATCGATGTCCAGGTCAGCCGACTGCGACGCAAACTGGAGTCCGACGTTACGGGCCCATCGATGATCCGCACCGTTCGCAACAGCGGCTACCTGTTCAGTCCCCACGTGGTGAAACGATGACCGGCCAGCGCGCCAAAGTGCCTCGGCCACGGGACACGGTCGCGCGCTGGATCGCCCTGACTACCATGGTCGCGATGCTGACGTTGCTGGCCCTCAACGAATTGTTTTCCCTGTTGGCCGGTGCCTGGGCGCGCCCTCCGCTGATGGAAACCGGCCTGATGGAAAAGGCTGCGGCCATCACCCGCATCATCGACTCGGTCGCCCCCGGACAACGGCTCGACATTGCCAAGGCCGCCAGCGACCAAGGGCTCAGCGTGCAGTGGTTGCAGCGCCGTGAAGAGGCGCGGTTGCCCATCGTCGACGACCCGGAGTTCAGCGAGGGATCGGCGTTTTTGCGTCGTCAACTGGGCAGGCCCGACGCCCGCATCGAGGCCTACGAGCCGGGGGACTGGCCCGCCGAGGACCCCGCCCGGCGCTACGCCCTGATCATCGAGCTGGCGGACCATACCTGGGTGGACCTATCCGTGGCGTCACGCAGCTGGGGACTGGGGGAATGGCAGCGCAACCTGATCATTATCGCGCTTATCCTGCTCTCGACATTGGTCGTCGCCCTGATTGCCACGCGGCACCTGGCGACACCGCTGGAACGCTTCGCCGAGGGTGCCCGGCGCTTCGGCGTGGATTTCCGGGCGCCGCCCATCCCGGTCGTCGGCCCCCACGAAATACGCCAGGCGATCCTGGCCTTCAACGCCATGCAGGCCCAGCTCAAGCACTTCGTCCAGGACCGCACGCAAATGCTCGCCGCCATCTCCCACGACTTGCGGGCGCCACTGACCCGCATGCGCCTGCGCGGCGAGTTCATTGAGGACGCCGAACAGCAATCGAGGTTGTTCAGGGACGTCGACGAAATGCAGGCGATGGTCAACGCCGCGCTGGAATTCTTCCGCGACGAAGCGCGGCTCGAGCACGCCACGGCATTCGACCTGGCGGAACTGCTGCATACGGTCGTCGATGACTTCAGGGACGCAGGTATCGAGGTCTACTTTGCGGGCGCCCAGCGCTTTGTCTATGTGGGCCGGCCCATCGGGATAAAACGTGCGCTGACCAACCTGATCGACAACGCGATCAAATACGGCACCGAGCCCAGCGTCCAGCTCAAGGCCTACACGGACTGCGTCGAGATCCGCGTCCTCGACCGCGGTCCGGGCATCGCGCCGCAATTTCATGAGCAAGTCTTCGCGCCATTCTTTCGCATCGAGGGTTCGCGCAACAAGAACACCGGCGGCGTCGGCCTGGGCCTGTCGGCGGCGCGGGCGACAGTGCTGGAGCATGGCGGCACGCTGACCCTCAGGAATCGGCGCGATGGTGGCCTGGAGGTCAAAGTCACGCTCCCGCTCAATTGACCCCTGGGCGAACAATGCCCTAAACATCACGCGCCTTCCCCGGTAGGATGTCCGGCCTTTTGCCTTGGACCCAGTCGCCTGGAATTGCCTGATGATCCTGATCGTTTACGCCCATCCCTACCCCGACCAGTCGCGGGTCAACCAGCAAATGCTCAAGCGCGCGTCCACCCATCCGCACGTGGTGATACGGTCTCTCTACGACCTCTATCCCAACTTCGACATCGACGTCGAGGCCGAACAGCGCGCCGTCGAACAGGCAGGCTTGGTCGTGCTCCAGCATCCGATGTACTGGTACAGCATGCCGCCCCTGCTGAAATTATGGATCGATAAGGTGTTTACCCACGGCTGGGCGTACGGCAAAGGCGCAACGGCCCTCACGGACAAAAGCCTGCTCTGGGCGGTGACCACCGGCGGCGAACACGATCATTTCCAGATGGGCGCCTATCCAGGCTTTTGCGTGCTGGCCCAGCCCCTCCAGGCGACCGCGCTTTACTGCCACATGCGCTGGTTGGAGCCGGTGGTCGTGCATGGCGCGTATGCCGCCGAATCCGACGCCCAACGCGCACAAATCGAACACTACGGCGAACGCCTGGCCGCCTGGAAGGAAGATTGATATGGAGACCCATAGCCTGATTGAAATGCTGATCTACCTGGCCTCGGCGACGTTGATCGTACCGATTGCCGTACGTTTCGGCCTGGGCCCGGTGCTGGGTTACCTGCTGGCCGGCTGCGTGATCGGCCCGTGGGGGCTGAAGTTGATTACCGACGTCAAGGCCATCCTGGAGTTCGCCGAAATCGGCGTGGTCCTGATGCTGTTCATCATCGGCCTTGAGCTCGATCCCAAACGCCTGTGGGCGCTGCGTCGGATGGTGTTTGGTGGCGGCGCGCTACAGATGCTCGCTTGCGGTGCCGCCATTGCGGCGTTTTGCGCAGCGCTCGGGCTGGGTTGGACGGCGGCATTGCTGGTAGGCCTGACCCTGAGCCTTTCCTCCACGGCCATCGCCATGCAGGCAATGAGCGAACGCAACCTGACCGCGACCGCCGTGGGCCGCAGCAGCTTTGCCGTGCTGCTGTTTCAGGACATCGCGGCCATTCCCCTGGTCGCCATGATCCCGTTGCTCTCGGCCCACGGCACCACACCGTCGGGTACCGCCCTGGCGTTGTCGATCGTCAAGATCGTCGCCGCCATCAGCGTCGTCGTGCTGCTCGGGCGTTACGTGACGCGACCGCTGCTGCGCTTCGCCGCGCGCTCGGGCCTGCGTGAAATCTTCAGTGCCGTGGCGTTGTTCCTGGTGTTCGGCTTCGGCTTTCTGCTGGAAGAAGCCGGCCTGTCGATGGCCATGGGCGCCTTCCTCGCCGGTGTGCTGTTGGCCAGTTCCGAATACCGCCATGCCCTGGAGAGCGACATCGAACCGTTCAAGGGCCTGCTGCTGGGGTTGTTCTTCATCGGCGTCGGCATGTCGATCGATTTCGGCACGCTGATCGACTCACCGCTGAAAGTCATCACCCTGACCCTCGGGTTCATCCTGATCAAGCTGCTGGTGATCAAGACCGTCAGTCGCTTCCTGAATGTTCCCGCCGGCCAGCGTTCCTGGCAGGCGGTATTGCTCGGCCAGGGCAGTGAGTTCGCCTTCGTGGTGTTCGGCGCCGCGACGCTGGCCGGCATCCTGACCGACCAGTGGGGCAAGAGCCTGACGCTGGCGGTGGCGTTGTCGATGTGCGTGACGCCCTTGCTCATTTTGGTGTTGGAGCGGATCGAGTCGGCCGGCAAAAAAGGCCGCCAGGAATCCGACCTCGTCGACCAGCAGAACCCGCGGGTGATCATCGCCGGCTTCGGCCGTTTCGGGCAGATCGCCGGACGCTTGCTGATGTCCTGCGGCGTCGAGGTGGTGGTCCTGGATCACGACCCCGACAACATCGAGACACTGCGAAAATTCGGCGTGAAGGTGTTCTACGGCGACGCCACGCGCCTCGATCTGCTGCACGCGGCCGGGGCGGCCCAGGCGGCGGTGCTGATCAATGCGATCGACGATCAGCAAGACAACCTGACACTGACCCGGTTGGCCCAGGAGCACTTCCCCATGCTGAAACTCGTCGTTCGCGCGCGGGACATGGGCCACCTGATCAACCTGCGTCAGATGGGCGTGGAAATCGCCGAGCGGGAAACCTTCGAGAGCGCGTTGTCGTTGGGCCGCAGTGCGCTGGTGCAAATGGGTGTCGGAGCATACGAGGCGCGTGAGCGCGCCGATCAGTTCCGTCGCCTCAACCTGCAGATGCTCGAAGAAATCGTCGCCCAGCCGGAAGACGACCTCAAGTTCCGGCACGACGCCTACCGGCGGGCCAACGCATTGCTCACCGAGATGTTCAACGAAGACCGCGCGCGCCCCGTCGACAGTTGGCCGGAACATCACCGAAACGAAACGGATGAGGCGCGCAGCTAGCCGGTTACCACCGATATCAGCACCGGCTCCCTGGGCAACATGGGCAGGCGCTGAAAATCGACCTCCTTCACGTCCAGCCGCCAATGCACATGGCGGCACAGATATTCAAAGGTCTGCTGCATCAGGGCCAGCGTCAGCGGCTCGCCCGGGCAGCGGTGATACGTGTATTCACCGCCGCCCTGGCTGATGACAGAGGTTTTCATCGGGCACTGGCCGAAACGTTCGGGAGCGAAGCTCTCCGGGGTTTTCCAGTGCGACGGATCACGGTTGGTGCCAAACAGATCGAGCAACACCCGAGTGCCTTTTTCGAAGCGATAGCCTCGCCACTCGAAACGCTCGCGCACGAACGCCGCCACCATCGGAAAGAACGCGTAAAAGCGCCGCACTTCCTCGGAGAAAGCCCAGGCCGCACCCTCGTTGGCTACGATATTGGCCCGCCATTGCGGCCGACGTTCCAATTCGATAAGCCCGAACAACTGAAAGCGCCCCACCGCCACCACGGGGCGCAACAGGTTAAGCAACTCGACCGCCGCTACGTGGGGTGGGAGCAACTGACCTTGGTCATCGCGGTGCTGGGCGAGTTTGTGCAGCGGGGATTGCTGCGCCGCTGAATCGCCCTCGCGCCGGCACTCTTCGATCCAGCCGACGGCCTGGGCTTCGCAGGCCTTGCGTCGCATCCAGGCGGCCGGCATGCGCCAGTCAAGGCGGCCATTGCCATCGATCAGCGAGGCGAGCCGGCGAGTCAGGCGGTGCATCGCCTGATCATTCATCGGCGCAACGCCCGCCCACTCGCAGACCGACCGACACAGCAGCGCCTCCAGCCAGGGCAGACAATCGAACGGCTGGTTCGCCGGCAGTCTGGCGATCGCCTCACTCAAGCGCGCCTCAAAGAGCCGGGCCAGGCGCTGCACGTTCTGCGTGTCCAACAGCTCGAGAAACAGCTGCTTGCGTCGCGCATGAGGCGCCCCATCCAGGCCTTGGACGCTGCCCGTGCCCAACAGGATGTTGCGCAGCGGTGCCGGCGTCGACGTGGGTGTTCGGACAAAGCGCCGGGCATCGTAAAACAGCTCTGCCGCCTCAAGCCCACTGAGGCAAAGCGTGCGCCGCCCCAGCAGCCTTGTCTGGAAGACCGGGCTGCGATACTTCGCGCAACGCTTGCGGATGAAAGGGTAGCCCTCCTGCAAGAAGGCCCATGTTGAATCGACCCAGCGATGGCCGGGAATACCAGAGTCCGCCATAACGAAATCCCTGCCTGACAATCATACGTCTGGGACATCGACTGGCCGGGCGCTGTTCGATTTTTCGGCGCCGCGCAGAGACGGCACCGATGAACGTCTGCTTCGTCTGGCTACGCCATATGTTCAAGCTCAGCCAGCATTTGCGTAGGAATCCGCAGCTCGCTCGCCGTGAGGTTTTCCCGCAGGTGCGCCACTGACGACGTACCGGGAATCAACAGGATATTCGGCGCCCGTTGCAGCAGCCACGCCAGCGCAACGCACAGCGGTGACGCTTCCAGCCGCGCCGCTACGGCGGAAAGAGTCTCCGACTGCAGCGGCGTGAAACCACCGAGCGGAAAGAACGGCACGTAGGCAATGCCCTGCCGGCCCAACTCGGCGATAAGGTGTTCGTCGTCGCGGTGAGTCAGGTTGTAGTGATTCTGCACGCAGGCCACCTTGGCGATGCCTTGGGCTTCCTTGACCTGCGAGGCGGTGACATTGCTCAGGCCCAAATGGCGGATCAGACCCTGGCGTTGCAGCTCCGCCAATGCCGTGAAGGACTCTTTAATCGATCCCTCAGCGGGCGCATGCACATCGCCCATGACCCGCAGATTGACCACATCCAGCACCTCGACGCCGAGGTTGCGCAAGTTATCATGCACCGCTCGGGTCAGCTCGGCGGAGCTCTGGGCTGGGTTCCATGACGCATCGGCGCCACGAACCGCGCCGACCTTGGTCACGATGACCAGGTCGTCGGCGTAAGGGTGCAGCGCCTCACGGATCAGTTGGTTAGTGACATGAGGCCCATAGAAATCCGCGGTGTCGATGTGGTTGACTCCGGCCGCCAGGGCTTCGCGCAGCACGGCGATGGCCGCCGCCGGATCCTTGGGAGGTCCGAAGACCTGCGGTCCCGCCAGTTGCATCGCGCCGTAGCCCATGCGATTGACCGTACGATCGCCCAGTAAAAACTTCCCTGCGTTATCTGCCTTGCTCATCGCGTACCCCTTGGATAAATGTGCGTGAGCCGACTATAGGCGTTGACCACTCCACTGATAATCAGGTGCAATCCGGACGGGTTGTACGGTGGAGGGAACAATGGCGACGGATATTCAAGACTTGCTGGCCTTTGTGGCCGTAGTCAATGCGGGCGGCTTTCGCGAGGGCGCCCGGCTGAGCGGCAGATCCGCCTCGAGCCTCAGCGACGCCGTACGGCGGATCGAAAGCCGACTCGGCGTGCGCCTGCTCAACCGCACCACCCGCAGCGTGGCGACGACCGAGGCCGGCGCGCGGTTGATGGAGCGCATCGTGCCGGCCCTGGGCGAGGTCGAATCCGCGCTGGACGTGGTCAACGACTTTCGCGACCGGCCCTCGGGCACCCTCAGGTTGAACGTGCCGGTCAGTGCCGCGCGCCTGGTATTGCCCTCGATCATCGCGCCGTTCCTCAAGAGCTACCCCGACATTCGCCTGGAAGTGGTTACCGAAGAAAGCTTCGTCGACATGCTCGCCGCCGGGTGTGACGCGGGTATTCGCTACGACGAACGCCTCGAGCAAGACATGATCGCCCTGCCCATCGGGCCACGATTCCAGCGTTTCGCCACCGCCGCCGCACCCGCGTACCTAGACGCCAGGGGCAGGCCGGAGCATCCAAGGGATCTGCTGGAACATGCGTGCCTGCGGGGCAAGTTCCCCAGCGGCGCCATGCCGCTCTGGGAATATGAACGAGATGGCGAAACCATCAGCGTCGACCCGAGCGGCCCATTGATCGTGCGGATCGGCGGCGCGGTGGACCTGTCGGTGCAAGCCGCAGTGGATGGGCTGGGCATTGTCTATCTATTCGAGGACTGGCTGCGGCCCTACTTCGACAGTGGCGTCCTCGAGCCGGTACTCGAACCCTGGTGGCAGCGCTTTACCGGACCGTTTCTCTACTACCCCGGCCGCCGCTACCTGCCCTCGCCGCTGAGGGCGTTTGTGGATTTCATCAATGAGAACCGCGGTAGCTGAGCGGGTCGGGGCGCAGGCACGTTTCTCCAGGATCCCTTCAAAAGCAACTAGGTCTTGCCCAGTTCCATTCCCTGTGCCTGCCACAACGTCTGGAACGGCCCTTCGCGCTGGCGCAGTTCATCGGGCGAACCGTCTTCGACAATTCTTCCGGCCTGAAGGACCAGGATCCGGTCGAACCGCGCGACCGTCGACAACCGGTGCGCCACCGCCAGCACGGTGCGGCCGCGCATCAAGTCATCCAGCGCCATCTGGACCTTGGCCTCAGATTCGGAGTCCAGCGCCGAGGTGGCTTCGTCGAGGATCAGGATCGGCGCGTCCTTGAGGAACGCTCGCGCCAACCCGAGGCGTTGGCGCTGGCCGCCCGAGAGCATCACGCCACGTTCGCCCACCAAGGTGTTGAACCCTTCCGGCAGGCTGCGGATGAATTCTTCGCAATAGGCATGGCGGGCCGCGTCGATCACTTGCGCCTCGTTGGCATCGGGCTGGCCATAGGCGATGTTTTCGTAAATGGTCCGATTGAACAACGCCGGCTCCTGCGGCACTACGGCGATCTGGCTGCGCAGGCTATCCTGGCTGACCGAGCGCACGTCCCGCCCATCGATCAGGATCACCCCGCTACGCACATCGTCCAAGCGCTGGACCAGGTTGATCAGCGTCGACTTGCCCGCCCCCGAAGGCCCGACGATCCCGATTTTCTGGCCGGCCGGAATGTCGAGGGACAAATGCTTGATTGCGCCACGGCCGTCGGCGTAGCTGTAGGTGACGTCGATAAACTGGATGTTGCCGCGCCCAGGCGCCAACTCCGCCGGGGTGTCGCTGAGGGCGTGAGGCTGGACGATGATGCGCAGGGTTTCGGCGATGACACCCATCTGCTGCGAGGTGTCCACCAGCGCCAGCGCCAAGTCCCGTGAGCCGTGCAGGATGCGAAACGACAACGCGCTGACCATCACCACATCGCCCGGCGTGATCTGCCCGCCCTGCCACAGCAGAATCGACCAACCGAGCATGCCGCCGGCCATGATCGACAAGCAGATGTCATGCAGGACCCGGGCTTTTTCCAGGTAGATCCAGCTACGGCGCTGGGCCCTGGCCTCGACGCCAATCGCCTGCTCCAGTCGGCGCCGCTCGCGGTGGCGGGCAGAGAACGCCTTGATCGTCCAGACATTGGACACCTGATCGACCAATTCACCACCCACCCGCGCCGACTGCGAAGCGAAATCGATATGCCGGCTGCGCCCACGCAAGCCCATCATGGTGATCAGCGAGGCCACGGCGACCACGGCGCCAATCAATGCGATGCCCATCGAAAATCGCACGGTAAACAGCACCACCACGGCGCCGATGAAATCAACGCAAGGCGGAATGATTTTCCAGGCGAGGCCACCGTAGATCGACCCGGCCGCCGCCCCCGCCGAGGAAATCCGGTTCGCCAGTGCCCCGGCAAAATGCTCGGAAAAATAGCGCATCGGGTGGCCCGTCAAATGATTGAACAGGTCGATCCGCAGGTCCGCGCAACTGGCGACCACGGTGCGGCAACCCAGGTAGCCACCCGACCGCCAGAACAGGTTTTCCACCACGATCAGAGCAATGAACACCGTGAACGGCAGCCAAACGTGACCGGCGGCCTCCCTGCCCTGGGCCATGGCGTCCACTAGCAACTTCATGCCGAACTGCACGGCGACAGCGCAACTCGCGGCGCCGACTACCAACAGCAATAGCGTCGCGAAGTGCCACGGCCTCAACGTGACGTACCGCCACAGGAAGGCAATCGCTGTATTGGGCAACGGCAATCCTTGCGCGGGCTGACTGTTCATTTCATCGCCGCTCCCCGTTCATTGCAGCTGCTCAGTCGCCCTGGCTGAGGCAAACCGCGCCTGCAACTCTTTCATCGCCCTATGCAGCGGATGAAAAGACGCGCGGCTGCCCTCGCTGTCGGCATAGCCAAACACACCGGTGGGACAGTAGCGATCATCGTCCCAGCCCGGGTAGTCGAGAAACGGGTACCAGCACACGCCCTCTATCGGCATACCGCGCCCGATGGCCAGCGCCAGTTGCTCACCGATGGAGTGCAGCCAGGGCACGCGGGCAGTGTCTTCGGCCCCGGTTTCCGAGAGCAACAAGGGCCTGCGATAACGTTGGTGGACTTCACTGAGCATGCCCACCAACGGACGATAATCCGCGCTTCCCTGCTCGATCCGACCACCGTGAAGGAACCACTGGTTATGGGGGTAGAAGTTCACACCGAGGATATCCAGGTACTCTTCTCGTCCGCCCAGCCCTGGCCAACTTCGACCGGTGAGCAAATCCCAGGCCTCGAACTGGGATTGGCGATACGCCTCGGCGGCCTCGACGTCTTCGGTTCTGCGCGATGAGGAAAGCACGTTGATCAGCGGATCGCACTGGACAAACCGCGCCCCGGGAATCACCTCGCGAATCGCCTCGATCGCCGCGATGCTCGCCCGCACCAGTTGGTGCTTGAGTTCCGTGCCCCGACCTTGCGCACCCGGATTGAAATAGGCGACATCCCCGCCGGCCCAACTCCAGAACGAGATTTCATTGATCGGCGAGTAGAACGGGATCTCGATTCCTTCCTCGCGCATCAGCCGCGCCACGGCGCCAGCGAACCGGGCAAACCGCTCGACGAAGGCCGGACGCCAGATATCCAGGTCGTCGGGGTAGCCGTAATGACACAAGTCCCAGACCACTTGCACATCACAACGTCGGGCCGCCCGCAGCATCGGCAAAAAGCTGCTCCAGTCATACCGGCCTGGTTGCTGCTCGATCAAATGCCAACGCAGGCCGTCCCTGGCACAACGAATGCCGAGGTCGGCGAGCTGGCGATAATCCTGCTCTGCCCATCGGTCGTGGCGGGTCGCGGCGAGCATGTCCAACCGACGCCCATCGGCACGCCGTTGGGACGAGCATTCATAGCCGGCCATCATGAAACTGCTGAAGATCCTTTGCTGCACGATGCTGTCTCCCTGTGCTCGATCGCAGAGCCAGGCATCAACCTGGCTCGACCTCGTGGGCCTTCAACTCGACACCTTCCTGCTCGGCGATGCGCTGATACAGCGCGAGCGCCTGCCCTATCACCTGGTCCATGTTGTAGTACTTATAGGTGCCCAGCCGACCGAGGAAAGTCACCCCCGGTGTTTCGTCAGCCAACGCCTTGTAGCGTTTGTATAGCTCGGCGTTCTCCGCGCGTGGCACTGGGTAATACGGGTCGCCCTCGGCACAGGGAAACTCGTAGGTCACGCTGGTGCGCGGGTGTTCCTGGCCGGTGAGGTGCTTGTATTCGGTGATGCGCGTGTAGGGCACCGCCTCGTCCGGGTAATTGACCACCGCCACCGGCTGGAACTGCTCCTGATCGATGGTTTCATGCTGGAAACGCAACGAGCGATAGGGCAGTCGGCCAAAGCAATGATCGAAGTACTCATCGATAGGCCCGCAATACACCAGCTCACGATGAGGGATGCGTTCGCGCACGGTCCTGAAATCGGTGGACAACAGCACATCGATGTTCGGATGGTCGAGCATGCGCTCGAACATCCGGGTGTAGCCGTGCAAGGGCATCATCTGGAACTGGTCGGTGAAATACCGATCGTCCGTGTTGGTGCGTGTCGGCACTCGCGAGGTCACCGATTTGTCCAGTTGCGAAGGGTCAAGGCCCCACTGCTTGCGGGTGTAGCCGCGAAAGAATGTCTCGTAGAGTTCGCGCCCGATCTGGTTGATGACCACGTCTTCGGAGGTGCGGATCGGGTCCACAGGTTCTGCCCGTTGCGCCAGGAACGCTTCGGCTTGCGCTTCATCCATGGACAGCCCGAACAGCGTGTTGAGCGTCGTCAGGTTGATGGGAATCGGCACGCGATGCTCATCGACCTGGGCCAGGACCCGATGCTCGTACGGTCTCCATTCGGTGAACCGCGACAGGTAATCGACAATGCGCTGGGCATTGGTGTGGAAGATGTGCGGCCCGTAGCGGTGGACTAACACGCCCGCCTCATCTAGATGGTCGTATGCATTGCCACCGATGTGATCGCGACGATCGACCAGCAGGACGCGCTTGCCCAACCCTTCGGCCAGCCGCTCGGCCAACACGCTGCCAGCGAAACCGGCACCGACGATCAGATAGTCATACGGCGCGCTGTCCTGAAATGTACCGAGGGTGCCGAGGGTATCGAGGGTTATCGTTGGCATTCGATCTGCTCCTTCATCTGGGCGCAGGTCTTGTCCCAAGACATGCCGTCCAGCGCCTTGTCGGCATACTGCGCAATCACCCCTGGCTGGGTCCGCAAGTCCAGCGCGGCCTGAATCGCGTCGATGAACCCCTGGGGCGAATCGGCAATGGCCACCACCCCACTCTCGCCGTAGCCATTGACGACATCGCGAATTGGCGTAGACACCACAGGGCAACCACCCGCCAGGTATTCGGGCGTCTTGGTGGGGCTGATGAAGCGTGTGGATTCGTTCAGGGCGAACGGCATCAACGCCACGTCCCATCCCGCCAGATAAGCCGGTAGTTCGTCATATTGCCTGGCGCCCAGGTAATGGATATTCGACAGGCGCGGCAACGTCTGCGGATCGATCTTCACCACCGGCCCGATCAATACAATGTTCCAGTCGGGCCGCAGCGCCGCCAGCTCGCCGACCAGCTCGATATCGAAACGCTCATCGATGACGCCGAAGAAACCCAGCCGCGGATGGCCGATATCGGCCTGGTCCGCCGGGTCGGGAATCGGCTGCCGGGCTGCGCCGAAGTGCGCGATGTCGACGCTGCTGGGCATGGCATGGACGTTGTCGTGATGTTGCCGCTTGGCTTCCCACAAGCTGTAGCCGCCGGTGAACACCACATCGGCCTTGGCCATCAACCGGCGTTCCATTTCCACCAACGCGGGCGGCGCGAACTTGAAGGCCGAGAGCTCGTCCATGCAATCGAAGATCACTACATTGGGTTCCAGATGATCGGTGAAAGCCTGGCTCATCGGCGTGAGGTACCAGAGCATCAATTCATTCGGCCAGTGCTCGGCCAGCCAGGCATCGAGCAACTCACGCTGCGCGTCTATCACCTGGGTTTCATCCAGCGCTTCGGGAAGCCTGGGCACCAACACCGTCACACCCTCAGCCACCGCGTAGGTTTCCAGGTGCGCGGACTGCCGGCCCTCGAATATCGGCTCCTCGAAAAACAGCACGTCGTAATCCTTGGCCAATCGCGACATCACGTGTTGGGGACGCTGGTAGACAAAGCCCCAGCGCAAGTGCGACAGGCACAGAAGCGTAGGTCGCAAGCCCGTGGCGGCAGCGGCGCCGTGTTGGGGAAGAAGCTGTTCTTGTTGATTCATATAAGTTTCCTTTTCTAGAGACCGATGCTGGACCGAGCACAATTCCTGGCGAGGACCTGGCACTGCCCTGCCTGCCAGACAAGGCCTGAACACATCCCTCACGCGCTGCCTTGTGGACGTTGGAGAAAGGCGATTTCGATGCCGTTCCAAATCTTGTTGAAGCCAGCCGACAAAGTGCACACACCGATCAGTCAACTGCTCTGAACTCCTGGCACTCGCCACCACCCTCAACAGAACAGGCTGATGTCTCAAACGCGCACCACTGCCGAGAGAGACCGCCGGACAACGCCGAGTGTCTTGCCCAACAGACACCAGGACAGGGATAACCGAGGGGGATCGAGTGATGATTTTGGTGACAGGTGGTGCGGGTTATATAGGTGCTCACGTGGCGGTCGAGTTGATGAACCGGGGCGACGCGGTGCTGATCCTCGACAACCTCTGCAACAGCTCCCGAACGACAGTGCAGCGCATTGCGAAGGTAGTGGGCCGTGAGCCGGGCTTCATCCACGCCGATGTGCGCAACCGTCGGGCATTGGATAACGTCTTCAAGGAGTACCCCATCGAGGCCGTCGTCCATTGCGCCGGGCTCAAGGCCGTGGGTGAAAGTGTGCGCGAGCCGTTGAGGTATTTCGAAACGAACGTCAGCGGCAGCGTCACGCTGTGCCAGGCCATGGCCGACGCGGGCGTGTTCAAGCTGGTATTCAGCTCATCGGCGACGGTCTATGGCGACTGCGCCCAGATGCCCATCGCCGAAACGTGCCCAACGGGTCAGCCAACCAATCCGTACGGCCAGTCGAAGTTGATGGCCGAGCACGTCATGAGAAGCATGGCGGCGTCCGATGGGCGCTGGTCCGTGGGGTTACTGCGCTACTTCAATCCCATCGGCGCGCACTTTTCCGGTCAGTTGGGAGAGACGCCAACGCAGACGCCCAACAACCTCTTGCCCTACTTGTTGCAGGTAGCCAATCGCGAGCGCGATGTGCTGCGGATTTTCGGCTCCGACTACCCGACGCCAGACGGCACCGGGATCCGGGACTATGTCCATGTGATGGACTTGGCCGAGGGGCATTTGCGAGCCATGGAGTTCTTGCGCGAGCAGACTGGGGTGCATATCTGGAACCTGGGCACCGGGCGCGGTTATTCGGTGTTGGAGGTGGTCAGTGCTTTCGAGCGGGTCACTGGGGTGACGGTGCCGCTGGCTTTCGAACCGCGGCGACCTGGTGATATTGCTCGTTGCTGGGCGGATCCGGGGAAAGCGGCCGGGCAATTGGGTTGGGCGGCGCGTCATGGGCTTGAGCGGATGCTGCAAGATGCGTGGCGCTGGCAGTGCTTGAATTTTCCTCGGATCGAGCCGCGGGAGGTGGTTTTGCGGAGTATTGAGCAGGGGTGAGGTGGTTTAGCTCAGGGACGCGTGGGTGGTGTGCATATCCGAGGCAACCGCATCCCCCCCACATTCAAACAATCGCGCTGGTTGCGCGAAAGCATCTCAACCGTCAGCCGATAAGCCTGGTCCGCGGCGTCCTTGAGCAACTGCCAATCCTCCAGGCTGATAAATTCGTGAAGCACCAATTCATCAGCACGCCGAATCAACGTGTCGTAATAATCCTCAGGAAAGTCCAGGCGATACGCATCGTCCTCAAGCAACAATCGCCAGGCTTTCAATTCCATCTCAAGATCAGTTTCACTCACGGGCGGTTGTCCTTTAAAAGTGAGCAAGGCCCACCCCGCAGTGGCAGGGTGGAACCAGGCGTAAAGCAGGATCAGCTCACTTGCGCGAGCAGGTCTTGCTTGATGAAGTTGCGCACCGTCGCCAGGTGCGTTTCTTCTTGTGCCAAGGCGTGGCCGAAGCGCTTGGCAATCAGCGGATGACCGCCCTTCTTCGCCAGCTCGATCAGCAATTCCCAGGCAGCGTTGTCTTCCAGTTCGATGGTCAGGATCGCGCTCATCGATTGCGACACTGTCGTGCGTGGGTCGGTCAATACCTGCAGGACACCCATGGCCTTGACGCCCGCCACGTCCGCGCAGGGTGTCATGGCTGTTGGGTCGCCGCCGAGGGTTTCGATGGCTTCGCGCACGATGTTCATGTGTTCGAGCTCCTCGGCCTGGATCTGTCGCAAGGTCTCCACCAACGTCGGATCGGCTCCCGGCGCGGACGTCGCCTTGGCGACCATCGCTTCGTACAAGCGCACGCCGGTGCGCTCGAAGGCCAGGCGCTCGCCCAGTTTATCCAGCAGCACTTCCGGGGCTTTGCCGATGGTTTTGTCCAACGCGGTCTTGACCATGCCTTTGACCGAGCCGGGGGCCGGCACCGAGCCGATCAGGTCGGCCTCGCGAATGGCGCGCTCGCGTTCGGCGGTGTAATCGCTCATATCGCCGGGCACGTCCGCCGGGAACAGTCGGGTGGCTTCCAGTTGGCGAGCCGTGTCTTCGGGGGACATCTGCACGCCGGTACGATTCATGCCGATGGTCACTTGACGTTCGCTCATTGTTCTTCTCCCACTGGGTTGAGTTCAGTGCCGGGTTTGAAGGTGTAGCCGGCGGAGGCGATGTTGGCGGGCACGCCTTCGCTGTTAAGTTGGGCACGGTAGTCGAGCGAGGCATGACCTTCGCGTTCCTTGGGCACGTAGTCGATGCCGTGGGCGCGCAAATCCACTTCACGCGACAGGGTCTCGCGCACGAAATCACGCTGGCTCTTGAACTCGATCATGCGGGGCAACTGACCGCCGAGCACTTCGGCAGGGTCGCGTCGTTCGTACTTCTTGAACAGCTCGCAGGCAAGGTTCAAGTGGCCCAGTTCGTAGTCGACGAAGCGTTCCCACATCGCCTTGATCCGGGGATTTTCTTCCTGCTCGGCGCAACTGGCGTACGTGTAGACCTCCATCGCTTCATGCACCAGCCACTTCTCCATGAAGCTTTCGCTGGGGTCCTGCAGCGAGCCGTATTGGGTAACGTGCTGCTCCTCCACCGAGGCAATTTCGGCGTACAACGCGCGCGCCACCGGATCGGCGAACAACGGACCGATGTTCATGTAGTAATCGTGGGTCTGGTACTCCGCGCCGGTAATCAATGCGGCGTGAATCTTGGTGATCAGCGCGGCGTTTTCTTTCTTGTAGTTGTCGCGCAGGTCATCGCCGGGGGCACGGTGATGCTCGCTGGTCGGCCGGCCGGGCACGATGTCCGTGTAGCCTTGCAGGATGTTGTTGGCATCCTTGCCTTCCAGCCGATCAAGCATCGCGGCGTAGCGGTAGAGGTGGTCAAAATCTTCCAGCAGGCCAAAGCGATAGGTTTGCGCCTGGTAAGGATCAGGTTCGTTCTGGGCAACGGCGGCAGTCACTTCGATCGCGACCTGCTCATACGCCACGGTGGTTTCAAGAGGTGAGTGGTCCGCCGACAGCAACCAATTGATGGCGGTCATTTGGTGCTGCTCGGCACGCCTGACCTGAGCCAGGGGCAATTGCAGTTCCTTGTGAAAACGCGCGCCAAAATGCTTGAGCCGAAGCGCGTCGGATTCAACGCCGTTCATCAGGATCACCCGCACCCGCGTGAACGCATCGTCGTCCAGCTTGCTGATGGGTTTGCCGGCCAGGTCGCGCCAGGTAAAGGTCTGCTTATCGAGGGGAGTCCCTTTGTTATCCAGCAGATTATCGATATGGGTCATGGGTCAATCTCCTTCATCAGAGGCCACGCGATACGCCGTCGATACGCGGCATCGGGTAGCAAAACGAACCACCCTGGGAAAATGCGCGGCTCTGCACCGAGACGATGAGCGGTCGGATAAATGGATGAAATGCCGTTTGATTTTCCGCTCATCCGGTCAGGATCAGGATTTTCGAACCAAGCTTTGACGCCCCGGCTCGGAGGTACATAACACCGCCGCAGCCAACCGATCATGGCTCGGACCAGCGGCTGTCACGGCGGGGTGTTGCCTATGTCTGCCTGGAGTTTTCGTGATGTGTGAATGTTTCGTTCAACCAGTTTCTTCCAAGGATTCCCTGGCGTTTTTTGCCCAGCGGGATACGTTCGGCGCCAGCCACCCCCCAAGCCTGTCGGCTGACTGTCTTCACGCCGCGGCGGAGCCCACGCTTCATGACCGACAAACCGTGATCAAGCCGAACATGCAGGTCAGCGCCATCCGCAACCGTGGCGGGCGGTTGGAGTGCATCAAGGTTCGCTGGGGGTGGTCGCCGGTCTGGTCGATGGGCACGATGCCGCCGCTGACCCACCTGCCCCTGCACCTGGTGATGCGCTCCAAAGTGTTTGACCGGATCAAGCGCGACGGTCGCGTGTTGGTGGCGGTGGACGGCTGGTACGAAGCTTCGGACACGGCCGCGCAACACCAGGCCAAGCGCCTGAGCTATACGACCTCAAGACAATCATCGCCAATTTTTCTCGCGGCCCTGGCCCAGGCCAGCGAAAGGCCGAACGGCTGTGACGGACTGGCCTTGGTGACCTACGGCGATGTTGCCAATCAACAACAGCGGCTGCTGGCCTTCACGGGCGAGAATGCACTCGAATGGTTGCGCCCCGACCTGGATTGGGAGCAGGCCCGGCACATGGCCGCGCATGTAGCGGTCACTGAACCGCAACTGGAACACGTGCTGACCGCCAAGCGGATGGTCCAGGGCCGGCGGTGACGGCGGCTCGAACCGGAGGAAGTGGCTGACAGCCCGAAGATCGGCGTTAAACTGGCAGGCCAGTCGCCTTGAAGCGACTGGCCTCCTTTCTTTTCGAGCACGAGACTTCCATGGCGAACCAAGACATCACGTTCACCCCCGACCCGGACGCAGACTCCATCTCCTCCGACGTCGCCGGTTTCGGCGGCTTGCTGGTTTCCACGCAGATCCCGACCCGCGCCGACGGCAGCCTGGAGCTGGGTGACATCACCCTGCAGAGCGAGTGCACGTTGCAAGCGCTCAAGACCGCCTTGGAACGCGCCGGCAGTTCCATGGACCGCGTGTTGCACTTGACCATCTACCTCACCGACATGGCCGATCGCGCGGCTTTCAACGAGGTGTACAAACGCTTCTTCGCCAAGCCCTGGCCTGTGCGCGCCGCCGTGGGCGTGGCGGCGTTGGCGGTCGAGGGGATGCGGGTGGAAGTGACGGCGATGGCGGCGAAGGGCTGAGTGCACAGTATTTGTGGCCTTGCGAAACGCTCTCGTGGCGAGGGAGCTTGCTCCCGCTGGACTGCGCAGCAGGCCCAAGCTTTTTGCCAAGGCAGAAATTTTTTGGGGCGGCTTCGCCACCCAGCGGGAGCAAGCTCCCTCGCCACGGGTGCTTTGTTAAGGCTGGTTCCCGGTTCAACATCGGTGTTTTGTTAATCCGAACTCCAGCCCAACGGGGCTGTGTTTATTCAGTTGTAGGATCCTTCTGCATCAGGCTACGTCGTCTTGCGCCGTTACCTACAACTACGCCAGAATCCGCCGGCTTGTGCGCCTTGGGGTCGGGCTTTACTGTTGCTCGGTCGCTGAAAATCAGCGATCGGGTTTGGTAGCCCGGCTTTCCATATGACGCACAGCTTCACTTTCTGCGAGTGCCCTTGCGCATTTGCATGAATGGTGGCCATGCGTAGGGCGTCTTCGGGCGCGCCGGTGTTCATGTGGACCGGTCTACCAACCTTCGTATGGCCGCCACCCTTCGTTTGGTAGCGAGGGTGATGGCTTCTCTAAATTCCACATGAGACTTCATCTATGTTCAAAGTAACCCCGAACCCACCCGACACCGATCCAGCCGACTCAAAAGAGTTCGACAAAGCCGCCGACCGCGCCCTCGATTACTACCTCAAGCCAAAATCCGGCAAACCGAAAGCGGACCCAAGCCAACTCTTCACCCTCATCGACGGCATCGACACCGAAGCCCTGCTCGCCAACCTCAGCGAAACCCTGGCCTCGGCCAATGCCATGATCAATGACTTGGCGTTCGACCTGGACGGCTCGCGACGACACATTGCCCTGGGCATCCAGCAGCTGATCGAGCTGAGCACAATGCTCGCCAACCGCGCGCTGGATAACGTCGAAGCCCGCTAGCCGCCGTTGCTCATCCCCCTGTGGCGAGGGAGCTTGCTCCCGCTGGCCTGCGCAGCAGGCCCCAAGTTCTTTATTTCGACAGAGATTCCTGGGGCGGCTTCGCCACCCAGCGGGAGCAAGCTCCCTCGCCACGGATGCATTGCCAAGCCAAACTCCCAGCGCATCAGGGACTGTGTTTATTCAGTTGTAAGATCCTTCTGCATCAGGCTACGTCGTCTTGCGCCGTTACCTACAACTACGCCAGAATCCGCCGGCTTGTGCGCCTTGGGGTCGGGCTTTACTGTTCCTCAGTCGCTGAAAATCAGCGATCGGGTTTGGTAGCCCGGTTTCCTGGCGCACGTGTCTCCTGATGCGAAGGACTTCTACGTCCTCTGTTTTATGGTGGTCATGCGCAGGGCGTTCTCGGACGCGCCGGGTTGCCAGGTAACCGGTCTACCAACCTTCGTATGGCCACCACCCTTCGTTTGGTAGCGAGAGTGATGGCTCCAATTTTTTATCTGGAGTTTCATTTATGTTCAAACCAACACCCAACCCACCCGACACCGATCCAGCCGACTCAAAAGAGTTCGACAAAGCCGCCGACCGCGCCCTCGATTACTACCTCAAGCCAAAATCCGGCAAACCGAAAGCGGACCCAAGCCAACTCTTCACCCTCATCGACGGCATCGACACCGAAGCCCTGCTCGCCAACCTCAGCGAAACCCTGGCCTCGGCCAATGCCATGATCAATGACTTGGCGTTCGACCTGGACGGCTCGCGACGACACATTGCCCTGGGCATCCAGCAGCTGATCGAGCTGAGCACAATGCTCGCCAACCGCGCGCTGGATAACGTCGAAGCCCGCTAGTCGCCGTTGCTCAGCCCCCTGTGGCGAGGGAGCTTGCTCCCGCTGGCCTGCGCAGCAGGCCCAAACTTTTTGCCAAGGCAGAAATTTTTGGGGCGGCTTCGCCACCCAGCGGGAGCAAGCTCCCTCGCCACGGGGGGTTGGCAGGCAATCGCTTACCAAATCCCCGCCTATACTTCTCTGCCAATCCCCCCGGGGCCTGCACTTCCAACAATAAAAAGCAGAGGTGGAACATGGTCTGGCAACAAGTCTACGATCCCTTCGGTAATGCGGTGCTGTCGACACTCTTGGCGGCGGTCCCGGTGGTGGTGATGCTGGCGTCCCTGGCGTTCTTTCATATCAAGGCGCACCTGGCGGCGTTGTATGCCCTGGCTTCGGCGTTACTCATTGCGATCTTCGCTTTCGGCATGCCCGCGGACATGGCCGGTTCGGCGGCGTTGTATGGCGCGGCCAACGGGCTGCTACCCATCGGTTGGATCGTGCTCAACATCATCTTCCTGCACCGGCTGACCACCGAGAACGGCTCGTTCAAGGTCTTGCAGGATTCCCTGGCGCGCATCACCGACGACCGGCGTCTGCAGTTGCTGCTGATCGCCTTTTGTTTCGGCGCGTTCTTCGAGGGCGCGGCGGGCTTCGGCACGCCGGTGGCGGTGACCGGGGCGATCCTGATCGGGCTGGGTTTTTCGCCCCTCGCCGCGTCGGGCCTGGCGTTGATCGCCAACACCGCGCCGGTGGCGTTCGGCGCCCTGGGCACACCGATCATCACGCTGGCCAAGGTGACCGGGCTGGATGAGATGGAGCTGTCGATGATGGTCGGCCGGCAACTGCCCTTCTTCTCGGTCATCGTGCCGTTCTGGCTGATCTGGGCGTTTGCCGGCTGGCGCAAGATGCTGGAGGTCTGGCCGGCGATCCTGGTGGCCGGCGTCAGCTTCGCCATCCCGCAGTTCCTGGTGTCGAACTACCACGGGCCGATGCTGGTGGATGTGATCGCCGCGTTGATTTCCATGGCGTGCCTGACCGGTTTCCTCAAGGTCTGGAGACCGGCCACGATCCACACCTCGGCGGCGTTGACCGGTCGGCATGATGACTCGAAGATCGAGGCGAGCGAGCAACAGCAACCGGTCGCCACCGGCGCTTTCGGCAGCGACGCCCGTCCCGCCGTGCTGCGCGCGTGGATGCCATGGATCATCCTAACGGTGTTCGTATTTGCCTGGGGCACCCAAGGCTTCAAGAACCTGTTCGATACACGCCCGGCCATCGACCCTCAGACCCAATCGGCCCGGCTCGATCCCCAGGGCAAGCCGATGCGCGAGGCGAATCCGATCTTCTCGCCGCTGGTGACGTTCGGCACGATCCACCAGCAGATCGAAAAGGTCCCGCCCGTGGTGCCCCAGTCTAAAACCGAGGAAGCGGTCTACAAATTCAACTGGTTCACCGCCACCGGCAGCGGCATCTTCCTGGCAGCAATTCTCGGCGGTTTGCTGATGGGCTATTCCATCCCGCAACTGGCGCGCCAGTACCTACGAACGCTGTGGGTGGTGCGTTATTCGTTGATCACCATCGTGGCGATGCTGGCGCTGGGGTTCCTCACGCGCTATTCGGGCTTGGACGCCACCATGGGCCTGGCCTTCGCCGCGACGGGGATTTTCTACCCGATGTTTGGCACCCTGCTGGGCTGGCTCGGCGTGGCGCTGACCGGTTCGGACACGGCGTCCAACGTGCTGTTCGGCGGTTTGCAAAGGGTGACGGCGGAGCAGTTGGGCATCAGCCCGGTGTTGATGGCCGCTGCGAACAGTTCAGGCGGGGTCATGGGCAAGATGGTCGACGCCCAGTCGATCGTGGTCGCCTCTACCGCAACGCGCTGGTACGGCCACGAAGGGGAAATCCTGCGCTACGTGTTTTTCCACTCGGTGGTGCTGGCGATTCTGGTGGGCGGCTTGGTGACGTTGCAGGCGTATGTCGAGCCGTTCAGTCATATGGTGGTGGGAGGAAAGTAACGGCTTGAACAAGCTTTTATGGCGAAGGAGCTTGCTCCCTCGCCACGGGTAAGCGTACTTACCAGGTCAGGCTTACTGAACGTTCTTCAGCTTGACCACGTCACCCGACACCGAGGTGGTGTAGCCGGTCAGGACCCAGGCCCAAAACCAGTTTTCCTGGACCTGAGTGTTGATCATGGCGTCGCCGCCCTTGGCCTTGATCGCCGCATCCTGGGCGCGCACGAAGCGGTTGTTCTGGCGGATCGGGATCACACCGAACAGCAGCAGGCCAGTGGCCTTGGCTTCACTGTGGCCGACCACGGTGTATTGGCTGCTGTCGTACTGCTTGGTTTTCATCGGGGTGCCGGTGCAGCCCGCCAGGGCCAGGCCGAACAGGGCACAGGCGACAACTTTGCTGAAGTGGTTCATTTGACGCTCCATAGGAAAACGCCCGGGATCCATCTCTCGGGCGGCGCGTACTCTAACCGATCAGCAACAAAAAGACACAACGTCATTCCGCCTGTTTAGGGGCCTGAAGGCTCATTGCAGAGCCATCCGTCAGTTGGGCCTCCAGCGAAGCAGACTCCCGTCGATAGCATGAAAACTGCGCCACGGAAGGCAATTTACTGTCTTGACGACCGCCAGATACGGCTGGTCCCGTTGGAGGGTTTCATCATGATTGACGTGACTGTCTGGAGCGTTACCCTGCCGGTGCAAACGCCCGCGCAGGTCGTGGCGACCAAAGCCATGCCGAGTTTGAAAAACAAGTATTTCGACAATAACGGCCAGAGGATCGTCTTCTGGGCGCCCGTCACCGGCTCCCATACCGGTAACAGCAATTACCCGCGTTCCGAGCTTCGCGAAACCAGCAAAGACGGAAAACACCGCAATTGGCGCTACAACAGCGGCATCAACACCCTCAAGGGCGAACTGACGGTAAACCAAGTGCCTTCGGAAGGCCGTGTGGTGGTGGCGCAGATTCACGCCAAGAACGCCCCGACGCCGTTGTTGAAACTGGTTTACCGCTACGAAAAGGGCGTCGGCAACATCGACGTGGAATACCGCTTCAAGCCCAAGGACAAGAAAAGCCCGGTGATCTTGACCGTGCCCAAGGTGCCGTTGAACAAATCGTTCTCGTACACCCTGCAAATGGACAAGCAAGGCCAGCTCACGATGCTGATCGGCAAGAGTGGCAAACAGGTGAAGCTGGACAAGTCCTGGCAAGGCTACGACTTCTACTTCAAGGCCGGCGTGTACACCCTGGATAACAAGGGTTACTCCAATGAAGGCGGAAAGGTGACCTACACCAAGCTGAACGTCAGTCACAAGTGACTGACGTTCTTCCTGTACTCAAGCCTTGGACGGCGCCACGGCCACTTGCCGGCCGCTGAAGGTCAGCAGGAAACACACGAGCACCACCAGCGCAAAACCGGCCGGGAACAGCCAGATGCTGTTCCAATCGTGGCCGCCCTCTACCACAAAGTGATCGGTCACCTGCCCCGCCACCCAGAAGCCGATCAACATTCCCACGCCATAGGTCGCCAGGGTGATCAACCCCTGGGCCGAGCTGCGCAGGTGTTTTGGCGCCTTGGCGTCGGTGTAGATCTGTCCCGTGACAAAAAAGAAGTCGTAGCAGATGCCGTGCAGCGCGATGCCGGTGAACAGCATGAAGGCCAGGTCGCCATTGTTGCCATAGGCAAACAGCACGTAGCGCAACGCCCAGGCCAACATGCCCACCAAAAGCGCCAACTTGATGCCGAAGCGCTGGATGAACAGCGGCAGCAGCAACATGAACAGCACCTCTGACACCTGCCCGATGGCCATCTTCGCCGTCGGGTTGGTCATGCCGGTTTCGGCGAGGAACGGGTTGGCATTCTGGTAGTAGAACGCCAAGGGGATGCAGATCAGGATCGACGCGATGAAGAACACCAGGTAGCTGCGGTCCTTGAGCAACCCCAATGCATCGAGCCCCAGCGATTGCTTGACGCCGCCGGCGCTCGCTTGCTCCTTGAGCGGCGCCGTGCCGGGCAGCGTGAAGCTGTAGAGCCCGAGGACCAGCGAAGCGATGGCCGCCATCAGGAATGTATTGCGCAGGCCACCCGCGACAATCGCTTCGCGCGAGTCCCAGGCGAACACGAAACTGATCACCACGCCGGCGACGATCCAACCGAGCGTGCCCCAGACCCGAATGCGCGAGAACTCCAGCGCCGGGTCGCGCATCTGCCGGAACGCCACGGAATTGACCAGGGCCAGCGTCGGCATGTAGATCACCATGTACGCCAGCACAAAGGGGTAGAACGCGCTGAAATCCGCCGCCGAATACAGCTGATACAGCAATACCGCGCCAATCAGGTGCAGCACCGCCAGGATGCGCTCGGCATTGAAGTAGCGGTCGGCGATCAGGCCGATCACGAACGGCGCAATGATTGCGCCCCAGGATTGGGTGGCGAAAGCCATGCCGATCTGTCCACCGCTGGCGCCCAGGGTGTTGGACAGGAAAGTCCCCAGGGTGACGAACCAGCCGCCCCAGATAAAGAACTGCAGGAACATCATCACGCTCAGGCGTGCATTCATCGTGGTCATGACCGTCACCGTTTTATTGTTGTTCTTGTGAAAATAATCTTGTGCAGCTTCCTGTGGGCCGGTTATCTCGACAGGCCCAACAACCGCCGATTGGAATCCTCATCCGCCGTGACACCGGCAAAATCATCGAACGCCTTGCGGGTCTTGCTGATCATGTGCCGCTGGATGAACGCCGCGCCTTCGGCGGCGCCCTGTTGCGAATCCTTCAGGCAGCACTCCCATTCCAGGACCGCCCAGCCGTTGAAATCGTATTGGGTCAGCTTGCTGAAGATCGATTTGAAATCGATCTGGCCATCGCCCAACGAGCGGAACCGGCCGGGACGATCCACCCAGCCCTGGTAGCCGCCGTAGACTCCGGAACGGGCATCGGGGCGGAATTCGGCGTCCTTGACGTGGAACATGCGGATGCGTTCGTGATAGCGATCAATGAAGCCCAGGTAGTCCATCTGTTGCAGCAACAAATGACTGGGGTCGTAGAGGATCGCTGCGCGCGGATGGTGATCGACGGCCTCGAGGAAACGCTCGAACGAGGCGCCGTCGTGCAGGTCTTCACCGGGGTGGATTTCGTAGCACAGGTCCACGCCGGCCGCGTCGAAGCAGTCGAGGATCGGCAGCCAGCGCCGGGCCAGCTCGGCGAAACCTTGCTCGACCAGGCCCGCCGGTCGCTGCGGCCACGGGTACATATAGGGCCACAACAGTGCTCCGGAAAACGTCGCGTGCGCCGTGAGTCCCAGGCGCTGGCTGGCACGAGCGGCCAGTTTCAGCTGCTCGATGGCCCACTCGGTGCGCGCCTGGGGTTGGCCGCGCAGGTGGGCCGGTGCGAAGTCGTCGAACAGCGCGTCGAACGCCGGGTGCACCGCCACCAGTTGCCCTTGCAGGTGCGTCGAGAGCTCACTGATCTGCACACCGGCCTGGGCGCAGGTGGCCTTGAGTTCGTCACAATAATCCTGGCTCTCGGCAGCTCGGGCCAAGTCGATGTAACGGCTGCCCAGGGTCGGCAGTTGAATGGCTTTGTAGCCTTGGGAGGCGGCCCATTGGGCGATGTTGGCCAAGGTGTCGAACGGCGCTTCATCGGCCATGAACTGCGCCAGGAAAATAGCCGGGCCGCGCAGGCCGCTCAGTGTTTCGTCGGGAGTATTCACAGCAGCGACTCTCCAGTTTGCACCGCGGTCCACTTGGCATCGCCACGGTGATTGAGAATGGCGGCTTCGATGAATGCCATGCCGCGCAAGCCGGTTTCGATGCCGGGTACGCCAGGCACGTCAGGACCTTCGATTCGACCACGAATGGCCCGGGCGAAATCGCCATAAAGGTTGGCCATGGCTTCCAGGTAACCCTCCGGATGCCCCGCTGGCAGTCGCATGCGACGAGTCGCCGCCTCGCACAGCCAAGGTTGGCCGATGCCGCTACGCAGGATGCGCAAAGGCTGATCGAAGGCGCGATGGATCAGGCTCGCCGGTTCTTCCTGGCGCCACTCCAGCGCGCCTTTGTCGCCATAGACGCGGAGCTTCAAGGGGTTTTCTTCACCGGTGCAGACTTGGCTGGCGATCAACACGCCGCTGACGTCCCCGCCCATCTTCAGCAGCATCGCGGCGTCGTCGTCCAGTTGCCGGCCCGGTACATGCGTGCCCAGGGCGGCGCAGAGTTGTTGGACAGGTTGGTCCACGACGAACTCCGCCAGGGAAAACGCATGGGTACCAATGTCGCCGATGCAACCGCCCAGCCCGGATTGTGCGGGATCGTCGCGCCACTCCGCCTGTTTGTTGCCTCGGGCGGCGAGATCCTGGCTGAGCCAGCCCTGGGGATACTCGACGAACACTTTGCGCACCTGGCCGATCACGCCCGAGCGCACCATCTCCCGCGCCTGCCACACCATCGGATAACCCAAGTAGGTGTGGGCTAGACCGTAGAGGCAGCGGCTGCCTTGCAGGTCGTTCTTGAGCACCAGCAATTCCTTGAGATTCAGCGCCGCGGGCTTTTCGCTGAACACGTGGAAACCGGCCTTCAACGCCTGGCTGGCGATGGGCGCGTGGAGGTGATTGGGCGTGACGATCACCAGCAGCTCCATGCGCTGGTCCAGCGGCAGCAGCGCTTCGGCGTCGAGCATCTGTTGCCAGTCGTGGTAGCAACGGGACGCGGCCAGCCCGAGGACGCCGCCGGTCTCACGGTTATTGTCGGGGTCGCGGCTGAACGCGCCGCACACCAGTTCGAAACCGCCGTCCAGGCCCGCGGCCTGGCGATGGGCCTGGCCGATGAACGCCCCCGCTCCGCCGCCGACGAAGCCCATTCTTATTTTCGGTGCTACAGGATTCATCGCGACTCTCTTCTGTCCGGACTGAAGATGTAACCGGTTACATCATGACGAGAAATCTAGGCTCGGTTTTGCCGCGTGTCAAACCGCAAGCGACACCGAGAGCATTTGTCAGGCGTCGAACCTAGGGTAAGCTCGCGGCCATGCCTGCCTCTGCAGGCGCTGAATCGAGGTGATCTTGTCGAATATCCGTGAGGTGGCCCGGCTGGCCGGTGTTTCGGTGGCCACGGTGTCCAGAACACTGAAGTCCCCCGAGCGCGTGCTGCCCGAGACCCGGGACAAGGTCAACGCGGCGGTGGTGCAGGCCGGTTATCGGCCGAACCTGATGGCGGTGCAATTTCGCTCCCGGCGCACCGGTAACCTGGTGATCCTGGTCCCGGCAATCGCCAACACCTTTTTCGCCCGGGTCATCAGCGGCGCCCAACAGGCGGCGCAAGCGGCCGGCTATCGACTGCTGCTGTGCGACACCCAGGGCCGGGAAGCCATCGAGCAGGAATTTGCCGCGCTGGTCTATGCCCACCAGGCTGACGGGGTGATTCAACTGCGCGCGTGCGACCCTTTCATATCACTCCCTCCTGGCACCGACGCGTTGCCGTTGGTCAATGCCTGCGAAGTGGTCAAGGACGCACCCTACCCGACCATCAGCCTCGACAACCGCAGCGCCGCCCAGGCCATGACCGATCACTTGATCGGGCTCGGCCACCGCCGCATCGGCATTATCAAAGGCCCCCGCAGCAGTCCGTTGACCCTCGACCGCGTGGCCGGTTATCGGGATGCCCTGCGCAACGCCGGCATCGCCATCGATCCTGAGTTGATCTGCCACGGTGACTTCACCCTCAAGGCCGGATACGACGGTGCCGCAACCATGCTCGCATTGGCCGAGCGCCCCAGCGCGCTGTTCTGCGAAAACGACGAGATGGCCATCGGCGCGCTCAAGCGCATCAAACAGATGGGCTTGCGGGTGCCCGAGGACATTTCCCTGGTGGGCTTCGATGACATCCCCTTCGCCGCGTATTGCGATCCACCCTTGACCACCATTTCCCAACCGGCTGAAACCTTTGGTCACAAAGCCGTAGAGATGCTGATCGCCCTGATCGAGAAAACCCCTATCCCACAGCGGCACGTGCTGTTGCCGTTCGAGCTGACCGTGCGCGGCAGCAGCGCAGCGCCAGGCTCCAGCATGGCTTGATCAAGACATCGGACTTGCCGACTCGCCATCAGGCCCGTTTCGACTACAGTGGAAAGACTCTGCAAAAGCCATAACAAGACGGAGAGTCTCCATGCGAATCAACAAGCGCTTCACGCTCCTGGCCGCCACCGCAGCCTTGATGATCACTACCACCGTTCATGCCGCCCCGGTGTACATCAATATCCTGACCGGAGGCACCAGCGGTGTGTATTACCCGATTGGCGTCGGGCTTTCCCAGATCTATAGCAGCGGCATCAAGGATTCCAAGGCGTCGGTCCAGGCCACCAAGGCTTCGGTGGAAAACCTGAACCTGCTGCAAGCCGGACGTGGGGAGTTGGCGTTTGCCTTGGGCGACTCGGTGGCGGACGCCAAGAATGGGTTGGAAGACGCCGGCTTCAAGGCGCCCTTGACCAAGCTGCGGGCCATCGCTGGCGCCTACCCCAACTACATACAAATCGTTGCCAGCCAGGAATCGGGCATCAAGACCCTGGCCGACCTCAAGGGCAAGACCGTTTCGGTCGGCGCAGCGAAATCCGGCACCGAGCTCAACGCCCGGGCGATATTCAAGGCGGCGGGCCTGACCTACAGCGATATGAAGGTGCAATACCTGCCATTCGCCGAGTCGGTGGACCTGATCAAGAACCGCCAGTTGGATGCCACGCTGCAATCGTCCGGCCTGGGCATGGCCGCGATTCGTGACCTGGCGTCGACCATGGCGTTGAACTACGTGTCGATCCCCACCGATGTCGTGGCGAAAATCGGCAACCCGGCCTACTTGAGCGCACAAATCCCGGCCAACACCTACGACGGACAAACAGACGCCGTGCCCACCGTGGCCATCACCAATATCCTGGTGACCCGCGAGGATGTCCCGGACGAAGTGGCCTATCAGATGACCAAGCTGCTGTTCGACAACCTCAATCGCCTGGGCACGTCCCATTCGGCGGCGAAGGACATTTCCCTGAAAACCGCCGCGAAGAACCTGCCGATAGCCCTGCACCCTGGCGCCGAACGCTACTACAAGGAAGTGGGCGCGCTGTAGTCCCCTGGGACGGTAACGGCGCTGGCCGCCGTTGCCGTGTCGTGTTTCGCACCGGCTACAGACAACAGGCAGGCACCTTATGAGTGAAGACCAGCACGGCATCGCCACGGACCCGCGGGATTGGCCCAAGACGCTGTTCTATGTGGCGTTGCTGTTTTCCGTGTTTCAAATCATCACCGCGGCATTTTCCCCAGTGTCGAGCATCGTTCTGCGGGCGGTGCATGTAGGCTTTTTGTTGTGGGTGGTGTTCCTGAGCTACCCGGCCTATGGCAAGCAACGGCCCTGGCAGCCGCTGGCCTGGGCTTTGAGCCTGGCGGGCGTGGCGACGGCGCTCTATCAATGGGTGTTCGAGGCCGACCTGATCCAGCGCTCCGGCGACCTGACGACGGCCGACATGGTGATCGGCATTATCCTGATCGTGTTGGTGTTCGAAGCGGCGCGGCGGGTGATGGGCATCGCGCTGCCGATCATCTGCGGCCTCTTCCTGGCCTATGGCTTGTTCGGCGAATACCTGCCGGGTGAGCTGGCCCATCGCGGGTATGGGGTTGACCAGATCATCAACCAATTGGCGTTCGGCACCGAAGGGCTGTACGGCACGCCAACGTACGTATCGGCCACTTATATTTTCCTGTTCATCCTGTTCGGCGCCTTCTTGGAAAAAGCCGGGATGATCAAGCTGTTCACCGATTTCTCCATGGGCCTGTTCGGCCACAAACTCGGCGGTCCGGCGAAGGTCGCCGTGGTGTCGTCGGCATTGATGGGCACCATCACCGGCTCGGGCATCGCCAACGTCGTGACCACCGGGCAGTTCACCATTCCGTTGATGAAGCGCTTCGGCTACAAGGCTGCGTTCGCCGGTGGTGTGGAAGCGACGGCCAGCATGGGCAGCCAGATCATGCCGCCGGTGATGGGCGCGGTGGCGTTCATCATGGCCGAGACCATCAACGTGCCGTTCGTGGAGATTGCCAAGGCCGCGCTGATACCCGCGTGCCTGTATTTCGGCTCGGTGTTCTGGATGGTGCACCTGGAAGCCAAGCGCTCCGACCTCAAGGGCCTGCCCAAGGACCAATGCCCCAGCGCCTGGGGCGCGGTCAAGGAAAACTGGTATTTGCTGATCCCCCTGGCGGTGCTGGTCTACCTGCTCTTTTCCGGACGCACGCCATTGTTTTCCGGCATGGTCGGGCTGGCATTGACGGCAATCGTGATCCTCGGCTCGGCGATCATTCTCAAAGTCTCGAACTATGCCCTGCGCTGCGCATTCTGGATCGCGCTGGGCATTTTTTGCGTCGGGTTCTTCCAATTGGGCATCGGCATTGTCTTTGCGGTCATCGCAGCGCTGGTGGTGGCTTGCTGGTTCATGCAAGGCACCCGGGAAACCCTGGTCATCTGCTTGCATGCCTTGGTCGACGGCGCCCGTCACGCAGTCCCGGTGGGGATCGCCTGTGCCCTGGTCGGCAGCATCATCGCGGTGGTTTCCCTGACTGGCGTAGCGTCCACCTTCGCCGGTTACATCCTGGCCATCGGCAAGGACAACCTGCTGCTCTCGCTGATTCTCACCATGCTCACCTGCCTGGTATTGGGCATGGGCATCCCGACCATTCCCAACTACATCATCACCAGTTCGATTGCCGCGCCCGCCCTGCTGGAGCTGGGCGTGCCGCTGATCGTGTCGCACATGTTCGTGTTCTATTTCGGCATCCTCGCCGACCTGACGCCGCCGGTGGCCCTGGCTTGTTTCGCCGCCGCCCCCATCGCAAGGGAAAGTGGCCTGAAGATCAGCTTCTGGGCGGTGCGTATCGCCCTCGCCGGCTTCGTCATTCCGTTCATGACGGTCTACAACCCAGCGCTGATGCTGCAAGGCGACAACCTGTGGATGACCGCCTACATGTTGGTCAAGACGCTGCTCGCCGTCGGCCTGTGGGGCATGGCGTCCACCGGTTACCTGCAACAGAAGATGCCCATTTGGGAACGGCTGATGTGTTTCGCCGCCGGTGCCCTGCTGGTGGTGGCGCTGCCGCTGACCGATGAAATCGGCTTTGTCCTGGGTGCATTGTTGATCGGCCAGCACCTCTGGCGGGCGCGCCGCGTCGGGCGGGCGTTGGCGTGATTGGCTTGTGCCTGGGCCTGTCCGGGGCGATCTGGGCGCAAGTGCAAGTGAGCGACTTTACGCTGGCGTGGAATCACACCATCGAAAAGGTTCGCTGGGAGGAGGATTATCGCGTCACCGACGCGGGCCTGGTGCTGGGCGAGGCCAGGGTCAAGGGCAATGGTGCCGGCATGGATATTCCCGAGGGCGCCCGGCTGGAAAACGGCAGTTGGCGCTTCCATCGCCAACTGCCGCCGCTGCAACCGTTGAAGCTGGGGCGCACGCCCCAGGCCGGGGATTACCAACTCTGTCACGCCGGCCATTGCCAGCCGATGAGTCATTGGTTGGGAGCGCCAAGCACCGAACAACCGGCGGTGGAACTCTGGAGCTGCACGTTGTAGTCCTCAGGCGCCGACGATCGACCGCCACGCCGCTTGCGCCAGCAATTCCCGGTGGACCTTGGGACTGGTGGGCACACGCCCGGACAGCCAGGCCCGGCAGTAACTTTCCGACGCGCCAATGATCAGCGAGAACATCAGCTCGGCGGGGTAACGCTGGAGCGCCTCGCCCTGCTGCGCTGTGCTCAGCCACTGCCAGAGCTGGCGGTTGCGTGTGGTGTTGCGGTTGGCGAGTTCATCCTTGAACGGTCCCTTGGTCACCGCAAAGCGGGCGTGATACTGGAAGCGCGCCCATTCGGGTTGGCCATCAACCCAATCGACATAGCTGTAGATCAGCGCTTGCACGCCCTGCTCGGCGGTCGTCGCCTCGGCCAGGCAGTGCTCGCGCAGACGCATCTGGTCTTGCATCGCGGTGAAAAACAGCGCCGCCACCAAGCCTTCCTTGTTGCCGAAATGGTGATAGATCGCGCCGACGCTGGTCTGGCATTCGTTGCGGATCATTTCAATGGTGGTTGCCTCGATGCCCTGCTCGTTGAACAGCGCCAAGGCCTTTCTGAAGATGTCGCGCTTGAGTTCGGCCCTTCTGCCGGGGAAGGCGCGTTCGAGTAGATCTGCTGTTTGCATGCTTGGCATAAACCGGTTCGTTGGAAGATCAGGCACGTTCCGCCTGTGACGAATGGTGCGCAGCTTGACAGATTCGCCGACAACAGAATACCGTTCCGTCACAGAATATTATTCTGTAACGGAACATCATTCCGCAAATTCTCTTGTCAGCGAGGCTTCACATGAACCAGGTTCTCGGTATGTTCAACAGCGCGGGTCCCGATGCATTCAGCAAAATGACCTGCCAGATGGCGCCCTACTTTTCGACGATCAACCCGCTGGTCACGGCGCTTCGCCCGGGCGCGGCAACGGTGCAGGTGCCGTTTTGCAAGGAAATCACCAACCACCTGGGCACCGTCCATGCCATCGCCATGTGCAACGCCGCCGAGCTGGCCGCCGGCATGATGACCAACGTGTCCATTCCGGCGGGCGCCCGCTGGATTCCTAAAGGCATGACCGTGCAGTACCTGGCCAAGGCCAAGAGCGACGTGACGGCGGTAGCGGATGGCGACGCCCTGGACTGGGCAACGGAAGGCGACAAGATCGTGCCGGTGGACATCCATGACGTCGACGGCAAGAAGGTGTTCACGGCGCAGATCACCATGAACGTGAAGTTGGCGTGAAGTGGGGGGCGTCCAGGACGCCCCGCCTCATCGTCGTACCGAGGAAATCAGGCGAAGGTCGCGCCCCGGGTGTTCACGAACAACGAATACAACGAGTGGCTGCCGGCCATGAACAGCCGGTTGCCCTCCCGTCCGCCAAAGCAGACGTTAGGGCAGCGCTCCGGCAAGGAGATGTGCCCGATGGCCTTGCCTTCAGGGTTGAATACCCGCACGCCGTCGAGTTTTTCCAGGTCGGCCTTGGGGTCGCCATTACCGCCCCAACCGCACCAGAGGTTGCCGCCCTCGTCGCACTTGATCCCGTCGATGGCCGCGTAGTCCAACCCTTCGATATGCTTGCGGCGCTCGCCCAGGGTGCCGTCGTCCTTGACCGTGATCGCCCAGACCAGGCGATTGGGCTTGGCCCGGCCTTCGACCACATAGAGAGTTTTTTCATCCGGCGAGAAGCACAGGCCGTTCGGCCCCGCCAGGTCGTCGATCACCCGGCTGAGCTTGCCGGTTTCGCCGTCGATGCGGTACACCGCGTGAGGCTGCACCGGGGTGACCTTGTGCCCTTCATAGTTATTGCCGGTCTGGAACGGTGGGTCGGTGAACCAGACCGAGCCGTCCCGTTTGCAGACGATGTCATTGGGCGAGTTCAGCGGCTTGCCGTCGAAACTGTCGGCCAACACGGTGAGGGTCCCGTTGTGTTCGGTGCGAGTGACTCGCCGCCCTTCGCTTGAGGTGGTCGAGCCTTCACAGACCAGCAGCCTGCCCTGGCGATCACGGCACATGCCGTTGGAGAAGTTCGAGTTCTCGCGGTACACCGACAGCCCACCGGTGACCTCGTCCCAACGCATGATGCGGTTGTTGGGGATGTCGCTGACCAGCAAGTAGCGACCGTCGCCGATCCACACCGGCCCTTCCGCCCAGCGCAGCCCAGTGGCGAGCTTCTCCACGCTGGCGTTGAAGATGCGCAGGTCCATGAAGCTGGGGTCGAGAATGTTGACCAAGGGATCGGGGTAACGCTGGCTCAGCGGCTCGGCCTGGGCGAGCCCGGGCAAGTGCCCGAGGGTCGCGGCGGCGGCCGAGACCACCAGGGACTTTTTCAGGAAAATCCGGCGCCCTTGATCGGCGGTTGCAGGTTGCGAAGCATCCATCGTACGTCTCCGTTAATTATTATTGGACGGGAACGTCAGTTTTAGCTCGTGATAGGACATCGTACAAGTAAATATCTCGCGATCAACCACCTTCTTCATTTCGAGTGAAGGGGAATCCGAACGGTGAACGTAGTGCCCCCGCGCACCTTCGAATGGACTTCGATCGTACCCTGGTGCGCCGACACGATCGCCGAGGCGATGTAAAGGCCCAGCCCCAAACCCGCCGTGGGTCCGTATTGCATATCACCGCTGCGCAGCTGCCGGACCAACGGATTGAAAATGCTGTCGATAGCGTCCTTCTCGATGGGCTTGCCCTGGTTGTTGATTGCGATAACGGCTTCATCCCCTTCGCAGCTCAACGAAACAGTGATCGGTGCACCCGCCGCGCCATGCTGGACCGCGTTGCCGATCAGGTTGGAAAACACCTGTTCCATCCGCGACGGGTCGAACAACCCTTCGAGCGCACCGCGGGTCTCGAAGTTGATCGTGCTTTCCGGATGATAAGCGCGTGCTTCCTCCACCATGCCTTCGCATGCCGCCACCAGGTCACCCTTGAAGCGCTGCACCGGTATTCCAGCACCCAACTGGGTGCGCGTGAAGTCCAGCAGATCGCCGACGATCTTGTTGGCCCGCTTGACGCTGGTGTAGATGCGCGACGAAATCTTGGTCGCTTTGGCCGGCAAGTCACCCGCGCGCAGGAGCACTTCGGAACCGAGCAGGATGGCGCCCAATGGGCTGCGCAGATCATGCCCGAGGATTCCGAGGAACAGGTTGCGCGCCGCGTCGACTGCCGCCGAATAGCTGACGACGGATTCTGCCAGGGCTTGGTCGACGGCCTCGTTGAAACGGATGACATCGGACATCGCCTGTGCTTGGTCCAGTTGGGCGTGCGGCATCCATAGCATGAGCACACTGGTGCGCAACGCGCGGTATTCCGAGACCATCTGTTCGACGGTGAACCCGGACGACTGGCGGATAACGGCGTGGGTTTCAGCGGCGGTTTCGGCCTCTGCCGCCGGAGCGTCGCCCAGGGACTTGGCGATCTGCTCTTCGGGAGTCTGCTTGGTGCGCAGGTCAACGGCGATGGTTCGCAGCATCTGCTCGGCATGGTCGCGCAGCGCCACCGAATCCATGCCAATCGACGCAGGCGTGATAGTCCTGGCGAAATCCTCCCAGGCCTGAAGGATCGGTTCTATGTTGTCGACAATGAAATCAGCCAGGCGCATGGGTTGCTCCGCGAGAAGGTCAAAAGGACCGGTGCCGGAAACAACGCAGCGGTCAGTTGTTTTACAGCAAATCGGCGCCGGATGTACGCCAACGTCCGGAATCGCCTGGCCTGACAGGCTTGCGACGGCTGCGCCGCCGAACGGGAACAAGCTCCTCGCCACGCAACTGCCGCAAGCTCTGGCACTGAGGCTTGTCTCTGTCTGCTTGATCCGGTACAAACACCCTTGAGTTGTACGACAACCTATAACTAAAAATAGAACCTTCCGAGGCCTCGCTGCTTCGGCGGACTGCCTTTGAGATTCCTGCCATGACCCGCTCCATCGCTGCATCCGATGCCCCTGCTCCATTCCCGCGCCATATCGCCGTGCTCATTCTGCTCTGCATGGGGTGTGCGTTCGCCGGCAACCATGTCGCCGCGCGGGCGGCCTTCGATGACGGTGCCGGCGTGTTGTTGGCGATCCTGCTGCGCTCGGGTGGGACGTTGCTGGTGCTGGCGGCGATGGTCTTGTGGCAACGTCAAAGCCTGCGCCTGCCCGCTGGTGCCTGGCGCTGGCAATTAGTCCTCGGGCTGTTGATCGCGGCCCAGAGTCTGTGCCTGTACTCGGCCGTCGCCCGGGTGCCGGTGGCGCTGGCCTTGTTGGTCGGCAACCTGTTCCCGATCCTGTTGGCGCTGCTGACCTGGGCGCTCGGTGGTCCACGCCCCACCGCCCGCACGGCGGCCTTGATGGGCATGATCCTGGTCGGCCTGGTATTCGTGCTGGAAGTGCCGGCGCGGTTGTCGTCCCAGGCCGACGTCGGCCCGCAGTGGCTGTTGGGCGTTGGCCTGGCGTTCTGCGCCGCGTGCGTCTTCGCTTGCGCGTTGTGGATCACCGACCACAAGTTGTCCCAAGTCCGCGGTTCGGTGCGCAGCCTGCTGACGATTTTCATCGTGTTCAGTAGCGTCAACCTCGCAGGGCTGACCGGTGCACTGCCTGGCGGCCTCGACCTGCCAGCCACCAGCACCGGCTGGTTCGCCCTGGCCACCCTGGTGGTGCTTTACGGCACGGGGTTCATCGTGTTGTTCATTTGCGTACCGCGCCTGGACATGCCACGCAACGCGCCGGTGATGAACATCGAACCGCTGGCGACCTTGCTGATCGGCTGGCTGGCGCTGGACCAGATGCTCAATCCGGGCCAAGTGCTTGGCGGCGCGATCGTGGTAGCGGGCATTGTGTTGCTGACCTGGCGCAAGGTTGAGCGGGCCACGGTGGCGGTGGCTGCTCGCGATTGACCCGCACCGTTGAGCGGCCTGAAAAACATTGTGGCGAGGCAGCTTGCTCCCTCGCCACGGGATCGGCGGCGAGTCTGCCACTCTCAAACCGGCCGACGCACCGCCCTCACCTTGCCACTGCCACCCCCGCCACAGAAAAATCGGTCTGCCCCGTCGGATTCCAGCCCCGACACGCCGGTCCCCGGCGGCATGCTCACGCTTTCGAGCACTTGCGCGGTTTGCGGATCGATGCGCCGCAGGTCGCTCTCGTCGTTTTCCCAAGTGCCGTGCCACAGTTCTCCATCGACCCAAGTCACGCCCGTGACGAAGCGGTTGGATTCTATGGTGCGCAGGATCTTCCCGTCGGCCGGGTCGATCTGCAGGATCTTGCGCGCCTTGTACTGGCCGACCCAGAGCGACCCTTCGGCCCACGCCAGTCCCGAATCGTCACCGCTGTTGGGGGCCGGAATCGTCGCCATTATCTGGCCGGTGCGCGGGTCGATCTTGCGGATGCTGTCGCCAGCGATCTGGAACAGATGTTCACCGTCGAACGCCGTGCCTGCATTGGCTGGGACATCGAGCGACTGCACGGTCTCGCCACTGGCAGGATCGAGGGCGTGCAGCTTCTCGCCTGAAGCAAACCAGACGCGCTCGCCATCATGGCTTACGCCGTGCACGCAATCGACGCCCGGAAAAGGGCCGTATTCACGCAGGATTTGTGCTTTTGACTGTTTCATCTCGCTCGCCTCGTCGGTGGGTGTGACTGCATCCTAACGATCGGCTGGCAACGCGGTGAGTAACAATACCGTCGCGAATCCAGGCATCGGCGGCGCGGTCCAGCGACGAGCCCTGGCGCGGCCAATCGATTGCGCCTTGCCGCTAGCGGCGAGGGTTTCCAAGGCCCGCTGGACGCTGCGCTGGCTGACGTCCAGAACCAACGCCAAGGCCGAACTCGACCACGCTTCACCGTCCGCCAGCAGTGCCAGCACTGCGCCGTGGGGTTCCTCGACAACCCGCGCCAGCACCACGACCTCGTCGGCATGATGCGGCGCCAAGGTAAAGCCGCGCTTCGTTGCGAGCACCCCAGCCATCGGGCGAAGCGCCGCCCGCAACCGTCCCATCTCGACCCGCAACCGGGCGCGATGGGACTCGTCCGTCAGTTTCAAGCCAAAGGCCTGGGCCATGAGTGCTTCCCTCGACACGTCGCCGGGCCAGGCTTGGGCTAGCCCTCGCGCCAAGGCAAACAACACCGGGCGCCGTGAAAGGGAGACCACAATACCCGCGCCATTGACTCCGTACCGACACGCGTCCACCACCAGCGCCGCACTGTCCAGCATCGCTTGAACCTCCTCCAGGATGAGCAAGCGTTCCTGGCCTCGAGCAATCAGGCGCGCCGCAGGCGTTTGGAGGATTTGCCAGGCGCTTTCAATTTCCGCGTTCAGCGCACCGATGCCCGCTTGCCGTGCCGCTTGCCCAGCCCTTTCGAGAGCGGCACGGGCGGTTTGCGTTTTTAGCCGGCGCATGGCAATGCCCGCAGCCACTAGCTCGCAGGCTGCCCGTGATGCCCAAGGCAGGCAGGACAGATCCAGATCAGCGAGCCTGCGCTCGGCCTCATCGAGTCGACCGAGCAACAGCAGGCGGCGGATCTCGATGGCATGGGCGTGCCCGACGTTCGCCCGGTCGCCATGGGCTTGGAGCACCGCCCGCGCGGCGTCGAGGCGCGTCGTCGGCCACGTCAGGTCACGGGACGCCAAGGCAATTTCGCCTTCGGCGACCACGCACCTTGCCCGGGCCACGGCTTCCTTGGGCCCAAAGGCAGCCGCCGCACGACACATCAGGGCCCTGGCGTTGGCCAGGTCGCCCAACTGCGCCATGGCAATGCCACGCAGCGCGAGAGCCGGGGCATCATTGCGCAGCGCGACGCGATTGAGCGCGGCGACCGGGTCCCCCGCCGCCAATGCTTGCGCTGCTGCGTTGATTTCGTAATCCATAAACGATGGTCTTTGTGGCAATGGTCGGTGTGGCGAGGGAGCTTGCTCCCGCTGGGGTGCGCAGCGCCCCGAAAATTTTGCGACCGCTTCGCGCTCGAGCGGGAGCAAGCTCCCTCGCCACACAAGCCTGCCCGCATCCTGAACTGCCCTGCCGGCCCTGACCCAACAGTGGATATCGGCTACAGGCGGATCCCGGCCGCCAATATCACATCGATCCGCGAGACCGCACTGCTCAGCCGCCCCAACCGGTCGTTGTGATCGGCAATGATCTGCTCGGCCGGCAGGCTGCCGTTGTCCACCGTGGAATGGGCGTCGGCGGCCAAGACAACCTCGTACCCCAACGTATGAGCCTGACGCACGGTGGCATTGATGCAGTGATCGGTTTGCAGCCCGCAAATCACCACGCGATCAATGCCCCGGGCCTGTAACAGGGCCAGCAGATCGGTCTGGTAGAACGCGTCCGCAGTGGTCTTGCGCACCCGCAGGTCGTCCGCCCCGGTAGCCAGGCCATCCGCCAACTGCCAGGGGGCGGCACCGTAGGTCAGCGATCCCTCCAGCTCTTCATGCTGGATCAGGATTACCGGCAAGCCGACGGCCCGAGCCCTGGCGCTGAGGTCGTTGATGGTCTGGATCAGGCGTGGTCTGTCAAAGCATTCTTCTTCGCCGGCACACAGCCCTTCCTGGACGTCGATGATCAGCAATGCGGTATTCATGTGTCCCTCTGCGAACGGTTAGTAGCCCAACGACAGGCCGGTATTGCGGCGCGGGTCGTTGGCGCCGTAGAAGCGATTCTTGCCCACGGGCTTGCCACCCAGCGACGGCGCGCCCACCAGGATCGCAGCAATGTGGTTGGGGTCCTGCGGGCCGGCAAACTTGTGGCCCCAGCTTTCCAGCAGCTTGAGCGTATCGGGGCTGGCGGCGAACGTTTCCAGGTTGGTTTCTTCCGGCATCCATTGTTGATGGAAGCGCGGCGCATCCACCGCTTCCTGCAGGTTCATGCCGTAGTCGATCACGTTGAGAATGGTCAGCAAGGTGGCGGTGATAATGCGGCTGCCGCCGGGCGTACCGACGACCATTACGGTCTTGCCGTCCTTGGTGACGATGGTCGGGCTCATGGACGACAGCGGTGCCTTGCCCGGCGCGATGGCGTTTGCCTCACCCTGCACCAAGCCGTACATATTGGGCACGCCGACCTTGGCGGTGAAGTCGTCCATTTCATCGTTGAGCATCACCCCGGTCTTGCTCGCCATCACGCCGGCGCCGAACCAGTCGTTGAGGGTGTACGTGACGGAAACGGCGTTGCCCCACTGGTCGACGATCGAGTAGTGAGTGGTATTGCTGCCCTCGTGGGGCGCCACGCCGGGTTTGATCTTGTTGGAGTCGCCGGCTTTCTGCGGCTCGATCGCGGCCCGCAGTTTCGCCGCGTAGTTCTTGTCCAGGAGATGATCGATGGGGTTCTGCACGAAGTCCGGATCGCCGAGGTAACTGTTGCGGTCGACGTAGGCGTGACGCATGGCTTCGATCTGGTAGTGCATGCCTTGGGCCGAATGGAACCCCAGGTCTTTCATCGGGTAGCCATCGAGGATGTTCATGATCTGGCACAGCACCACGCCGCCGGAACTGGGCGGTGGCGCGGAAATGATGTGGTAGCCGCGATAATCGCACTCCACCGGCGCCAGCTCACGGGTCTTGTACTTGTCGAGGTCAGCCTGGGTGATGATGCCCTTGTTGGCTTGGCTGGAGGTCACCAGAGCGTCGGCCACCCAACCTTTGTAAAAGCCGTCGGCGCCCTTGGTAGAAATTTCCCGCAGGGTTTTGGCGAGGTCTTTCTGCACCAGTTTTTGCCCGGCCTGCATCGGCTCGCCGTTGTGCAGGAAGATCGCGCCGGAATCACGCATGTCCTTCTTGAACACCTCGGTGGCGGTTTCCAACAGGTCGACATCGCCCTGTTCCAGGACGAAACCTTCCTCGGCAAACTTGATCGCCGGGGCGATCAGTTCGGCGCGGGGTTTGCTGCCGTATTTCTTCAACGCCAGCTCCATGCCGGACACGGTGCCAGGCACCCCTACCGCCAAATGGCCGCGGGTGCTGAGTTCGGGAACGACGTTGCCGTCCTTGTCCAGGTACATGTCAGCCGTGGCGGCCAGCGGGGCTTTTTCGCGGAAATCGAGGAAGGTCTTGCGGCCATCGGCCATTTGCAGGGTCATGAAACCGCCCCCGCCCAGGTTACCCGCCGCGGGATAGACCACCGCCAGCGCATAGCCCACCGCCACCGCCGCATCCACGGCGTTACCACCGTTCTTGAGCACGTCGACGCCGACGTGAGTCGCCAGATGCTGGGCCGTCACCACCATACCGTTCTCGGCGGCAACCGGGGCCTGGGACGCGGCTTGCACATGGAAGCAACTGAGGGTGAGCGAAGTGGCGATGAGGGTTCGGGCCAGGGATTGGAACTTCATGAGTCGGTCTCTTCTTGTTCTAAGGGTCGGGATCGCTTCAAAAGCATTAGGCAGTATGGCTCGGTTTACCCAATGCGCTTGTCCGCCGACGACCGGGTGACGGCAAAGTACCCTTTGAGATAGGCTCGTGCGCTGGTTTAAATTGAACAAGGACATCGCCGATGACGCTGCGAATCGAACGCACGGACGCCCCCACCGACGCGGAACGCCAGGCCATCCTCGCTCCGCTACGGGCCTATAACACCGCCCAGACCGGCGGAAGCGCCCCGGAACTTGTCGCCTGGTTGGTGCGGGACGAGCACGACGAAATCGTCGGCGGGCTGTATGGCCGGGTGTTCTTTCGTTGGCTTTATATCGAATTGCTGGTGGTGCCGGAACAGGCCCGGGGCCAAGGCACGGGCTCAGGGCTGATGCAGATGGCCGAGACGCTGGCCAGGGAGAAGAACTGCGTGGGTATCTGGCTCGACACCTTCGATTTCCAGGCCCCGGATTTCTACCGCAAGCACGGCTTTACAGAGTGCGGCCAGATTGACGACTACCCGCCTGGGCATCAGCGCTTCTTCTTCCAGAAGCGCCTGACCGTCGACTAGAGACACGTCGCCAGCGCCGCCAACCGGCGCTTGGCGACGAAATCGTCCTGCTTGGCGTAGTAGTTCAATGCCGTGCCCGTGGCACTGGCTTGTATATCGACAAATGATTCGGCCGAACGGGTGTAGACCGTCGAGCCGCCTTTCTTGCCCGGCTGCAGGTAGGCACCGGCATCGACGCCGAACACCGCTTCGTCTTCCCAGGCAAATTTCACGCACTGGGCGACGTTCAGTTCAGGCTTGTCCGAGGTCAGCGTCTTGTAGGGGGCTTGGGTCCGGGCCTGCTCCATCGCCGAACCTGCGCAGCCGACCAGCAGGGTTGCGGCCACGGCCACCATCAGCATTCGCATTGCGTTCACTCATCAGAAAAAAAACGGACTTTAGCACTGCGGCCCACGCCTTCGTGCTGCTTTACTAAAATTTACACGCGACAGCGCCCCACGATTCGCGCAACCTGTCGCGCCATCGCCACCAGCCATCGCGGAACATTCCATGACACCCAACGCTGAGTTCTACAAACCCACCGCCGAATACGCCGACAAACTGATCAGCCAGATCGGCCAGACACCCTCCTGGATCGCCAAGCGAATCGGCGTCACCGACAAGCGCATCCGCTACATTCTCGATGGCGAACGCACCGTCAAGGGCGAAACCACGCCGATCCAGATGACCTACACCGAACAGTTCGCCCTCGAATGCCTGGCGGCGGCGGCCAAGGCCAGCAAGAAGCAATCTTCATCCCCGAAGGAGTGATCATGGCGGCAACCGAACAGCAACACGAACGAGCCCTGGAAATCTTTCTCGACCAGCGCCCCGAGCTGCGCGTCGAGCTGGACCATCTCAACCCGCTGCTGGCTCAGGTCAAAGGCGAGACGGCGGCGCAATACCGCGCCGAGCGACTGCATGAAGCGTTCGAAGCCGAGGCCGAGCGCCTGGGCCTATTTGCCTGGGAGTTGACCTTGCAGCTCACCGCTGCCTCGCCCCAGGAATACCAGGCCCAGCGCCTGGAAGTGCACCGGGAAGTGGCGGAGATGGCGGGGATGGAATGGGCGGAGTATTGCGAGCTCAATGGCTTAAAGGCCAAGCACTGACCCCACAATTAGTCTGATCCAGATCCTGTATTGAAGCCTCATAATCGCCCCACCGCCCATAAAGCTTTATCATGGCCGCAGTACTACAGATCGGGTCTGTCATGAAGTTCGCCATCGCGCTGTTTTCCGCCGCCCATGCGCCCTCCTCGCGCCGCGCCTTGCTGTTTGCACAGGCCGCGCTGGCCGGTGGGCATGAGATCGTGCGGCTGTTTTTCTACCAGGACGGCGTCTATAACGCCGCCAACAGCATCGTCACCCCCCAGGATGAGCAAGACCTGCCCCGGCAATGGCAAGCCTTCGTCAGCGACAACCAACTGGATGGCGTCGTGTGCATCGCGGCGGCATTGCGACGTGGCGTGCTCAATGACGAGGAAGCCCAGCGCTACCAGCGTTCGGCGGCCAGCGTCGAGGCACCGTGGGCCTTGTCCGGGCTGGGCCAGTTGCACGATGCAATCCAGGACGCCGACCGCTTGATCTGTTTTGGAGGCGCGTGATGGCCAAGTCTTTATTGCTGATCAGCCGTCAGGCGCCATGGTCCGGCCCTGGCGCCCGGGAAGCGCTAGACGTTGTGCTGGCCGGCGGCGCGTTCGACCTGCCCATCGGCCTGCTGTTTCTCGATGACGGCGTGTTCCAGCTCGTCGCCCGCCAGGACGCCAAGGCCGTCCAGCAAAAGGACCTGAGTGCCAACCTGCAGGCCTTGCCGATGTTCGGTGTCGAAGACCTGTTCCTCTGCGCCGACAGCGCCGCCGAACGCGGCGTTGCCACCGATGCCCTGGCGCTGGGCGAGGTGAAAGTACTGAGCACGCCGGACGTCGCCGCGCTCATTGACCGATACGACCAGGTGATCACCCTCTGATGTCGACTTTGCATGTATTGTCTCATTCGCCCTTCGGCGATAACCGCCTCGCCAGCTGCCTGCGGGTGCTCGGAAGCGAGGACGCGTTGCTGCTGTGCGGCGACGCGACGTATGCGCTGCAACCTGGCACCGTGCCGTTTGAAACGTTGCAGTCCGGCAGCCGCAAGGTGTTCGTACTCGCGGAAGACGCCCAGGCCCGTGCCCTGCCCGTTCCAGACTGGGCCGAAGCCATCGACTACCCTGCATTTGTCGAGCTGTCGATCCAGCATGACAAGGTCAACAGTTGGCTATGAATGCGTTGACCGTGGGCGCGCGCACCCTCGCGCTGGACAAGGACGGCTACCTTGCCGACCGATGCGATTGGTCGGCCGACGTCGCCACGGCCCTGGCCGCCGCCGAAGGCATCGAGCTGAGCCCCGAGCACTGGGAAGTCCTCGAATTGCTGCGGGCCTTCTATGATGAATTCCAGCTCTCCCCCGCGACTCGGCCGCTGATCAAGTACACCGCGCTGAAACTCGGCGTGGACAAGGGCAACAGTCTGCACCTGAATCGATTGTTCAAAGGCACTCCCGCCAAACTCGCCGCCAAGCTGGCGGGCCTGCCCAAACCGACGAATTGCTTATGACCGACTTTCCAGCGCTGACCCTCGAGACCCCGGCCGAACATCCGTTCGCCCAATTTGTGCGCATCCTTGGCAAAGGCAAGCGCGGCGCGCGCAACCTGACCCGCGAAGAAGCCCGCGAAGCCATGGGCATGGTGCTCGATGAGCAAGTCGAAGAGACCCAGCTCGGCGCGTTCCTGATGCTGTTGCGGCACAAGGAAGAAAGCGCCGAGGAAATGGCCGGCTTCACCGAAGCCTTGCGCCAACGCCTGGTGGTTCCGGCCTTGGCGGTTGACCTCGACTGGCCGACCTATGCCGGCAAGAAGCGCCACCTGCCCTGGTATCTGCTGGCGGCCAAATGCCTCGGGCAGAACGGCGTGCGGATCTTCATGCACGGCGGTGGCGCTCACACGGCGGGCAGGCTCTACACCGAACAGCTGCTCGGTTTCTTGAATATTGCGTTGTGCCGCGATTGGCAGCAGGTCGGCATGGCGCTGGACAACGGTGGCCTGGCGTTCATGCCGCTGGTGGACTGGGCCCCGCAAATGCAACGAATGATCGACCTGCGTAATACCTTGGGCCTGCGCTCGCCGATCCACTCCCTGGCACGAATCCTCAACCCGCTGGGTGCGCGTTGCGGCCTGCAAAGCATCTTCCATCCCGGCTACCAGGCTGTGCATCGCGATGCCAGCGGATTACTGGGCGATACCGCCATCGTGATCAAGGGCGACGGCGGCGAGATCGAAATCAACCCGGACGCCGACAGTCATTTGTACGGCACCACCGGCGGCGCCAGTTGGGATGAAGAATGGCCGCGACTGGCCGAGCAGCGCCACGTCAAGCCGGAGACCCTCGACCCCGAGCATTTGAAAGCGATCTGGCGCGGTGACGTCGAGGACAGCTACCCGCAACTGGCGCTGATCGCCACCATGGCCTTGGCCTTGCGCGGCCTGGGGCTGACTCGCGAAGCGGCTTTCGACCGCGCCCGGCAGTATTGGGATGCACGGGATAGATCGATTTAACCGATCATCAACGCCCAACCTTTGCGCTTTTAGTTCGAACCTATCGGAATAGACTCGTCTCCAAACAGTATTGAGCGAGGACATCGAGATGGGTTTGTTGGTCGAGGGCCGCTGGCAAGACCAGTGGTACGAAAGCAAAGACGGCAGTTTCCAACGTGAGCAGGCGCAACGCCGTCACTGGATCACCGCTGACGGCAAGAACGGTTTTGCCGCCGACGCCGGGCGCTATCACTTGTATGTGTCCCTCGCCTGCCCTTGGGCGCATCGCACGCTGATCTTTCGCAAGCTCAAAGGCCTTGAAGACCTGATCGATGTCTCGGTAGTCAGCTACCTGATGCTGGAAAACGGCTGGACCTTCGACCAGGCTCACGGCTCCACCGGCGACAAACTCGACCATCTGCAATTTCTTCATCAGCGCTATACCGCCGACACGCCGGACTACACCGGTCGCGTCACCGTGCCGGCCCTGTGGGACAAACAGCAACAGCGGATCGTCAACAACGAATCAGCGGAAATCATCCGCATGTTCAACAGCGCTTTCGATGACCTCACCGGCAACGACCTGGACCTCTATCCCGAGCACCTGCGCCGGGAAATCGATGGGTTGAACGAGCGGATCTACCCGGCGGTAAACAACGGCGTCTACCGCGCCGGGTTCGCGACCACCCAGGCCGCTTACGAAGAAGCCTTCGACCAACTCTTTGCCGAACTGGATCGATTGGAAGCCCTGCTTGAAACCCGCCGCTACCTGGCCGGCGAATACCTGACTGAAGCGGATATCCGTTTGTTCACGACGATGATCCGTTTTGACGCGGTGTACTACGGCCACTTCAAATGCAACCTGCGACGCATTGCCGACTACCCGAACCTGTCGAACTGGCTGCGGGAGTTGTACCAGTGGCCTGGGATCGCTGAAACCGTGGATTTCACGCATATCCAGAGTCATTACTACGGCAGCCACAAGACCATCAATCCCAATGGAATCGTGCCCAAGGGGCCGAAGCAGGATTTCACGGTTGCCCATGATCGGGAACGGTTGAGTGGAAAAGGTATTTGGCGCGGGATCGGGGATTGAGAACGGAACGCGGAGCGTCCCAGGCGGCGTTCCCACGCGGAGCGTGGGAACGATCAAATGGGAACGATCAACCGCTTCTTCAGACCTGCCCCTGAGCCCCTTCGAACCATGCCAGTTTCTCGCGCAGTTGCACCACTTCCCCAACGATCACCAGCGTCGGCGCATGGACCTCGTGCTCGGCCACCAGCCGTGGCAAGTCCGCCAGGGTGCCAGTGAAGACCCGCTGGTTTGACGTCGTGCCTTGCTGGATCAGCGCTGCCGGCGTGTCCGCCGCGCGGCCGTGCTTGATCAGCTCCTCGCAAATGACTGGCAGCCCCACCAACCCCATGTAGAACACCAGCGTCTGCGCCGGGGAGACCAGGTCCGCCCATGGCAAGTCGCTGGTGCCGTCCTTGAGATGGCCAGTGATGAAACGCACCGACTGCGCATAGTCGCGATGGGTCAGCGGGATCCCGGCATAGGCCGCGCATCCACTGGCAGCGGTGATGCCTGGGACAACCTGGAACGGAATGCCATGGGCCGCCAGTTCCTCGATTTCTTCGCCGCCGCGGCCGAAGATGAAAGGGTCGCCACCCTTCAACCGAACCACACGCTTGCCTTGCCGGGCCAAATCAACCAATTGCTGGTTGATCTGGTCCTGGGGCACGGCGTGTTCGGAACGGCGCTTGCCCACGTAGATGCGTTCGGCGTCGCGTCGGCACAGCTCAAGGATCGCCGGGGCTACCAGGCGGTCGTAAAGCACGACGTCCGCCTGCTGCATCAGGCGCAAGGCGCGGAAGGTCAGCAGGTCCGGATCGCCCGGCCCGGCACCCACCAGATACACCTCGCCCGCCGCGTTTGGTGCCTGGCCGTCGATTTTCTCCCGCAGCAGGCGCTCGGCTTCGGCACCCTGCCCCGCCAATTGACGGTCGGCAATAGGACCCTGGAACACTTCTTCCCAGAAAGCCCGACGCTGCTGCACGTCGGGAAACAAGCCTTTGACCTGATTGCGAAAACGCGCCGCCAGCCCGGCCAGTTGCCCGTAGGTCGACGGAATCCAGGTCTCCAGCTTGGCGCGGATCAGCCTCGCCAACACCGGAGCATCACCACCACTGGACACCGCGATGACCAAGGGCGAACGGTCGACGATCGCCGGAAAGATCACACTGCACAGCGCCGGCGCGTCCACGACGTTGACCGGCACGCAACGCTTGTGAGCATCGGCCGAGACCTGGGCGTTGAGCGGCTCGTCATCGGTGGCGGCGATGACCAGGCCGCAGCCGTCCAGGTCCGCTTCCACGTAACCGCGCAGGATGCACTCACCGCCGCTGCCACTGACCAACTCCCGCAACTGCGGCTCGATGTCGGGTGCGACCACCCGCAGCAACGCGCCGGCATCGGCCAGCAAGCGGGACTTGCGCAAGGCAATCTCCCCGCCGCCAACCACCAGCACGCGGCTGCCGCGCAGGTTGTGGAACAGTGGCAAATAGTCCATTTAGCCGATGACCTCGATGCCGCCCATGTAGGGTTTCAACACCTCGGGCACACGGATCGAACCGTCGGCCTGCTGGTAGTTTTCCAGCACTGCCACCAGGGTACGACCCACCGCCAGGCCGGAGCCATTGAGGGTGTGGACCAGTTCCGGCTTGCCGGTTTCCGGGTTGCGGAAACGCGCCTGCATGCGGCGGGCCTGGAAGTCGCCGCAGTTGGAGCACGACGAAATCTCGCGGTACTTGTCCTGGCTCGGGATCCAGACTTCCAGATCGTAGGTCTTCACCGCGCTGAAGCCCATGTCGCCCGTGCACAGCGCCAGGGTGCGATACGGCAGTTCCAGCAATTGCAGGACCTTCTCGGCGTTGGCGGTCAGGCTTTCCAGGGCTTCCATGGATTTCGACGGCTCGACGACCTGGACCATCTCGACCTTGTCGAACTGGTGCTGGCGGATCATCCCGCGGGTGTCACGGCCAGATGCGCCGGCTTCACTGCGGAAGCACGGCGTGTGGGCAACGAACTTGATCGGCAGTTGCTTGGCGTCGACGATCTCGCCGGCCACGATGTTGGTCAGCGAGACTTCGGCGGTCGGAATCAGGTACAGGTCGGCCTCGCCCTCGCGGCTGATCTTGAACAGGTCTTCCTCGAACTTCGGCAACTGGCCGGTGCCCTGCAACGCAGGCGCCTGGACCAGGTACGGCGTGTAGGCCTCTTCATAGCCGTGCTCGGTGACGTGCAGGTTGATCATAAACTGCGCCAGTGCGCGATGCAGACGGGCGATCGGCCCGCGCAGCAGGGCGAAACGCGCGCCCGACAACTTGGCCGCGGTCTCGAAGTCCAGCCAGCCGAATTTCTCGCCCAGCGCCACGTGGTCCTGTACCGGGAAATCGAAGGTGGTTGGCGTGCCCCAGCGGCGCACTTCGACGTTGCCGTCTTCGTCTTCGCCGAGCGGCACCGATTCGTGAGGCAGGTTCGGGATGCCCAACAGGATCGAATCCAGCTCGCTCTGGATCGCGTCCAGTTCGGTCTTGCCGGCACTCAACTCGCCCGCCATGCGCTCGACATCGGCCATCAGCGGCGCGATGTCTTCACCGCGCTGCTTGGCCTGGCCGATGGATTTGGAGCGCGCGTTACGTTCAGCCTGCAGGGCTTCGGTGCGGGTCTGGACGGTCTTGCGCTGTTCTTCCAGCGCTTCGATGCGCGCGACGTCCAGGGCAAAGCCGCGGGATGCCAGGCGGTCCGCTACGTCCTGGAGGTTGCTACGTAACAGTTTGGAATCGAGCATGTCGGTCTCTCGTTATCAAAGTTTGGTCAAGGACAGGCCGGCCCAGGTGGCGAGCAGCCCGCCGAACACGCTGATGGCCGCGTAGCCCAGGGCCAGCGGCACCTGCCCGCTTTCCAGCAGGCGCACCGTATCCAGTGAGAAGGATGAAAAAGTCGTCAGGCCGCCAAGAAAGCCGACCATCAATCCCGCGCGCACCTCGATGGGCACCTCGGGACGAATCAAAAAAAGGCCGTAAAGAACGCCGATCAGCAGACAGCCCACGATATTAACGGCCAGCGTCGCGGTATAGAAGTGCCGTGGCCAATTTGCATTGATCCAGTTGCCCGTGGCGAAACGCAACAGCGTGCCGGCGACGCCACCGGCAGAGACCGCAAGAATCAAGGGGATCAAGGTTTTCTCCGCTGCCGTGGACTCAGTCGGTCCAGCTGTGCCAAATGATTGAGCTTCTCGCCGATCTTCAATTCCAGGCCACGGGGCACCGGTTGATAGAACGACTGGGGCTCGAGTTCTTCGGGAAAATAGTCTTCGCCGGCGGCGTAGGCGTCGGGCTCGTCGTGGGCGTAACGGTATTCTTCGCCATAGCCCAGTTGCTTCATGAGCTTGGTAGGCGCGTTGCGCAGGTGCAACGGGACTTCGAGGGAACCGTGTTCGGTGGCGCTGCGCATCGCCGCCTTGAAGCCCATGTAGACGGCATTGCTTTTCGGCGCGCAGGCCAGATAAGTGATGGCCTGGGCCACAGCGAGCTCGCCTTCCGGACTGCCAAGGCGTTCCTGTACGTCCCAGGCCGCCAGGCACAGGCTCAAGGCCCGCGGATCGGCATTGCCGATGTCTTCGCTGGCCATGCGCACCACGCGTCGGGCCAGGTACAGCGGATCGCAGCCGCCGTCGATCATCCGGGCGAACCAATAAAGAGCGGCGTCGGGGTTGGAGCCGCGTATGGATTTGTGCAGCGCCGAAATCTGGTCATAGAACGCCTCGCCGCCCTTGTCGAAACGGCGTCGGGTATCGCCCAGCAGGCTTTGCAGCAGCTCGACGTCGATCTCGCTGTTGTCTTCGGCGAGGTCCGAGGCGTTTTCCAATAAATTGAGCAGGCGCCGGCCATCGCCGTCGGCGGCGCTGAACAGGATCTGGAAGCCTTCATCGCTGAGGCTGAGCTGACGCTTACCCAGGCCGCGCTCTTCGGTCAACGCGCGATGCACCAGCTTGCGCATCGCTGCCTCATCGAGGCTCTTGAGGACATAGACCCGCGCCCGGGACAGCAAGGCGTTGTTGAGCTCGAACGAGGGGTTCTCGGTGGTCGCGCCGATGAAAATCAGCGTGCCGTCTTCGACGTAGGGCAGGAAGGCGTCCTGCTGGGACTTGTTGAAGCGATGCACTTCATCGACAAACAGGATGGTGCGCTTGCCGTATTGGCCGGCTTGCTGCTTGGCGATTTCCACCGCCTGACGGATCTCCTTGACCCCGGCCAGCACCGCCGACACGGTTTCGAAATGCGCGTCCGAGACTTCCGCGAGCAACCGCGCCAACGTGGTCTTGCCCACGCCGGGAGGCCCCCAGAAAATCATCGAGTGCAAGGCCCCCTGTTCCAGGGCCTCACGCAGGGGCTTGCCCCGGGCGAGCACATGCTCCTGACCGACGTACTCATCCAGGTTGGTCGCCCGCAGGCGGGCGGCCAGTGGCTGGGCAATCGGGGCGCTTCGAAACAGGTCCATCACTGCTTATGCAACCTCCAGGCGTAGGGTTATTCCTGGATCACGTCGGCACCCTTGGGGATGTCGAACTTGAACTTGGACGGGGCGATCGGCTGATTGGCCTTGACCCCGGTAAACAGGATGTTGGTACGCTGGCCGACACTGTCGATCAGTTGCATGTCGTTGACCAGGCCGTTGCGAAACGACAGGCGCAGGCTGTCGAACAGGCTGTCCTTGGTCTTGGGCTTGAGGGTGAAGTCAATCACGCCGCCCGCTTCCTTGGAGGTGATGTCGAAGCTCTGGCTGATCTCGGAGATGTCACCGGAGAGCAGCAGCGCTGGCGTCTGGGTCAGGCGCTGGTCGAGGGTCTTGATCGTCACCTGTTCCAGGTCCGGGTCCCACAGGGAGACTTTCTTGCCATCCGACACCATCAGCTGTTCGGCAGGCGCATCGGTGTGCCAGTAGAACAGCCCTGGACGCTGCAGGGCCATGTCACCCGCCGTTTCCTGCAATTGAGTACCACTGCCATCGAGGGTCAATTGCGAGAAGCGCGCGGTCAGGGTCTGGGAGCCGCCCAACAACTGGGTCAGGCGGGCCACGTCCTTTTCGCCGGCATGGGCCGACAAAGTGGTCACGGCCAATACGGGCAAAAGCAGCATGCGAATCAGGCGCATGGGAGTCCTCATGAATTCGTGGGGGGCGAGCGACGTGTCACCACGCCGCCCGGGTCATCAGTCGCGCATCGGGCCCGGCGCCAGTACTTCGCGCGAGCCGTTGGTGTTCATCGCCGTCACCACACCGGCCATTTCCATGGCTTCGATCATGCGTGCGGCGCGGTTGTAACCGATCTTCAGCTTGCGCTGTACGGCGGAAATCGAAGCCCGGCGGCTTTCCAGGACGAACTGCACCGCCTCGTCATAAAGCGCGTCGGTTTCGGCGTCGTCGTCGCCGCCACCGCTGCTGCCTTCAAAACCGCTACCGGCTTCTTCGACACCGGCAAGAATGTCGTCGTTATATTCAGGCGCGCCGCGCAGCTTCCAGGCCTCTACCACGCGGTGCACTTCGTCATCGGAAACAAACGCACCGTGCACGCGGATTGGCAGGCTGGTACCGGGCGGCATATAGAGCATGTCGCCGTGGCCCAGGAGTTGTTCGGCGCCGCCCTGGTCGATGATCGTCCGTGAGTCGATCTTGCTCGACACCTGGAATGCCATGCGCGTCGGAATGTTGGCCTTGATCAGACCGGTGATCACATCCACCGATGGCCGCTGGGTCGCGAGGATCAAGTGGATACCGGCCGCACGGGCCTTCTGGGCGATACGGGCGATCAGCTCTTCGACCTTCTTGCCGACGATCATCATCATGTCGGCGAATTCGTCTACCACAACGACGATGGTCGGCAGCTTGTGCAGCAATGGCGCTTCGTCGTGGATGTTTTCGCGGTGATACAACGGGTCGGTCAACGGCGTACCGGCTTCCTCGGCCTCCTTGACCTTGGCGTTGAAGCCCGACAGGTTGCGCACGCCCATCTTTGCCATCAGCTTGTAGCGGCGCTCCATCTCGGCAACGCTCCAGCGCAGGGCATTGGCCGCGTCCTTCATGTCGGTGACCACTGGGCACAGCAAATGCGGAATGCCCTCGTAGATCGACAATTCGAGCATCTTCGGGTCGATCATGATCAGCTTGGCGTCTTCCGGGCCGGACTTGAACAAGATCGACAGGATCATCGCGTTCACCCCCACCGACTTACCGGAACCGGTGGTACCGGCCACCAGCAGGTGAGGCATTTTCGCCAGGTCGGTGATGACCGGCTTGCCGCCGATGTCGTGGCCCAGGGCCAGGGTGACCGGCGACTTGTGGTTATCGTACTCAGGGGTGGACAGCACTTCGGAGAAACGCACGATCTGGCGGTCTTCGTTGGGAATCTCGATGCCCACGGTGGTCTTGCCGGGAATCACTTCCACGACCCGGACGCTGGTCACGGCCAGGGAACGCGCCAGGTCCTTGGCCAGGTTGGAGATGCGGCTGACTTTCACGCCGGCGGCCGGCTGGATTTCGTAACGGGTAATCACCGGACCTGGATGGATCGAATCCACCGAGACCTCGACCCCGAACTCCTTGAGCTTGATTTCCAGCAGGTGCCCAACGGCCGCCAGGGATTCGGGAGAATAATTGAGTTGCTTCTTCTCGGCAGGGTCCAGGATCGAGATCGGCGGCAAGGTGCCTTCCACCGCGCTGTCGACGAACAGCGGCGCCTGTTTTTCCTTCTGCACGCGCTTGCTTTGCTCGGGCGGCTTGGTCGGGGCCATGGTGATGACCGGCGGCACCTGTTTTTCCCGCTCGGACATGTGTTTGCTCAGGGCCTGCTCGCGTTCGATCAGGCGTTCCTTGACCTTGGCCTGCTCGCGTTTGTCCGGCGTCGTCGGGGCCACCACGTCGTGGACGCGGTCGTCGACTTCACGCAGTTGCGCCACCAGTTGCTTGCGCTCGTTGCGCGCCGTCCACCAGCGGTTCAACGCGCCCTGGATCAACTCGATCAGGTCGAGGGTGATCTTGCCGGTGACGTCCATGACCTTGAACCACGACAGGTCGGTGAACACCGTCAGGCCGAACAGGAACAGGGCGATAAAGAGCAAGGTACTGCCTTGGATATTCAGGGCATTCCTGGCCAGGTCGCCGAGGCTTTCCCCCAGCGCGCCGCCCGCCCCGGCCGGCAAGCCGGTGGGTGCATGGAAATGGATATGGGCCAGCGCGGCACCCGACAGCACGAGGAACACCAGGCCGATCAGGCGCCAGGAGAACAGCCAGCCGCTCCACTGCCACGGCTCATGGCGCTGGCGAAAAATCTGGTAGGTCTTGATCGCCAGCAGCAACGGGAAAATGTAGGCGAAATAGCCCAGCACCATGAACAGGATGTCGGCGCTGTAGGAACCGGCCGGACCGCCAAAATTCTGCACGTCTTCGATCTTGCTGTTATGGCTCCAGCCCGGATCGTCCTTGCCGTAGGTCAGCAAGGCCATCATCAGGAACAGGCACAAGGCACCGATGGCGATCAACGCACCTTCCTTGAGCCGGTAGTGCAATTGTTGGCGCCAGAGCGGAACGATTGTCTTGGGTGCTGCGGTGGATTTCTTCAAAACGCTTCTTTTCCTGCGCCAATGGCGCGTCCATCTGTTGAATGACTATAAAAAACTGCCCATGACGAGCAGGTAAAAAAGTGAATGTGCACAACCGGTACTACTTTTACCACTGTGGCATGCGTCCGGAAAACCGCAGGTGTTGCCGAAGATTTGATCTTTTGCCGCTCCTGCGTTCAAAACTCAAGCATTGTACGGGTTTGTCACGCCCGAGGCATTGCTCGTACGCTCGGCGACAGCATAGCCAGAAACAGGGGTTGATGGGCGCCAATTTGAGCATGCATTCTCTTTTGTGACAAAGGCTTATGAGGTGTTTTTATGAGCGAAGCGAAGCATTCACGCCTGATTATTCTCGGTTCCGGCCCCGCGGGGTACAGCGCAGCTGTCTACGCCGCCCGTGCCAATCTCAAACCCGTCGTCATTACCGGCATGCAGGCCGGTGGCCAGCTCACGACCACGGTGGAAGTCGATAACTGGCCCGGCGACGTCGAGGGCCTGACCGGACCGGTGCTGATGGAGCGCATGCAACGGCACGCCGAGCGCTTCGACACGCAGATCGTCTACGACCATATCCACACCGCCAAGTTGCAGCAGCGTCCGTTCGAACTGGTCGGCGACAGCGGCACCTACACCTGCGACGCACTGATTATCGCCACCGGCGCCTCTGCCCAATACCTCGGCCTGCCCTCGGAGGAAACCTTCGCCGGCAAAGGCGTTTCAGCCTGCGCGACCTGCGACGGTTTCTTCTATAAGAACCAGGTAGTGGCGGTGATCGGCGGCGGCAATACCGCAGTGGAAGAAGCCTTGTACCTGTCCAACATCGCCAAGGAAGTGCATTTGGTTCACCGACGGGACAAGCTACGCTCGGAAAAAATACTCCAGGACAAACTCTTCGACAAAGCCGCCAGCGGCAACATCCGGCTGCACTGGAACCAGAACCTGGACGAAGTGCTGGGTGACGCCAGCGGCGTGACCGGCGCGCGCCTGCGGCACAGCGAGACGGGCGAAACCAGCACGCTGTCCCTGGCCGGGGTGTTCATTGCCATCGGACATAAACCCAATACCGACTTGTTCCAAGGCCAGTTGCAGATGCGCGACGGTTACCTGATCGTACGCGGCGGCAGCGAGGGCAATGCCACCGCCACCGACATCGAAGGCATTTTCGCCGCTGGCGACGTGGCCGATCATGTCTATCGACAAGCCATTACGTCGGCCGGCGCCGGTTGCATGGCCGCACTGGATGCAGAGAAGTATCTCGATGACATTCCGACCGTTTGACGGTTAACCTCTAGGCCGGGCACCGATCCCTTCGGGGCCCGGCCACCCTACCCTTCTGCACGCCCGGATAACGATGCTCACTTGGTTACAACGCAACACATTCGATTTCCCGCCATTGGAAAAGGCCATGCGCGACCCCAATGGCCTGCTGGCTGCCGGCGGGGACCTGTCTGCCGATCGGTTGATCCAGGCCTATCGTCACGGCTGCTTTCCCTGGTTCTCGGAGGGCCAACCAATCCTTTGGTGGTCGCCGGACCCGCGTACGGTGCTGTTTCCCGACGAACTGCACGTCTCGCGCAGCCTGAACAAGCTGTTGCGCAAGCAACGCTATGAAGTGACGTTCGACCGGGATTTCGCCGCTGTCATCAAGGCGTGCGCCGCACCCCGCGATTATGCCGACGGCACTTGGATCACCGACGCCATGCAGACCGCTTATCTGGAATTGCACCAGCGCGGCTTCGCCCACTCGGTGGAAGTCTGGGATCAGGGCGCATTGGTGGGCGGCCTGTACGGCCTGGCGATGGGGCAACTGTTTTTTGGCGAGTCGATGTTCAGCCGGGCCGACAACGCGTCGAAATTCGGCTTCGCAACCCTGGTCCAACATCTCAAGGAAGCGGGTTTCGTGCTGATCGACTGCCAGATGCCCACCGAGCACCTGCACAGCCTGGGTGCGCGATCGATTCCGCGCGCAGCGTTCGCCGGTTACCTGAAGGCCCACCTGGATCAGCCCAACCGTGCCTCCTGGGTTTGCTGAGCGATATTCGCGCTCCTGGCTTACACTTCAATTGAAGTTTATTTCCGAGGGTCGATCATGACTGAGTTGGCGCGCTTGAAGTTCTATGCCACTCAACCCCACTCCTGCAGTTATCTGCCTGAGGAGCAGGCCACGACGCTGTTCCTCGACCCTAGCCAGCCCATGGATGTGCATGTCTACGCAGACTTGTCGGAGATGGGTTTTCGTCGCAGTGGCGATCATCTCTACCGGCCCCATTGCCAGCATTGCAATGCATGCGTTCCCGCGCGCATCCCGGTGGCTCGATTCACGCCCAATCGCCAGCAGAAGCGCATTTTCAAGCGCAACGCCGACCTGCAGGTTCGGCCGGCCAAGCCACAGTTCAGCGAAGAATACTTCGACCTGTACCAGCGTTACATCGAACAGCGCCACGCCGACGGCGACATGTACCCACCCAGCCGGGACCAATTCTCGACCTTCCTGGTACGCGACCTGCCATTTTCGCGGTTCTATGAGTTTCGCCTCGAAGGCAAGTTGATGGCCATCGCCGTCACCGACCTGCTGCCCAACGGGCTGTCCGCGGTGTATACCTTTTACGAGCCCGACGAAGAAAAACGCAGCCTCGGACGCTACGCAATCCTTTGGCAAATCAACGAATGCCGGCGCCTGGGCCTGGAAGCGGTCTACCTGGGCTACTGGATCAAGAACTGCAAAAAAATGAACTACAAGACCCAATATCGGCCCATTGAATTGCTGATCAACCAGCGGTGGGTTGTCTTGAACTAAGGCAGCTCGCGGGTTCTTGCTCGGTCCCGGCGCCAGCCTCATTGATGAACCTCCCAAGAACCCCTTGGCTTGCCCCCCCTTTTTCGGGCACAATGCACGCCGCTTTTGCCTGGCGCAGTTGCACCGGGCCATTCACTGGATACCGAGGGCTTTACTGCATGTCGAAAGAAGACAGCTTCGAAATGGAAGGCACTGTCGTCGACACCCTGCCCAACACCATGTTTCGTGTGGAGTTGGAAAATGGGCACGTCGTAACCGCGCATATCTCCGGCAAGATGCGCAAGAACTACATTCGTATTCTTACCGGTGACAAAGTGCGCGTCGAGCTGACGCCCTATGACTTGAGCAAAGGGCGCATCACTTACCGCGCTCGCTAACAAGTCAATACAAAACGCCCGGCTCATGTCGGGCGTTTTTGTTTGTGGATCGTTCCCACGCTCCGCGTGGGAATGCAGCCAGGGACGCTCTGCGTCCCAAAAGCCGAACGCGGAGCGTCCGTTGAGGCGCTCCCACGCGGAGCGTGGGAACGATCCCAACACACAGCAAAAAGGCGCCTTTCGGCGCCTTTTGCTTGATACAGCTAACGGTCAGGCCATTTCGGCCGTGGTTTCGAAGTCGAACGTCAGCTCGCCGTCCTTGATGTCGATGTGGACCACACCGCCATGCTCGGCCAGTTCGCCGAAGAGGATTTCCTCGGCCAGCGGACGCTTGATCTTGTCCTGGATCAGGCGAGCCATCGGCCGCGCGCCCATCGTCACGTCGTAACCACCTTCCGCCAGCCAACTACGAGCCGCATCGGTGACTTCCAGCAATACGCGCTTGTCTTCGAGCTGCGCCTGAAGTTCGGTAAGGAACTTGTCCACCACGCTCTTGATGACTTCATGACTGAGGCGACCGAACTGGATAATGGTGTCCAGGCGGTTGCGGAATTCAGGCGTGAAGCTCTTCTTGATCACTTCCATCGCATCGGACGAGTGGTCCTGATGGGTGAAACCGATCGAAGCGCGCGCCGCGGTCTCGGCACCGGCATTCGTGGTCATGATGATGATCACGTTGCGGAAATCCGCCTTGCGCCCGTTGTTATCGGTCAGCGTACCGTGATCCATGACTTGCAGGAGCAAGTTGAAGACTTCCGGATGCGCCTTCTCGATCTCATCGAGCAACAGCACGCAGTGCGGTTGCTTGGTAATCGCCTCGGTCAGCAAGCCGCCCTGGTCGAAACCGACATAACCTGGAGGCGCACCGATCAGACGCGAAACGGTGTGACGCTCCATGTACTCGGACATGTCGAAGCGCACCAGCTCGATGCCCATCGCCTTGGCCAATTGCCGCGCCGCCTCGGTCTTGCCGACACCGGTAGGACCGGCGAACAGGAACGAACCCACCGGTTTGTCCGGCGACTTGAGACCGGCGCGGGACAGCTTGATGGCGGTCGACAGCGAGTCGATGGCCGCATCCTGGCCGAACACCGTCAACTTCAGGTCGCGCTCCAGGTTACGCAGCAATTCCTTGTCGGAACTCGTGACGTGTTTTGGCGGAATCCGCGCGATTTTCGCAACGATGTCCTCGACTTGCGGTACTTCGATGCGCTTGACGCGTTTCTCCACCGGCTGCAGGCGCTGGTAGGCGCCCGCCTCGTCGATCACATCGATGGCCTTGTCCGGCATATGCCGGTCATTGATGTAGCGCGAGGCCAGTTCGGCGGCGGCGCGCAGGGCTTCATCGCTGTATTCGATGCCGTGATGCAGCTCGAAGCGGCCCTTGAGCCCGCGCAGGATACCGATGGTGTCTTCCACCGACGGCTCCGACACATCGACCTTCTGGAAGCGCCTCGCCAAGGCACGGTCCTTCTCGAAGATCCCGCGGAACTCCTGGAACGTGGTCGAGCCAATGCAGCGGATATCGCCCGACGACAGCAACGGCTTGAGCAGGTTGGATGCATCCATCACGCCACCCGACGCCGCCCCCGCACCGATAATGGTATGGATCTCGTCAATGAACAGGATCGCCTGGGGACGCTTCTTCAGCTCGCCGAGCAACGCCTTGAAGCGCTTCTCGAAGTCACCGCGGTATTTGGTACCGGCCAGCAAGGCGCCGAGGTCGAGGGAATACACCACGCTATTGGCGAGCAGGTCCGGCACCTGATTGTCGACGATGCGCTTGGCCAGGCCTTCGGCGATCGCGGTCTTGCCGACGCCCGCCTCGCCCACCAGCAGCGGGTTGTTCTTGCGACGCCGAGCCAGGATCTGCGCGACACGCTCGACTTCCGACTCGCGCCCGACCAGCGGGTCGATACGCCCCTGGCGCGCCAGTTCGTTCAGGTTGCTGGCATAGGCATCCAGCGGATTGCCCGAAGAAGAAGACTCACCGCCCTCGTCGTCCTGCATATCCTGCTCACCCTCGGAATGATCGCCATGCCCCGGCACTTTGGAGATGCCATGGGCGATGTAGTTGACGACATCGATACGTGCAACGCTCTGCTGCTTGAGCAGGAAAACCGCCTGGCTTTCCTGTTCACTGAAGATCGCGACCAGCACGTTGGCTCCGGTCACTTCACGCTTGCCCGAGCTCTGTACATGAAAGACAGCACGTTGCAGGACACGCTGGAAGCCCAGGGTTGGCTGGGTTTCGCGATCCTCATCGTGGACGGGGATCAATGGCGTGGTGGAGTCGATGAACTCCTGCAAATCATGCTTGAGTTTATCGAGGTTTGCGCCGCAGGCACGCAAAACGGTGGCGGCAGCCTCGTTATCCAATAGGGCCAGCAGCAGGTGCTCGACGGTCATGAACTCATGACGCTTCGAACGAGCCTCCTTGAAGGCAAGATTGAGGGTGACTTCGAGCTCGCGGTTTAACATAGCTTCACCTCATACCCAAGTGGTCGGCGTTAACCGTCCTTCTCGATTTCACAGAGTAGCGGATGCTGGCTTTCCCGGGCGTACTGGTTGACCTGCATGGCCTTCGTCTCGGCGATGTCGCGGGTAAACACTCCACATACTGCCCGTCCCTCTGTATGGACGGCCAGCATGACCTTGGTCGCCAGCTCGCGATTCAGGTTAAAAAACACCTCGAGCACTTCGACGACGAAATCCATCGGTGTGTAGTCATCGTTGAACAAAACCACCTTGTACATCGGTGGTGCCTGTAACGCCGGCTTTGCTTCCTGAACAGCAATGCCTGCGGAATCGTCGTCATGTTGATCCGGGCGATCCTGATTGAATGTTAGTCGAATCTGGCTGATTGCATGCATGGAAAGAAAGGTTCGTTTAGTTAGCGAATACAGTGATGGGGCCACTTGCAGGCGATTTCAACCGCTACTGCCCGATCACCTTGACTATCGGGAAATCGGTGTTACAACCAATAGAGCCCACCGTGGGTTAAAAAGGTCCGCGAAGTCAATCCGATTTCCATTGATCGACGGCGGATGATCAGGATGATACTCCGTTGCCGGGGTGTGTTGCAGAGGGAAATTGGTATGTCGGGCACCGGGATGCGATTCAAGGGAAAGGTAAAATGGTTCAACAATGCCAAGGGCTATGGCTTCATCAACGAAGAAAACCAAACCGAAGACCTGTTTGCACATTTTTCGGCGATCCAGATGGACGGTTATAAAACCTTGAAGGCCGGGCAAGCCGTGACATTCGATAAAATCCAGGGACCCAGGGGCGTGCACGCCATTGCCATTGTCCCCGTCGACGTGCAGACCGATGCCGCCCCGGTAGTCGTCCGGACCCGCGTCACCGAAAACCACTGAAGCCCTGCCCCAACGTCATGAAAAATGCCCGGTTCGATCACTCGAACCGGGCATTTTCTTTGTGGCCTGGACGCGCTTACATGTGCGAAATCAGCGCATCGCCGAAGCCAGAAGAAGACACCAGCTTGGCGCCGTCCATCAAGCGTTCGAAGTCATAGGTCACGGTCTTGGCCGAAATCGCGCCGTTGGTGCCCTTGATGATCAGGTCGGCCGCTTCGGTCCAACCCATGTGGCGCAGCATCATCTCCGCCGACAGGATCAGCGAACCCGGGTTGACCTGGTCCTTGCCTGCATACTTGGGCGCGGTGCCGTGGGTGGCTTCGAACATCGCCACGGTGTCTGACAGGTTGGCGCCCGGCGCAATACCGATACCGCCCACTTCCGCCGCCAGGGCGTCGGAGAGGTAGTCACCGTTCAGGTTCAGGGTCGCGATCACGTCGTATTCGGCCGGACGCAGCAGGATCTGCTGCAACATCGCATCGGCGATGGCGTCCTTGACGATGACATTCTTGCCGGTCCGCGGGTTCTTGAACTGCATCCACGGCCCGCCGTCGAGCAGGGTGGCGCCGAATTCCTCGGCTGCTACTTCGTAGGCCCATTCCTTGAAGGCACCTTCGGTGAACTTCATGATGTTGCCTTTATGCACGATGGTCAGCGAATCGCGGTCATTGTCGACAACATATTGCAGGGCTTTGCGCGCCAGGCGCTTGGTGCCCTGCTTGGAAACCGGCTTGACACCGATACCGCAATCTTCGTCGAAGCGGATCTTGGTGACGCCCATTTCTTCTTTCAGGAATTTGATGACCTTGGTGGCCTCGGCCGAACCGGCTTTCCATTCGATACCGGCATAGATATCTTCGGAGTTCTCGCGGAAGATCGTCATGTCCACGTCGCCAGGCTTCTTGACCGGGCTGGGCACGCCTTCGAACCAGCGCACCGGGCGCAGGCAGACATAAAGGTCGAGTTGCTGGCGCAGCGCTACGTTCAGCGAGCGGATACCACCACCGACCGGGGTGGTCAGCGGACCCTTGATGGAAACCACATAGTCTTTGACCGCGTCCAGGGTTTCCTGGGGAAGCCAAGTGTCCTGGTCGTAGACCTGGGTAGCTTTTTCACCCGCGTAGACTTCCATCCAGGAAATCTTGCGCTTGCCGCCATAAGCCTTCTCAACCGCTGCGTCGACGACCTTGATCATGACCGGACTGATATCAACGCCAATGCCATCGCCTTCGATGAAGGGGATGATCGGGTTGTCGGGAACATTAAGAGAATGGTCTGCATTGACGGTGATTTTGTCACCGACGGCCGGAACCTGAATCTTTTGATACCCCATGCTGAACTCCATTGCTTGGATTGAACATCTGGCTGCGTTCGAGCGTACCCCAGTTGTATCGGCACGCAAACCCTACGTTCGGCCCATGCCGGGCAAATTAATCAACTTCGCCGCGTACAAGCCTGAAAACCAAGGGAAAAGCGCCAAACTTGAGCATAGCCCAGCCCTGCGACCTGCGACGTTTAGACCAATGGACGTGTACGGAAGTCTATGAACCGTCGGCAGATCGCCAGCTACCTATGTATAATGCCGCCGCTGACCACAGGGTCACGACGGCTGATGGCTCTATCACGAGACTTTCCGCCTGCTTGAAAGCCGGTCCGTTACCGCGGCCCAACCGCTTGACGCTCGACTGATGCACCCAACATCACCGCGAAGAAACCTCGACATTCGGCTCACGGATGACTTTGAACGAACGCGCTTACCCGGCGCCCCTCGAGTTTCTGCGCATGCTTTAGCAAAGAAGAGAGTTAATCCGAATATGCCCACCCGCTCGAAGATCATCTATACCTTCACCGACGAAGCGCCTGCCCTCGCCACCTATTCGCTGCTGCCGATCGTCGAAGCTTTTACCGCTTCGGCCGATATCGCCGTGGAAACCCGCGATATCTCCCTCGCAGGGCGCATCCTGGCCAGCTTCCCCGAGCAACTGGGTGACAAAGCCGTAGCCGACCACCTCGCCGAACTGGGCGACCTGGCCGTCACGCCTGAAGCCAACATCATCAAGCTGCCGAACATCAGCGCCTCAGTGCCGCAACTGCAGGCCGCGGTCAAGGAATTGCAGGCCCAGGGCTATGCGCTGCCGGACTACCCGGAAACCGTCAGCACCGACGCCGAGAAAGAAGTCCGCGCCCGCTACGACAAGGTCAAGGGCAGCGCCGTGAACCCGGTCCTGCGCGAAGGCAACTCCGACCGCCGCGCGCCGCTGTCGGTCAAGAACTATGCCCGCAAGCATCCGCACAAGATGGGCGCCTGGGCTGCCGACTCCAAGTCCCACGTGGCCCACATGAGCACCGGTGATTTCTACGGCAGCGAAAAAGCCGCCCTGATCGACGCCGCGGGCAGCGTGAAAATCGAGCTGATCGCCAAGGACGGCACTGCCACCGTCCTGAAGGAAAAGACCACCGTACAAGCCGGTGAGATCCTCGACTGCGCAGTCATGAGCAAAAACGCCCTGCGCAACTTCATCGCCGCTGAAATTGAAGACGCCAAGCAAAAAGGCGTCCTGCTGTCGGTCCACCTCAAAGCCACCATGATGAAGGTCTCCGACCCGATCATGTTCGGCCAGATCGTCGCCGAGTACTACAAGGACGCGCTGGCCAAGCACGCCCAGGTACTGGAGCAGATCGGCTTCAACCTGAACAACGGCATCGGCGACCTGTACGCCCGCATCAAGGCCCTGCCGGCCGAGCAGCAGGCGCAGATCGAAGCCGACATCCAGGCGGTCTATGCCGTTCGTCCGGCGCTGGCGATGGTCAACTCCGACAAAGGCATCACCAACCTGCACGTGCCGAGCGACGTTATCGTCGACGCCTCGATGCCGGCCATGATCCGTGACTCCGGCAAGATGTGGGGCACCGACGGCCAGCTGCACGACACCAAGGCCGTGATCCCGGATCGCTGCTACGCCACCATCTACCAGGCGGTGATCGAAGACTGCAAGCAACACGGCGCGTTCGACCCAACCACCATGGGCAGCGTGCCGAACGTCGGCCTGATGGCCAAGAAAGCCGAAGAGTACGGCTCCCACGACAAGACTTTCCAGATCAAGGCTGACGGTGTAGTCCGTGTCTCGGACAACAACGGTCGCACCGTGCTGGAGCAGAACGTCGAGGCTGGCGACATCTTCCGCATGTGCCAGACCAAGGACGCGCCGATCCAGGATTGGGTCAAGCTGGCCGTCAACCGTGCCCGCGCCAGCAGCACCCCGGCGATCTTCTGGCTGGACCCGATGCGCGCCCACGATGGCGTGATGATCGAGAAGGTCCAGGCTTACCTGAAGGACCACGACACCTCCGGCCTGGACATCCGCATCATGTCGCCTGTCGACGCGATGAAGTTCACCCTGGGCCGTACCCGCGAAGGCAAGGACACCATTTCGGTGACCGGTAACGTGCTGCGCGATTACCTGACCGACCTGTTCCCGATCATGGAACTGGGCACCAGCGCCAAGATGCTGTCAATCGTGCCGCTGATGAACGGCGGCGGCCTGTTCGAAACCGGCGCCGGCGGTTCGGCACCCAAGCACGTCCAGCAACTGCTGGAAGAAAACTTCCTGCGCTGGGATTCCCTGGGCGAGTTCCTGGCCTTGGCCGCCTCCCTGGAACATCTGGGCGCGACCTACGACAACCCTAAAGCGCTGGTGCTGGCCAAGACCCTCGACCAGGCCACTGGCGAGTTCCTGGACCGCAACAAGTCGCCTTCACGTAAGGTCGGCGGCATCGACAACCGCGGCAGCCACTTCTACCTGACCCTGTTCTGGGCCCAGGCACTGGCCGCCCAGGACGACGACGCAGCCCTCAAGGCTCAGTTCACGACCCTGGCCAAGACCCTGACCGACAACGAAGAAACAATCGTTGCCGAGCTCAACGCCGTCCAAGGCAAGCCAGTGGACATCGGCGGTTACTACTTCGCCAACCCTGAGCTGACCAGCAAAGCCATGCGCCCAAGCACCACCTTCAACGCGGCGATTGCTGCGCTGGTGTAAGGCTGTAAGGAAGCACCACGAACCCCGGCCTTGTGCCGGGGTTTGTGTTTTTTAAATATGGATTTAGTTACAAAAACGCAAATCACCATTCTGGCATGGCTCCAACCTCTGTATTTATCCCTTATGCCATGCATTTTGATCGCGAAAGAATATAGCTCACTGTCAACTCTGACAGGCCACAACGGCTGAATCCTTCGCTACCCTCACCGTGACGGAGATAGACACATACCAATAATACAGTCCGGTAGCTGTCTTCCCCACGACTGTGATTTCGCTAAAACCAACCCTCACGAACGAACAGGTTTCAAATATTTCTACTTTTTTTGAAGCGTATGGTTTTCAATCAAAAAACTTTGTGAGCATGCCCTATTGAAGGTTTGGATGAGTTGGTTGATCGCCTATGCAGCGATATCAATCCTTGTACAAGGTTTGAGTTTTTACAGTACGCGCTGAAAACTCATCGCCTGACTCGCACACCCAGAGGAAACCCACCATGAAAAAAAATGCGCAAGTTCCCAGGAACGCTCAAATACCTTTCACCATTATAAATTGGAGCAATCAACGTCTAGTAGTAGGATCTCCCGCCCTGTGTAGGAGGTTGGGCCTTAATGAACCTTTTGAATACCTTAAAGCAGAGGAATTCACCGATACGTTCTCCATACACTGCTCTATAGATACTCGCCAAAACGACCATGGACAAACCTATAGCTACAACACCTCCTCCCAAGAGCTAATATTTAAAAGCCCCCACACCGTGTACAGATTCAACTTAAATAAGTTCGGAAATCAAGTCATCTACTCAACCAGCTCTCCAGGTGCCCGCATTAGCACTCCCCCTTTCATCTTCGATGACTTTTCAATGCTCATTCAGTTGGAAATGCTAGAACCAGGTACAGAAGCCAGCCAAAAGACAGATAAGGCCAACAGGCAGCTCGAGCATCTGATTGGCCACCCGGTCATTCAACATCCTTCAAACGACCCCGTACATCCTGCTCCCAAAGAAAAAGCCTCCCAAGTTGTTATCGGAACCACGGATAAATTCTCTTTCTTATCCAACGTCAACCTCTATTTTTCGGGGGGTGACGTATATCAAGAATCGCCTCCAGGACAAATGAATAAAGTTGACCGACACGGCAGGGGTTTTCCAGGACCGGGCACCGACTTCTACCTCACGCCGGACAAGGGTTATCCACCTGGCGTAACAACCCTGACTATAAAGGACGGCTTCTCGGAAGCAACCGCCGTCGTCAAATTCGACCACGACACATCAAGGAAGCAGGTAACCATCACCATCGAATCATTCACGAGCAAACTTTGTGACATCCGAGATTTTGAATACCTCGACAGATCCTTTCCGAATGCGATATGCATGGCTCTTTAAGGAGCGCCCGGACCATAGGCCATCGAAGGGGTACTGGTATTTACATCTAAGACCCGCGTCGTTAACAAGGAGAACGTAAGCACCCGTGTGGGAGTTTGTTCGGGACTGCGATCCGTCGTTCATTTAATATTGACCGACCCACCGCTATCACGAACAAGCTTACTTCCACCGGGTCGGCACCCAATCTGAGAAAAGAAGAACCTTATGAACTGGCACCCCCACGTCACCGTCGCCACCCTCGTCGAAGACAACGGCCGCTTCCTGATGGTGGAAGAATCCAAAGGCGGACGCGCGGTACTCAACCAACCCGCCGGCCACCTGGACCCCAACGAAACCCTCATCGAAGCCGCCATACGCGAAACCCTCGAAGAAACCGGCTGGGACGTCGAGCCCACCAGCGTCACCGGCATCTACCTCTACACAGCCCCGAGCAACGGCGTGACCTACCAGCGAGTCTGCTTCGCCGCCAAGGCCTTGAAACACCACCCGGAATATCAACTGGACGACGGCATCCTCGGCGCCCATTGGTTGACCCGCGACGAACTGCTCGAACAGCGCGACCGCTGGCGTAGCGAGCTGATTATCCGCTGTATCGACGATTTTCTGGCCGGCCACCGCCACAGCCTGTCGCTGATCCGCCCTTCTCTTTAGCCTTGCGCGCCCGGGCCTGATAGAATCGCGTCCTTTTTCAAGACACACATTGAATTCCTATGCGTGATCCAGCCTCTTCGAATACCCCTAAACAGCGCGTCATAGTCGGCATGTCCGGCGGCGTGGACTCTTCCGTTTCCGCCCTTCTGCTGATCGAGCAGGGTTACGAGGTGGAAGGCCTGTTCATGAAGAACTGGGAAGAAGACGACGGAACCGAATACTGCACCGCCATGGACGACCTCGCAGACGCCCAGGCCGTCTGCGACAAGATCGGCATCAAGCTGCACACCGCCAACTTCGCCGCCGAATACTGGGACAACGTGTTTGAGCATTTCCTGGCCGAATACAAGGCTGGGCGCACGCCGAACCCGGACATCCTCTGCAACCGCGAAATCAAGTTCAAGGCGTTCCTCGATTACGCCATGATGCTCGGTGCCGACCTGATCGCCACCGGCCACTACGTGCGCCGCCGCGATATCGACGGCCGCACCGAACTGCTCAAGGGCCTGGACCCGAACAAGGACCAGAGCTACTTCCTGCATGCCGTCGGCGGCGAGCAGATCGCCAAGACCCTGTTCCCGGTGGGGGAACTGGAAAAGCCCGAAGTGCGCGCGATCGCCGAGAAACACCAGCTCGCCACCGCCAAGAAAAAGGATTCGACCGGGATCTGCTTCATCGGCGAGCGTCGCTTCAGCGATTTCCTCAAGCAATACCTGCCAGCCCAGCCGGGCGAGATCAAGACGACGGAAGGCGAAGTCATCGGTCGTCACCATGGCTTGATGTACCACACCATCGGCCAGCGCCAGGGCCTGGGCATCGGCGGGCTGAAAGATGCCGGCGAAGAGCCGTGGTACGTGCTGGTCAAGGACCTGGAGCACAACGAGCTGATCGTCGGCCAGGGCAACGACCATCCGTGGCTGTTCTCCCGCGCCCTGCTCGCCTCCGACATCTATTGGGTCAACCCGATCGACCTCAGCGAGCCGCGCCGCCTGACGGCCAAGGTTCGCTACCGCCAGAGCGACCAGCCCTGCACCCTGGAAAAAACCGCCAGCGGTTATCGCGCCACGTTCGATGATCCGCAGCGCGCGGTCACACCCGGCCAGTCCGTGGTGTTCTATGACGACGACATCTGCCTGGGCGGCGGCGTGATCGAAGTCGCCGAGCCTTGGAGCAACAAGGCATGACGCCGACCCAGGAGCAATTGACGGCACTGGGCGGCGTGTTTCTCGCCGCCGTGCTGGTGGACCGGATTGCCAAGACCGGCCAGGCCACCGAAGCCGGCCTGGGCTGCATGCTCGGCAGCTTGCTGGTGCGCGATCCCAAGGACACGCTGGAAGTCTACGGCGGCGACGACCTGAACCTGCGCGAAGGCTATCGCGCCTTGATCGGCGCCCTGGAGCGCGACCCCAGCACCCTGCAACGCGAACCGCTGCGCTACGCCCTGTCGATGCTGGGCCTGGAACGCCAGTTGGCCAAGCGCGACGATCTGCTCGAAACCATTGGCAAGCGCCTGCCGCAGATCCAGTCCCAGGTCGAGCACTTCGGGCCGTCCCACGAAAACGTCATCGCCGCCTGCGGTGCGCTGTACCAGGACACCCTGAGCACCTTGCGCCAGCGCATCCAGGTCCATGGCGACATGCGCAACCTGCAGCAACCGAACAACGCCTCGAAGATTCGCGCCCTGCTGTTGGCCGGGATTCGCTCGGCACGGCTATGGCGACAGCTCGGTGGTCATCGCTGGCAACTGGTGATCAGCCGACGCAAATTGTTGAAAGAGCTTTACCCGTTGATGCGCAACGAATAAGTCGCCTCAACCTGTTTTTTAGCTTATTACGCGTAACACGCCGGTCAGTTGGCGACGGACCGGCGCTGGTTTTCATGTATGATACGCGCCCCATTTCGTTGCCCGACTGTCCGAGAACACCCCATGCAGCTCTCTTCGCTCACTGCGGTTTCCCCTGTAGACGGCCGCTACGCCGGCAAAACCCAGGCCCTGCGCCCGATTTTCAGCGAGTACGGCCTGATTCGTGCCCGCGTCCTGGTTGAAGTGCGCTGGCTCCAGCGCCTGGCCGCCCACCCTGGCATTGGCGAAGTCCCGGCCTTTTCCGCCGAAGCCAACGCGGTATTGAACACCCTGGCCGACAATTTCGCGCTGGAGCACGCCGAGCGCGTCAAAGAAATCGAGCGCACCACCAACCACGACGTCAAGGCCATCGAATACCTGCTCAAGGAGCAGGCCGCCAAGCTGCCGGAGCTGGCCAACGTCAGCGAGTTCATTCACTTTGCCTGCACCAGCGAGGACATCAACAACCTGTCCCACGCCCTGATGCTGCGCGAAGGTCGTGACGACGTGCTGCTGCCGCTGATGCGCCAGACCGCCCAGGCCATCCGCGAGCTGGCAATCCGCTTCGCCGACGTGCCGATGCTCTCGCGCACCCATGGTCAACCGGCCTCGCCGACCACCTTGGGCAAGGAGCTGGCGAACGTGGTGTACCGCCTGGAGCGCCAGATCGCCCAGGTTGCTGCCGTGCCATTGCTGGGCAAGATCAACGGTGCCGTGGGCAACTACAACGCCCACCTCTCGGCCTACCCGGACATCGACTGGGAAGCCAACGCCCGCGCCTTCATCGAAGACGAACTGGGTCTGAGCTTCAACCCGTACACCACGCAGATCGAGCCGCACGACTACATCGCCGAGCTGTTCGATGCGATCGCCCGCTTCAACACCATCCTGATCGACTTCGACCGTGATATCTGGGGCTACATCTCCCTGGGTTATTTCAAGCAGCGCACCATTGCCGGCGAAATCGGTTCCTCGACCATGCCGCATAAGGTCAACCCGATCGACTTCGAAAACTCCGAAGGCAACCTGGGCATCGCCAACGCGCTGTTTCAACACCTGGCGAGCAAGCTGCCGATTTCCCGCTGGCAGCGCGACCTGACCGACTCCACCGTGCTGCGCAACCTGGGCGTGGGTTTTGCCCACAGCGTCATCGCCTACGAGGCCAGCCTCAAGGGCATCAGCAAGCTGGAACTGAACGAGCAGAAAATCGCCGCTGACCTGGACGCCTGCTGGGAAGTCCTGGCCGAGCCGATCCAGACCGTCATGCGTCGCTACAACATCGAAAACCCGTATGAAAAGCTCAAAGAACTGACCCGTGGCAAGGGCATCAGCCCTGAAGCGCTGCAGACTTTCATCGATGGCCTGGACATGCCTGCCGAGGCCAAGGCTGAGCTGAAGAAGCTGACACCGGCCAGTTACATCGGCAACGCAGCGGCACAAGCCAAGCGCATCTGATACACCGCTTCATCTTTGAGACGCCCGGCCGCGCCGGGCGTTTTTATTCGCGTCTGAAAAGTATATTTTTTCAATAGGTTACACATGAATCCTGATATTCCACTGCAACTCCTGGGCGGCATCACGGCACGGGAGTTCCTGCGCGACTACTGGCAGAAAAAACCGCTGCTGATCCGTCAGGCAATCCCTGACTTCGAAAGCCCGATCGACGCCGACGAGTTGGCTGGCCTGGCGCTTGAAGAAGAGGTCGAGTCGCGCCTGGTGATCGAGCACGGCGAGCGTCCGTGGGAGCTTCGTCGCGGCCCGTTCGCCGAGGACGAATTCAGCAAGCTGCCGGAGCGCGAGTGGACCCTGCTGGTACAGGCTGTCGATCAGTTCGTCCCGGAAGTCAGCGAACTGCTTGAACATTTCCGCTTCCTGCCGAGCTGGCGCATCGATGATGTGATGATCAGCTTCGCCGCCCCCGGTGGCGGCGTAGGCCCGCATTTCGACAACTACGACGTGTTCCTGCTGCAAGGCCATGGCAAGCGCAACTGGAAAATCGGCCAGATGTGCGACTCCGAGAGCCCGCTGCTGCCGCACGCGGACTTGCGCATCCTCGCCGATTTCGAAGCCACCGACGAGTGGGTCCTGGAACCGGGGGACATGCTCTACCTGCCGCCACGCCTGGCCCATTGCGGCGTCGCCGTGGATGATTGCATGACTTACTCGGTGGGTTTCCGCGCGCCGAGCGCGGCCGAGGTCCTGACACATTTCACCGACTTCCTCAGCCAGTTCCTGCCTGACGAAGAGCGCTACACCGACGCCGATGCGCGCCCTGTCGCCGATCCGCATCAGATCCAGCACGACGCCCTCGACCGACTCAAGGGTCTGCTGGCCGAGCACATGAGCGACGAACGCCTGTTGCTGACCTGGTTTGGCCAGTTCATGACCGAGCCGCGCTACCCGGAACTGGTGGTCGGTCCGGAGATGGAAGAGGACGACCTGCTGGCCGGCCTGGAACAGGGCGCGGTGATCATCCGCAACCCGAGCGCCCGCCTCGCCTGGTCGGAAGTCGATGATGACCTGCTGTTGTTCGCCAGCGGCCAGAGCCGTTACCTGCCGGGCAAGCTGCGTGACCTGTTGAAGATGATTTGCGCCGCCGACGCGCTGCACATCGAGAACCTCGGGCCATGGCTGGCCGATGAAGACGGTCGCGGCCTGATCTGCGAATTGGTCAAACAAGGCAGCCTGGGGTTCGCCGATGAATAAAATTCACGTTCGTGTCGCAGACTGGCAAAAGGATAACGCCGAGATCCGGCGCATTCGTGAAACGGTGTTCATTGCCGAGCAATCCGTGCCACCGGAGCTGGAGTGGGATTCGGATGACCAGGAAGCGGTACATTTTCTGGCCTACGAAGGCGACTTTCCCATCGGCACCGCACGCCTCCTGGTCGACGGCCACATCGGACGCGTTTCGGTCCTCAAGGATTGGCGCGGCCTGAAGGTGGGCGATGCGCTGATGCACGCGGTGATCGCCGAGGCCGAGAAACGCGGTCTCCAGCAACAGATGCTCAGCGCGCAGGTGCATGCCACGCCGTTCTATGAGCGACTGGGGTTTACGGTGGTGAGCGAGGAGTTTCTGGAGGCCGGAATTCCTCATGTGGACATGGTCCGTCATTCGGCCTGAACACCGCTGGAAGCAGCAACACAATACTCTGTGGCGAGGGAGCTTGCTCCCGCTGGGTCGCGCAGCGACCCCAAAAAAACGAGGGCCGCTGCGCAGCCCAACGGGAGCAAGCTCCCTCGCCACAAAGGCAGCATGCAACAACATGATGCAACGCCCAAAAACGCCCCGCCATCCATCGATGCCGGGGCGTTTTGCCGTCTACCATTCAACTTGCCCCATCCGGGGCCGACAAACTGGCAATATCTAGCCTTTGTCTCGCGGAGAAATGGACATGTCCCTACGTACCCTGCTGACCACCTTGCTGCTCGGTTGCAGCCTGTCAGTCATGGCCGCCACCGAAATCGTGCCGCTGAACTACCGAACCAGCGCGGATCTGCTGCCGGTGGCGCAGAATTTCATCGGCAAGGACGGTCAGGTCAGCGCCTACGGCAACCAGTTGATCGTCAACGCCGAGCCCGGCAAGATCGCCGAGCTTCGGCAATTCCTGGCCCAACTGGACACCGCCCCCAAGCGCTTGCTGATCACCGTGGACACCAACGAGAACAATCTGCAGGGCGACCAGGGCTATTCCATCAACGGCGCCGCCCCCAGCCAGACCCGCATCATCAACCGCGGCACGGCCAGCCGTGACGGTGGCGTGCAACAGATCCAGGCCAGCGAAGGCCAGCCGGCGTTGATCCAGGTCGGCCAGAGCGTGCCGTTCACCAGCAACCAGACCGACAGTTACGGCCGCCTGCAAAGCCAGACCGAATACCGCAACGTCACCCAAGGTTTTTATGTGACGGCCAGCGTCACTGGCGAGACCGTTCATCTGAACATCAGTACCAACCGTGACCGCATGAGCCAGGAACGTCCCGATGTAGTGAACGTACAAAGTACCGACACAACCGTCAGCGGTCGCCTGGGCGAATGGATCACCCTGGCCGGCGTAAATCGCCAGACGCAAGCCGATAAACAGGGCCTGACCCGCAGCTACTCGACCCAAGGCCGGGACGACATGATTTTGCGGGTCAAGGTCGACACCCTGAACTAAAGCACCAAAAACTGACTGATGAGTCGTATTAGACCAAAGATGTAGTGCTTGAAAAAAAGCACTACAAAACGTTTGACGAGCCAAAAAACCGAAGGCATGATGGCCTCGCTCCCGCTAATCAGGGGCCCTGGCAAGGGCCTTCGGGTCGACGCTTGCAACTACCCTGCGAGCCGATTCGTGTCTGTACCGCCCACAAGGTGTGTTTGACGAGGTTGCGACTGGAACGAAGTTGTCCCGAGGGACGGAAGCGTAACTAGGTAACCCGGCATCACTCTGAGTTCGTATCAAGGCCCACGACGCCCGAATGCGCCCGCAGTTCGCCTCTACCTGCTCACTTTCCCCTCGAGCCCATCGTTCATCCCGTCGCCTCCCCGCCTGAACCGACTTGTACGCCAACCCCCTGGTCGGCAGGAGCAGGAATTTTCCACCCCAGACCTATGCGACGAGGTTTATCTCCATGGCACTGACACGCGAACAGCAAATTGCAGCCCTTGAAAAAGACTGGGCTGAAAACCCGCGCTGGAAAGGCGTGAAGCGCAATTACTCCGCTGCTGACGTCGTCCGTCTGCGTGGTTCGGTTCAACCTGAGCACACCTTTGCGAAAATGGGCGCCGAGAAGCTGTGGAACCTGGTCACCCAGGGCGCCAAGCCAGCCTTCCGCCCCGAAAAAGATTTCGTCAACTGCATGGGCGCCCTGACTGGCGGCCAGGCTGTGCAGCAAGTCAAAGCCGGTATCCAGGCGATCTACCTGTCGGGCTGGCAAGTGGCGGCGGACAACAACTCCGCCGAATCCATGTACCCCGACCAGTCGCTGTACCCGGTGGATTCGGTTCCAACCGTGGTCAAGCGCATCAACAACTCGTTCCGTCGCGCCGACCAGATCCAGTGGAAAGCCGGCAAGAACCCGGGCGACGAAGGCTACATCGATTACTTCGCGCCGATCGTGGCTGACGCCGAAGCCGGTTTCGGCGGCGTACTGAACGCCTACGAGCTGATGAAAAGCATGATCGAAGCAGGCGCCGCCGGCGTTCACTTCGAAGACCAGCTGGCCTCGGTGAAAAAATGCGGCCATATGGGCGGCAAAGTATTGGTGCCAACCCAGGAAGCCGTGCAGAAGCTGACCGCTGCCCGTCTGGCTGCCGACGTTGCCGGTACGCCGACCATCATCCTGGCGCGCACCGACGCTAACGCGGCCGACCTGCTGACGTCCGATTGCGACCCGTACGACCAGCCATTCGTGACTGGCGAACGTACCCAGGAAGGCTTCTACAAGGTGCGCGCCGGTCTTGACCAGGCCATCGCCCGCGGCCTGGCCTACGCCCCGTACGCCGACCTGATCTGGTGCGAAACCGCCAAGCCGGACCTGGACGAAGCCCGTCGCTTCGCCGAAGCGATCAAGAAGGAATACCCGGACCAACTGCTGTCGTACAACTGCTCGCCTTCCTTCAACTGGAAGAAAAACCTGGACGACGCGACCATCGCCAAGTTCCAGCGCGAGCTGTCCGCCATGGGCTACAAGCACCAGTTCATCACCCTGGCCGGCATTCACAACATGTGGCACAGCATGTTCAACCTGGCGCACGACTACGCCCGCAACGACATGACTGCCTACGTGAAACTGCAAGAACAAGAGTTCGCTGACGCTTCCAAAGGCTACACCTTCGTGGCCCACCAGCAGGAAGTCGGCACCGGCTACTTCGACGACATGACCACCGTGATCCAGGGCGGCACCTCGTCGGTGACCGCACTGACCGGGTCGACCGAAGAAGAGCAGTTCCACTGATCAAAACGTGTAAACGGCCCTTGCGGACCGAATAAAAGCTAACCGCAAAGCCGACGATTTGAAGCCCCGACTGGTTCGGGGCTTTTTTTCGCCTACGCTTGGAGGATAAACATCACCCCCTGGGCGCGCATCGAGCAAAAAATTGATCGAACGCAGTATCGGACAGTCTGAAAAAGAGTGAAACGGCCGGCGCTGACAATTGCTGTCGCTGCTATATAAGACAAGTTCTCAGTCGTTGAACGGACTGCACAGGACAAAGACCGTCCAAACAATAATAATTATCATTTGAAAGGCGTTTTCATTGTTACATCCCGAACAAAATACTCATCACCGAACAACAGCCAATCCCCGCCCCGTCGGGGCTGCGGGGTCACGGAGGCACGCTATGTCCTTATTCCAATAAATAATTTCGCCATTGGAATTTTACTTGCCCGGTGTTTAGCCATAAAATCACCGCGATTGATTGCTGCGACATATCGTCACTGCGTTATTTCTTTTCAAGCTCAGAGACCTTTGCTCTCTGTTAAGGATTTCCAGCATGCCCGAAGCGACAGGACTCATGGCCCACAACTGGGGCTTTGCCATTTTCCTTCTGGGCGTTGTCGGCCTGTGTGCCTTCATGCTCGGCGTATCGAGCCTGCTCGGGTCAAAAGCCTGGGGCCGCAGCAAGAATGAACCGTTCGAGTCCGGCATGCTGCCTACCGGTGGCGCCCGCTTGCGGCTCTCAGCCAAATTCTATCTGGTCGCGATGCTGTTCGTGATCTTCGATATCGAAGCCCTTTTTCTCTTTGCATGGTCTGTGTCCGTCCGCGAAAGCGGCTGGACCGGATTCGTCGAAGCTCTCGTTTTCATAGCAATTCTGTTGGCAGGTCTTGTCTACCTTTACCGGGTGGGGGCGCTTGATTGGGCTCCGGAAGCTCGGCGTAAGCGGCAGGCGAAGCTGAAACAATGAGGCTTTGGCAATGCAATACAATCTCACCAGGATCGACCCCGATGCTCCTAACGAGCAATATCCGATCGGCAAGCGGGAAACCGTCTCCGATCCGTTAGAAGATCAAGTCCACAAGAACATCTTCATGGGCAAGCTCGAAGACGTGCTGAACAGCACGGTCAACTGGGGTCGCAAGAACTCCCTGTGGCCGTACAACTTCGGCCTTTCGTGCTGCTACGTGGAAATGACCACTGCCTTCACGGCGCCCCACGACATCGCGCGCTTTGGCGCCGAGGTGATCCGGGCATCGCCGCGCCAGGCGGATTTCATGGTTATCGCCGGTACGCCGTTCCTGAAAATGGCCCCCATCATCCAGCGCCTGTATGAACAGATGCTGGAACCCAAGTGGGTCATTTCCATGGGCGCCTGTGCCAACTCCGGCGGCATGTACGACATTTATTCCGTGGTCCAGGGAGTCGATAAATTCCTCCCGGTGGATGTCTATGTGCCCGGCTGCCCGCCCCGCCCCGAAGCGTTCCTGCAAGGCTTGATGCTGCTGCAGGAATCGATCGGCCAGGAGCGTCGCCCACTGTCCTGGGTCGTCGGTGATCAAGGCGTCTACCGCGCCGACATGCCGTCGCAAAAGGAACAGCGCCGCGAACAGCGAATCGCAGTCACCAACCTGCGCAGCCCCGACGAAGTCTGATCCAGCTCTGTTCTGTAGAAGAAACGAGAACCTGGCTTCATTCTTTACGTTGACCGAAAGCGATAAATAACCATGACTACAGGCAGTGCTCTGTACATCCCGCCTTACAAGGCAGACGACCAGGATGTGGTCGTCGAACTGAACAACCGCTTTGGCGCCGAGGCGTTCACCGCCCAGGCCACCCGCACCGGCATGCCGGTGCTTTGGGTTGCCCGCGCCAAACTCATCGAAGTCCTGACATTCCTGCGTAACCTGCCCAAGCCGTACGTCATGCTCTATGACCTGCACGGCGTGGACGAGCGCCTGCGCACCAAGCGCCAAGGGTTGCCGGGCGGCGTCGACTTCACCGTGTTCTACCACCTGCTGTCGGTGGAGCGTAATAGTGACGTGATGATCAAAGTCGCCTTGTCCGAAAGCGACCTCAGCGTGCCGACCGTGACCGGCATCTGGCCGAATGCCAATTGGTACGAGCGTGAAGTCTGGGACATGTTCGGCATCGACTTCCCCGGCCATCCGCACCTGACCCGCATCATGATGCCGCCGACCTGGGAAGGTCACCCGCTGCGCAAGGACTTCCCGGCCCGCGCCACCGAGTTCGACCCCTACAGCCTGACGCTGGCCAAGCAACAGCTCGAGGAAGAGTCGGCGCGGTTCAAGCCCGAAGATTGGGGCATGAAGCGTTCGGGCGCCAACGAGGACTATATGTTTCTCAACCTGGGTCCGAACCACCCTTCGGCCCACGGTGCGTTCCGCATCATCCTGCAACTGGACGGTGAAGAAATCGTCGATTGCGTCCCGGACATCGGCTACCACCACCGTGGCGCCGAGAAGATGGGCGAGCGCCAGTCCTGGCACAGCTACATCCCGTACACCGACCGCATCGATTACCTCGGCGGCGTGATGAACAACCTGCCGTACGTCCTGTCGGTGGAAAAACTGGCGGGTATCACGGTGCCGGACCGGGTCAACGTGATTCGCATCATGATGGCCGAGTTCTTCCGTATCACCAGCCACCTGCTATTCCTGGGTACCTATATCCAGGACGTGGGCGCCATGACGCCGGTGTTCTTCACCTTCACCGACCGCCAGAAAGCCTACACCGTGATCGAAGCCATCACCGGTTTCCGCCTGCACCCGGCCTGGTACCGCATCGGTGGTGTTGCGCACGACCTGCCACGCGGTTGGGAAAAGCTGGTCAAGGACTTCGTCGAGTGGATGCCCAAGCGCCTGGACGAATACACCAAGGCTGCGTTGCAGAACAGCATCCTCAAGGGCCGTACCGTCGGCGTTGCCGCCTACAACACCAAGGAAGCGCTGGAATGGGGCGTCACCGGCCCGAACCTGCGCTCCACCGGCCTGGATTTCGACCTGCGCAAGGCGCGCCCCTACTCCGGCTACGAGAACTTCGAGTTCGAAGTGCCGCTGGCGGCCAATGGCGATGCCTATGACCGCTGCATGGTTCGCGTCGAGGAAATGCGCCAGAGCATCAAGATCATCGACCAGTGCATGCGCAACATGCCGGAAGGCCCGTACAAGGCGGATCACCCGCTGACCACGCCGCCGCCAAAAGAGCGCACGCTGCAACACATCGAGACCTTGATCACGCACTTCCTGCAGGTTTCGTGGGGCCCGGTCATGCCGGCCAACGAATCCTTCCAGATGATCGAAGCGACCAAGGGCATCAACAGTTATTACCTGACGAGCGACGGCGGCACCATGAGCTACCGCACCCGGATTCGCACCCCAAGCTACCCTCACCTGCAGCAGATCCCTTCGGTGATCAAAGGCAGCATGGTCGCGGACTTGATTGCGTACCTGGGTAGTATCGATTTCGTTATGGCCGACGTGGACCGCTAAGCATGAACAGCACGCTTATCCAGACTGACCGTTTCGCCCTGAGCGAAACCGAGCGCTCGGCCATCGAGCACGAGCTGCATCACTACGAAGACCCGCGCGCGGCGTCGATCGAAGCCCTGAAGATCGTCCAGAAGGAACGTGGCTGGGTGCCTGATGGCGCGCTCTACGCCATCGGCGAGATCCTCGGCATCCCGGCCAGCGACGTCGAAGGCGTGGCTACTTTCTATAGCCAGATTTTCCGCCAGCCAGTAGGCCGCCACATCATTCGCGTCTGCGACAGCATGGTCTGCTACATCGGCGGCCATGAGTCGGTGGTCGACGAGATCCAGAGCAAGCTGGGCATCGGCCTGGGCCAGACCACCGCCGACGGCCGCTTCACGCTGCTGCCGGTGTGCTGCCTGGGCAACTGTGACAAGGCACCGGCGCTGATGATCGACGACGACACCTTTGGTGACGTTAAGCCTGACGGCGTCGCCAAACTGCTGGAGGGCTACGTATGACCCTGACTTCCTTCGGGCCCGCCAACCGCATCCAGCGTTCGGCCGAAACCCATCCCCTGACCTGGCGTCTACGTGACGACGGCGAAGCGGTGTGGCTGGACGAATACCAGGCGAAGAATGGCTACGCCGCCGCGCGCAAAGCGTTTGCCGACATGGCCGCCGACGACATCGTCCAGACCGTGAAAGACGCCGGCCTCAAGGGCCGCGGCGGTGCGGGCTTCCCCACTGGGGTGAAGTGGGGCCTGATGCCCAAGGACGAGTCCATCAACATCCGCTACCTGCTGTGCAACGCGGACGAGATGGAACCCAACACCTGGAAAGACCGCATGCTGATGGAGCAACTGCCCCATCTGCTGATCGAAGGCATGCTGATCAGCGCCCGTGCCCTGAAGACCTACCGTGGCTATATCTTCCTGCGCGGCGAATACACCACCGCCGCCAAGCACCTGAACCGTGCGGTGGAAGAAGCCAAGGCCGCGGGCCTGCTGGGCAAGAACATCCTGGGCAGCGGCTTCGACTTCGAGCTGTTCGTCCACACCGGTGCCGGGCGCTACATCTGCGGTGAAGAAACCGCGCTGATCAACTCCCTGGAAGGCCGCCGCGCCAACCCACGCTCCAAGCCGCCCTTCCCCGCCGCCGTCGGCGTGTGGGGCAAGCCAACCTGCGTGAACAACGTCGAGACCCTGTGCAACGTGCCGGCAATCATTGCCGACGGCGTGGACTGGTACAAATCCCTGGCCCGCGACGGCAGTGAAGACATGGGCACCAAGCTCATGGGCTTCTCCGGCAAGGTCAAGAACCCTGGCCTGTGGGAATTGCCATTCGGCGTCACCGGTCGCGAGTTGTTCGAGGACTACGCCGGCGGCATGCGCGACGGCTACAAGCTCAAGTGCTGGCAGCCTGGCGGCGCCGGCACCGGCTTCCTGTTGCCGGAGCACCTGGACGCCCAAATGTACGCCGGCGGCATCGCCAAGGTCGGCACCCGGATGGGTACCGGCCTGGCCATGGCGGTGGACGACAGCGTCAACATGGTCTCGCTGCTGCGCAACATGGAAGAGTTCTTCTCCCGTGAGTCGTGCGGTTTTTGCACCCCTTGCCGCGACGGCCTGCCGTGGAGCGTCAAGCTGCTGCGAGCCATTGAAAACGGCGAAGGCCAGCCCGGCGACATCGAGACCCTGCTGGGTCTGGTGGGTTTCCTCGGCCCAGGCAAGACCTTCTGTGCTCACGCACCGGGTGCCGTGGAGCCGTTGGGCAGCGCAATCAAATACTTCCGCCCTGAATTCGAGGCCGGCATCGCGCCCACCCGCGCGGGCGATCTCAACCAGGTGGTCACGCCGACCATGGTCGGCGCGTAACGACGCTTTAAAAGGCGCAGGGTCCGTGCCCTGCGCCTTTCGTCCGATGACGCCTTTTACCCAGGCTGTTTGGATTCGGACGAATAACAAGATTCCATTAGCCACGCCCGCTGACACCGGGCCAACGAAGAACTTTGAACCATGGCCACTATCCACGTAGACGGCAAAGAGCTCGAAGTCGATGGCGCAGACAACCTGTTACAGGCGTGTCTGTCGCTGGGCCTCGACATTCCTTATTTCTGCTGGCACCCCGCCCTTGGCAGCGTTGGCGCTTGTCGCCAGTGCGCGGTCAAGCAGTACACCGACGAAAACGACAAGCGTGGTCGGATCGTCATGTCCTGCATGACCCCTGCCACCGACGGCAGCTGGATCTCCATCGACGACGAAGAAGCGAAAGTGTTTCGCGCCAGCGTCGTCGAATGGCTGATGACCAACCACCCTCACGACTGCCCGGTCTGTGAAGAAGGCGGTCATTGCCACCTGCAAGACATGACCGTGATGACCGGCCACAACGAGCGCCGTTATCGCTTCACCAAGCGCACGCACCAGAACCAGGACCTCGGCCCGTTCATTTCCCACGAAATGAACCGCTGCATCGCCTGCTACCGTTGCGTGCGTTTCTACAAGGACTACGCCGGCGGCACCGACCTGGGCGTGTTCGGCGCCCACGACAACGTGTATTTCGGTCGCGTTGAAGACGGCACCCTGGAAAGCGAGTTCTCCGGCAACCTCACCGAGGTCTGCCCGACCGGTGTGTTCACCGACAAGACGCACTCCGAGCGCTACAACCGCAAGTGGGACATGCAGTTCTCGCCGAGCATCTGCCATGGCTGCTCCAGCGGTTGCAACATCAGCCCCGGCGAACGCTACGGCGAACTGCGTCGCATCGAAAACCGCTACAACGGTTCGGTGAACCAATATTTCCTGTGCGACCGTGGCCGTTTCGGCTATGGCTACGTCAATCGCAAGGATCGCCCACGCCAGCCGCTGCTCGCGGGCGGCGCCAAGCTGAGCCTGGACGAAGCCCTGGACAAGGCCGCCGAACTGCTGCGCGGTCGCAACATCGTCGGCATCGGTTCGCCACGGGCCAGCCTGGAAAGCAACTACGCCCTGCGTGAGCTGGTTGGCACCGAGCACTTCTACAGCGGCATCGAAGCCGGCGAGCTGGAACGTATTCGCCTGGTGCTGCAAGTGCTCAAGGACAGCCCGCTGCCCGTGCCGACGATGCGCGACATAGAAGACCACGACGCGGTGTTCGTCCTTGGCGAAGACCTGACCCAGACCGCCGCCCGCATGGCCCTGGCCCTGCGCCAGTCGGTCAAGGGCAAGGCCGAGGACATGGCCGACGCCATGCGCGTGCAGCCGTGGCTCGACGCCGCCGTGAAGAACATCGGCCAGGACGCGCTGAACCCGTTGTTCATCGCCAGCCTCGCTGAAACCAAGCTCGACGACGTGGCCGAAGAATGCGTCCACGCCGCCCCGGACGACCTGGCCCGCATCGGTTTCGCCGTGGCCCACGCCTTGGACACCAGCGCCCCGGCCGTCGACGGCCTGGACAGCGAAGCAGTCGCCCTCGCCCAACGCATTGCCGACGCCCTGCTGGCGGCCAAGCGCCCACTGATCATCGCCGGCACCTCCCTGGGTTCCAAAGCGCTGATCGAAGCCGCGGCCAACATCGCCAAGGCCCTGAAGCTGCGTGAGAAGAACGGCTCCATCAGCCTGATCGTGCCGGAAGCCAACAGCCTTGGCCTGGCCATGCTCGGTGGCGAATCGGTTGACGCAGCCCTGCAAGCCGTGATCGACGGCAACGCCGACGCCATTGTGGTGCTGGAGAACGACCTGTTCACCCGCACTGACACGGCCAAGGTCGATGCCGCGTTGAACGCCGCCAAGGTCGTGATCGTCGCTGACCATCAGAAGACCGCCACCACCGACCGCGCCGACCTCGTGCTGCCGGCGGCGAGCTTCGCCGAAGGCGACGGTACGCTGGTCAGCCAGGAAGGTCGCGCCCAGCGCTTCTTCCAGGTGTTCGACCCGACTTACCTGGACGCCAGCATCCTGATCCACGAAGGCTGGCGCTGGCTGCACGCCCTGCGCGCCACCCTGCTGAACCAGCCGATCGACTGGACGCAACTGGACCACGTCACCGCCGCTGTTGCCTCGAGCAGCCCGCAGCTGAACCGCATCGTCGACGCCGCGCCGTCCGCCGCGTTCCGCATCAAGGGGTTGAAACTGGCCCGTGAACCGCTGCGCTATTCCGGCCGCACCGCGATGCGCGCCAACATCAGCGTTCACGAACCGCGTACTTCCCAAGACAAGGACACCGCGTTCGCCTTCTCCATGGAAGGTTACTCGGGCTCCGCCGAACCGCGCTCGCAAGTGCCGTTCGCCTGGTCGCCAGGATGGAACTCGCCGCAAGCCTGGAACAAGTTCCAGGACGAAGTCGGTGGTCACCTGCGCGCCGGTGATCCGGGCACCCGCCTGATCGAAACCCAGGGCGATGGCCTCGGCTGGTTCGCCAGCGTGCCGCGCGCCTTCAACCCGGCACCTGGTACTTGGCAGGTCGTGCCGTTCCATCATCTGTTCGGCAGCGAAGAAAACTCTTCCAAGGCCGAGCCGGTCAAGGAACGCATCCCGGCGGCCTACGTGTCGTTGGCCAAGTCCGAAGCCGATCGCCTGGGCGTCAATGACGGCGCCCTGCTGAGCCTGAACGTGGCCGGCCAGACCCTGCGTCTGCCGCTGCGCATCAATGAAGAACTGGGCGCCGGCCTGGTGGCACTGCCGGCCGGCCTGGCGGGTATTCCACCGGCGATTTTCGGTAAAACCGTCGACGGTCTGCAGGAGGCAGCGCAATGAGCTGGTTCACCCCTGAAGTGATCGCGGTGATCCTGACGGTCCTCAAGGCCATCGTGATCCTGCTGGCCGTGGTGGTCTGCGGCGCGTTGCTGAGCTTCGTCGAACGTCGCCTGCTGGGCTGGTGGCAGGACCGCTACGGTCCTAACCGCGTCGGCCCGTTCGGCATGTTCCAGATCGCCGCCGACATGATCAAGATGTTCTTCAAGGAAGACTGGACCCCGCCGTTTGCCGACAAGGTGATCTTCACCCTGGCACCGGTCGTGGCCATGAGCGCCTTGCTGATCGCTTTCGCGGTCATCCCGATCACCCCGACCTGGGGCGTGGCGGACCTGAACATCGGCCTGCTGTTCTTCTTCGCCATGGCTGGCCTGTCGGTGTATGCGGTGTTGTTCGCCGGTTGGTCGAGCAACAACAAGTTCGCCCTGCTCGGCAGCCTGCGGGCCTCGGCCCAGACCGTGTCCTATGAAGTGTTCATGGGCCTGTCGCTGATGGGCATCGTGATCCAGGCCGGCTCGTTCAACATGCGCGACATTGTCGAGTACCAGGCCCAGAACCTGTGGTTCATCATTCCGCAGTTCTTCGGTTTCTGTACCTTCTTCATCGCTGGCGTGGCCGTGACTCACCGTCACCCCTTCGACCAGCCGGAAGCGGAACAGGAACTGGCCGACGGTTACCACATTGAATATGCCGGCATGAAATGGGGCATGTTCTTCGTCGGTGAGTACATCGGCATCATCCTGATCTCGGCGCTGCTGGTGACGCTGTTCTTCGGTGGCTGGCACGGTCCGTTCGGCATCCTGCCGCAACTGTCCTTCGTCTGGTTCGCCTTGAAAACTGCGTTCTTCATCATGTTGTTCGTCCTGCTGCGCGCCTCGATCCCGCGTCCGCGCTACGACCAGGTGATGGATTTCAGCTGGAAGTTCTGCCTGCCGCTGACCCTGATCAACATGCTGGTGACCGCTGCGATCGTTTTGATGAACGCGCCTGCGGCCGCGGTTCAGTGAGGATTTGACCCATGTTCAAATATATTGGCGACATCGTTAAGGGTACCGGTACCCAACTGCGAAGCCTGGTCATGATCTTCGGCCATGGCTTTCGCAAGCGCGACACCCTGCAGTACCCGGAAGAAGCGGTCTACCTGGCGCCGCGTTATCGCGGGCGCATTGTCCTGACCCGCGACCCCGACGGCGAAGAGCGCTGCGTGGCCTGCAACCTGTGCGCCGTGGCGTGCCCGGTCGGTTGCATCTCGCTGCAGAAAGCCGAGACCGAAGACGGTCGCTGGTACCCGGACTTCTTCCGTATCAACTTCTCGCGCTGCATTTTCTGCGGGTTGTGCGAGGAAGCGTGCCCGACCACCGCGATCCAGCTCACGCCGGATTTCGAAATGGCCGACTTCAAGCGTCAGGACCTGGTGTACGAGAAAGAAGACTTGCTGATTTCCGGTCCCGGTAAAAACCCTGATTACAACTTCTATCGTGTTGCAGGTATGGCCATTGCCGGTAAGCCGAAAGGCGCCGCGCAGAACGAAGCCGAACCGATCAACGTGAAGAGCTTGCTGCCTTAAGGAAGAAAGATGGAATTCGCTTTCTATTTCGCATCGGGTATCGCGGTGGTCTCCACACTTCGTGTGGTCACCAACACCAACCCCGTGCACGCCCTGCTCTACCTGATCATTTCGCTGATCGCCGTGGCCATGACCTTCTTCGCCCTGGGTGCACCGTTTGCCGGTGCCCTGGAAGTAATCGCCTACGCCGGCGCCATCATGGTGCTGTTCGTGTTCGTGGTGATGATGCTCAACCTCGGCCCTGCGGCAATCCAGCAGGAACGCGCCTGGCTCAAGCCCGGCATCTGGGCAGGGCCGGTGATTCTCGCCGCCCTGCTGCTGGGTGAACTGCTGTATGTGCTGTTCGCCCACCAGAGCGGCCAGGCCATCGGCCACACCACCGTAGACGCCAAGGCCGTGGGCATCAGCCTGTTCGGTCCGTACCTGCTGGTGGTCGAACTCGCCTCGATGCTGCTGCTTGCCGCAGTCGTCACGGCGTTCCATTTGGGCCGTAACGAGGCGAAGGAGTAATTACATGCCTGCTATCCCTCTCGAGCATGGTCTGGCGGTTGCCGGCATCCTGTTCTGTCTCGGTCTGGTCGGCCTGATGGTCCGCCGCAACATTCTGTTCGTGCTGATGAGCCTGGAGGTCATGATGAATGCCTCCGCCCTGGCGTTCATTGTCGCGGGCGCTCGCTGGGCGCAACCGGATGGACAGATCATGTTCATCCTGGTGATCAGCCTGGCGGCCGCCGAGGCCAGTATCGGCCTGGCGATCCTGTTGCAGCTGTACCGCCGCTTCCACACTCTCGATATTGACGCTGCCAGCGAGATGCGCGGATGAACCTTCTCTTCCTGACTTTCGTATTTCCCCTCATCGGTTTCCTGCTGCTGTCGTTCTCCCGTGGACGCTGGTCGGAAAACCTGTCGGCGCTGGTTGGCGTGGGCTCCATCGGCCTGTCCGCCATCGTCGCGGCCTACGTGATCTGGCAGTTCAACGTCGCCCCACCGGAAGGTGGCCGGTACGTGCAGGTGCTGTGGCAGTGGATGGCGGTGGAAGGCTTTACGCCGAACTTCGCCCTCTACCTGGACGGCCTGTCGGTGACCATGCTTGGCGTGGTGGTCGGCGTGGGTTTCCTGATCCACCTGTTCGCCTCCTGGTACATGCGTGGTGAAGCCGGTTACTCGCGCTTCTTCGCCTACACCAACCTGTTCATCGCCAGCATGCTGTTCCTGGTGCTCGGCGATAACCTGTTGTTCCTGTACTTCGGCTGGGAAGGCGTGGGCCTGTGCTCGTACCTGTTGATCGGTTTCTACTACAGCAACCGCAACAACGGTAACGCCGCGCTCAAGGCATTCATCGTGACCCGGATCGGCGACGTGTTCATGGCCATCGGCCTGTTCATCCTGTTCCAGCAACTGGGCACGCTGAACATCCAGGAACTGCTGGTACGTGCGCCGGAGCACTTCAAGGCCGGCGACTTCTGGATCGTCCTGGCGACCCTGATGCTGCTGGGCGGCGCTGTTGGTAAATCCGCGCAACTGCCGCTGCAGACCTGGTTGGCTGACGCGATGGCGGGTCCTACCCCGGTTTCGGCACTGATCCACGCCGCGACCATGGTGACCGCCGGTGTCTACCTGATCGCCCGTACCCACGGCCTGTTCGCCCTGGCGCCGGACATCCTGCACCTGGTCGGCGTCGTCGGCGGCGTGACCCTGGTACTGGCTGGTTTTGCCGCCCTGGTCCAGACGGACATCAAGCGCATCCTCGCCTACTCGACCATGAGCCAGATTGGCTACATGTTCCTGGCCCTGGGCGTCGGTGCCTGGGAAGGCGCGATCTTCCACCTGATGACCCACGCCTTCTTCAAGGCGCTGTTGTTCCTGGCATCGGGTGCGGTGATTGTTGCGTGCCACCACGAGCAGAACATCTTCAAGATGGGCGGCCTGTGGAAGAAACTGCCGTTGGCCTACGCCAGCTTTATCGTCGGCGGCGCGGCCTTGGCGGCCCTGCCACTGGTCACCGCAGGTTTCTATTCCAAGGACGAGATCCTCTGGGAAGCATTCGCCAGCGGTAACCAGGGTCTGCTCTATGCCGGCCTGGTGGGTGCGTTCATGACCTCGCTCTACACCTTCCGCCTGATCTTCATCGCGTTCCACGGCGAAGCCAAGACCGAAGCCCACGCTGGCCACGGCATCGCCCACTGGCTGCCACTGTCGGTACTGATCGTGCTGTCGACTTTCGTCGGCGCCATGATCACCCCACCGCTGGCCGATGTGCTGCCGCAAAGCGTCGGCCATGCCGGCGGCGAGGCCAAGCACAGCCTGGAAATCGCCTCGGGCGCCATCGCCCTGGCGGGTATCCTGCTGGCCGCCCTGCTGTTCCTCGGCAAGCGCCGCTTCGTCACCGCGATCGCCAACAGCGGCATCGGGCGTTTCCTGTCGGCCTGGTGGTTCGCTGCCTGGGGCTTCGATTGGATCTACGACAAACTGTTCGTCAAGCCATACCTTGCGATCAGCCACATTCTGCGCAAAGACCCGCTCGACCAGACCATTGGCCTGATCCCGCGCATGGCCAAGGGCGGCCACACCGCCCTGAGCCGTACCGAGACCGGTCAACTGCGTTGGTATGCGGCTTCCATGGCGGCTGGCGCCGTGCTGGTTATCGGCGCCATCGTGCTGGTAGCGGTCTGATATGAACCTTGCGAACTTGCGAAAGGAAACGAGCCCGTCATGATTCTGCCCTGGCTAATCCTGATCCCCTTCATCGGCGGCCTGCTGTGCTGGATGGCGGAGCGTTCCAGCTCCACCCTCCCGCGCTGGATTGCGCTGCTGACCATGTCCCTGGAACTCGCGCTCGGCCTCTGGCTGTGGGCGACCGGCGACTATTCATTTGCACCGGCCCCTGGCGCCGACCCGACCTGGGCGCTTGAATTCAAGCATGTCTGGATCGCGCGCTTTGGCATCAGCGTGCACCTGGCCCTCGACGGCCTGTCGCTGCTGATGATCCTGCTGACCGGCCTGCTGGGTATCCTCTCGGTACTCTGCTCCTGGAAAGAGATCCAGCGTCACGTCGGCTTCTTCCACCTGAACCTGATGTGGATCCTGGGCGGTGTCGTCGGCGTGTTCCTGGCGCTGGACCTGTTCATGTTCTTCTTCTTCTGGGAAATGATGCTGGTGCCGATGTACTTCCTCATCGCGCTCTGGGGTCACAGTTCTTCGGACGGCAAGAAAACCCGGATCTACGCGGCGACCAAGTTCTTCATCTTCACCCAGGCTTCCGGCCTGATCATGTTGGTGGCGATCCTTGGCCTGGTGCTGGTGAACTTCAACAACACCGGCGTGATTACCTTCAACTACGCCGACCTGTTGAAAGTGCAGATGTCGCGCACCACCGAGTACGTGCTGATGCTGGGCTTCTTCATCGCGTTTGCGGTGAAGCTGCCAGTGGTTCCATTCCACTCCTGGCTGCCCGACGCCCACGCCCAGGCACCGACCGCAGGTTCCGTGGACCTGGCCGGTATCCTGCTGAAAACGGCAGCTTACGGCCTGCTGCGCTTCGCCCTGCCGCTGTTCCCGAATGCCTCGGCCGAGTTCGCGCCGATTGCCATGACCCTGGGCCTGATCGGGATTTTCTACGGTGCGTTCCTGGCGTTTGCCCAGAGCGACATCAAGCGCCTGATCGCCTTCTCCAGCGTCTCGCACATGGGCTTCGTGCTGATCGGGATCTACTCCGGCAGCCAGCTCGCCCTGCAAGGCGCGGTGATCCAGATGCTGGCCCACGGCCTGTCGGCGGCGGCACTGTTTATCCTCAGCGGTCAGTTGTACGAGCGCCTGCATACCCGCGACATGCGTGAAATGGGTGGCATCTGGTCGCGCATCGCCTACCTGCCGGCCATCAGCCTGTTCTTCGCGGCCGCTTCCCTGGGCCTGCCGGGCACCGGCAACTTCGTCGGCGAGTTCCTGATCCTGATCGGCTCGTTCGTCAGCGCCCCATGGATCACGGCTATCGCCACGTCCGGCCTGGTGTTCGGTTCGGTCTACTCGCTGATCATGATCCACCGCGCCTACTTCGGCCCGGCCAAGTCGGATGAAGTGCTGCGTGGCATGGACGGTCGCGAACTGATCATGGTGCTCGGCCTTGCGGTGCTGCTGGTTTACCTCGGCGTCTACCCGCAACCGTTCCTCGACACCTCTGCCGCCACGATGCATGGCGTGCAGCAGTGGCTCGGCACCGCCTTCTCTCAACTCGCTTCGGCCCGGTAAGAGCGCTATGGAATTCACGATTCAACACTTTATCGCGCTTGCGCCGCTGTTGATCACCAGCGCCACGATCATCGTGGTGATGCTGGCGATCGCCTGGCGGCGCAATCACTCGCAGACCTTCCTGCTGTCGGTGGCGGGGCTGAACCTGGCCCTGCTGTCGATTCTGCCGGCCCTGAAAGTCGCGCCATTAGCGGTCACGCCGCTGATCCAGATCGACAGTTTCGCCTGCCTCTACATGGCGCTGATCCTGGTCGCCACCCTCGCCTGCGTTACGCTCGCCCATGCCTACCTGGGTGATGGCGGTTCGGGTTACCCAGGCAACCGCGAAGAACTGTACCTGCTGATCCTGATGGCCGCCGCCGGTGGCCTGGTCCTGGTCAGCGCGCAGCACCTGGCCAGCCTGTTCATTGGCCTGGAGCTGTTGTCGGTGCCGGTCTACGGCTTGGTGGCCTACGCCTTCTTCAACAAGCGCTCCCTGGAAGCCGGCATCAAGTACATGGTGCTGTCGGCGGCCGGTTCCGCGTTCCTGTTGTTCGGCATGGCCCTGCTCTACGCCGAAGCCGGCACCCTGAGCTTTGTCGGCATCGGCCAGGCCTTGGCGGCCACCGGCCTGCCAAGCCCGCTCGCGCAACTGGGCCTGGGCATGATGCTGATCGGCCTGTCGTTCAAGCTGTCGCTGGTGCCCTTCCACCTCTGGACCCCGGACGTCTACGAAGGCGCCCCGGCTCCCGTGGCGGCGTTCCTGGCCACCGCGTCGAAAGTGGCCGTGTTCGCAGTGATGGTGCGGCTGTTCCAGATCTCGCCAGTGGCCAGCAGCGGTGTGCTGAGCAACGTGCTGACCATCATCGCCATCGCGTCGATCCTGTTCGGTAACCTGCTGGCGCTGACCCAGAGCAACCTCAAGCGTTTGCTGGGTTACTCGTCCATCGCCCACTTCGGCTACCTGCTGATCGCCCTGATCGCCAGCAAAGGCCTGGCCGTGGAAGCCATCGGCGTGTACCTGGTCACCTACGTGATCACCAGCCTCGGCGCCTTCGGCGTGATCACCCTGATGTCCTCGCCGTACAACGGCCGCGACGCCGACGCCCTGTACGAATACCGCGGCCTGTTCTGGCGCCGTCCGTACCTGACCGCCGTGCTGACCGTGATGATGCTGTCCCTGGCCGGCATCCCGCTGACCGCCGGCTTCATCGGCAAGTTCTACATCATCGCCACCGGCGTCGAAGCCCACCAATGGTGGCTGGTCGGCTCCCTGGTGCTGGGCAGTGCCATCGGCGTGTTCTACTACCTGCGCGTGATGGTCACCCTGTACCTGATGGAACCGAACCTGCGTCGCCACGACGCCGAGCTGCACTGGGAACAAAAGGCAGGCGGCGTGATGCTGCTGGCCATCGCCGTGCTGGCGTTCTTCCTCGGCGTGTACCCGCAGCCGTTGCTGACTTTGGTTCAGCAGGCTGGGTTGACGGGCTGATTGCCTGAGCGTCACCGAACAAAAATGCCCGTATCCTGAGATACGGGCATTTTTTTTGTCTTTTGAATCGGCAGTGAGGATCTCCTGCGACGGTTTTTGCCCTTGGCGATCACCGCAGCGCAAAGTGCAACGCCGTTTCACCCCGTCTCATGCAGCCTGCACGACGGCGAAAATCAACGGGAAGTTAACTCACTGTTTATAAAAGCTTTTTTAAAGCGTCTCGGCTGGCACGGCCGATGCAATCTACCTGGTACGCGGCGTCGGCGCTTGAAGCCTGCCCGCATCCGTGAATTGCCAGGAGCTACATATGAACGCCATCGACCTGTTGAAAGCCGACCATGAACGCGTAAAGGGCATCCTGTCCCAATTGAGCGAGTCCACCGACCGCGCGCTCAAGAAACGCACCGAACTGTTGGCCAAGCTTGAAATGGAAGTGTCTATCCATACACGCCTGGAAGAAGAAATTCTCTATCCGGCCTTCAAAGCGGCGGGTGACAAGGAAGAGGCCGAGATGTATTACGAGGCCAAGGAAGAACACCGCACCGTGGACTCGCTGGTGCTGCCAGACCTGAAGAACACCGACCCTTCCCAGCCAGAATTTGCCGGTCGCGTGAAAGTGGTCAAGGAGCTGCTTGAGCATCACATCGAGGAAGAAGAAACCGAGATGTTTCCTAAAGCCAAGAAAATCCTCGGCAAGGCCAAGCTCGATGAGCTGGGCAATCAGATGGAAGCCGTGAAAGCCCAGTACAAGAAAGAGTTCAGCGCCAACCTGGCCGCTTGATCAAGCGCCTTTAAGCTTCAGCCGTCCCAGGACGGCTGAATGCGTCCACGCCTTTATTGCATCTGCTCGCGCAGGAACTCAACCAACGCCTGTACTGGGCGGGAGCCCTGGCGATGTTGCGGATACACCGCCGACAGCGCCAACGGCTCGGTTTCGAAACCCTCCAGCACCTTGACCAGGCGGCCATCCTTCAGCGCGTCGGCGAGAATAAACGTCGGCAGGTAGGTAATGCCCATTCCGGCGATGGCCGCATCCCTGAGCAAGTCGCCGTTATTGGCCCGCATCCGCCCCGCTACTTCCAACGCCATCGGTTTTGCACCGCTTTCGAATCGCCATTGCACCTGACGGCTGTGACCGTAGGGCAAGCAGTCGTGATTGCGCAGGTCTTCAGGGTGCGTCGGCTTCCCGCGCTGCGCCAGATAAGCCGGGCTCGCGCAGTACACCCGCTCGACGGTGGCGATACGCCGGGCAATCAATGTCGAATCCTCCAGCACGCCGATGCGCAGCGCCAGGTCATAGCCCTCCCCCAGCAGATCCACCGAACGGTCGCTCAGGTCCACCTCGACGCTGACGCCCGGATAGCGTTGCAAAAACAGCGGCAGCAGACTGCCCAAGTGCGCCACGGCGAAGGACAACGGCGCGCTGAGCCGAATGGTCCCGCGCGGCTCGCTGGTCTGGCCGCTGATGCCCTGCTCCACCTGTTCGACTTCACTGAGCAGGCGCAGAGCCGCCTCGTAGTAACGCTGGCCCAAGGGGGTGACGTCTAGCCGGCGCGTCGAACGATTGAGCAGGCGCACCCCGAGCCGCTGCTCCAGTTCCATGAGCTTGCGGCTGACGAACTGCTTGGAAAGCCCGAGCTTGTCCGCCGCGGCGGTGAAACTGCCGGACTCCATGACCTGGGCAAAGATGCGCATTTCTTCGAAGGGGTTCATTGTCATTCCAGGGGTGGACAGTCACCGCCTTTATAGGGAGATTTCAAACCGAATACAAAACCTGCGGTTGTCGGCCAGAAAGAAAAATGCCCGCACATCGGCGGGCATCCTTCAGCCAGTCGACAACTTACTTGGCAGTCAGCGCCGAGTAGCTGTTCATCAGGTTGCGGTAGTTCGGAATGCGCTGGGACAACAGGTTGCCCAGGCCTTCGATGTCGTTGCGCCAGTCGCGATGCAGCTCACACGCCACCGAGAACCAGTTCATCATCTGCGCGCCAGCAGCGGTCATGCGCACCCAGGCGGCTTGCTGCACGGTTTCGTTGAAGGTGCCCGAGGCATCGGTGACGACAAATACGTCGAAACCTTCAGCCAGTGCCGACAAGGTCGGGAACGCCACGCAGACATCGGTCACTACGCCGGCGATGATCAGTTGCTTGCGGCCGGTGGCCTTGATCGCCTTGACGAAGTCTTCGTTGTCCCAGGCATTGATCTGGCCTGGGCGCGGAATGTACGGCGCGTCCGGGAACATTTCCTTGAGCTCCGGCACGATCGGGCCGTTGGGGCCTTGTTCGAAGCTGGTGGTGAGGATGGTCGGCAGGCCGAAGAACTTCGCCAGGTCAGCCAGCGCCAGTACGTTGTTCTTGAACTCGTTGGGCGAAAAATCCTGGACCAGGGAAATCAGGCCAGTCTGGTGATCGACCAGCAGGACCACCGCGTCGTCTTTGTTCAGGCGGTTGTAGGCGGGAACGTTGCTCATGGGATGACTCCTTTGGATGAATAGAGGGAAGCGGGTATGTCACTCAGAACGCAAAGCACGAACAGCCAAACGCGCCCCAGAAACCCTGGAAGTCGCTGACCGGCACGTTCGACAACCGCGCCCGTTCATGGCTGTGGGAATGCACCTTGCACGGGCCGCTGCACTGGTGCACTTGCGCCTGCAACGGCGAGGTCGGGCGCCAATGGCCGGGGACCTTGACCACCGGCGACCAGTCCGGCAGCACCGGGACGCTGGCCGGGCCGAGTTTTTCGAAGTCGCCAGCGGCGTAGACCACCTTGCCGTCTACCACGGTCAGCACCGACTCGATCCATTTGATGGCTTCTTCTTCGACGCTGAAGAAGTCCGCACTCAGGGCCGCCAGGTCCGCCAGTTGGCCGACCTTGATCTGGCCCTTCTTGCCCTGCTCCGACGAGAACCAGGCGCTACCGTGGGTGAACAGTTCCAGCGCGGTGAGGCGTGGCAGGCCCTCTTCGTGCAAGGAAAGACCGCCAACCGTACGACCGCTGACCATCCAGTACAGCGAGGTCCACGGGTTGTAGCTCGATACGCGGGTGGCGTCGGTGCCGGCGCCCACTGGTACGCCTTCGGCGAGCATGCGCTTGATCGGCGGCGTGGCTTCGGCGGCCTTGGCGCCGTAGCGGTCGACAAAATATTCGCCCTGGAAGGCCATGCGATCCTGGATCGCAATACCGCCGCCCAGCGCCCGTACACGCTCGATGTTTTTCGGCGTGATGGTCTCGGCATGGTCGAAGAACCAGGGCAGGCCGTTGAACGGAATGTCGCGGTTGACCTTCTCGAACACGTCGAGCATGCGGCTGATGGATTCGTCATACGTGGCGTGCAGGCGGAACGGCCAGCGTTGCTCGACCAGATGGCGGACCACCGGCTCCAGGTCCTGCTCCATGCCTGGCGGCAGGTCCGGACGCGGTTCGAGGAAGTCCTCGAAATCCGCCGCCGAGAACACCAGCATTTCCCCGGCGCCGTTGTGCCGCAGGAAGTCATCGCCCTGGTGCAGCTTGACGCTGCCGGTCCAGTTCTTGAAGTCGGTGAGCTCTTCCTTGGGCTTCTGGGTGAACAGGTTGTAGGCGATGCGCACCGTCAACTGCTGTTCGCGGGCCAATTGTTCGATGACTTCGTAGTCGTCCGGGTAGTTCTGGTAACCGCCGCCGGCGTCGATGGCGCTGGTCAGGCCCAGGCGATTGAGTTCGCGCATGAACTGGCGAGTGGAGTTGACCTGATATTCCAGCGGCAACTTCGGCCCTTTCGCCAGCGTCGAGTACAGGATCATCGCGTTGGGCCGCGCCACCAGCATGCCGGTCGGATTCCCGTTGGCATCGCGAACGATCTCGCCGCCGGGCGGGTTCGGCGTGTCGCGGGTATAACCGGCGACGCGCAGCGCGGCGCGATTGAGCAAGGCGCGGTCATACAGGTGCAGGACGAACACTGGCGTATCGGGCGCCGCCTGGTTGAGTTCTTCCAGGGTCGGCATGCGCTTTTCGGCGAACTGGAATTCATTCCAGCCCCCCACCACCCGTACCCATTGCGGCGTCGGCGTGCGATCGGCCTGGTCCTTGAGCATGCGCAAGGCGTCGGCCAGGGAAGGCACACCTTCCCAACGCAGCTCCAGGTTGTAGTTCAAGCCGCCCCGGATCAAGTGCAAGTGCGAGTCGTTGAGCCCGGGAATGACGGTGCGACCCTTGAGGTCGATGACCTGCGTGCCGCTGCCGCGCAAGGCCATGGCCTCGGCGTCGGTGCCCACGGCAACGAAGCGCCCCTGGCTGATGGCAACCGCGCTGGCACGAGGTTTCTCGCGGTCGACGGTGTGGAACTGGCCATTGAACAGAATCAGATCGGCGTTCATTGGATTTCCTTCTGAATGGGAAGATGAAAGAGACAGGCGTGGCCAGAAAGCCGCCGCCGCGCTGAGCAAGGATCCGGCGGCCAGTAATTGGCGGCGCAGCGGATCGGTCGGGTCGTCTTTATTGGCCATGGCCGGGCTCCAGGTGCTCGTGGGTCTTGGACGCTTCCAGCCACGGCGCGAACAGACGGGTCGCCAGCGGCATGCACACGTACACCACCGAGAGCACGATGGTCACGGTGATCAGGAACGTCGCGACCACGTAGTTGGACAGGAAGGCGTTGAGTTGCAGCAACGGGCCCCAGAGCAACGGCACCAGCAAGGTATGCGGCAGGATGACCAGCAGCGTCACCACCGATTGCTTCCAGCGCGGCGGCGGCATCGAGGCATCGGCCAGCGGGGCGAACCAGAATTCCTTGTGGGAACCGACCTCGATCTGATCGCCGTCGGCCAACAGTGGCGCAGCCTCGGCCACCAATTCACGGCGCTCAGGAGAGTCCAGCCAGCGCTGCATGGCCTCGGTGGAGCGAAAACGCAGCACGCAGGTAAACAGCGATAACCCATCCTGCTTGCCCCGGACCACATCGACGCCCAAGTGCCCCGGCCACTGACCAGCCACGGTGACGATGCGCCGCAACCAGGCCTCATAGGCATCGTTCTGCCCAGCCTTGATGCGGTGCTTGACCACCAAGGTGACGATTTCATCGAAACCGGGCACCGCCGGGCTCGCGGTGGATTCCAGCGTTCGGGATTCAGACATGGCGAAGCACTCCATCAAGACGCGTGTTCAATGCCAGGCGTCCGGGGCCGGCAATGAACACGCTGGTAAATACAATCAGCAGCAACCAGCCGAACTGCCCTTCCTCCAGGCTCCACTGCGGGTGCACCACCAGCAGCGCGACCGCCAGCAGAAACAGGATGGGCAGGCACGCCAGGCGCACCAGCACGCCGGCCATGATCAGCAACGGGCAGAGCACTTCGGCAAAGATCGCCAATATCAGTGTCGGGGCGGCGCCAAGGTGGAACGGGTCTTCGATGCGGCTCAGCTCGGTGCTGTAATTCAAAAGTTTTGGCAGGCCATGGACCCACAGCAGAAACAGCGCGCCACTCAGGCGCAGGAACAGCAAGCCCAGGTCCTGCATGCGGCGTTCGTCAAAGGTGTTCATCGGTGAGCTCCGGCCGGGTCCGTCGAGGCGGCTGCCGGCAGCGGTTGGGACATATGCGTGGCGATGCGCGAGCGCAACCAGCGTTCGGCAGGGTCGTTGTCATGCACACCGCTCCAGACCATCGACAACTCGGCGGCATTGATCTCGAACGGCGGGTCTTCGGCGCGCAAGGCGCAACCTTCCACCAGCGCGCAGGCGGCGTAGTCCGGCACGGTGGCGATCAGCTCGGTGCCGGCCAGCAGTGCGCGCAAGCCGCTGAATTGCGGCACCGCGAGCACGACTTTGCGGGCCCGGCCGATGCGCGCCAGGTCCAGGTCGATGTTGCCGCTCAGGTCGCCCGAGAACGAAACCATGGCGTGGGGACGCGAACAGTATTCATCCAGCGTCAGCGGCTCCGGACGCTTGTCGCCACGCAAGACCTTGCAGGGGATGTCCCGCAGTTTCTTGCGCTTGGCATTGGCCGGCAGGTCGGTGGTGTAACTGACGCCGACGCTGATTTCGCCGCTGGCCAGCAGCGACGACATCAACAGGAAATTGGCCCGCCGCACCACCACGATGATGCCTGGGGCCTCTTCGCGCAGTTGGCTCAGCAAGGGCGGGAACAGGCCGAATTCGGCATCGTCGGACAGACCGATGCGAAACACGTCGCAACTGGTGGACGGGTCGAACGCCTTGGCCCGGCTGACCGCGCCGGAGATCGTGTCCATGGCCGGTTGCAGCTCCTGCAGGATCGCCAGGGCTCGCGGCGTGGGCTCCATGCCGCGGCCATGGCGGATCAACAGCGGGTCATCGAACAGATCCCGCAGGCGCCCCAGCGCCGCGCTCACCGCCGGCTGGCCCATGAACAGCTTTTCGGCGACGCGGGTCAGGTTCTTCTCGAACATCAGCGCCTCGAAGATCACCAGCAGGTTCATGTCGAGGCGGCGTAAATCGTTGCGGTTCATGGGTGTCGTTCCTGTTGGATGCCGAGTACCGGCGCAGGCGCAGGTCTGCGCCGGTACGCCTCAGCCCTGGATGAACGCCAGCAGGTCCGCGTTCAAGCGGTCCTTGTGGGTGTCGGTCAGGCCGTGGGGCGCACCTGGGTAGACCAGCAACTGCGCGTTCTTGAGCAGCTTGGCGGCCGCGATGCCGGCGGTTTCGATCGGCACCACCTGGTCGTCATCGCCATGCACCACGAGAGTCGGCACGTCGATGTTGCGCAGGTCTTCGGAAAGGTCGGTTTCCGAGAACGCCTTGATGCAGTCGTAGGTGTTCTTGTGGCCGGCGAGCATGCCCTGCATCCAGAACCAGTCGATCATGCCCTGGGAGACTTTGGCGCCCGGACGGTTGGCGCCGAAAAACGCGCTGGCCACATCTTTGTATAGCTGAGAACGATCGGCCAGTGAGGCCTGGCGGAAGCCGTCGAACACCTCGATGGGCAATCCGCCGGGGTTGGCCGGGGTCTTGAGCATCAGCGGTGTAACCGCCGAGATCAGGCCAAGCTTGGCGACTCGGGCGGCGCCGTGACGACCAATGTAGCGCGCCACTTCACCACCGCCGGTGGAGAAACCGAGCAGCACCGCGTCCTTCAGGTCCAGGCGCTCGATCAGCTCCGCCAGGTCATCGGCGTAGGTGTCCATGTCATTGCCGTCCCACGGCTGGCTGGAACGTCCGTGGCCCCGACGGTCATGGGCGATCACCCGATAGCCGTTGGAGGCCAGGAACATCATCTGTGCCTCCCAACTGTCGGAGTTCAATGGCCAGCCATGACTGAAGACCACCGGTTGGCCACTGCCCCAGTCCTTGTAGTAGATCTCTGTGCCGTCGCGGGTGATGAACGTGCTCATGACATGACTCCTTGAGGTGGGTGGAGGCTCATGGTCCGGTCACAGGGGGCGTTGGCGTGAGTTAAACGTTGTTAATTTTTCCGCAATCGAGGCGCTTTTGTGGCGAGGGAGCTTGCTCCCGCTGGGCTGCGTAGCAGCCCCCGAACTGTCACCTCGGTGTGCCAGATTTATGGGGAAACGGGCTTTTGGGGCCGCTTCGCGACCCAGCGGGAGCAAGCTCCCTCGCCACGGGAATCGGCGTTTACCCATCGGTCCATGGAAGCTCCTTACCGTTGCGCTGGGCGCAAAACCTGAGGAATATGCTCAGGTACAGCCCATGACCAGGGGAACAGAACAATTGAGCACACCATGAGCCAATACCTCAGCCTGCCCGTCGAACAGACGCTGCATTTCGGCCCTTATCGGGTCCATCCGCGCCAGCGCCTGGTGCTGGAGGGCGGGCAACCGTTGCGCCTGGGGCGGCGGGCGGTGGAGATTCTGCTAGTGCTGCTCGAACACGCCGGCCAAGTGGTGAGCAAGCAGCAACTGATCGCTCGTGTCTGGCCCAAGAGCGTGGTGGAGGACACCAATCTGCGGGTTCACGTGGCGGCACTGCGCAAGGCCCTGGGCGATGGGCAGGCCGGCCAGCGCTACATCGTCACCGTGGCGCAGCGCGGCTACAGTTTTGTCGCGCCGGTGACGTTCGAATCGCCCGAGCAACTGGCGCATATCCCGCACCCTTCGCTGGCGCGCAATCTGCCGCCGCGCCGCACCCGCATGATCGGCCGCCAGGGCATGGTCGAGGCGCTGGTGGCGCAACTGCCGCGAAAACGCTTCATCACCCTGGTGGGCAGTGGCGGCATTGGCAAGACCACCGTCGCCCTGCGGGTCGCCGAACGGCTGATCGGCCATTACCGTGACGGCACTTATCTGCTGGACCTGGCCTCGCTCAACGACCCGGCCATGATCGCGCCCAACCTTTGCGCCCTGCTCGATCTATCGCTGCAAGACGGCGAGCCGCTTGAGACCGTCATCCGGCCCCTCAAGGAGCGCCACTTGTTGCTGGTGATCGACACCTGCGAACACCTGATCGACGCCGTTGCCCTGATCTGCGAGACCTTGCTGCGTGGCGCACCGCATTTGCATATCCTGGCCACCAGCCGCGAAGGCCTGCGCGCCGAAGGCGAACACGTGCAACGCCTCGACTCACTGGCGCTGCCGCCACGGGGCATGGCCATTGAAGGTTATCCAGCCCTGGCTTACCCGGCGCTGCAACTGTTCGCCGAGCGGGCGATAGCCAGCCAGGACGATTTCGAGCTGACCGATCATGAAGTGCCGATGGTGGTGGACATCTGCCAGCGGCTGGATGGCATTCCCCTGGCGATCGAACTTGCCGCGGCTCAGGTGGGGCGCTTTGGACTGCAAGAGCTTTGCCGGCAATTGCAGGACAATGTCGCCCTGCTCGACCATGACATTCACGCCAGCGCACCGCGCCAGCAGACGCTGCGCGCCACGCTGGATTGGAGCTTCGCGCTGTTGACCGCTTGCGAGCAGACCTGTTTGCGACGCCTGGCCGTGTTCATGGGCAGCTTCAATCTCGCCTCGGCCGCGGCGGTCATTGTCGGCCAGCATGTCGCGCCCAGCCAGGTACTGGTGTCGGTCAGTCAGTTGGTCGCCAAATCCCTGCTGAATGTCGAGATCGGCGACGAAGAGGTGCGTTATCGCCTGCTGGACACCACCCGCAGCTACGCCCTGGAGAAGCTGATCGACGCAGGCGAACTCGCCGCCAGCCAGGAGCGCCACGCCGAGCGCTGCCTGACGCTCATGGAGCAGGCCGAGAAAGATTGGGACACCACGCCCACGCGGCTTTGGATCGAACGCTACGCGGCCTACCGTGACGACATTCGCGCGGCGTTGGACCGAGGGCTGGGCCCGCACGGTTCCCACAGCGTGGCGATCCGCCTGACCGCCCGCACCCTGCCCCTCTGGCAAGAGCTGTCGCTGCTCAGAGAGCATGGCCTTTACGTCAGCAAGGCCCGGCAATTGCTCAGGGCCGGTCCCTCGCCGTGCCCGAAATTGACCCTCGCCCTGGAGCTGGCCCACGCCAGTTTCAACTACCACACCGAGGGCGGCACACCTGCCACCGTCGAGGCGTTCGTCGCGGCCCGGCAATTGGCCTGGCAATGCCACGATTTACCCGGCGAGCTGCGGGCAGTGTCGGGCCAAATGACGGTCAACCTCAGCCGCGGTCGCTACCAGGAGGCGCTGGAACAATGGCTGGCCTTCGACCGGCTGGGGCTGCCGGGCGATCCGGTCCTGTCCTTGAGCGCCCAACGGTTGCGGGTGCTGGCGTTGCATTTCACCGGCGATCAGGGCGCGGCGCGGCACCACGCCGAGCAGGTCATCCAGCGCCTGGCCCAAAACGGCCACCCGAGCCGCTTCACCCACGGTTTCGGCGTGCAATACGAACAGAGCGTGGCGGCGCTGACCATCCTGGCGCGCATTCTCTGGCTGCAAGGGTTCGCCGAAAAAGCCCGGCGCACCGCCGACCTGGCGCTGCAAATCGCCCTGCAGATCAACCACGGAACCTCGATCTGCTACACCCTGGCGACAGCCGGTTGCGTGATCGCCCATTACGCTGGCGATCACTTGATCGCCCGGGAACGGCTCGATCTCTTGAAGTGCCAGGCCAGGAAGCATTCGGTGATGCTGTTCCATGACTGGGCCTGCCATTACGAACGCGCATTCGATGACGCGCCCCTGGCGACGTACAACACCAGCCTGATCGAGGACATCGTCGTGACGCTGCGGCCAGAGGCCGTCAGCCCGCGGCAGATCGAGCGCGCCCACAGCGGCGCCGCAGGCTGGTGCTCGGCGGAGATCCTGCGGGCCACCGCTCACGTCTTGCTGGCGCAGAATGACCCGCCTGTCGAAAGCCAAGCCGAAGCGCTGCTGCTGGCCGCGCTGGACGTGGCCAGGCGTCAAGGCGCGCTCGCCTGGGAATTGCGCAGCGCCCTGTCGCTGGCCCGACTGTGGCAGCGCCAGGGCCAGGACGAGGCCGCCGAGGATGTGCTCGCCCGCGTCTATCGGCGCTTCTCCGAAGGTTTCGACACGCCCGATCTAAAAGAAGCCGACGCGCTGCTCCAGTCGCTGGCCCGGCGCCTCGGGTCGTGACCGGCGCACCTGCAACGCTTGTTGCAGCGCGTAGCGCCGATGCACGAGCTGCCATTGCCCACTGCCGCGCAGCTTTTCCGAGGCATAGGCGCGGGTGGTGCGCAGCAGATGGTAACGAGTCCCTTCGGCACGTTGCTCGACCATCACCAGCGACTGGGCGACCAGCCGTGACAACAGCCAGGGCAATCGAGCGGTTTTCACGTCCACGCAACTGGCCACGGCCATCACCGCCTTGAGCGTGAACGGCGCTTCGAACACCGCGAGGCGTTGGAAAACCGTTCGTTCATCGTCACTCAAGCGTTCGAAACTCCAATCCAGGGCCGCTTCCAGGCTTCGGTGACGCGCCTCGGCGGTGCGACGCCCATGGCTCAGCAGCGACAGACCGTGGTCCAACTGCTCGAGAACCCCGGCCACGCCCAGCACGTCCACTTGCGCCGCTGCCAATTCCAGCGCCAGCGGCAACCCGTCCAGGCGCCGACAGATCCGCGCCAGGGGGATCAGGTCGCGCTCACTCGGCTTGAAATCCTGCTGGCGGGCGCCGACTCGATCGATCAACAACTGCACCGCCGGACAGGCCAGTATCTGATGCCCAGGCTCGCGGGACGAGGCCGCCGCCAGGCCGGGCAATTGCAGGACATTTTCGTCAGCGAGATCGAGGGCTTCGCGGCTGCTCAATAGCAGCGATACGCCCGGCGCCGCTGCCCGCAGCGTCGCGGCCAGTTCCCGGCAGGCGCCGATCAGGTGTTCGCAACCATCGAGCACCAGCAACATCCGGCAGGGTTGCAGTTGCTGGGCCAAGGCGCAGCCGGCCAGGCCAAGGGCTTGGGCAATCCGCATCGGGACCTGCGCCGCGTCGTTGATGGTAGCCATATCAATGAACCAGGCGCCGTCGGCAAAGTGCTCCAGCAACAGCTCTGCTGCGCGCAGCACCACGGTGGTCTTGCCGATACCACCCGGGCCGACGACGGTGGTCAGCGGCTGGCGGGGCACTTCGACCAGCAAGCGGCCCAGGACTTTGTCGCGACCGATCACCGGACTCAGGCGCGCGGGCAGATTGTGCCGCGCGGACGGCGGCGTGCCGGGTGGTTGCGCAACTGACTCCAACGCCAGCGGCACGGCAAAACAGTAGCCCTGGCGGGGGTGATTGAGGATGTAGCGTTGGCCGTCACGGCCCTCGCCAAACGCTCGCCGCAGCGCCGCGATATGCACCCGCAGATTGATGTCTTCAACCACGCTGTCGGGCCAGACGCGGGCAATCAGCGTTTGCTTGCTGACGAAGGCACCGGCGTGCGCTACCAACACTTGCAGAATATCCAGCGCGCGACCGCCCAGCGCCAAGGGACTTGCGTCACGGGTAACCAGTCGCTGCTGGCGATGGAAGACAAACGGACCGAAGCACACCGTCGGCTCGGTGCAGGGTTTGACGAAACTGTTCATAAGCGATCCTGCGCCAGATGACCGGTCCAGGCAGGTCGTTGCACAACACCGCACACGTCTGCCCTGGCTCTTGCGCATCCTTTCCAGAGGGTTCGCGTTATCTTGGCAGTCATCGGCGAGAGAACAATGCTGGCACAGGACTCATCACGGACATGACGGTGCCCAGGACGGACACTGGAGGCTCAACTGAACTGCTGTCGGTACTGGACCGGGGTCAGGCCGAATTTTTCACTGAACAGCAGGCGCATGTGCCGGACACTGCCGAACCCGCTGCGAAAGGCCACGGTCTTGAGCGGCAAGTCGGTGGACTCAAGCAACTGCCGCGCCCGATCGATCCGCGCGCCCTGCAGGAACTCCATGGGCGTCATCTTGACTTCCCGGACGAATACCCGGGCAAAATGCCGGGCGCTCATGGCGGCCAGGGCCGCCATGCGTTCGACGGTGAAGGGTTCTTCCAGATGCTCCATCACGTAGTTCTGTACGCGTGTCACCGGCGAATCCTGGGTCGCGATCACCGCTACCGACGGACTGAACTGCGCCTGCCCACCCTGACGCTGCATCACCACCAACAATACCTTGGCGATATCCAGCGCGGCTTTGCGCCCATGGTCCTGGGCGACGATGGACAAGGCCATATCGATGCCGGCCGTGACGCCGCCCGACGTGATCAGGCGCCGGTCTTGCAAAAAGATCTTGTCGGTCTCGACCAATGCCTGGGGGAAGCGCTGGATCAGCCGCTCGGTGTAGTGCCAATGGGTGGTGACGCGGTGCCCGTCCAGCAGGCCCGCTTCACCGAGCACAAAGGCGCCGGTACAGATCGAACCGTAGCGAGTGGCCCGTTGGGCCGAGGCCCGCAACCAGGTGTGCAAGCCTGGATGCCGATCGTTGTAGGCGCCAGGGCCGCCCGGCACCAACAATATGTCGTAGGCAGCCCAAGCCTGGTCGATATGGATGTCGGCCTGGACCGTCACGCCATTGGAGGCCCGCAGCGGGCCTCGCTCGGTGCCCAGGGTCAGCAACTGATAGCGTTGATCCGGCCCGAGAAAACGATTGGCGATGGAAAACACTTCGAGAGGCCCGGCCATGTCGAGCAGCAGGAAATCGGGGAATAACACCATCGCAACGGTTTTCATGGATAAGACGCCAGAATCGAGAGGACACTGCTGCCAGCTGACACTGGGCCACAGGGGAACAACGGGACGGCTGGCATTATGACGAAGCGAAGCACCGTCGGCGAGATTGTCCACTCAGAACGGACAGTATTTCGCCATTCAACCGCTTATTGAACCGCCGGATAACCATTAACCTTCTTCTGTACCCGGCGAACGGCCACGGCCACCGCCCACTGAAACCAGGAGAATCCTCATGCTGACCCTTCGCAAAGCGACTGAACGTGGTATCGCCCGTCACGGCTGGCTGACTTCGTTCCACACCTTTTCGTTCGCCAACTACCGCGACATCAACCAACAGGGTTTTTCCGACCTGCTGGTGATCAACGACGACCGCGTCGCCGCGGCCAAAGGCTTCGGCCAACACCCGCATCGGGACATGGAAATCTTCTCCTATGTGCTCGAAGGCGCGCTGGAGCACAAGGACACCTTGGGGACAGGCTCGGTGATTCGCCCGGGCGATGTGCAACTGATGAGCGCCGGCAGTGGCGTGGCCCACAGTGAGTTCAATCACAGCGCCGACGAACCGGTGCACTTCCTGCAAATCTGGATCGTGCCCAATGTCGTGGGTGCCACGCCGCGCTACCAGCAGGAACATTTCAGTACCGAACAGAAACGCGGCCGCCTGCAACTGATCATCTCCCCCGACGGCGCCGAAGGTTCGCTGCATGTTCGTCAGGACGCACGGGTGTATGCCGGGCTGTTCGATGGCGAGGAAAGCGCCACACTGACGTTGGCCACTGATCGCTACGCCTATGTGCACGTGGCCCGAGGCAGCGTCGAGCTCAATGGCGTGGCGTTGCAAGAAGGCGATGGCGTACGAGTGCGCAATGAGCAGGTGTTGACGCTGGCCAATGGCGACGACGCCGAGGTGCTGGTGTTTGACCTGCGCCCGCAGGAACTGCCGCAAATGCCATGAGGCCCACGTCGTGACGCTATCGATGAACCGGTGGGAGCCGCTCGCTCCCGCTGGGACTCATCGCCTCACTCGTTCTCCAGCGCACACGCCGCGATATGATTTCGCTTCCCGTATTGCGGCGTCTACGGCGAAGGCTTAAAGTTCCGAGGCACTTACCCTGCCCGACCAACGGCCCAGGATTTGTCATCACACTGCCATATTGACTCGCTGTCACAAGCCAAGCAAAATGATTGCACTTGGCCATCAGCGCTTGAGTACAGCTCATTTCACGGAAGAAAAGAAATGAAAAAGGTTATTTCGATGGGCATTGCTTTCGCAGTATGCCAAGCGAATGCAGACGTACAGAAAATTCAATACGCCTACGATGACTCGAATGCCGAGTACGCCATCGTCTCGTTTGTTGAAAGTGGGACGGCTGTCCAGGCGACTGTAAAAAGAACCGGTGCCTATTTCACCAATTACACCAAGCTGGAACTCGATTGCACCGATGGAAACGTCCGCCATATGGGCATGTACAGCAGTCTCGAAGGTTTGGAAAAAGCCGAATTCGATCAGATGCAAGGACGAATCGTCGAGGGTTCGATCGCTGATGAAGTGGGGAAAATACTCTGCAAAGGCACAACCCTGACCGCCACACAGACGGAAGAAGTGCCGGCCGACCAACCGTCGGACGATAAAAGCTGAACCCAACGCCACTAGCCTGCGGCGTCGCCATTCGCACATGTGCGGATGTCATTACAGAGCGAAGTTTCCTGCAAGCTCTCTGACATGGAATGTCTGCGTAGTTGATCGGCAAGCCTTGCAGCGATGCGCCATCAACGACTTGAGACCTCTTTTATTTCTGCCCAGACAGAAAAAAAGCCAACCTGACTGATAGCCTGAAACACCTGCCCTTGTCGGCGGGCGGGGAACTTTGATGCACGCTAAAAAGATATTCGAACTCCTGATGTCGTCGCTGGCCTATGTCTTGATCTCGCTCCTTTGGTTCGCCTACGCGGTGCCAGGGATGCTCGAATTGGATTCTGATTTTTCCTTGATAGCGGCCGCCTGCGGCTCGATCATCTGGCTGTGTGCCACGGGCTGTATAGCGTTGTACCTCGTTCAGAAGTCGCGCCCGGCCTGAAGGCCGCTCACTGCGATACTTGCTTTCGCCCGAATGCCGTGCGGTAGCTGCCGGGCGGAACGCCAAAAAAATCCCGGAAGCGTCGTTGAAAATGTGGGGAGCTGACGAAGCCCGTTGCGACGGCGATTTCGGTCACCGATCGATTGGTTTGCTGGATGAGCTGGCGCGCCCGAGTCAGGCGCAGCTCCAAGTAATAGCGTGTTGGCGTCGCACCGAGGAACCGGCAGAACCGCCGCTCCAACTGGCGCTTGGAAACCTTGACGCAAGCCGCCAGCTCATCGATCGTCAACGGCTCCTCGACGTTCTGCCACATCAGCTCCAACGCCAGCTTGAGACTTTCCGGCAGCGTCGGATCCGTCTCGACGAAGATCGGCGGCAGGTCCGTGGCGTCATCGCCTGATTCGTCGCAACGAAGAATCTCCTCGATTGCCCCCACCAACGCCTCCCCGCCCGTGCGACGGATCAGCTGGAGCATCATGCGCAGCGAACTGTTGGCGCCCGCGCAACTGACCCGCTCGCGGTCCACCACATAGGCGCGGCTGGTGACTTTCACATGGGGGAACATCTCGGCCATCGTCGCCCGACTTTCCGGATGGACCGCGCATTCGAAACCGTCGAGCAGGTTCGCCTCCGCCACAAAAAACACGCCGTTCCACAACCCACCCACTATGGCCCCGGACGTTGCATGGGCGCGCAGCTTGCGCCGCAACAGCGGCGTGCCTTGCAACTTCACGCGAAAGCCCCCGGCGACAATCAGCACGTCGAGGTTATCGGGTAACTGAGCCAGTTCGATGTCGGTGGAAATGACGATGCCCAGGTCACTCGTCACCTGCCCGCCCGAAGCGCCCGCCGTCAGCACTTCATAAAGCGGCATGTCGCTCATCAGGTTGGCGGTGACCAATGCGTCCACCGCGCCGGTAAACGACATCATGGAAAAGTTGTCCATCAGCACAAACGCGACGCGCACCGGCGCTTGTCCGACAGGCGCAGCCCCTTGAGGGCGATAGGCCATGTTCTTGTTCTTGAGTACGCTTTCGAATGCGCTGGGCATGGGGCCTCGTGAGACAGGAAGGCGATCTGGACCGGACCCGGGCGGATTGCCCGAGCCAAGCCATCTTCCCGATTAACCGCCAAGGCAACCATCGCCTGCGCGACATCACTGTCAGTGTTAACGACCTCCGACAGGTGGCGACCTCAAGGGAATACGACATTGGTCGATAGCCTGAGAGTAGGCATGGGCGCTTTTCCTTCCACGTTCGCAACGCTCGCTAATGTTTCCGCCGCTCCAATACCGATAAATACCTGCGGGAGAAGTCATGAATATCAAACAGAAGCTGACATGGGCGTTCGCGACCATTGCCTGCCTCCCGGTTATCCTGGTGGCGGTGCTCGTGGTGTTGAACCTGCGCGACGCGGCACAAGCCAACTTCCTGGACAGCAGCGGCCGCGAAATCCGCCAGATCGACAACGGCATGAAGCAGTTCTTCGACGGCATCATGCAGAACGTCGAATTCTTCGCCAAGGACCCGCGGATCGTCGCGACCAAGGACCTGAAGAACTACTCCGGCGCTGACGCCGCGCAGATCCCGCTTACCGAAAACAACAAACAACTGCTGGAGATTTTCGACCAGTTCGCCAAGAGCCATCCAACCACCGCCTACCTGTCCCTGGGCCTTGCGGACGGCGGCTACGCCAGTTGGCCGGATGATCCGAAGATTTCCAATTACGACCCGCGCGCGCGCCCTTGGTACAAGGCAGCCATTGCGGCGCCTGGCACCACCGTGAAGACCGACGCCTATTACTGGGCGCCGGACGACGTGTCGTTGATCGGCATCGTGCACACCGTCGCCGACACCAGCGGCAAACTGGTCGGCGTGGTCGGCCTCGACGTATCGCTCAAGCAGCTGACCGAACTGGTCAAGAACATCAAGCTGGGCGACAGCGGCTACCTGATGCTAGTGGAAGCCAGCGGCAACGTGCTGGTCGACCCCGCCGAGGCCAAACATAACTTCAAGCCGCTGGCCGATCTCGGTCCCAATTACGCCGCGCTGGCCAAGAGCAGCGATGGCGCCACCGAGATCGAAATCGATGGCGTGCCTTACATGGCTAACATCGTGACCTCCAAAAGCCTGGGCTGGCGCTTCATCGGCCTGATCAAGCGCGACGAAGTGATGGCCGAGGCCTCGAGCCTGACCTGGTTGATCGCCGCCATCGCCGCCGCGCTGGCCGTGATCTTCGCCATCGTTGGCGCCAGTTTCGCCAGCGTCATCGTCCGGCCGATTCGCGGTGTTGCCAATGGCCTGCAGGAAATCGCCGAAGGTGAAGGTGACCTCACTCGCAAACTATCGGTGCAGGGCAAGGACGAAACGGCCACCCTGGCGGGTTGGTTCAACCAGTTCCTGGGCATGATCGCGCAACTGATGCAGCGCATCGGCAGCGCCTCTTCCGACCTGCAAACTGCCGCAGCCGATACCAGCCACGTCGCCCAGAACATGAACGATGCCGCCGGGCGCCAGCGCCAGGCCGTGGAGTTGGTAAGCACCGCGTTCAACGAAATGGTCGCCACCGCCAACGAAGTGGCCCGCTCTTGCAGCCAGGCCGCCGTCAGCGCGGACACCGGCTACCGCGACGTGCACGACGGCCAGCATCACATTGGCGAAGCCACCGGCAGCGTATTGAAACTGAGCGAGGACCTGCAGAAGTCGACCCAGACCATGCAGGCACTGGAACAGGACAGCAAGAACATCAACACCATCCTCGACACTATTCGCTCGATCGCCGAGCAGACCAACCTGCTGGCCCTCAACGCGGCCATCGAGGCGGCGCGTGCAGGCGATCAGGGTCGCGGCTTTGCCGTCGTGGCCGACGAAGTGCGGGCCTTGGCACGGCGCACCGCCGACTCCACCGGTGAGATCGACAGCCTGCTCGGCAACCTCGCGCGGCGCACCCAGGAAGTGACCCAACAGATGCAGAACAGTCTGCAAGTGTCACAAACCAGCGTCGAACGCATCCAGCAGGCCCGCGACAGCTTCGACAAGATCCGCACGTCGGTGGACTCGATTCGCGACCAGAACACCCAGATCGCCACGGCCGCGGAAGAACAGCACCAAGTGGCCGAAGACATCAACCGGCACATCGCGCAGATCCATTCCGACGCGCAGCTGGTCGAGGAGTTCGCCCACACGGCGCAAACCGGCTCGGGGCGTTTGACGGATATTTCCGCGCAGCTCAAGGGCTTGGTTGGGCGCTTCAAGTTCTAATCGACATCGCTGAGCCAAGGACGGCTCAAGCCCCGATCATTCCTGCGCACTACCCTTTCGCCCGGATCGCGTACAGACCAGCGGCAATCACCGTGCACGCCCCTACGATGGTCCAGGTATCCGGAAGTTCGCCGAATACGAACAAGCCGATCAACGTGGCAAACACCAGCAGCGTGTAATTGAACGGTTGCAGCGTCGCGGCCGTTGCGTATCTGAGCGCTTGGATAAGCAGCAGCTGGGCCACGACACCGGTGGTGGCAAGCACCGCGATAAGGCCCCATTGCATCGACGTCGGCGCCACCCATCCTGGAAGGCCTGATACCGTCATGACGAAGGCGCCGATGGAGCCCATGTAAAGCAGGTTCGTCGCAAACGAATCGTCCCGGCTGATACGGCGTGTCAGTACGTTGAACAGCGCGAACCCCAGGGCCGCCACCAAAGGGATCAGTGCCGCCAGTTCGAAAACTCCGCTACCGGGTCGAAGGATAATCAACGTTCCCATGAAGCCGGTGGCAGCGGCAATCCATCGACGCACGCCAATGAACTCGCCCAGCAACGCGCCGGCCAGCGCCAAGGTCATCAAGGGAAACACCGCATACAGCGCATGCATCTCAGCCAACCCGAGGTAGCGCAGCCCCAGGCCAAACAACGCGATTTCACCCACCCCGATCAGCGCACGAATGATCTGCAGGTAAGGGTGCCGGCTTCGACAGGCTGTGCGCAGAGTGCCCTGATAGACGCTATAGCCCACCGCAAATGCCAGGAACACCCAATAACGCACCATGACCAGCTGCGCGACCGGCAGGTCTTTGACCAGCACTTTAGTTACGCCATCCTGGCCCGCGAAGATCAGCATGGACAACAAACACAAGATGATGCCAAGCCCAGGCCTGGGTACCTCGTAAGCACGTGCCGCGGTGTCCAACTGACTGCTCATAGACCATTCCATTTCGAGGAGACTGCGGCTTCGTGACGACAGGCATCATTCACGCCCGACACGCCATTCGCCTAGTCGTAAGCCCGGGCGCCATCGTCAGGCGAGGTCAGACTCGAGCGCGATCAAGGGCTCAAGAGCAACTTTGAGCACGTCGACTTTACCAGCAGACAAACGCGCCAAGGGACGACGAGGATTCCCCGCCCCATAACCAGTGATCTCGGCAGCGGCATAGACCGACTGTACATAATCACCCTTCCAGATCAACGACATTATCGGCTCGATCGACCGCCAGATCTCCCGGGCTCGCGCCCAATCCTGTTCCAGGGCAGCCTTCACCACCGCAACACAAGATCGCGGAGCCATGTTCGCCCCACCCCAGATCAGGCCCGCGGCACCGGCGAAGAGTGCGTAAGGCACCAGCGCGTCGGCGCCATTCATCGTCGGCAAGCCCGTGCGGATCAGCGAGGCCTGGGCGGCAAGATCACCACTGCTGTCCTTGACCGAGACGAAGTTTGGAATCTGGCTCAACTGGCGAAACAGCGACGGGGTCACTTCCACGCCCACCGCCTGAGGCACGTTGTAACCAATGATCGGCAACCCGGCTTCGGACACCGTCGAGTAGAAATCGACGATGCCCTGGTCGTCGGTGGGGCCTTCGAAAAACGGTGGCAGCACCATGACGCCATCGGCGCCACATTCAGCGGCATGGCGGGTGCGCTGCACCACTTCCTCCGCCAACAAGGCAGAGGTTTGCACGATGACACGCGCACGCCCATTGATGACCTTGGCACCAAAGGCAACCAGTTGCCTGGACTCGTCCTGGCTCAGGTAAACGTGCATGCCCGTCCCGGAACTCAGGACAAAGCCTTGTATGCCAGCAGCCAGATAGCTTTCGAGCAACGTCTCGAAGCGTGGATAGTCAATCTTGCCTTGGGCATCGAACGGCGTGGTAACGGCCAGGTTGAGGCCGGAAAAAGCGAATGCGGACATTGAATCGAGCCCCTTATTATTCTTCTTGATCAGACGCACCAACAGCCCTTTCGGGCTGTTTGCATGCAATAGCAATGGCCGACGCAGAAAGCGCCGCCCATCGTCGCCGGGAAATCAACCCACCGATTTAAGTGGAATCTGGGTCTGGAGGCGCGTCAGCATGGTTTCGCAGTACCAATCGTCAAACTGGCATACACCATTTTCCGCAATGTCCGAGAAGGGTCCCGGCTCGTAAGTCGGTGAGGTCACACCGGCCTGCGTTCCTTCCACCAAACGACGGTCTTGATCGTTGGTGGCAAGCCAAACCTTCGTCAGCCGATCAATCTCGTAGTCAACACCTTCAACGGCGGTATTGGGTACGAGCCATTTGGTCGTCACAAGCGTTTCGCCGGGGCCGATCGGCAATACCCGGAAGCTCAATGCATGATCGCCGAGAAAGTGGTTCCAGGTGGACGGGTAGTTAAAGTAGAGCAAGGCGCCAATATCCGGCTCGCCGCTTTTATCCAGGCGTCCCGCCACAGCCGGTTTACCATCCATGGTGTAACTCACCGCGCCCGCGGAAAGTGGGATGCGTGTCATACGAAAACGGCCATTCGGGTCCATGACCAGCTTGCTGGGCATACCGGCGATTTCGCAGCGATTCCAGTGTGCGGTCAGTTCGGGATCATCTTCGCCGCCGACGCCTGCCACCGAAAGGTTCTCGACAAAAGAGTTCATCAACTCGGGATGCGTACCGTCACAGTGGAAACACTCGCGGTTGTTTTCAAACACGAGCTTCCAGTTACCCTTTTCTATGAGGTTTGACTCGAAAGCCACCTTGCAGTTATCGAGGAAATGCGGGGCTATGAAAGGACTTACCGAGCGCCTGAAACTTTCGAACTCGGGCGCCTCGTCAGCGACGCAGACATAAATGTACGTATGAACAATTTCACAATGAACAGGTTTCAGGTTGTATTGCGTCCTGTCGAAATCGGCACCCATATTACCGGCAAACAAAAGACTGCCGTCCAGTTCGAAAGTCCACTTATGATAAGGACAAACAAGCTTGGCCACTTTGCCCTGGGCGTGCTCACAAACTTTAGAGCCACGATGACGACAAGCGTTGTGAAAAGCCCGAACCTGGCCGCTCTTATCCCTGATGACCAAGACTGGATAGTCGCCGATCTGCAATGTCAAGTATTGGCCGGGTTTTTCAAGCTCAAAGGTATGCCCGGCAAAAATCCAATCCTTGTGCCAGATCTGCTCAAGATCCTGACGAAAAACATCGGGCTCAATATACAGTTCACGGGGAAGCGCGTGGCGGGCCTTGCGCTTTTTAATCAGGTCGATCACGGATGCTTTGATATTCATTATTATCCTCTGCACATCAACCTGGCGGTTAACGGCAAGTACGCCCAGAAAACGCTGTCATGGCCAACGGATCCTGCGCTGAAAATCGCCCAACGCAGCCGCTGAACACGCATGTATCAGCCATGTTTAACACGAAGGGTACGATAGCCAATCCGGTCGGCAAAACTACATTTTCGTTGTTCAACTGATAACTTGACGTTATGACCCAGCGACCCCAGACAATACCCTGTTTACATTTCGCTACCGGCCAAGAGGAGCCTACATGGGAGAAAACTCATACGGCCAATCTGGAAAACTTCGAAAGGATCCAGTCTCGCACTCTCCGACAGGCATCTTCATATTCAGTCCTTTCATTACAGGCAACATAATGAAGACTGTTTCGAAGCGTCACCTGATGCTCGACGGGGCGAACGAGCTGCCCTCTCTCGACCATTGCCCCGACAAGCTGGTTCCAGCCCAGTGCGACGCCTTGGTGGGTCATGACCATGCTCATGATCAGGTTGTAATCATTGGCATGAAAAATAGGCGGGCAGTCGCCAGGACGCTCATCGATATCGACGTTCAGAAACGCCAACCACACCCCCCAGTCCACATGCTCAGCCACACCCGACCGTCCGTAGGGACTTAGATTGAGTAGCGAAGAATCACGCACTCCTTCAAGTGAGGTCAGTTCGGGATGCGCGTCCAAAAACGTTGGAGAGCACACAGGATAGATAATATCGTGGCACAACTGATAACTCTTATACCCATCCCCCACCTTGCTAATCTTCGAGATGATGATGTCCGGTTCTATGCCAGGCTCCATATTCACAAAGTTCTGCGTCGTGATCAGATTGAACTCAATATCCGGATTAGTCGCCCGAAACTCTGGAAGGTGTTCCGATAGCCACAATGCAGAGAACGCGGGAGAGCAACAAACCGTCAGGATATGTTTCTGCGTCGGCGCGGTACGAATCCTTTCAGCCGCCTGTGCAATATTAACGAACGACAGTTGCGCTGCCTCAAAAAAGATCTTTCCCTCGGCGGTTAGTTCTACCGTGCGCCCGGCACGCATGAACAGTTGAGCACCCAACGACTCCTCAAGCTCGCGAATCTGCCGACTGATCGCGGCTTGCGATACACAGAGTGCCTCCGCTGCCCGCGTGAAGCTTTCATATTTAGCGGCGGCGACGAATGCCCTGACAGCCCTGAGGGAAGGCATTCTGAGCAGTAATGTATCGGGGTCAACGTGTCTGCTGAGCATGGTAAGCCCTCACACTCCTTTCCTCCGCGAAAGCCGCGGAGCGTAACTCAATAGCCTGGCCCAGGCCATACAAAGCGTCGTGATCGCGCCAAGGCGGTCGTTTCGACAGGCCTCGATAACGTTAGGTTATCCATAAAGCCCTGTAAATGTTGTTGGATTTAAGACCGGGATACTTATAAATTGAAAAAAAGCCCGAGCCCAAGGGCAAACAATAAAAACAAGGTCAATGTCATGCGCACATCTATCATTTATTCCTGCCCGCCTAAATTATCAACGCTCGAACTCAATTCGATTTCGCGCGCTTGTAGCGTTACACGCAAAGGAGGGACGCGATGACTAGTTCAGACGAAATCATTTCTGTTAAGAACGTTTTTAAAATATTTGGCGCACAACCCGACGTGGCGATGAAAATGCTTGCCGCCGGCGCCTGCAAACAAGATGTCTTTGAGAAAACCGGCCAGGTTATTGGTGTTTTCGACGCCAGCTTTGCCGTCAAGCGTGGCGAAATCTTTGTGATCATGGGGCTCTCGGGTTCTGGCAAGTCGACGATGGTGCGCTTGTTCAACCGCCTTATCGAGCCCACCTCCGGCAGCATTTATCTGAACGGTCGCGAAATTACCGGGCTGGCTGATAAAGCCCTTCTGGATGTCCGCCGTAAAGAGATGGGCATGGTGTTCCAATCCTTTGCCTTGATGCCGCACATGAGCGTCTTGGAAAACACCGCCTTCGGCCTGGCGATTTCCGGCATCGCTGAAGAGGAACGCCATAGCCGCGCCAGGGAGGCCCTCAGTCAAGTCGGTCTTGCCGGACAGGAGCACAGTTATCCGCATCAACTTTCCGGTGGTATGCAGCAAAGGGTAGGCCTGGCCCGCGCGCTTGCCAACGACCCGACCATCCTGCTGATGGACGAAGCCTTTTCCGCCTTGGACCCGCTTATCCGCAGCGAGATGCAGGGAGAGCTCATTCGCCTGCAAGCCGAGCAAAAGCGGACCATCATCTTCATTTCCCACGACATTGAGGAAGCCGTTCGTATCGGTCATCGCATCGCGATCATGGAGGGCGGCCAAGTGGTACAGATCGGCACACCTCAAGAGTTGATCAGTCAACCGGCCAATGACTATGTACGCACGTTCTTCAAAGGATTCGACAGCTCCCGGATTCTCAAGGCAGGCGACGTGGCCAAGCTCGATCCTGAATGGGTTCGCAAGCTGAACGGCCAAGCGCCACAGTTCAAGGCCGGCCTACCGTTTGGTTACTTGATCGATGAAGGCGGGCAACTGCTCGGGGTCGTGGATATCGATGCCAGTGGCGCAGGTGGCAGCACGCATTACACCCAGCACCAACAGCATCCCGTATTTACCGATACCCCCCTGCACGAAGTCCTGGAAATCGCAGCCAACCTGCCCTATCCGGTCCCTGTACTCAACCGTTCGGGGGCGCTCGCCGGGACCCTGTCAAAGAGTGAGTTACTGCAAACGCTGAGCCGCCATTAATACAGGCGCGCCCTCTACGCTGGCGCGTCCCTGACCTGAAGTACCTGCGGCCTTCATAACGCCGCTGCGGTGATGATGAAGAGGTAAGCCTGATGTCCGAGTTCAGTTTTCTCGATCCGTTCCAAGTCGCGACCATTCCATTGGGTGACTGGGTGGAAAGCACCCTGAATTTTCTGGTGCACAACTTTCGCGATGTGTTCCGCGCCATCCGCTGGCCGATTGACCAAGTACTGAACGGCGTCGAATACACGTTGCAAAGCATCCCACCCAGCATTGGGATCATTCTGTCTTCCTTGCTGGGATGGCAGCTGGCCGGTAAACGCATGGCTTTGCTGTGTTTTGTGACGCTCACACTGCTGGGCCTTATCGGTGTCTGGTCCGAGTCGATGACCACGCTGGCGCTGGTACTGACTTCAGTATTCTTTTGCGCCTTGCTAGGTATACCCCTGGGTATTCTCTGCGCCCGTAGCGACAACCTGGAGAGGATCTTGCGCCCCGTACTCGATGCCATGCAGACCTTGCCGGCGTTCGTTTATCTGGTCCCTGTCGTCATGCTGTTCGGCATCGGCAACGTGCCGGGCATCCTTGTGACCATTGTCTTCGCCCTCCCCCCGTTAGTGCGCCTGACGAACCTGGGCATCCGCCAGGTACCGGAAGACAAAATAGAAGCAGCCCGCGCTTTTGGCTGCACGCCTCGGCAGATGCTGACCCGCGTTCAGTTGCCACTGGCGACCCCCACCATCATGGCCGGACTCAATCAGACCCTGATGCTCTCGCTGTCGATGGTGGTCATCGCTTCGATGATCTCGGTGGGCGGCCTTGGCCAAATGGTCCTGCGCGGCATCGGTCGCCTGGACATGGGCTTGGCTACGGTCGGCGGGACTGGCTTGGTGCTGCTCGCCATCTTCCTTGACCGACTGACCCAGGCCATGGGCGCTCGCACCGGGGCCGACCCAAGCCTGCGCTGGTATCACACAGGTCCTGTCGGCGTTGTTCTGCGCTTGTTTGGGGCGAAACAACCGGTGGGAAGGGGCAAGACAGCTTAAACCCTCGTATTCGATCTGCCGCACACGAAGATAAAACCAAAAAAAGGTACGCGAAAATGTCTGAATTCAAGCTTTCCCGCAGCATTCTCAATTGCGCTACAGCCCTCGCCATTGTGGCTACGTCCCTGTGCGCGAACGCCTCGGCCAACCAACCGGGCGACGGTGTAAAGGTTACCCCCATCTTCCCTTCTATCGCTGAGGAACGATTCCGCGGTGAAGTGGCAATGGAAGGTCTTCGAGAGCTGGGTTACAAGGTGCAGGAACCCAAGGAGACCGAGTACGGCGTCATGATGATGGCCCTGGGTAGTGGTGATGCGGACTTTACGGTGCACTTGTGGGACAAATTGCACGATAAGTTCTACCAGCAGGCCGGGGGCGATAAGGCCATGGTCAAGGCGGGCGACATTATGCCCGGCGTACTCCAAGGCTATTTGATTGACAAAAAGACCGCTGAAGCCCATGGCATCAAATACATCACCGACCTGAAAAAACCGGAAATCGCCAAACTGTTCGACACCAACGGCGACGGCAAAGCGGACATGACGGGATGCAATCCTGGCTGGGGCTGCGAGCTGGTTATCGCTCATCACATGAAGGCTTACGGCCTGGAAAAATCGATAAACGTCAACCAGGGTTCTTATTTCGCACTGATGGCCGACACCATTACTCGTTATAAGGAAGGGCAGCCGATTCTTTACTTCACTTGGGTCCCACAGTGGATCGCCACTGTTTTGGTCGAAGACAAGGATGTGGTATGGCTGGAAGTACCGAAAACCGACTTGCCTGATGGCAATAACGATGTCAACACGATGTACAACGGCAAGAACCTCGGCTTTGCGGTAGATAAAGTCGAGGCCGTGTTGAACAAAGACTTCGCCGCGAAAAATCCGGCGGCCTTGAAGTTCCTCTCGGTGATGCAAATTACCACCGCCGACGAAAGTGCCCAGAACTTGAAAATGCAACAGGGCGAGAAAAAGCCGGCTGATATCCGTCGTCATGCCAAAGACTGGGTAGCCGCCCATCGGCAGCAGTTTGACGCATGGTTGCAATCAGCTCGCGCCGCGGCGACACAAGCTAGCAAATAATAAGCCTATCGAGGTGGGGCACGTCGCTGACTGCCCCGTCCTTTAATGACATTGCGTTCGTCGCAGCACTTCGCCTCACAACACAGTTAATTGAAACTGCAAGTCTTGACACTTACGTCCGTTGATTACTCAGCTCACGTGAAATTATCGAGCACCCTTTTTTGCATGACTGGCGTCGGATCGGTTGAATGAACAGGATCTTGAAATGTTAAAAGTCTCTTCGTTACCTGCCGATGATCAATCTTGCGGGTGGTATCACTTGAGCAGGGGGCGCCAGATCAGGCCCGCCCATCAAGGTCATAGCAGCGCCCGTTGGGTCATTGTCGGTGCCGGCTTCACAGGGCTTGCCGCCGCCCGTCAACTCGCCACTCACTTCCCCGACGATCAGATCGTGTTGATCGACGCTCAGGAAGTGGGCTTTGGAACTTCCGGTCGTAATGCCGGGTTCGCTATCGACCTGCCACATGACATCGCCGCTGAGGACTACATTGGCGATATCGCCACGGCCAAAACAACGCTGAAACTTAATCTCAGTGGTTTGAGTTATTTAAAAGAGTTGGTTGAACGCCACGGCATCGATTGCCAAATGAAGCATTGCGGCAAATATCAGGCGGCCGTTGAACCCAGAGGCATCGCCGTCCTGGAGGCCTACCGCCGCGGACTCGATAAACTCGATCAGCCCTACCAGATGATCGAGGCTAGCGAACTGCCCGAACATATCGGCACGCATTTTTACCGCAAAGCGTTATTTACGCCGGGGACTTCTTTGCTTCAGCCTTCGGCGCTGGTCAAAGGTTTGGCCGACAGTCTCCCCAGTAACGTGACGCTGTATGAAAACACCGCGGTCACCCATGTGGAGTACGGCACGAAGACCGTGCTCACGCACGCTGCGGGTTCAATCACCGCCGACAAACTGATCCTGACCAATAATGCCTTTGGCATGAGTTTCGGCTTCCTGAAGGGCCGCATGCTACCGGTGTTTACCTATGCCAGCCTGACCCGCCCCATGACCGAGCAAGAACAAGCTCGCCTCGGTGGCCGGCCTTATTGGGGTGTCATTCCCGCGGATCCATTCGGTACCACGGTACGTCGCACACCGGATAACCGTCTTTTGATCCGTAACAGTTTCAGCTTTAACCCGGATGGCCGCAGCGACTCAAAATATCTGAAACGCTTTGTCGCCAGGCATCAGGCCTCTTTCGAACGACGCTTTCCCATGCTGCCTGAAATGAACTTCGAATATACCTGGGGCGGTGCACTGGCTCTTTCACGGAACCATATGGGTTATTTCGGCGAACTTTCACCCAACGTCTATGGGGCGCTGTGCTGCAACGGATTAGGTGTTACCCGAGGGACGGCGACCGGCAAACTCTTGGCTGATTGGCTGGCTGGAGAACAATCCGAGCTCATTGATTTCGTCTTGAAATCACCCGGCCCCTGCCCTAACCCACCCGCGCCGCTAGTTTCCGCAGGCGTCAATATAAGTTTGCGATGGGGGCAGTACCGAGCGGGTAAAGAAAGTTGACCTGGGCCGCCAAATTTAAAGAAGTTGAAGTCGTTCGTTCGACTTTCAGCAAGCGGCCTCCCTTGGTTTAAAAATTGGCTGCGCTGACTCTATCGAGCTAGCGCCGCTTGATAGGCAGTGACACTAATTGGAGCGAGATTGATGAAATTTGAAGGCATTTACACACCGGCCGTTACGCCTCTGACCTCTGATGGCAGTATCGATAAGACAGCCTTCGCCGAAGTTTTGGAGTATCTGGTCGACTCCAAGGTGCACGGCATCATAATCGGCGGCTCAACCGGCGAATATTATGCCCACACCGCCCAGGAGCGTTTCGACCTGGCCGCCCAGGCCAAGGATGTCCTGCGCGGTCGTCTGCCGCTGATCGTCGGTACCGGCGCCATCCGCACTGAAGACTCGGTCGCCTACGCCGAAGCAGCGAAGGCCATCAAGGCCGATGCGTTGTTGGTTGGCTCGCCACCCTATGCACTGCCGACACAAAAAGAGATCGCCCTGCATGTCAAGGCCGTGGACCGCGCCGCCGACCTCCCCATCATGCTTTACAACTATCCAGGCCGCATGAGCGTGAGCATGGGCGAGGAGTTCTTTGATGAGGTCCGCGATGTGAAGAACATCGTCGCCATCAAGGAAAGCTCCGGTGACACGGCCCAGATGCACCGTTTGGCCTGCAAATACCCACACATCGCCCTGTCTTGTGGCTGGGACGATCAAGCCCTGGAGTTTTTCGCCTGGGGCGCCCGCAGTTGGGTGTGTGCCGGATCCAACTTCATTCCCCACGAACACGTCGCGCTGTACGAGGCCTGCGTTGTCGAGAAAGACTTCGACAAAGGCCGCCGCATCATGGCGGCGATGATGCCGCTGATGGACTTTCTGGAAGGCGGAAAGTTTGTCCAGTCCATCAAGTACGGGTGTGAACTGAACGGCTTGAGCACCGGTGGCCTGCGCGCGCCCCTGCACGGCCTGGACCTTGAGGAAAAGCAGGCGCTGCAAGGCGTCGTCACCGAGCTCAAGCGCAACATCGCGCAGATCACTGGAGGTGTCTGAAATGGCTGATTTACTGAGCAAAGAACAGTACGCGGCCATCGCCGCCCAGTTGAAATTTCCTACCCAGGCGTTCATCAACGGCGAGTTCCGCGATGCCCTCTCTGGAAAAACCTTTATCACGACGAACCCTGCCACGGGTGAACAGCTTGCGGAGATCGCGGCGTGCGATACCCGTGACGTCGATGTTGCCGTAGCCGCCGCCAAGCAAGCCTTCGAGGATGGTCGCTGGCATAAGCTGTCACCCGGCGCACGTAAGCAGGTGCTCCTGCGTTTCGCCCAATTACTGGAAGACAACGCCCACGAGCTCGCCGTGCTGGAAAGCCTGGACAGCGGCAAGCCGGTCAGCGAATGCCAGAACGTCGATGTACCCGACACGATCCATACCCTGCGCTGGCATGCGGAGTTGATCGACAAGGTATACGACAGCACCGCGCCGACCGGCCACGGTGCGGTCACCCTGGTGGTGCGCGAAGCGATCGGTGTCGTCGGCCTGGTCCTGCCGTGGAACTTCCCCTTGTTGATGCTGGCCTGGAAGATTGGTCCGTCCTTGACCGCTGGCTGTTCCATCGTGGTCAAACCGGCCAAGGAAACCACCCTGACCGCGCTGCGTGTTGCCGAGCTGGCCCATCAGGCCGGTATTCCGGCAGGCGTATTCAACATTACCCCTGGCGGCGGCCGGGAGGCTGGCGAGGCAATCGGTCGGCATATGGATGTGGCGATGGTCAGCTTCACCGGTTCTACCGACACGGGCCGGTTGTTCCTCAAGTACGCGTCCGAGTCGAACCTCAAGCGCGTCGTGCTGGAACTAGGGGGTAAAAACCCTGCCGTGGTGATGAATGACTGCGAAGACCTTGATCAGGTTGCCCAGTATGTGACGGCCGGCGCTTTCTGGAACATGGGTGAAAACTGCTCGGCCTCCTCACGGCTGATCGTCCATAAAGACGTCAAGGATGAACTGCTGCAACTGATCGGCAAGCATCTGCGCGATTGGAAAATGGGTGACCCGCTGGATCCTGAAAATCGCCTTGGCGCCATGATCAGCAAAACCCATTTCGACAAGGTACGTTCGTATCTGGAATACGCAGCCGAGCACAAACTCAATGTGCTGCAAGGTGGCGAAACCGAGTCCGGCGTGTTCGTGCAGCCGACCATCATCGATGGCGTCGAACGTGACAGTCGCCTGTTTATCGAGGAGATCTTCGGGCCGGTATTGAGCGTCACCAGCTTCAGCACGATCGACGAAGCCATCGAACTTGCCAATGACACGGTCTACGGCCTGGCGGCATCCGCCTATACCGGCAGCCTGCGTAACGCCTTGCGCCTGTCGCGGGAGATTCGTGCGGGCGTGGTCACGGTCAACTGTTTCGGTGAAGGCGACGCCTCCACGCCGTTCGGCGGCTACAAGGAGTCTGGCTTTGGCGGACGCGACAAATCCGTCTGGGCACACGATCAGTACACCGAGCTGAAAACCATCTGGATCGATGCTTCGTAACCTGATCGAGCACGGGCTGTACTGACAGCGTTCAGCACACCGGTCACCGCTCCACGCAAGCGGTGATCGGATTAGGTGTTAAAGCGTATGGATCCCTTCATGACCACTTCACCTTTTTCAGTTCCAGCCAATGCTCGGCGCATCGACCCCGCCAGGCAGCGCGCAACTGCATTAAAAAAAGACGGCTCCGTCAATGACAACGACCGTGTCGAAATCGGCCCTACTCCGCTGGCTTTTGCCGAGTGGGAGAGCTTGGGCCTGGAGCCGCCCCATTTACCTACCTTGCGTACGTACCGATTGCAACGGATCGTGGATCAATTGGTCGCCCGTGACCTGGGCGGCATTCTGTTATTCGACCCACTGAATATCCGCTATGCGACCGATACCACCAACATGCAGCTGTGGACGACCCATAACCCCGCACGAGCATGCTTTGTCGCCGCCAGCGGGCATGTCGTCCTGTGGGACTTTCATGGTTGCGATCACCTTTCCGCCCACCTGCCACTGGTTACGGAGTTGCGCAGCGGCGCATCGTTTTTCTTTTTCGAGACCGGTGAGCACACGGATCGGCACGCCAGGCATTTCGCCGCGCAAATCGACGAATTGCTGCGCCAACACGCCGGAGCCAACCGCCGCCTTGCGGTCGATCGAGTCGAAGTCGCCGGCGTGCGCGCATTGGATGCCCTGGCGATCGAGCTTTGCAGCGGCCAGGAAGTCACCGAATTCGCGCGCATGATCAAGGGCCCGGATGAAATCAAGGCGATGCGCTGCGCGGTGGCTTCGTGCGAAGCCTCAGTGGCCGAAATGCACCGGGCAATGCGTGCCGGCGCGACCGAAAACGATGTCTGGGCCGCCTTGCACTCCGGCAATATCCGCCGCGGTGGCGAATGGATCGAGACGCGTATCCTCAGTTCCGGTCCTCGCACCAACCCCTGGTTCCAAGAGTCAGGCCCACGGGTGTTAAGCGACGGTGACTTGCTGTCCTTCGACACGGATCTGATCGGCACCTACGGCATGTGCGTGGACATGTCCCGCAGCTGGATCTGTGGGGCACTGGAACCTACGGCCGAACAGAAGCGCCTGTACCGGATCGCCCACGACCATATCGTCCATAACACCGAGTTGATCAAGCCAGGCGTACGCTTCACCGAGCTGACCGCCAGGGCGCACCGGTTGCCCGAACCGTGCCGGGCCCAACGCTATGGCGTGCTTTATCACGGCGTCGGCCTGTGTGACGAATACCCGAGCATTCGCTACCCAGAGGACTCGGAATCCTACGGATACGAGGGCGAACTGCAGCCGGGCATGACTCTTTGCGTCGAAGCGTACGTGGGTGAGGTGGGCGGACGGGATGGCATCAAACTGGAGAACCAATTGCTGGTGACTCAGACCGGTTATGAATTACTCACCCACTACCCTTTCGATGAGAGTTTCCTGCGGGATACGAAGCACAACTCATGAACCAGCTGACTGAAGCCCAGAAAACATCGAGCGTGGGATTCCTGTTGCTCGATAACTTTTCCCTGACCTGTTTCACTCATTGCCTGGACGTGCTGGTGACCGCCAACCTCATCCAGCCCGGGTCGATAAGAATCCATACCTTCAGTCGCAACGACTCTGAAGTGATCAGCGACCTGGCAATCCCCATCAGGCCAGACACACCGTTGACCGATATCAGGATCGCGGCGCTGGACTTGATGATTGTCTGCGGCGGGCTACGCACGCCGAGGGTACTTTCCGGCGGGCTGGTAACGCTGCTGACCAAGCTGGCGAACCTGCCCATTGCGCTCGGCGGGTTATGGAACGGCGCCTGGTACTTGGGCAAGGCCGGACTGCTGGATGGTTACCGATGCGCTATTCATGCCGAACAACGAATGGCCCTGTCAGAGTGTTCGCCGAAGACCACCGTGACGCTCGACACAGTAGTGTTCGACAGGGACCGGTTCACGGCATCAAACCCAGCCGGTGCCTTTCAAATCATGATGAAGTGGCTTTACGCTGCCCTCGACCAGAAAGTCGCGGATGCGGTGTTTGATCTGCTGGACCATGAATCTCGATTCCGTACCTCGGCCAAGGTGCTGGACCGCAAAGTCAGCGCGTCCCTGCGAGAAGTCATTGCATTGATGGAGTGCAATCTTGAAGAACCACTGGGCCTGGATCTGCTCGCCCAATGCGTTCAACTTTCCAAGCGCCAGATCCAACGTCTGTTTCGAAAACAAATCAATATGTCCCCCCAACGGTATTATCTGGAACTTCGGCTGACCGAAGCACGGCGCCTGCTACAGAACTCCAGGTTGACCGTCACTGACGTCGCCATTGCCTGCGGTTTCGTCTCCACCCCTCATTTCAGCAAGTGCTACAGCACGCTCTTCGGTTGTCCGCCATCAAAGGAAAGTCGTTATGAAATATAGCGTCGGCCGATGAGGCGCCAGGCTTCACGGCGCAATCTCGCCTGTTGCACGAAGGCTACCGATTTCCAACCAGAGGCTGGACCTTCAGTGCTGTTCATCTCGTTTCGCCTCCCATTTCCGAGCGACGTATCGAACTAGGCTACAGACGGCTCAACTGTTCCAGCAAATCAACGGGAACACTGATCCCATCATCCTGCGCGGCGACCGTTGCGTGTTGCCGTTCCCATCCCGGCCTGTGGACATGCATCTGCGTCAGGCGGGCCAGTTGACTGGCAAGCCGCTGCTCGAATCCCGGCGAAAAGAAATCCGGCGCCAGAAGCAGGAGCAACAGGCCACAGCCGGGCGTCTGGTTTCCCTGGTTGAAATCCGGCGCATCCAACGACCAATTGGCCCCCGTGAGCCCCGCCGCCAGAACCTCGACCATGAGCATCAGATTGGCCCCTCGGTGACCACCAAAAGGCAGCAGCGCACCGCCCAGCGCCGCCAAGGCGTTGCGTGTGCCGTGCCCTTGCTGGTCCACCGCCCAGCCCTCGGGAATATCGCTGCCCGTCGAAGCGGCGTGGGCGATGTTCACGAACGCCGCAGCACTGCAGGCCTGGTCGAACTGCAGGGGGATACCATCGGCCGAGGGCGCGGCAAATGAGAGTGGATTGGTCGAGTAAGTCTTGCCCTTGGCGCCAGGAACGGCCACCAGCGCCGGTCCGTTTGCGACTGCCAAGGCAATCAGCCCGGCCTGGGCAAACCGCAGCGTGTAGTCGCCCAGCTCGCCGCTGGTGAAGCTATTCCATTGGCTGAGCGCGGCCATGCCATTGGCCTGCGCGGCATGGCACAACGAATCGAAACAGCGATCGACACCAAGCTGGGCAATTCCGCCTTGGGCATCAGACTTGAAGATAATCGCGCCGGCGCGGGAGACGCGTGGCTCGGCACGCGGATTGATACGTCCGGAGGAAAACCCCGGCAAGTAATCGGCGAGGTGCCGAAACCCCACGGCGTGGTTACCGCGCGCTTGCGCAGCCACGGTGGCATGGGCCAATGAGAGCGCAACCGCTGATGAGCAGCCCTTCGCTTCGCAGAGATGCGCCACCCAGTCGATCGCTTCATTAAGGGTTAAGCGACGATAAGTTGTGGTCTTCAAGGGTATCGCCTGACTAATCGATCGATACATCCGATACCCTTCACCAAGGGCATCGGATGGCAACACAACTATCGGACAGCGGCCATTACTGGGCCGGTGTCGCGGAAGCCGTCTGGCTGCCGAACATCGCTTCGAAACGAGGCTTGTTGGCGGCGTAGTACTCTGCAACGACCTTGTCTGCCGAACTGTCACGGGCGCTCGCCATCAACTTCTCAAGGTCGGCCTTGGGAATCTTGAAGTTGGCGAAGAACCGGGCGACATCGGGATGCTCGGCGCTGAAGCCTTTGCGGGCAATCGCGTGAATTTGCTCGGCGCCGCCGAACACCTGCTTCGGATCATCCAAGTAACGCAGTGGCCACTTGGCGAACATCCAGTGCGGGCTCCAGGCGTTGACCAATGCCCACTTGTCACGCTTGAGGTTGCGATCCAGCTCGCTCAACATGCCGGACTCTGAAGAGGCGACCATCTTGTAGCCATCGAGCTTGTACTCCTTGATGGCCTTCTCCGTCAGCTTGTACTGCCCGTTGCCCACTTCCGACGTCAGGATCTTGCCTCCGAGTTTTTCCCGCACTTCAGGCTTGTTCAGGTCTTCGACACTGGCCAGTTCGCTGGTGGGAATGGACGTTGGCACCGCCATGCCGATCCGACCTTCATACAACACGCCGAGGTCTTCGAGCTTATCCTGGTATTTGTCGTAGAACGACTTGTGAGTGCTCGGCAGCCAAACCATCGGGATCAGGTCGATATTGCCGTTGGCCAAGGCCTGGAACTGAATGCCAATATCGGCGAGCACCAATTTGACCGGTTGCTTCAAGTGGTCGCGCAATGCTGTATCGGCCAGCTTTACCGCTATTTCCGTATCCGACCAGTTCACCCAACCGATACGAATGGGCGTGGGTTCCTCGGCGTGGGCGATCAGACTGCCACAGGCCAATGCAAGGCCCGTAAACCAGCCGACAAAAGTTTTATTGGATAACGTCATCATGTGCATCTCCGCAGACTGTATTAGTAGTTATTGGCAGGGCAGTAGAAGCATTCATTCCCATCAGGAGCGCCAAATGGCATCGCCTTGCAGCAGACTTCATTTGATGCGCGGACAGTTGTAGTTATGGCAGATCAGTCGAGTTTCCAGGTCGGTCGGCCCTCCCCCGCCTTTTGGCGGAGTTGATGCGCTAATAGATTCACTCAAGCCCCGTTCACAACGCCTTTTCGAGCGCCGGCAGTACTTCGAACAGGTCCGCCACCAGCATGTAATCCGCCACTTGCGCAATCGGCGCCTCAGCGTCCTGGTTGATCGCGACGATGACTTTTGAACCACTCATGCCCGCCAGATGCTGAATGGCCCCGCTGATACCTGCGGCGATATAAAGTTCTGGCGCGACGATTTTCCCGGTCTGCCCGACCTGCAAATCGTTGGGCGCAAATCCCGAATCCACAGCAGCGCGGGAGGCCCCTACGGCACCGCCGAGCTTGTCGGCCACGCGCTCGATCAGGGCGAAATTCTCTTTGCTCTGCATGCCGCGGCCACCGGACACGACGACGCGGGCGCTCGCCAGGTCGGGCCTTTCGCTGGCGGTCAGTTGTTCACTGACGAAGCGCACGTTGCTTGCGCTTTGCCCGCCCTTCACCGCCAGCACTTCACAGGGATGCTCATGGGCCAAGGCTTGGGCGAACGCCGAGGCGCGGACGGTGAGCAACTTGATCGGGTCGAGGGACTGAACCGTGGCGATCGCATTGCCGGCGTAAATGGGTCGCTGGAAGGTGTCCGCCGAAACGATGTAGGTGACGTCGGACAGCATGCCGACATCCAGGCTGGCAGCCACCCTCGGCAGCAGATTGCGACCCATGCTGCTGGCGTCGGCAACGACGTGCGTATACCCCTCGGCCACCAGCGAAGTGATCAGCGGTTGGACATTTTCCGCCAGGGGGTTTTCGAACATCGTCCCTTGTGCGAGCAGCACCCGGTCCAGGCCCTGGGCCAGTGCCGCCTGTTGCACCACCGTCGCCGCATCCGCCCCGCCCATCACCAGCAAATCCGTCTCGGCACCCAAGGCGATGGCGGCGGTCACGGCACTCCATGTACCTGCCGTCAACTGACCTGCGCTGTGCTCGGCGATCACCAATGTGCGCATCAAATCACCCCCGCTACGTTCTTCAATTTATCCACCAGCTCGGCCACCGAACTGACGTTGATCCCCGCTTTGCGCACCGCAGGCGGGACCACCCCTAATAATCGAGCGTGTTCCTTCACGCTCGCGCCCAAGGTGTCGGCGGAAACGATTTCAAGCGGTTTTTTTTTGGCTTTCATGATGTTCGGCAACGACGCGTAGCGCGGCTGATTCAGGCGCAAGTCGCAGGTCACCACGGCCGGCATTTCAAGCGCGACCATTTGGCTGCCACCGTCGACTTCACGCTCGACGACCCATTGCCCGTCGACCTGATTGATTGCAGAGGCGTAAGTGGCCTGACCGCTGCCGATCAACTGCGCGACCATTTGGCCGACCTGGTTGTTTTCCTGGTCGATGGCCTGTTTGCCGAACAGGATCAGTTGCGGCTTCTCTTGATCGATCACTTTGCTCAGGTACTTGGCGACGTTGAGTGGCTCGAGTAGCGCATTCGTCTCGACCAGCAGCGCCCGGTCCGCACCCAGTGCCAATGCCGTGCGCAGTTGTTCCTGGGCGGCCGAAGTGCCCACCGAGACCACCACCACTTCGGATGCCAGCCCTTTCTCCTTGAGGCGAATCGCCTCTTCCACCGCGATCTCGCAGAACGGGTTCAAGGCCATCTTCACGCCATTGAGCTCGACGTCTGAACCGTCAGCTTTCACCCGGACTTTCACATTCGGGTCGATGGCACGCTTTACCGCAACGAGCACTTTCATGGCCGCCTCGCACTCTGGATGTATGCCTGGGGTGACCGGCTGGACGACCTGGAGCACCCCTGTTTCGACTGGATGGTAATCCTGGTTTTTCCGCCACGCAAGAAAAATGTACACCTGTGTCTCAATCGTTGACACACATGAACATTCAACCTACCGTTATGTCAAAACCAAGCCTGATGTTCTGTTCCCGGAGCAACACCATGTCCAGCGATCCTCTGCTGCAGCCCTACAAGATCAAGCACCTGACCCTCAAGAATCGGATCATGACCACGTCCCATGAGCCGGCGTATCCTGTCGACGGCATGCCGAAGGATCTGTACCGCGCTTATCACGTCGAACGCGCCAAGGCCGGCGTTGCGCTGACCATGACCGCGGGCTCCGCCGCGGTTTCACGGGACAGCCCGCCGGTGTTCAACAACGTGCTGGCGTACAAGGACGAAGTGGTCAAATGGATGAAGGACCTGACCGACGAATGCCACGAACACGGCGCGGCGGTGATGATCCAACTGACCCACCTGGGACGGCGCACGCGCTGGGACAAGGCAGACTGGCTGCCGGTCGTCTCACCGTCCCATCGCCGGGAAGCGTCCCACCGGGCCTTCCCGAAAAAGATGGAAGACTGGGACATCGATCGGATCGTCAAGGATTACGTGGACGCCGCCGAACGCATGAAGGCCGCCGGTCTCGATGGCTTGGAACTGCAGGCGTACGGGCACCTCATGGATCAATTCTGGTCGCCACTGACCAACGATCTCGATGGCCCTTACGGTGGCTCTCTGGAAAACCGCATGCGCTTCACCTTCGAGGTGTTGCGCGGTATCCGCCAGCGCTGCGGTGAGGATTTCCTGCTCGGGGTGCGCTACACCGGCGATGAAGACCTGCCCGGTGGCTTTGGCGCCAGCGACGGCCTGCAGATTTCCCATATGCTCAAGGACAGCGGCCTGGTGGACTTCCTCAACGTCGTTCGCGGGCACATCGATACCGATGCCGGCCTCACCGACGTGATTCCGATCCAGGGCATGCGCAACTCGCCGCACCTGGATTTCGCCGGCGAGATTCGCTCCGCCACAGGCTTCCCGACATTCCATGCGGCCAAGATTCCGGACGTTGCCACGGCGCGGCACGCCATCGCCTCCGGCAAGGTCGACATGATCGGCATGACCCGCGCGCACATGACCGACCCGCACATCGTGCGCAAGATCATCGAAAAACGTGAAGAGGAAATCCGCCCATGCGTGGGCGCGAACTACTGCCTGGACCGCATCTACCAGGGCGGCGCCGCGTATTGCATTCACAACGCCGCCACCGGTCGCGAAACCACCATGCCCCACGACATCCCCAAGGCGACAGTCAAACGCAAGGTGGTGGTGATCGGCACCGGCCCGGCGGGCCTGGAAGCGGCACGGGTGGCTGGCGAACGTGGCCACGAGGTCACGGTATTCGAAGTGGCGGATCAGCCCGGTGGACAGATCCGCTTGACCGCGCAGAGCGAGCGGCGGCGCGAGATGATCAGCATCATCGACTGGCGCATGGCGCAATGCGAGCGGCTGGGTGTGAAGTTCCAGTTCAATACCTGGGCCGAAACCGACACGGTCATGGCCGAGGAACCTCACGTGGTAATCGTCGCCACGGGCGGCCTGCCCCACACCGAGGTGCTCAAGCACGGCAACGAACTGGTGGTGTCGACCTGGGACATCATTTCCGGCGACGTCAAGCCTGGCCAGAACGTGCTGATCTTCGACGACGCGGGTGACCACGCGGCGCTGCAAGCGGCGGAAGTGATTGCCAACAGCGGCGCAAAACTGGAGATCGTCACGCCAGACCGGTCATTTGCGCCGGAGGTGATGGCGATGAACCTGGTGCCGTACATGCGCAGCCTGCAGGACCTGGACGTCACTTTCACTGTCACCTATCGGGTTGACTCCGTGGAAAAACGCGACGGTCGCCTGGTGGTCAACTTCGGCAGCGACTACGGCCAGGTGCACAAGCAGCGCGTGGTCGATCAGGTAGTGGTCAACCACGGCACCCTGCCCCTGGACGACCTGTATTTCGAATTGCGCCCGCATTCGAGCAACAACGGTGCGGTCGAACAACACGATCTGATTGCCGGGAAAACCCAGAATATCGTGACCAACCCCGAAGGCCGTTTCCAGTTGTTCCGGATCGGCGATGCGGTGTCGGCGCGCAATACCCATGCGGCGATCTACGATGCGTTGCGGCTGGTCAAGGACATCTGAAGTCAATGTCCTTTATCGGTGCCTGATGAAAATCAAAAATGTGCGCGAGCTTGTTCGCGATAGCGGTTTCACAGTCGACAGAGATGTTGGATGTGCTGGCCTCTTCGCGAGCAGGCTCGCTCGCAAAGTCTTCTATGCAGATAGAACTCACGAATCAGGCTTGAAGCCCCTTGCGAGCAACCGCGGCGCCTTCCTGCAACGCCCTTCCAATCTGTTCTTCGAAACACCCCTGACTCATCGCCAGCAAGGCAGCGGCCGTTACACCACGGTAGGCGACCAAAGCATCGATCATTTGCTGGGCGTCGCGGCTCGCCAGCAATTGACTGCTGTTGACCACGACATTTTTCGCGGCAAGCTGCGCGATATCGCCAGGGATGCCGGCTGCCATCGCCTGATTGGCCAACGCAGTCATCAACAAGGCCGGAAAGGCCGGACCGGTGCCCGAGAGTGCGGACAAGTAATCAATGAAGTCCTCTTCCTGGACCTCAGCCGCCGTACCCACGCATTCGAACACGCGCTGCACAAAGCTTCTCGTTGTCGCCTCTACCTCTCCAGCACAATACCAAGGCGTGAAGGACTGCTCGATTTCCACCGCCGCGTTGGGCATCGCCCGCACGACCGCCGCAGCCGAGGTCTGCGCGATGATCGCTTGTGCCTTGATCCCGGCCATCAGGGAGATAACAGTCTTGCCAGTCGCGTTGATATTCAGACTGGTGAAATGCTCGGGGCGAACCGCAATGATGATGACGTCGCTGCGATCGACCAGGTCCTGGTTATCCGTGACCAGGCAGGCGCCTTGTTGTGCCAATGGGTGACTGCCCGAACGGTTGGAAATGACCAGGTTGCCTGCCGGCAGCAGTGCCTTCGCCAACACTGCCTTGGCGATCGCGCCGCCCAACCAACCGGTTCCGCCAATGATCCCCAGGGTTTCATTGATCATCGGCGGTGCCTTCGTCGAATGTGTCGGTCAAGGGAACGAAAACCCCCGGCTCTTTTTCGGCATAGCCGAACTTCCCGTAGAAACGATCCAGTTCGCGCTGCTTGGGGACTTTACCGGTGAAGATGCTCACGTAATGAGGAATGCGCTGGAAGCGCACGGTGATCAGCTCAGTCGTGTTCATGGTGATGTAGCCAATCTGCGTCAGATAGATCGTTCGGGCCCGGCTATCAGCGCCTTGGCTGTCATAGCCAAAGCGCTTGAACATGCTTGCCAGGGCGTTCATTCGCTGCTCATCTACCACCGCGACCTCTTGAGCCACTTCAGCGGACTGAAGCGCCCAACTGCGCACGGCAAACTCGAACTGCGAGTCGAACAGCTGAGGGTTAAGCCAGCACTCGAACACATTCAGGATCGCCTCGGAGATGCTTTCGGCATAGCTTTCACTTTGCCGGACCAAGCCTCCCGTATTGGTCTCCCGCCAACGCGATAGCAACGCAGCCAGCAGTTGCTCGCGGTCTTCGAAGAACCAGTAGAAGCTGGTGCGTGACAAGCCCAGGCGCTTGGCCAGCGGCATGACCCGGACAGCATCGATGCCCGACTCCTTCAGAGCCTCGTAGGCCGCTTCCAGCCAGCCCTCCGGCGAGCCCCGCCAGCCTGCGTCCTGGGCCTTACTACGGGCCTTCCCTACCTGCGGCATCGTGCGCCTCCTTCTTCAAATACGTGATAGAAATGTACTCTGATGATCTCTTAATGTACACATGAGTACATTTTGTTGACTTGACCGTCTTGAGCACTTAGAGTCCAGCATCGTGGATGATCCAACCAGCGCTCCAATCAAACAAGCCAAGCCCAGGCATGAAACAACATGTCCGTGAGGCTCGCCTGGTTGATATCTCCAAGAGGTAAGGACTCTAAAACAACAACAACGAGCCGCCATCATGTGGATTACACAAGAGAAACTCCCCTTGGGCGAGATCATTGCCCGGTATGTCGATTGGTTGACGCAGCATGGCGCAGACGTATTTGACGCGATATCGCTGGCGTTGTCCGGGACCATCACAGCGCTGACCCACGCCCTTCTTTGGTTCAACCCCCTGGCTTTGATCGCGATATTTGCGCTCCTCGCTTACTACATCCAGCGCAAGGTCAGCCTGACACTGTTCGTCGCCTTCTCATTCTTGCTGATATTCAACCTCGGCTACTGGCAGGAAACCATGGAGACCCTGGCGCAAGTGACGTTCGCCACTCTCGTGTGCGTGATCATCGGCGTACCGCTGGGCATCGTTGCCGCGCACAAGCCGATGTTCTACACCATGATGCGTCCGGTGCTCGATCTGATGCAGACCGTACCGACCTTCGTCTACCTCATTCCTACCCTGACCCTCTTCGGCCTGGGTGTGGTTCCGGGCCTGATCTCCACCGTGGTGTTCGCGATTGCCGCGCCCATCCGTCTGACCTACCTGGGTATCCGCGACGTACCGACCGAACTGATGGACGCCGGCAAAGCCTTCGGCTGCTCCCGTCGCCAGCTCCTGTCGCGCATTGAACTGCCCCATGCGATGCCGAGCATCGCCGCCGGTATCACCCAGTGCATCATGCTGTCGTTGTCGATGGTGGTGATCGCCGCGCTGGTGGGTGCCGATGGCCTGGGCAAACCGGTGGTCAACGCACTGAACACCGCCGATATCGCCATGGGTTTTGAAGCCGGCCTGGCGATCGTGCTGCTGGCCATTATTCTCGACCGAATCTGCAAACAACGCGAAGCCGTGAAAAGAGGTGACGTATGAGCATCATCCGTTTTGAAGACGTCGACGTCATCTTCGCTGCCCGTCCGAAGCCCGCCCTGGACCTGCTCGACAAAGGCTTTTCGCGGCCCGAGATTCTGCAGCAAACCGGTTTGATCGTCGGTGTGGAGAAAGCCAACCTGGAGATCAACAAAGGTGAGATCTGCGTGCTCATGGGCCTGTCCGGCTCCGGCAAATCCAGCCTGCTGCGCTGCATCAACGGCTTGAACACGGTCAGTCGCGGCAAGCTGTTCGTCGAACACGAAGGCCGGCAGATCGACATCGCCTCCTGCACCCCCGCCGAACTGAAGATGATGCGCACCCAGCGCATCGCCATGGTGTTCCAGAAGTTCGCCCTGATGCCCTGGCTGACGGTGCGCGAGAACATCAGCTTCGGCCTGGAAATGCAGGGTCGAGCGGAGAAGGAACGCAAGAAGCTGGTGAATGAGAAGCTTGAGTTGGTGGGCCTGACCCAGTGGCGCAACAAGAAGCCCGACGAACTGTCCGGCGGCATGCAGCAACGGGTCGGCCTGGCCCGGGCATTGGCGATGGACGCCGACATCCTGTTGATGGACGAACCGTTTTCGGCCCTCGACCCGCTGATTCGCCAAGGCCTGCAGGACGAGTTGCTCGATCTGCAGCGCAAACTGCACAAGACCATCGTCTTCGTCAGCCATGACCTGGACGAAGCCTTGAAGCTGGGCACGCGCATCGCCATCATGAAAGACGGCAAGATCATCCAGTACAGCAAGCCCGAAGAGATCGTACTCAACCCGGCCGACGACTACGTGCGCAACTTCGTCGCCCACACCAACCCGTTGAATGTGCTGTGCGCGAAAAGCTTGATGACCCCACTGGACCAATGCGTTTTCGCCCGCGACGAATATTGCCTGGAAACGGCTCAAAACCTGTGGATGGCGGTGAATTCGCAGCGTCATCTGACCAACGTTCGAAAAGGTGCAACCGCCGCACACGTCCAATCATGGAATCCGACCGAGCGAATCGACAGCTTGGCGCGACAACCGACTTGCGTGCCGCCGATCACCACCATGCGCGACGCCCTGCAGATTCGCTACGAAACGGGCCATCCCTTGATCGTGCGGGATGAGGCCGGTACCGTCCTGGGTATCTTGGGCGACGGTGAACTGTATCGGGCACTGCTGGGGCACAACCTGTCGCACCCTGTGCCCGCTGAGCCCGCACGAGAATCTTCGGTGGCGTGAGTCACCCGGCACGGCGTTGGAACACCTATGCAACCCAGCGATATCGATAAAAAGGTCAAGGGCTATCGGCGGCTGATACCGTCGATGACGGCGTTGCTGGAATTCGAAGCCGTGGCGCGGCTGGCCAGTTTCACCCTGGCCGCCCAAGAGCTGGGCGTGACCCAGGCGGCCGTCAGCAAACAGATCCGGTTGTTGGAAGATACCCTGGAGACCAAGCTGTTCCATCGGCTTCATCGGTCGATCAAGCTGACCCACGAAGGCTATGTGTTGCATCTGGTCGTCGCGGAGTCCATTCATCGCATGGCCAGTGTCTTCGACAAAATTGCCGAGGGCATTGGTGAGCAAGAGATCACCATCGCCTGCACGCAAGCGTTTTCCCACTCGAGAATACTCCCCCGGTTGATTGCACTGCGCACCCTGCAACCGAAGCTGAAGTTGCGCTTGTTGACCCAACAGGTCTCCCCCAGTTCATACCGGGATGACGTCGACCTGGCCATCCGTTTCGGCAATGGGAAATGGGAGGATGGAAGTTCGCTTTTCCTGTTCGATGAAGAAGTATTTCCCGTTTGCTCGCCGGCCTGGCTGGCCGCCAACGCGGCGCCCTCATCCGTCACCGATTTTTTGGACACGGCGCTGATTGACTCCGATTCCACCCTGGAAGGCTGGATGACCTGGAACCGTTGGTGCCGGGAACTCGGCGATGGGCGTCCCAAGCTCACCTATTCATTTCGCTGCAGTTCCTATAACGATGCGATCGAGGCGGCTATCCAAGGCCACGGCATTGCACTGGGATGGAGTCGACTGATCGCGCATCGGCTCAACAGTGGTGAACTGATCAGAATTACGCCTTACGTGGTCAAGCCAAAGGACGCTTATTACCTGGTTATTCCGAGCGGTCGGAAACTGGAGCCCATCACCCAGGCGCTGATCGATTGGCTGCGCGATGAAAGTTACCTAAACCCTTGATTACATGGATTTTTATGGCGATTTTTACGCATAACGCAAAGTTATGCGAGCGTGAAAATAAAGCGCGTTGACGGCCTTATCCCACCTTTCCAAACTGTACTCGCCGCCTGATCAACTTTGCGTTTGAGCGAGACCCATAATGACAATTAATACCGTGAAGACCCATCGTGAACTCCTGACCGACCGCACGCCCGGCCATGGCATGCCAGGCGGTTTGTTTGGTCGCCAGGATATTTTTGAAACCGACGTCGATATCTTTTTCACCCAGCATTGGATTCTGGTGGGAGTCACCAGCGACGTCCCCGAACCCGGTGATGTCTCGACCATCGACATTGGCAAATCCTCCATCCTCCTGGTGCGCGACGATGACGAGCATGTGCAGGCGTTTCGCAATGTCTGCCGGCACCGCGGGGCTCGCTTGAAACCGGCCGGCAAGTCGACGGTGGGCATGCTGGTCTGCCCTTATCACCAGTGGACCTACGACCTGGACGGCAGCCTGAAACATGCGGCACACATGGGCCAGGCTTTCGACCCCAAATGCAAAAGCCTGATCCCGGTGCACACTCGGGTGATCGGCACCCATGTCTTCGTCTGCCTGGGCGACGAACCGCCAGAAGACATCTTGTACCTTGATCAGGTCATGACACCGCGCTTCGCCCAATACGACATTGCCCACTCCAAGATTGCCTACGAATCGGAAATCATCGAGAACGGCAATTGGAAACTGGTGATCGAGAATAACCGCGAGTGTTATCACTGCGCCGCCACCCACCCGGAATTGACCGCCTCTTTCCTGCCCGAAGATTTCGGTTTCTGCACCGACGGGCTGGGGGAGGATTCACTCCAGGCGCTGGCGGAGTATCACCGCCGCAATGCCGAGACCAAGGCCAACTGGGAGCACGAAGGTTATATCTGCGAGGCCGTCGAACACCTGGGTGAAGACGCCGTGACCCAGTTCCGCTCGCAGCGACTGGCCATTGCCGGCAACGGCGAATCCCAGACCCTGGACACCCGCGTGGCGTGCACCCGGCTGTTTGGCGACCTCACGCGCCGCGACTTGGGCGACGTGCATCTTTGGACGCACAACTCGTGGACCCACATCATGAGCGACCATGCCGTGGTCTCCTACATCATCCCGTTGGCGCCCGATAAGACCCTGGTGCGCACCAAATGGCTGGTCCATGCCGATGCCATCGAAGGCGTCGATTACCAAGTGGATAAGCTGACCGAAGTCTGGGCGGCGACAAACCTGCAGGACGCCAACCTCGTCGGTATCACCCATAGCGGCACTCAGGACCCTGCCTACACGCCCGGGCCGTTCTCGGCCTTTACCGAAACCTATGTCGACCAGTTCTCGCGCTGGTACGCGGCGCGTCTGGCCGCCCATGGCGTGTGAGGAATGAACATGACGACTTACGAAAACCCGACACGCCCGGCAAGCGCCAGCATGGTCCAGCGTTTTACCGACCCGGCCACCTGGGGCACGTTCGGCGCGCAATGGCACAGCGGAGAACAGAAAACCCTGCAATGCTGCGCCGTGCGCCCGGAAACACATGACGTAAAAACCTTCATTTTTCGCTGTGTGGACTTCAGCGCGCTGAGCTTCGAGCCCGGTCAATTCATCACCATCTCGCCAGTTATTGGTGGGCAGACCATTGCCCGCTGCTACACCCTGTCGTCCTCCCCGACCCGGCCGTTTGCGTTTTCCATTACCGTCAAGCGCGTGCCGGGGGGAACGGTGTCGAACTGGCTGCATGACCATCTCAAGCCCGGCGACAGCCTGAAGGCCTCCGGCCCGGCGGGCAGCTTTACGCCGGTCGGCCATCCGGCGACCAAGTTGTTGTACCTGTCCGCCGGTTCCGGCGTAACGCCCCTGATGTCGATGACCCGGGCTGCCTGCGACATGGCCGGCAACCTCGACATCGTGTTTGTACACAGCGCCCGCACGCCCACCGACATCATCTTCCACGCAGAGTTGACGCGCATGCAGGCCGCCATGCCGGGGCTGCGGGTCATCAGTGTTTGCGAAGGACTGGGCGACACCACTCAATGGCAACAACCGATAGGCCGGCTCGACTTATCGTTGTTGAGCCAGCACGTGCCGGACTACAAGGAACGGGAAATCTTTACCTGCGGCCCCCAGGGCTACATGGACGCGGTCAAGTCGCTGCTCAGGGAAGCGGCGTTCGATTTCGCCCACTACCATCAGGAAAGCTTTGACATTGCCGTACTGAATGACGAACCGTTGATCGAACAGGCTGCTTCGCTCAATCAGCAGGACGTCTTCACCGTGACCCTGTCGCGTTCAGGCAAGACGTTCAGCATGCCGGCCAATCAGACCGTGCTGTCTGCCGCCAAGAAAGCCGGCGCGATCGTGCCCTCCTCCTGCAGCCAGGGCGTTTGTGGCACCTGCAAGACCACCCTGCTCCAGGGCACGGTGGACATGAACCACAACGGCGGCATCAGGCAACGGGAAATCGACAAAGGCCTGCGTTTACTGTGCTGCAGCAAGCCCACTTCCGACCTGGTCCTTGATCTTTAACCCTCAAAAACCAGAACCGGCGGCCGATACCCATGACAAGACCCCAGTGACCTGGGTGGCTGGATGACGATGGGGATCGTAATGACTGAAATTTATCTGCTGATAGCGAACGGCTCGGAGCAGGGCGAGCCCTATGTCCTGGGTTGGTTCGATGACAGAAACAAAGCCAGGGAAGTGGCCGAGCAGAAAGAATGGGAGGCTTATCGGGCCCGCTTGAAGGCGGAGCATCCCTGGTCAAGCTATAAACCGCTGGCGCCGGACAAGACCGAATACCGGCGTTATTGGATCAAGACCATATCAAAATTCGAATATGTCTCTGTTCCTAGGTCCCTGGCGCTTCACTGAACGAAGCCTTCCCCTTTCACGTCTTCGTAGCGATTGACGCCAGAAAATTTACCGAACCGAGCACGCTCGCCAGGGGTCTAGAAAATTAAGCCCATCTGATGAGAGCGTTCTTATGTTGAAGTTTCTTGGTGGTACCGTTGGGATCATCTTCCTGATCGGCCTGATCGTGGTCATCGCCCTGTTCAAGTTCATCTTCTGATTGGAGTGCGGTAGGCGTTGGCCCTACCGCTTGTCTTCTGACACTGGCAAGGACGCCAGGATCCGGGCACGGCAGACCTCAAGTATTTCATTTGCCAACGGAGCGTCGTCCGGGCAGGCCCGCGACAGCATCAGCGCGCCGACGGCCTGTGCGAAAAGACTGATCATGTCCGCCCGCCCTTCTCCGTCGGCCGCTTGCGGCCCGGCGTCGTGCTTTTCTTCAAGTGAAGCCAGGGTGCTTTCCACGCCGCTGGCGAACGTGGCCTTCAACCCGTCGGATTGACGCGCCGCATCGCCGCACAGCGCCGCCAGGGTGCAACCATTGCCCCGCGCATCACGGTGCTCCTTGGAGACATACATCTGGAAGAAGTCAGCCACTTCCATCTCGCCAGCGCCTGCCAGCGATCGCGAAAGACTGTTCGCGGCCGCTTCAGCCATCAGATCGGTTTTCGAACCGAAATGTTTGTAGAAACCGCCATGGGTGAAGCCGGCGGCAGCCATCAAATCCGCCACGCCTATGCCGTCAAAGCCTCGCTCGCGAAACAACACCGAAGCCGTCTCGACGATATGCTCCCGGTTTGCCTGGGCCTGGGCCTTGGTCACTCTCATCTTTATTACCTCGTAGCCGTTCGAATCATGCCTGCATCATACATAGATGCCGGTCGTAATCATATTCATTGACAGTTTAGATTCTGATCATCATCCTAAGGCCACCAACGCAACGCTGTCCTCGAATCCTTGAAGAGACTCATCTCATGACCACTCCCACAACCGTTCTCATCACCGGCGCTTCCACCGGTATCGGTGCTGTCTATGCCAAGCGCTTTGCGCAACGCGGGCACAACCTGGTGCTGGTTGCCCGCGACAAAGCGCGACTGCAAGCCTTGGCGGCCGAGCTGCGCAGCGAACACAGCGTCAGCGTCGATGTGCTCCAGGCCGACCTGACCCAAACCGGCGATCTGCACACCGTCGAGGCGCGCCTGCGTGACGACGCCAGCATCGGGATTCTGATCAACAACGCCGGAGCCGCCCAATCCGGCAGTTTCATCGAACAGACCACCGACAGCGTCGCGCACCTCGTTTCGCTCAACACCACCGCACTGGTTCGACTGGCCAGCGCCATCGCCCCACGCTTGGCGCACGCCGGCGACGGCGCGATCGTCAACATTGGCTCAGTGGTAGGCCTGGCACCGGAGTTTGGCATGACGGTCTACGGTGCGACCAAGGCATTCGTGCTGTTTCTCTCCCAAGGGCTCAGCCTGGAGCTTTCGCCCAAGGGCGTCTACGTACAAGCCGTTCTACCCGCCGCCACCCGCACCGAAATCTGGGACCGCGCGGGCATCGACATCAATAGCCTCAGCGAAATCATGGAAGTCGGCGACCTGGTCGATGCCGCATTGGTCGGATTCGATCGCCGCGAACCAGTGACCATTCCGCCCTTGCAGGACGGCGCTCAATGGGACGCCTTGCAGGCTGCGCGGCAAGGGTTGTTGGCGCAAATCAAGCAGTCGACGGTGGCCGAGCGGTATCGGGTCCAGGGCTGACAGTTGCGTCGCGGGGGCCGAATCAACGGCTCCCCAACTGATCTTCGATTCTGCTACCGCCTCAACGCAACTAGGCCTGAAGCCTGGCGGGCTCTATTTGATTTGGTTGGGCTTCGGGCTGTGGCGATCTCCACCGGTCAGTCTCGAGGCAACCGGCACAGACAGCTTCCGACCTTGGTCGCTGTTCCGCCAAGGGTTGGTGTCAGCCATTTCCAATCCCAAGGCCCTGCTGCTGTTCACCGCATTCATCCCGCCATTCCTGGATCCGCACAGAAATATTATCGTGCAGACGATCGCCATCGCGCTGACCTACGCCGTCGTCGAGTTCGTCGTTGAGTATCTGGTGGCTAGCGCAGCGCACCGAGTCAGACCTTGGCTGGCTCGCACCGGTCGCCGTTTCAATAAAGTCTGTGGCGGATTTTTTGTACTGTTTGGATTGTCCCTGCCCATCCACAGCTGAAGACAGGATGCACTATCATGAGCGTGCGCTCATGATGCGCATTTCTGACGCAGCGCCGGGACACCGTACACATGAGAGATCTGCCGCCAACCGCTACATTGCGTGCCTTTGAAGCAGCCACCCGGCACGCGACCTTTACCGCTGCCGCCGACGAGCTGCACGTTACCCAAAGCGCCGTGAGTCACCAGCTCAAGCATCTGGAAGCGCTTTGGGGATTACAGTTGTTCGAGCGTGGCAAATCACTAAGCCTCACGGCGGCGGGGGCTACGCTGGCGCCCATCGTCCGGGAGTTCTTCATGAGTCTTGAGGCATCCCTGGCCGATCTTCGCGAGCAGAAAGGTCGGGTCCGACTCGAAGTCAGCACCACGTATTCCTTCGCGCTGAAATGGCTGCTGCCGCGTTTGCCGAATCTTTCCCGCCAGCACCCCGAGCTGTTGGTTTCGCTGGACACCACGGACAAGATCATCCATTTCTCCAACGCCCAGGCCGACGTCGCGATCCGGCTGGGCAAGGGCAGTTACCCCGGGCTCTATTCGGAGTACCTGTTCGGCGAGCAGGTGTTCCCGGTGGCGAGCCCCGATCTGCTGCAGCGCTTCGGGACACCGCGCAGCCCCGCCGAATTGTTGCATTACCCGCTGCTGACTCGAGACGGTGCCGAGCTCGTGCCGAAATGGGAGGCTTGGTTCGAAAAGGTCGGGCTGGAATTTTTGCCGCTCAAGGAAAGCGTCAGGTTTGGCGACACCAACATGACGGTCGAGGCAGCCTTGCTCGGCCAGGGCGTTGCCTTGGTGCGCAGCGGGCATGTTGAAACCGAAATCAGCGATGGCCGTCTGGTGCGGCTGTTCGATGTGTCGTTCCCCTCGCCGCTTGCCTACTATTTCGTCTGTCCAAAAGGCATCGAATCGCAGCCACACATCGTGAGTTTTCGCCAGTGGTTGATGAGTGAGGCGCTGAAAGTCCAACGCTGTTATGAGTAGGGCATGAACATCCACTCATGAAGCAATGAGGAGACTTCGCTGTAGGCCGGTCGCTGGTTTGCTTAACATCGGCGCATGCCTATCCACATCGTTCTCCTGGTTCTTTTCGCCGCGCTCCTGCATGCCAGCTGGAATGCACTGCTGCGCGGTGGCGCAGATCGCCTATGGTCGATGACGGTAATGTGCATCGCTGTCGCCATCGCCAGTGTCATCGCCGCGGCGTTCATGCCGCCACCGTCGTCTGCCAGTTGGGGCTATGCGCTGCTTTCGGCGCTGCTGCACGTCGGCTACAACCTGTTTCTGGTGCGCAGCTACCGGGTCGGCGACCTGGGGCAGGTCTATCCGATATCCCGTGGATCGTCACCGGTGTTGATCACTCTGGGCGCCGCCATCTTCGCCGGAGAAACCATCGCCCCCGGTACGTTATTCGGTATTGCACTGGTGTCGGGCGGGATCATCTCGCTGGCTTTCAGGGGACGCAAACTGTCGGTTCCCAGCCTTCCCTATGCGCTGGGGACCGGCTGCTTCATTGCCGCCTACAGCGTCACCGACGGTATTGGCGCCAGGCTTTCCGGCGCGCCGCTCTCCTACACCGTCTGGATGTGCGCGTTGTGGGGCGTGCTGATGCCTGTGGTGTACATCGGTCTTCGCGACGCTCGCAGCTTATTCTCCGTGCGGCCCGGCATGTTGACCGCCCTGGCTGGCGGGCTGGTTTCTTTGCTGGCCTATGGGATCGTCATCTACGCCATGAACGCAGCGCCCTTGGGCGCGGTATCGGCGTTGCGCGAAACCAGCGTGCTGTTCGCAGCATTGATCGGCTACCTGTTCCTCGGCGAGAAACTTACCACCCGACGCCTCCTGGCGTGCGCCGTGATCGCCAGCGGCATCCTCATCATCGGCTGATTACAGTCATCTGCCCTGGAGTATTTTCAATGGTTGACGTCTCGCAAGCACCGCTGATTCTGATAACCGGCGGCAGTCGCGGCGTGGGTGCCGCCACTGCGCGGCTAGCCGCTGCACAAGGCTACGACGTCGCGATCAGCTACGTCGCCAACGAGACCGCGGCGTTGGCGGTGGTGGCGGATGTGCAGGCGCTAGGACGCCGAGCGCTGGCCATGCGGGCCGACAGTGCTGACCCCAAGCAGGTTGCCGACCTGTTCGCGGCTATCGACCGCGCGTTCGGACGCATCGACGTTCTGGTCAATAACGCTGGGGTACTGTCGGCCCAGTCACGCCTGGAGGACCTCGGCTTCGAGCGCATGCAGCGCATTTTCGCAGTCAACTCCATTGGCCCGATTCTCTGCGCCCAGCAGGCGGTGAAGCGCATGTCCTATCGGCACAACGGTCCGGGCGGCGTGGTGATCAACATCTCTTCGGCATCGGCGCGCCTCGGCAGCCCCAATGAATATGTCGACTATGCGGCGTCAAAGGGCGCGTTGGAGACGTTCACCATCGGCTTTGCCAAAGAGGTTGCGCGGGAAGGAATACGCGTCAACTGCATTCGCCCCGGGCACATCTATACCGACATGCATGCCAGCGGCGGCGAACCAGGGCGGGTCGATCGCGTCAAGGACTCGATTCCCATGGGCCGGGGCGGCCAGCCGGAGGAAGTGGCACGGGCCATTCTGTGGCTGGCCAGCGCGGAGGCATCGTTCGTGACCGGTACATTCCTTGATGTGACGGGCGGCAAATGAATGGATGGCCAAGCTGGCGAGATCGCCGCAAAAATGTTAGTTCTCGGGCCAATACTTACGGCGTTCAGGCCCCAACGATATGACAGGCATCGAGGCACCCTTCGCTGACTGGGAGCTGCTGGAACTTGAATGGCACCAAGGCTTCGCGTTCATGGAAGGCGTGCTGCTGGGCGACGGGCAAGTACCCGACGTGTACATCATGCTCAACCCTGAAGGTGCACGCCCAGGCGAGTTGGCGCGATGCGCCAATGATGGACATTATCCGCCCTCGCCCTTGCTGGCCGGCCAGCCGACCTGGCGGCACCGCCGCAACCGTTGGGTCTTGCGCAACGCGCTGCGCGATTACTACCTGCTTCCAGCCTACCGGGAACGCCACAGCTACCATGCGCTCCAAGCCTTGGCGTTTCGGTTCGACAAGGGCCTGGAAAGCCTCGGCTATCAGTACTGGCGTGACGAAACCGGCGCCTATTGGTTCGGCGAGTACGCGATCACCCCAATCCCGGAGGCACGCCCCGAAAGCCTGGCCCTGTTGGCATCGTCGCCAGCCTCGGTGACGTCAGCTTCCGCCCTGTTCAGCGACGGGGTGAATATCTTTCTGCAGGGGCAGTTCATCGCCAGCGCCACGACGCGGGTGCGGTATTGCAATCACCCGTCCTATCGAGTGATCGACGATCAGGTCTACAAGGGTTACAAACCTCTGCACCAGAAAGACGGCACGCCGCTGCCAATCAGAAACCCTGGCAACTTTCGGATGCTCGCTCAGCGCTGGGGAACCGATGGACAATCGATCATCGTCCAAGCGCAGCAAGGCTCGAGCATTTCCTATGAATACTTCTACCGCATCGACAATGCCGACCTGGCAACCTTCACTGTGCTCAACGAACGCTACGCCAAGGACCGGCACCGCGCCTATTACCTGACCGGCAAGAGCATTCGCTACGTTGGCGATTTCCAACTGCTCAAGTGCTGCCAGCCAACGTACGATGAGTACGGTCGCGTGGTCAGCGCCAGAGAATACGAGGATGAGTATTTTGCCGTGGACGACCTGTACGTCTACGCCGCCGGCACGCGCATGCGTGACGCCCATGGCCCGAGTTTTCGACACTTGGGGTTCGATTATTACCATGATCACCGGCACGTCTACCGGCACCAGAAACGCCTGGATGTCGACGTGGAAAGCTTTGTCGTGACCCAGCTCTGTCGCAATGATCAGGATTACTCGCCCGTGCTGGCAGGTGACAAGCGTGGCCCGCTAGGCTCTGGCGGAATCATCGATGCAGCGATGCAGCAGGAATGGGCACCCTACTTCGAGGCCCATCCGCAACTGAAAGATTACTGGTGGCACCGCTTGCAGGCGCAGCCTGAAAAACCGCAGATACAGGCAGAAACGCTGCCGCTGGAGACCATCGGTCTCGGTTTTGAACGGGGCCGCCAGGTCTATTTCCACGGGCGCGTTATCAACGGACTGGACGCGGCAAGTTTCAAATTGCTCGACACGCACCTGTGCGGCGATGCCCAGGGCTTGTATCTGATCCCGTTCCATAACGCGCAAACGGAAGTGCCAGAACGGTTTTCCCAGGAACCGGTGGAGCACTTCCGCTCACTTGGTGGACCCTACCTGACGGATGGGAAAACCGTGTTCTGCCACCGTGTTTTCTATCATCCTCCCGAACCGATTCGTAAGGCGCAAGTTGCCACTTTCGAGTCCTGCGGGCACGGTTGGGCCAAGGACCGGGACTTGGTGTATTACTACGGCGAGGCGAAGAAAAAGCTATGTCCTTGCGATACGCGCTTTCTAGGTACCTATGCCGTCGGCCCTGATCTGATCCTCTCGGAAGGCAAGCCGCTGGACGTGGCATTCGACCCTGATGAAGTCCGCGTACCGCATCCCGACTTCCTGCAACTGGGCACGCGCAAGTTGTTCTGCCACCGACGCCCACTGAGCACCAAGCGTATCGACCTGACCACCTTCCAATTCCTGACTGAGCGCTATGCCCGGGACAGGCATCGAATCTACCACTACGACGGCTATGCGACCTTGACCGAGGTTGATGAAGCGCAGTATCGGGAAACTCTGGGGTAGTGGCCAATGCAGGTTTGACAATGAAATGAACAGTCCCGCAAAAGCCACGCACATGAAAAAGGCCAATGCTATGAACATTGGCCTAAGTCATTGAATAATATGGTCGGGACGGAGTGATTCGAACACTCGACCCCTAGCACCCCATGCTAGTGCGCTACCGGACTGCGCTACGCCCCGACTAGGCGTGTATCTTGTTCCGCTTCTCAACGGAACGCTCAGGAATATATCGCAAGCTTTTGAAAACTGGAAGTATTTAAAAGCAGAAATTTATTTCTTGAGCACCACCAGCACATCTTCGAGCTCGGCGATCATCTGGCGGATCATTTGTTTGTACTGGGTTGTATCGTCTTTGGCCTCATCACCGGAGAGGCGCAGGCGTGCGCCGCCGATGGTGAACCCCTGGTCGTATAGCAGCGCGCGGATCTGCCGGATCATCAGAACGTCTTGTCGCTGATAATACCGGCGGTTTCCGCGGCGCTTGACCGGGTTGAGTTGAGGAAACTCCTGCTCCCAATAGCGCAGCACGTGCGGCTTTACCGCACACAGCTCGCTGACTTCACCGATGGTGAAGTAGCGTTTGCCCGGGATGACGGGTAGTTCGTCGTTATGACTTGGTTCCAGCATAAGCCTCAACTCGGGCTTTCAACTTCTGCCCTGGACGAAAGGTGACCACACGGCGAGCCGTGATCGGGATTTCTTCTCCCGTTTTCGGATTGCGGCCAGGCCGCTGACGTTTGTCCCGAAGGTCGAAATTGCCGAAACCGGACAATTTGACCTGTTCGTTGTCTTCGAGAGCGTGCCTGATTTCTTCGAAAAACAGTTCGACCAATTCTTTGGCCTCCCGTTTATTCAGGCCCAACTCCTCATACAGACGTTCCGCCATCTCAGCTTTCGTCAGAGCCCCCATACGTCACTTCCTTAACGTGGCGTTCAACCTGTGTTCGAGCGAGGTGAGGATATTCTGCGTTGCGGTATTCACCTCATCGTCATTAAGAGTGCGCGATGGATGCTGCCAGGTCAAGCCGACTGCAAGGCTTTTTCTATGCGGATCAATACCTTTACCCTGATACACGTCAAATAGCCTGAGGTCCGTCAGCCATTCACCTGCATTTTCACGAATTACCGCCAATACAGCGCTGGACGCGACACCCACATCAGCCACCAGGGCCAGGTCACGGCGCACTTCAGGAAAGCGCGATAACTCTTGGAATTTCGGCATTTTTCCTTGGGCGACTTCAGCCAGGACCAGCTCGAAAACAAAGACCGGACGATCCAGGCCCAAGGTTTTCGACAGTTCAGGATGAATGGCACCCACGTAGCCAACTTCACGCCCGTCCCGCTCGATGCGCGCGGTTTGCCCAGGGTGCAGCGCCGGATGCTTGCCCGGAACGAAAGTGAACGCGTCGAGTGCGCCGGCGAAGCCCAGCACTGCTTCCACGTCGGCCTTGATGTCGAAGAAGTCCACGACGTCGCGACCTTGCGCCCAGCCTTCCGGCAGGCGACTGCCACAGACCACACCGGCGAGCATCGATTCTTGCTTCAAGCCGTCCAGCTGACCCACGAAGCGCAGGCCGCTTTCGAACAGGCGTACGCGATCCTGCTGACGATTCAGGTTGTGCTGCAGCGACTTGACCAGGCCTGGCCAAAGGGATGAGCGCATAGCCGCCATGTCGTTGGAAATCGGGTTCGCCAACAACAACGGCGCGACACCCGGATTGAACAGCTCGAACTGGCGTGGATCGATGAAGCTGTAGGTGATCGCTTCCTGATACCCACGAGCTACCAGCAGGCGACGCAGTTCCGGCAGGTCGCTACGGGCTTCAGCCTTGGCTTGCGGGGCCAAGCGGGCTTGCGGATAGCGAACCGGCAGGCGGTTGTAGCCGTACAGGCGAGCCAGCTCCTCGATCAGGTCGACTTCCAGGCTGATATCGAAACGATGACTTGGCACTTCGACGCGCCACTGCCCTTCCCCGTCCGCGCGGATGGTCAGGCCCAGGGCGCTGAGCAGGCGCTCGACTTCAGTCGGGTCCATTGCCATGCCCAGCATCTGGGTGATGCGCTGGGCACGCAGGGTGACCGGTGCAATCTTGGGCAGGTGCTGTTCGCTGACGGTCTCGATGATCGGGCCGGCTTCGCCACCGGTGATTTCCAGCAGCAGGCCAGTGGCACGCTCCATGGCTTCACGGGCGAGCTGCCAGTCCACGCCACGCTCGTAACGGTGCGAGGCATCGGTGTGCAGGCCGTACGAGCGAGCCTTGCCAGCAACGGCGATCTGGTCGAAGAACGCGCTTTCAAGGAACACGTCGCGGGTGGTCGTGGAGACGCCACTGTGCTCGCCACCCATCACGCCGGCAATCGCCAGGGCGCGGGTATGGTCGGCAATCACCAGCGTATCGCTGCGCAGGGTCACTTCCTGACCGTCGAGCAGCACCAGCTTCTCGCCTTCGTCGGCCATGCGCACGCGAATGCCGCCGTTGATTTCGGCAAGATCGAAGGCGTGCAGCGGTTGGCCCAACTCAAGCATCACGTAGTTGGTGATGTCGACAGCCGCGTCGATGCTGCGCACGTCGGAGCGACGCAGGCGCTCGACCATCCACAGCGGCGTCGGCTTGGACAGGTCGACGTTACGGATCACTCGACCCAGGTAGCGCGGGCACGCCGCTGGCGCCAGGACTTCGACCGGACGCACTTCGTCATGCACGGCGGGGACCGGCGCGACCACGGGACGCGTGACCGACGCGGCATACAAGGCGCCGACTTCACGGGCCAGGCCGGCCACCGACAGGCAGTCGCCACGGTTCGGTGTCAGGTCGACCTCGATGCTCGCATCGTCCAGGCCCAGGTATTGGCGGATGTCCTGGCCAACCGGCGCATCGGCCGGAAGCTCCATCAAGCCATCATTGCCTTCGCCAACCTGCAGTTCAGCCTGGGAGCACAACATGCCGTTGGACTCGACGCCGCGCAGCTTGGCTTTCTTGATCTTGAAGTCGCCCGGCAGTTCGGCACCGATCATCGCGAACGGAATTTTCAAGCCGGGGCGCACGTTTGGCGCACCACAAACCACCTGGAACGTTTGCGCGCCGTTGCTGACCTGGCAAACCCGCAGCTTGTCAGCGTCAGGGTGCTGCTCGGTGCTCAGCACCTCGCCCACGACCACACCGCTGAATGCACCGGCGGCCGACGTGACGCTATCGACCTCAAGACCGGCCATCGACAGGCGAGCAACCAGCTCGTCCTGGCTTACCTGCGGGCTTACCCAGCCGCGCAGCCACTGTTCACTGAATTTCATCCTGCTCTCCTAATAGATTCGTTACGGGTTGCGACCTAGCGAAATTGCGCAAGGAACCGCAAGTCGTTGTCGAAGAACAGGCGCAAGTCATTCACACCGTAACGGAGCATGGCCAGGCGTTCGACGCCCATGCCGAAGGCAAAGCCCGAGAATTCTTCCGGATCGATCCCGGACATGCGCAACACGTTCGGATGAACCATGCCGCAGCCCATGACTTCCAGCCAGCCAGTCTGCTTGCAGACACGGCAGCCTTTGCCGCTGCACATCACGCACTCCATATCGACTTCGGCCGATGGCTCGGTGAACGGGAAGTATGAAGGGCGGAAACGCACGGCCAGCTCTTTCTCGAAGAACACCCGCAGGAACTCCTCGATGGTGCCTTTCAGGTCGGCGAAATTGATGTCGCGATCAACCAGCAGGCCTTCGACCTGGTGGAACATCGGCGAGTGGGTGATATCGGAGTCGCTGCGGTACACACGGCCTGGGCAGACGATGCGGATCGGCGGCTGCTGCGATTCCATGGTGCGGACCTGTACCGGCGAGGTATGGGTGCGCAACAGCATGTTCGCGTTGAAATAGAAGGTGTCGTGCATCGACCGGGCCGGGTGGTGGCCAGGGATGTTGAGCGCCTCGAAGTTATGATAATCGTCTTCGACCTCGGGGCCTTCGGCGATGCCGTAGCCAATGTGGGTGAAGAATTGCTCGATGCGTTCCAGGGTCCGGGTAACCGGATGCAGCCCACCGGAAGTCTGGCCACGGCCAGGCAGGGTCACGTCAATGGATTCGGCGGCGAGCTTGGCGGCCAGACCGGCCTCCTCGAACAGCGCCTTGCGTGCATTGAGAACCTCTGTGACACGTTCCTTGGCGACGTTGATCAGCGCACCGACCTGCGGACGCTCTTCGGCCGGCAGGTTCCCCAGGGTCTTCATCACCTGAGTCAACTCGCCTTTCTTGCCAAGGTAGTGAACCCGGATTTGCTCCAGGGCATTGATATCTTCAGCGCTTTGCACAGCCTCTAGTGCTTGAGCGACCAGCGCGTCCAGGTTTTCCATGTACAGACTCCAGATACAAAATAGGGGAAGAGCTTTAAGGCTCTTCCCCTATTTATGACGTTTGGCACCTGGACCCACAGAGGTGAGCCCGGGTGACTGCCGGGGGTACTTAAGCCAAGGTGGCTTTAGCTTTCTCGACAATCGCAGCAAACGCCGCTTTTTCGTTCACTGCCAGATCAGCCAGAACCTTACGGTCGATCTCGATGGACGCTTTTTTCAGGCCAGCGATGAAACGGCTGTAGGACAGGCCGTTAACACGAGCACCAGCGTTGATACGAGCGATCCACAGAGCGCGGAACTGACGTTTTTTCTGACGACGGTCACGGTAGGCGTATTGGCCTGCCTTGATTACCGCTTGCTTGGCAACACGGAATACGCGGGAACGCGCGCCGTAGTAGCCTTTAGCAAGTTTCAGAATTTTTTTGTGACGCTTACGGGCAATGACGCCACGCTTTACACGAGCCATGAGTTACTTCCTCTATTCTTAACCAAAAATTAGCAAAGGCGCAGCATACGCTTGACTTTTGCAACGTCGGACGGGTGCAGCAAGCTGCTACCGCGCAGCTGACGCTTACGCTTGGTCGACATTTTGGTCAGGATGTGGCTCTTGAAAGCGTGTTTATGCTTGATACCGTTAGCAGTTTTCAGAAACCGCTTAGCAGCACCACTTTTCGTTTTCATCTTTGGCATGTTCGGATACTCCGCATTCAGTTGATAAACATAATCAGAAGGCCTGCCGTGCCCTGTTGATTACTTCTTCTTTTTCGGGGCGATGACCATGATCAGCTGGCGTCCTTCCATCTTAGGATGCTGTTCGACCGAACCGTACTCGAGCAGGTCTTGTTCAACCCGCTTGAGGAGTTCCATCCCCAGCTCCTGGTGGGCCATCTCACGGCCGCGGAATCGCAAGGATACCTTGGCCCTGTCCCCGTCACTCAGGAAACGTACCAGGTTGCGCAGTTTTACCTGGTAATCCCCTTCCTCCGTCCCTGGACGAAACTTGATTTCTTTTACCTGAATCTGCTTCTGGTTTTTCTTTGCAGCGGCAACCTGCTTCTTCTTTTCGAAGATCGATTTGCCGTAGTCCATCAGTTTGCAAACAGGGGGTACTGCATCGGCGGAAATTTCCACCAGATCCAGTTTGGCCTCTTCAGCCTTAAGAAGCGCGTCTTCAATTGACACAATCCCAAGCTGTTCACCTTCAGCACCAATTAACCGAACCTCGCGTGCCGAGATATTCTCGTTGATCGGGGCTTTCGGTGCAGCTCGTTTATCTTGTCTCATTTCACGCTTAATAATAATTACTCCAAATCTGGGCGACCACGCCGGGAAACCGCTTGCGCGAGGAACTCAGCGAATTCGGCGACGGGCATCGAGCCCAGGTCAGCACCTTCACGAGTACGCACAGCGACAGTCTGCATCTCGACCTCCCGATCTCCGATAACCAAGAGAAAGGGAACCTTGAGCAAAGTATGCTCGCGGATTTTAAAGCCGATCTTTTCATTTCTCAAGTCGGACTTGGCACGAAATCCGCTTTGGTTGAGAGTTTTTTCGACTTCAGCGGCAAAATCTGCCTGTTTATCAGTGATATTCATGATCACTGCCTGGGTCGGCGCCAGCCACGCGGGGAACGCGCCCTCGTAGTGTTCGATCAGGATCCCGACGAAACGCTCGAAGGAACCGAGAATCGCGCGGTGAAGCATGACCGGGTGCTTGCGGCTGTTGTCTTCGGACACGTATTCGGCGCCCAGACGGATCGGCAGGTTAAAATCGAGCTGCAGGGTACCACACTGCCAGACGCGACCAAGGCAATCTTTCAGCGAGAACTCAATCTTCGGACCGTAGAAAGCCCCCTCGCCCGGTTGCAGATCGTACGCAAGGCCCGCGCTGTCGAGGGCGGCGGCCAGGGCCGCTTCGGCGCGATCCCACAGCTCGTCGGAGCCAACGCGCTTTTCCGGACGAGTGGACAGCTTCATCTCTACTTCGGTGAAGCCGAAGTCTCGATAAACGTCCATGGTCAGCTTGATGAAGGCGGCGGATTCGGCCTGCATCTGCTCTTCGGTGCAGAAAATGTGCGCGTCATCCTGGGTAAATGCGCGTACACGCATGATGCCGTGCAGTGCACCCGACGGCTCGTTGCGATGGCAGGCACCGAACTCGGCCAGGCGCATCGGCAGCTCGCGGTAGCTTTTCAAGCCCTGGTTGAACACCTGCACGTGGCAAGGGCAGTTCATCGGCTTGATGGCGTAGTCGCGGTTTTCCGACTGGGTGGTGAACATGTTGTCGGCGTAGTTGGCCCAGTGCCCGGATTTCTCCCACAGGCTGCGGTCGACCACCTGCGGCGTCTTGATCTCAAGGTAGCCGTTCTCACGCTGGACCTGGCGCATGTACTGCTCGAGCACCTGGTACAGGGTCCAGCCGTTCGGGTGCCAGAACACCATGCCCGGGGACTCTTCCTGGGTGTGGAACAGGCCCAGGCGCTTGCCGATCTTGCGGTGATCGCGTTTTTCGGCCTCCTCGATTCGCTGGATGTAGGCCGCCAGTTGCTTCTTGTCGGCCCAGGCCGTGCCGTAGACGCGCTGCAACTGCTCGTTCTTCGCATCGCCACGCCAGTAGGCGCCGGACAGCTTGGTCAGCTTGAAGGATTTCAGGAAACGCGTGTTCGGCACGTGCGGGCCGCGGCACATGTCGACGTATTCTTCGTGGTAGTACAGACCCATGGCCTGCTCGTCCGGCATGTCTTCCACCAGACGCAACTTGTAGTCCTCGCCACGGGCCTTGAAGACCTCGATGACTTCGGCGCGCGGGGTGACTTTCTTGATGACGTCGTAATCTTTCTCGATCAGCTGTTGCATGCGCTGTTCGATGGCGGCCATGTCGTCCGGGGTAAAAGGACGCTCGAAGGCGATGTCATAATAGAAGCCTTCATCGATGACCGGCCCGATGACCATCTTCGCGCTCGGGTACAGCTGCTTGACCGCATGACCGACCAGGTGCGCGCAAGAGTGGCGAATGATCTCCAGCCCCTCTGCATCCTTGGGCGTAATGATTTGCAGCGTGGCATCGCTGTCAATGACGTCGCTGGCATCGACCAGTTTGCCGTTGACCTTGCCGGCCAGGGTGGCCTTGGCCAGGCCCGCGCCGATGGATGCGGCGACTTCGGCTACGGAAACCGGATGATCGAACGAACGTTGACTGCCGTCGGGAAGAGTAATAGTTGGCATGGCGCCTCCTCTCCTAGTGGTGACCCCTACCAAAGGTCACGTGGGTTGGGATGAGCCAGTACAAGATCCAGTCCAGGCCATTCAATGACGAACGCCTGCCTTACAGCGGCAGGAGCCTTGCGGCCAACCGGGAAAACCGAACCAGAGTGACTGGGATTCAAATCAGGGTTAATCGAACATTTACCGCCACCGGGACCTGTCGTCCTGCGGAGCCTGAAAAATACCCGAGCCCGGCATGCTAGCACAGATGAACGGTCATCGCCGCGTCCGGATTGAAGCGGGCGTAAACTGGCTGTTTTTATGCCAGAGTGCTGAACCGAAACGCTTGCAACGCCTCAGATAACAAGACACCGACCCTAAAGGAGCATCTTCGCATGCGTCTGAACACACTACTGGCAGTCGTCGCCCCCTTCGCCCTGCTGCTTCCATTGACCGCCCATGCCGAGTGGCCCAAGGGCGAGCGCGAAAAATACATGGCCCAGTGCACTCAAGCGGCGACCCCGCAGATCGGCGCGGCCGCGGCCAAGGCCCACTGTGCTTGTGGCGCCGACGCGATCAAATCCTACCCGGCGAGCGATATCCAGGCGCTGATGGACAATAAGGCCAGCCCCGAATTGCAGCAGAAAGCGCTCGGCCAGATCGCCAAATGCAAGGCCAATCCCCCCGCAAAAAAATGAGAAGACAAGCGCTTGAATTTGGCTCGGCAGCGATAAAAAGGGCTGATTAGCTCCTTTTTTGAACGATTTCTACAGGTTTTACAGCTTTTTTTATCGTCTTTACGTTCGACTGAAAGCCTTTGAAACCGGGCCTTTCAGGCGGTTCAGGCGGTAAAGAAAACACGACTGATTGGCAAACAGCGCCTGCGGGGGGCTCCCAAATCGAACATTTCGACTATGATACCCCGGTGTGCCCAGTTGGCCTGAGCAGCACAGTACACTGAAAATATATGTTTCTTGGAGATACACCATGTCTAATCGCCAAACCGGCACCGTTAAATGGTTCAACGATGAAAAAGGCTTCGGCTTCATCACTCCTACAGGTGGCGGTGACGACCTGTTCGTACACTTCAAAGCTATCGAAAGCGACGGTTTCAAAAGCCTGAAAGAAGGCCAGACCGTTTCCTTCGTGGCTGAGAAAGGCCAAAAGGGTATGCAAGCTGCACAGGTTCGCCCAGAGTAATTTCTCGGTGGACTAAAAAAACCCCGTCCATGTGACGGGGTTTTTTATGGTCTATTGAAAACCGCTCAGCCGCAGCTCACTCGATTGACCACCAGGCCGGCATCGGTATTGAGGTTCAGGCGATCGGAACGGTACTCAAGCGTGACCATGTCGTTGGGCTTGAGGATACGCGCATACTGCGCGCCTGCACGGGACCTTGCCTGGTCCAGCAATTGGGGCGAAGCCTGCTTGCCGATTGCGAACTCGGCTGCCTTTGCTTCACAGCGGCTATCGCCGGTATCGGACGCCACAGGCTCAGGGGTCGACTCAGAGGTGCTGCTGCAACCGCTCAAGAGCGCAGCGGCCAGCAAAGTACTCAATGACGCAAGCTTCCAAGGCATGAAGCCTCCTATTAGGATGAATTAACCAGAGAGCGTGCGACAACCCAGACGAAACTTGGTTTCAACACCAAGGCCATCATCGTGCCCTCACCCGCAAAACCGGCAGTTTGCCTGAGCTCCCTTTTCTGTTCATGGCTCAATCGTGACTGAATATGAATGCGCTCAGTAGATGTCGATGTAATCGAAGGCTGGGTTCGGCCAGTTTTCCTTGAGTGCGTTGTAGATCTGCGTGACCCAGACCTCATCGCTGGCCGCGACCCTTCCGACATATCCCGACCCCTTCGCCCAGGTTTCCAGCCGAAACAGCAACCCGTCGATGTCGGCGCCACCCACGACGCCCGACGAAAGATAGGCGATTCCATCCTTGGTCACACGTAGCTGGGTGTGCTCGTCGTCACTGGCAGAAGCCAACAATTGCCGAACCGCTTCAACTGTCAGTCCATCTGGATCGTTCAGGTCGATCTGCACGACTGGGCTCCCGCAAAAGTCAAAAAAACAAGTGTCGCACAGCGCCCTCTTGATGCCTAAGTCGCACTGCCCAACCCGACGCAAAAATGGTTAACTCAACCTACAGACCTTACAACCCTGCGAGCCCCGACATGAGCACCGTCAGCATCGAAGCCACCATCAATGCCAAATGGGCGCAGGGCCACAGCTCATACAGCCCGGGCAGCCCGGAAGAGTTGGCGATCATCGGCATCGAGCTGCTGGTGAAGGAATTGGGCACGCAAGCGGCGCAGAACTTCATCCAGCAGGCCTTCGAACGCTACCCCAGCGTCATCGAAGCGATTGACTGAGGCCACCGCAGGCTTTGCCTGCGGGCTCGCTGCAAACTAGGCTACTTGAGACGCGCCAATCGCTCGGTCAACAAGTCGAAGAAACCCTGGGCATCGCCCTCCTTCACCCAGAAAGCATTCTTGGGTGCCTTCAAGCCGTCATACCAGTCGACCACGGTCTGCCCGAAAGTCGGACCTTCGCGGCTGTCCACCACCAGGTTGACCGAGCGGCCGGTAAACAATTGCGGCTTCAGCAGGTAGGCAATCACCGTCGCGTCATGCACCGGCCCGCCTGTCATGCCGTAGTGCTCCATGTCGCCCTTCACGTACTCGTTGAGGATATCGCCGACCAACTTGCTGGCGTTGTTGTTCAGCGCGGCGATCTGCTTCAGGCGCGCCTCGCTGGTGAGTATCTTATGGGTCACGTCCAACGGCAGATAGGTCAGCTTCAGGCCACTCTTGGCGACCACTTCCGCCGCCTGGGGATCGGCGTACAGATTGAATTCGGCCACCGGGGTGATGTTGCCGCCATTGAAATGCGCACCGCCCATGATCACCACTTCCTTGATGCCCTGGACGATGTCCGGCTCCTGGATCAACGCCAGGGCCAGGTTCGTTTGCGGACCGAGCATGGCGATGGTGATGCTGTGCGGCTTGGCGGCCTTGAGGGTATCGATCAGGTAATTGACGGCGTTGCCCTGGGCCAGTCCCTTCTTCGGCTCATGCACGGTCACGCCGGACAGGCCTTCCTTACCGTGGATGTTTTCCGCATAGATGGGCGTGCGCATCATCGGCTTGGGCGCGCCCGCATAGACCGGTACTTCCTCGCGCCCCGCCCATTCCCGGGCCAGGCGCGCGTTGCGGGAAGTCTTGTCCAGCCGCACGTTGCCCGCCACGGTGGTCAGGGCACGGATATGCAGCTCTTCGGGAGACGCCAGGGCAAACAACAACGCAACGACGTCGTCGGCACCAGGATCGGTGTCGATGATCAGATCGATTTTCTCCGCCGCCTGGGCGCTTGTAGCCGTGATCAATGACAAAAGCAGCAGACTCCGCAACAGTTGATGCATTTTCTGAGCATAGCGGTGCATGGCGCACTCCTTGTGCAGGGTGGATAAAACTTAGAACGTGACGCCGGCGATCAGCACCACGTTGCAGTACGGAGAACATTCTCCCGTGCGAATAATCGCCCGCGCCTGTCGGCTAAGGATCTTGAACTGCTCGTGGCGGACCAGTTCCCGTGCGCCCAACGCGCCTTCGGCATGCAGCGCCTCCAGCGTGGCCAGGGCCGACGGTTGTTTATCAAGGATCTCCTCAGCCAGTACGTGGCTTTCGACCTGCATCTCGCTGAGCACCACCTTCAAGGTACTGACGAAGTCTGGGACGCCATGGGTCAGCGCCAGGTCGATCAATTCGACCCCTGGCGGCACGGGAAGCCCGGCGTCACCGATGACTACCTTGTCGCCATGACCGAGGGAGGCGATCAGCCGCGACAAGGCGATGTTCAGCAACGGAGTCTTTTTCATGATTCGAACGCCTGTACTTCCTGCAGTGACGGTATGGAGGGTTGCGCGCCAGCGCGGGTAACCGACAACGCAGCGGCGACCTGGCCGAAACGAATGGCCTCGAGCTCATTCTTGCCACTGGCCAAGGCAGCCGCGAACCCACCGACAAACGTATCGCCGGCCGCCGTGGTATCGACCGCCTTGACCCGCGGTGCGGGGAAGTGTTCGAAGCTCGTGCCGTTGGCAAACATCAATCCTTGGGCACCCAGGGTCACGATCACCTTGCAGGCGCCAGCGGCGATCAACTGTGTCGCGGCGGCTTCGGCGGTTTCCAGGGAATCCACCGCTAATCCGCTCAGCACCGCTGCCTCGCTTTCGTTGGGAATCAGGTAATCGACGCAGGCGTACCAGTCCGCCGGCAATGTATGGGAAGCCGGCGCGGGGTTGAGGATGACGATCTTGCCCAACTCACGGGCGCGCTTGAGGGCGTGGCCCACCGTGGCATCCGGCACTTCAAGCTGGCAGATGATCACGTCGGCGTGCTGCAATACTTCATCGACACCGTCCAGGACTTCGGCGGTAAGCGCACCGTTGGCACCGGCGACGATAACAATCGCATTCTGGCTGTTGTCATCGACCACGATCAGCGCAACACCGCTGGAACCTTCCACCACGCGGACTGCCTGGCAATCAATACCCTCGGCCAACAGCGCGCCGCGCAATTGCTCGCCATAGGCATCGCCGCCCACGCAACCGACCATGGACACTTGCGCCCCCAGGCGCGCGGCGGCCACCGCCTGGTTGGCGCCCTTGCCACCCGGGATAGTGGAGAACGATTCTCCGATCAGCGTTTCACCACCACGAGGCAGACGCGGCGCCCGGGTCACCAGGTCCATGTTCAGGCTGCCTATCACCACTACTTTTGCTGGCATACATCATTACTCATCAATTCGATTTTCAGCGGTATTGGGCGAATGTACCGGACAACGGTGCAGTCGACTCTCGCAAGACAATGCTGGGTGTGACGATCCGCTGGTCCGTGGCGAGCGTCGGCGTCGCGATGCGTCGCAGCAGCACTTCCGCCGCCATCTCGCCGAGCTGCAGGATCGACTGCCCCACCGTTGTCAGCGCCGGGTAGACATAGCGGCTCATCTGGATGTCATCGAAGCCGATGATCGACAGTTCGCTGGGCACTCGCACATTACGCTCGGCGGCGGCACGCAGCGCACCGATGCCGATCATGTCGTTGGCCGCGAAGATCGCGCTGGGCGGCCGGTGCTCAAGCAACTGGGCCGCGGCACGGTAGCCACCGGTGCTGGTGAAATCGCTTTCAAGCATGCGCTCGACAGGCAACTCGATCCCCGCCTCTTTCAACGCACGGCAGTACCCCGCCAGGCGCATTTGCGCCACGCTGGTATCTGCCGGACCGCCGATGAAGGCAATGTCGCGATGCCCCAATTCCAGCAGGTGCCGGGTCGCCAGGTACGCGCCGTACTCATGATCGATGCGCACCAGGTCGGCGTCGACGCCATCGAGCCCACGGTCGACGATCACCATGGGCGTGCGCACGTTGGCCAGCCCCTCGGCGAGGCCGACATCACCTCCGGCCGAGGCCACGATCAATCCATCGATACGCTTTTCCAGCAGCACCCGCAGATAGCTGCGCTGCTTGTCCGGATTGTCATCGGAGTTGCACAGGATCACGCAATAGCCATTGCGCTCGCAGTAGTCCTCGATTCCTCGGGCCAGCTCGGCAAAGTACGGGTTGAGGCTATTGGGCACCAGCAAACCGATGGTTGCCGTGGTCTTGGCCTTGAGCGAGCGCGCCACGGCACTCGGCACGTAGTCCAACCGCTCGATCGCCGCCTCGACCTTGCGCCGCACCTCGTCACTGACCGGCCGCGTCTTGTTCACTACGTGCGAGACGGTCGTGTAGGAGATCCCCGCGAGTGCCGCCACATCCTTGATGGTTGCCATGGCTCAAGCCCGCCGACTGGCGCGCTGGCTGCGGTACGTATCGAGCACCACCGCCACCACGATCACTGCGCCGGTGATGATGCGCTTGGTCGGCTCGGTGGCACCGATCTGGGCCAGGCCAGCCGCCAGCACCGAGATGATCAACACACCAAAGAAGGTGCTGATGACCGAACCCCGGCCGCCCATCAGGCTGGTCCCGCCAATGACCACGGCGGCAATCACTTGCAACTCAAGCCCTGAGCCCGCGTTCGGATCCGCCGCTTCCAGGCGCGAAATCTGGAACAGCGCCGCGAGTCCGGCCAACAGCCCCATCAGGCTGAACACCAGGATCTTGTAGGGTTTCGGATTGATGCCAGCCAGGCGCACGGCTTCTTCATTGGTACCGATGCCGATCAGGTAGCGACCGAACACGGTGCGGGTCAGCACCGCCTGGGCAATGAAGATCACCAGCAAGGCAATGATGAACGACGGTGAAATACCAAAGGCGAACGGATTGGACAGCCAAGCAAAAGAGTCGCCGATATAGGCGGTGCGCGAGCCGGTCATCTGGTACGCCAGGCCACGGGCCATTTCCAGCACACCCAGCGAAACGATGAATGATGGAATGCGCCACGCCACGGTGATCGAACCGGTGACCGTACCCGCCAGCGCCGCAACGGCCATGCCGAGCAAGGCCGACGGCCAAACGCTCCAGCCCCAGCCGAGGATCGCCACGCTGACGGTCGATGCGGCCAGCGCCAACACCGAGCCCACCGACAAGTCGATGCCGCCAATGATCAGGATAAACGTCATGCCGACCGCCAGAACCATCAGGTCCGGGATCTGGTTGGCGAGGGTGCTGAAAGTGTCATAGGACAGGAAATGGCTGCTCAGGACCGAGAACAGCGCGATCATGGCCAGCAAGGCACCGGCCAGGCCCAGGTAAGTCCCCAGGCCAAAGAAGTTGCCATTGGATTTGCCGATGGCAGGTGCGGTTTTCATGAGAGTTCCCTAGGCGCTGCTTCGTTGAGCAACGCATCACGTTTTTGGTAGCCGGCGAACGCCGCGGCAAGCAAATCATCCTGGGTCCAGCTGTCACGTTCGAAGGTATCGATGAGGCGGCCGGCAGACAGTACGCCGATCCGGTCACAGATCAGCATCAGCTCGCGCAAGTCACTGGACACCACGACCAACGCCTTGCCCTGGCGAGTCAACTCACCCAGCAGCGCATAAATGTCGAATTTGGCACCGACGTCGATGCCGCGGGTCGGCTCGTCGAACAACAGCACCGAGCAATCGCGTTCGAGCCAGCGGCCGATCACGACTTTCTGCTGGTTGCCGCCCGACAGCTCGGAGACCAATTGAGTCGGACTGGAGCTGCGGATGCGCATGGCATCGATCTGCCGCTGCGCCAACGCCAGTTCCGCGCCGCCATTGACCAGGCCGGCGCTGGAGATCTCCGGCATGTTGCCGAGCGCGATATTCGCCGCGATGGATTGGGTCAGCAGCAGGCCTTCACCCTTGCGGTCCTCGGTGATCAGCGCAATGCCGTGGGCCACCGCATCGGCCGGTGAACGAATGCTGACGACCTTGGCCGGTGAACCCAGCGCCACGGTGCCGCTATCCGCCGCGTCAGCGCCGAAGATCAGCCGCAAAAGCTCGGTGCGCCCTGCCCCGATCAGCCCGGAAATGCCAAAGATTTCGCCGCTGCGAACCTCGAAGGACACATCACGAACCTTGTCGGAACGGGTCAAGCCCGCGACGGTCAGCGCCGGTGCGCCAATCTGGCGCGGGCCCAGGTCGATGTGCTCGCCCAGCTCCCGGCCGACCATCAGCGTCACCAACTGCTCGCTGTTGTAGTTGGCCATCGGCTCGACGCAGACCAGGTTGCCGTCGCGCAATACCGCAATGCGCTGGGCCACCCGCGCCAGTTCTTCGAGGCGATGGGAAATATAGATGATCGATACGCCCCGGGCCTGCAGGCGCAAGATCTGCTCGAACAGCATCTCGACTTCACGGGCCGTCAGCATGGCGGTCGGTTCGTCGAGGATCAGCACGTGGCAGTCGCCGATCAGGTTGCGGGCGATCTCGACCATCTGCTGGTGACCGATTCCCAGCTCACCGACCAACGTATCGGGGTCGATTGCATCGAGCCCCACTTGCGCCATGGCCTCGACTGCCGCCGCGCGCAATTGCTTGCGGCTGATCCAGCCGCCGTGGCTGGGCAGATTGTCGAGGAACAGGTTTTCGGCCACGGAAAGGGTCGGCAGCAGGTTGAGCTCCTGCATCACCATGCGCACGCCCAGCGATTCGGCCTGGGCCCGACTGCCGGGACGGTAATCCTGCCCCTGGAATTGCATCTGCCCGGTGGTCGGCGTGACCAGCCCGCCGATGATCTTGGACAAGGTACTTTTACCAGCGCCATTTTCGCCGGTCAGCGCCAACACTTCGCCGCGCATCAAGCTCAGGCTGATATCGCTCAGTACCGGCTGCGCATAGGTCTTGCCGATACCGCTGACGCAAAGGACAGCGTTCGGATCGCGAACGGACATAACAAACTCTCCAATGCGCCCGCCCGGACGGGCGAGCGCCGTTGTGTCGCCAGAATTACGGCTTGGTCACCAGCTCGACCGGAGTTTCGATAACGCCGTTGGTGCCGCTGTCGACTTTTTCGCCCTTGAGCATCTTCAGCGCTGTTTCGATGCCGAACACTGCCTGCTTGGCGGCGAACTGGTCGGCCGTCGCGAGAACGCGACCGTCCTTGAGCATCGGCTTGATGGCATTGATGTTGTCGTAGCCGACCACCTGCACCTTGCCCGCCTTGCCCGCCGCGCGCACGGCTGATACGGCACCGACCGCCATGCTGTCGTTACCGGCCAGCAGTGCCTTGATGTTCGGGTATTCGCTGAGCATCGACGCGGCAACCTTATTGCCCTTATCGATCTCCCAATCACCGGATTGCAGGGAGACGACCTTGATCTGCGCCGCTTCCATCGCATCCTTGAAGCCTGCGGTACGCGCCTGGGCGTTGGTGGTGGTCGACACGCCTTCGATAATGCCCACCTCGTCACCGGCCTTGAGCTGCTTGGCCAGGTAGTCACCCACCAGGCGAGCGCCCTTGCGGTTGTCCGGGCCTACGAACGGCACAGTGATGTTTTTGCTCTTGACCACTGCCGGGTCGAGCTGGTTATCGATGTTGATCACGGTGATGCCGGCGTCGACGGCTTTCTTGATCACCGGCACCATGGCCTTGGAGTCGGCGGGCGCAATAATCAACGCATCGACCTTGGATACGATCATCTGCTCGACGATGCGAATCTGGTTGGCGGTGTCGGTTTCATCCTTGATCCCGTTGGAGATCAGCTCGAAATCGGCGGAGTGTTCCTTCTGGTATGCCTTGGCACCGTCTTCCATGGTCAGGAAGAACTCGTTGGCCAGGGATTTCATGACCAGGGCGACCTTGGGTTTTTCGGGGGTCTGGGCGAGCGCCGAGGAGAAAGGCAGCGCTGCGGATGCGGCCGCGAGCATGGCAACGGCGAGAAGGCGTCCAGCGAATGGCAGCTTCATGGGTTCACTCCGATTTTATGATTATTGTGAGCAAAATCGTCGCACGACAACCGCGCAAACGTTTGCGTGGAATGAACTATGGTAAAGCATCGCGGTTTTGTCAACGTTCCGGTTGGGGCCGGAATGTCGGGCGTCAGGCGGTGGTATTGACCAGCGCTCCGGAACTGGACTCCTTCGCCAATTCCTTGATCAAGCTGCCGGTCACCTGCTGCAGCGCGCCGGTGGTATCGGCGATCTGCCCCTGAATAGCCATGATAGCGGTAGTTTTGGCTTCAGGCGTCGAATACGCACGCGCCTGCGCAGCAGCCAATTGTTGCTGTTGTTCACGCAGTTGTTGCTGAAGTTCTTGCATACGCTTGAGCAGCGTTTGTGTCGCGACGCTTTGGGTACTGGCGCTTTTTTCAGTCTTGCTTTCGGCTTCGGTAGCCAGGTTCGCGCGGACTTTGCCAGACTCTTCAGTTTCGCCAAGGGCCTTGTCGGCTGCATCGGCGCTCGCCTCGCTCAAAGCTTTCAACGTGCTCGCAGACTTGCCGCCAATGGTCAGGGCTGCGGCATTTGGGAAGCCGATTGAAAAGGACATGTGTCGCTCCATGAATGAATTCCTACAAGGAAGATCGTCCGCTGGGGCATTTTCTTTAGCGCGACCAACAAATCTCTTTCCTTCAGACAACCTCCCTTCGGGTAACCGAACGATAAACACGTTGAATATTCGGAAACCCGTCCACCGGTTTTTTACGCAGGCGCCTCCTCCAATACGCATCGTTATAAATATCAACCGCTTAACAGCAGCTCACACGCCATGGCCGCACTGGTACGGATCATGCTCTGGCAGTTGGGCTCCCGGCATTCAGGTCTGCCGGAGCATCTAGATGAATCCATCATGACTAGAGAGAAGAATAATGACATCTGCCTTAAAGACTTTCGTTCCGGGCGCCTTGGCCCTTCTGCTGTTGCTGCCCAACGCCGTCCAGGCGAAAGAAACCCAGACTGAGCAAAAGCTCGCCAACGTGGTCATCCTCGCCACTGGCGGCACCATTGCCGGCGCCGGTGCCAGCTCGGCCAACAGCGCCACGTATCAGGCGGCCAAGGTCGGCATTGAAAAACTGATCGCTGGCGTACCGGAGCTCAGCCAACTGGCCAACGTCCGCGGCGAACAAGTGATGCAAATCGCCTCGGAAAGCATTACCAACGAAAACCTGTTGCAACTGGGTCGGCGTGTCGCCGAACTGGCCGACAGCAAGGACGTCGATGGCATTGTCATCACCCATGGCACCGACACACTGGAAGAAACCGCGTACTTCCTGAACCTGGTGGAAAAAACTGACAAACCGATAATCGTCGTCGGTTCGATGCGTCCCGGCACGGCGATGTCGGCGGATGGCATGCTCAATCTCTACAACGCCGTGGCCGTCGCCAGCAGCAAGGAGGCCCGCGGCAAGGGTGTCCTCGTGACGATGAACGATGAAATCCAGTCGGGCCGCGATGTCAGCAAAATGATCAACATCAAGACTGAAGCCTTCAAGAGCCCTTGGGGTCCGCTCGGCATGGTGGTGGAAGGCAAGTCCTACTGGTTCCGCCTGCCTGCCAAGCGTCACACCATGGACTCGGAATTCGACATCAAGACCATCAAGAGTCTGCCGGACGTGGAAATCGCCTATTCCTACGGCAACGTCAGCGACACGGCCTACAAGGCCCTGGCTCAATCCGGCGCCAAGGCGATCATTCACGCCGGCACCGGCAACGGTTCGGTGTCTTCGCGCGTGGCGCCTTCCCTGCAGGCCCTGCGCAAGGACGGCGTGCAGATCATTCGGTCGTCCCACGTCAATGCCGGTGGGTTCGTACTGCGTAACGCCGAACAGCCTGACGACAAGTACGACTGGGTCGTGGCTCACGACCTGAACCCTCAGAAGGCGCGCATCTTGGCGATGGTCGCCCTGACCAAGACCCAGGACAGCAAGGAATTGCAGCGGATGTTCTGGGAATATTGATCGTTCCCGCCCGACCGATTCCGGTCGGGCCTCCCTTCGCCACCCGCTTCCTTCGAGCAGGTGGCACCTGCGCCTACTTGGCTCGCTAAAAAAATGTAGTTCTCCTACACCAAAACCCGAAAAGCGCTGTCAGACGATTTTCTTGAATTTTAAGCAGTTGCGTAAATGCCTACAGTTAAATACTGTATGCACGTACAGCTTAATAAGGATAATCCTGTGGCCACGCCCTCCGCTGCAACTACCCCCTTAGATTCCTATACACGGCTCGGCTTGCGGGTCTCGAAAATCATCAATTCGCCTACCGCACAAAAAGCCAAGGCCGCGCTGATCTTCCGCCTTCCCGACGAGCCGGTAGATGAATGGGAACGCTTGCTGGAAGAAATCGACGAGAACGACAACGTCACCCTTGCCTATCGCGACGACGGTGGTGTGCAGGTTTTCTGGGTTGTGCCGAAGGAAGATTGAGCCTGATGAGTGTTCGCTGTTTAGCTTTATTGCTCATGTTCGTCGCCGTGGGCGCACACGCCGGAGCTCCCCGCACTTTCAACGAAGCGAAGAAAGTCGCCTGGAAACTTTATGCACCACAATCCACCGAGTTTTATTGTGGCTGCAAATACACCGGCAACCGCGTGAACCTCTCGGCTTGCGGTTATGTACCGCGTAAAAACGCGAAGCGCGCCGCACGCATCGAGTGGGAGCACATCGTCCCGGCCTGGCAGATCGGCCATCAGCGCCAATGCTGGCAACAGGGCGGACGCAAGCATTGCACCCGCTACGACCCGGTCTATCAACGGGCCGAGGCTGATCTTCACAACCTGGTCCCAAGCATTGGCGAGGTCAATGGTGATCGCAGCAACTTCAGCTTTGGCTGGCTACCGGTGCAGAAAGGTCAATATGGCTCATGCCTGACCCAGGTGGATTTCAAGGCCAAGAAGGTCATGCCCCGCCCTTCGATTCGAGGAATGATTGCCAGGACGTATTTCTACATGAGCAAACAGTACGGCCTACGCCTCTCCAAACAGGATCGGCGGCTGTACGAAGCCTGGGACAAGACTTATCCCGTGCAGGCCTGGGAACGCCAGCGCAACCAGAGCGTGGCGTGTGTCATGGGGCGCGGAAACGAATTTGTCGGCCCGGTGGATATGAAAACCTGCGGTTGACCAAGCCACCAGCCAAAAGGCCCCGGACGTCACGCGCCCGGGGCCTTTTGTTTATCCGCCGGGTTATCGTGCTGGCGGGAAATCCACAACCAAGGCCTCGATGTTGCGCTTCTTCGCGCGTACCAAGGCGGCAGTGACTTGCTCCTGCTTCGCTTCGGCTTCAGCCTTGGAGCTGAGCGGTCCGACCAGGACCCGGTCCTTGCCATCCTCCCTGACGACCGTGGACATGAAGCTATGCTCGATCAACCATCCGGTGAGGTCGCTCACGGCCTGGGGGGTTTCGCCTCGAACCTCGACTGCCCACTGCGGCGCGGCAGCGGCTGACGGGGTGGAGGTCGCCGCCGGTTTCGGCTTGGGGGCTTCGACGTCGCGCCCCTCTCCACATCCCGCCAGCGCCAATACCGCGATTACCCAAGCCAATTTACGCACAACGATTCCCCCGGAAGACATGAAGAGGGGATTTTAGCACCCACACTCGCCAATAACGCCCTAAACAGTGCGCAAAACACGAGAATCCTGTCCGGCGTCTCTGTATAGTCGCACCCTGGGAATTAATGCTGTATCTGCACGTCAGAAAGAGGCACCCACATTGTGACACTTAGCACTAATCTATAAGCAGTACCGACATCTGCACTGTCTGAATCAGGTGCCCTATAAAGCAATCAAGGAGAACACCATGCTGATACTCACCCGCAAAGTCGGTGAAAGCATAAACATTGGTGACGACATCACGATCACCATTCTGGGCGTAAGTGGCCAACAAGTCCGGATCGGCATCAACGCCCCGAAAAACGTGGCGGTGCATCGCGAGGAAATTTATCAGCGCATCCAGGCCGGCCTCACCGCCCCTGACAAGCCGCAAACGCCCTGAGCCTTGCCGCAGTCCGCAGCCAGCCCGTTTGCATCGTCGCAATGGCTGGCTATAGATTCAGGCCGGGTGCCTCACCCTGCGTCCCTCCCCCGCCTTAGATGTCCGTCCAGCTCGTGAAACCGATACTACTGGCATGTCTCGTAGCATGGCTGTCAGACGTTTCGTTTTAATGGCGGGGAAGCCGCCGTACGTGGCCAATCAGCTCAAGCTCACGCCACCACCATCAAGTCCCCGCATGAAGATTGCGCTCAGAGAGAACGTCGAAACGACCTGACAGTACTGGCTCGTAAAGAAATGACTGTCACTCAGTACACAAAAAAAATGGGAGCTGGCGAGCTCCCATAGGGTATTGCGTGTTTTTGGAATCAGTCCGCCAATCGCCAGGTCGTCCCGCCCTTCCCGTCTTCCAGCACCACGCCCATAGCGGTGAGCTGGTCGCGGATGCGGTCGGATTCGGCCCAGTCCTTGTTGGTTCGCGCAGCCAGGCGTGCCTGGATCAGCGCCTCGACTTCGGCGGCGTCGACGCGGCCTTCGGCACCGGCCTGGAGGAAATCGTCGGCTTCGAGCTGCAACACACCGAGCACGCTGGCCAATTCCTTCAGACGCGCTGCGAGGCCCGCTGCCGCATCGAGATCGCTTTCGCGCAGGCGATTGATCTCACGCACCATTTCGAACAGCACTGCGCACGCTTCCGGCGTGCCGAAGTCGTCGTTCATCACTTCGGTAAACCGCGCTACGAACGCTTCGCCACCAGCAGGTGCCGCCGCAGGCAAGCCTTTCAACGCATGATAGAAACGCTCCAGGGCGCCCTTGGCGTCCTTGAGGTTGTCTTCCGAATAGTTGATGGCGCTGCGGTAGTGGCTCGATACCAACAGGTAACGCACAACTTCCGGATGGTATTTATCGAGCACGTCGCGGATGGTGAAGAAGTTGTTCAAGGACTTGGACATCTTCTCGCCATTGATCCGGATCATGCCGCAATGCATCCACGCGTTGGCGTAGGTCTTACCGGTGGCCGCTTCACTCTGGGCAATCTCGTTTTCGTGGTGCGGGAATTCCAGGTCGCTGCCGCCGCCATGAATGTCGAAGGTCTCGCCCAGGCAGCAGGTGGACATCACCGAGCATTCGATGTGCCAGCCCGGACGCCCGGCGCCCCACGGCGAATCCCAGCTCGGCTCGCCCGGCTTGGCGCCTTTCCACAGTACGAAGTCCAATGGGTCTTCTTTTGACTCATCGACTTCGATGCGCGCGCCGATGCGCAGGTCTTCGATCTTCTTGCGCGACAACTTGCCATAGCCCATGAACTTGGCGACGCGGTAGTACACGTCGCCATTGCCCGGTGCGTAGGCATAACCTTTGTCGATCAAGGTCTGGATCATCGCCCGCATGCCGGGAATGTGGTCGGTGGCGCGCGGCTCCAAGTCGGGTTTCTGGATGTTGAGACGCGCCTCGTCCTCGTGCATGGCCTTGATCATGCGCTCGGTCAACGCATCGAACGATTCGCCGTTCTCGTTGGCCCGATTGATGATCTTGTCGTCGATGTCGGTGATGTTGCGCACATAGGTCAGGTCGTAACCGCTAAAGCGCAACCAACGAGTCACCAGGTCGAAGGCAACCATGCTGCGGCCATGACCCAAGTGGCAATAGTCATAGACGGTCATGCCGCACACGTACATGCGGACCTTGTTGCCATCCAGCGGCTTGAAGACTTCTTTGCTCTTGGTGAGCGTGTTGTAGATCGTAAGCACAGGGTTTCCCTTAAGACTTGATCACTGACCCCAGGAGTCGCGCAAGGTCACGGTACGGTTGAACACCGGAGCACCGGGTTTCGAGTCCTTGATATCCGCGCAGAAGTAGCCTTCGCGCTCGAACTGGAAACGGTCTTCCGGCAGTGCGTTGCCCAACGACGGCTCGGCACGACAACCTGTGAGAACCTGCAGGGAGTCAGGGTTGATGTTGTCCAGGAAACTGGCGCTGTCCTCGGCCTTTTCCGGGTTCGGCGAACGGAACAGGCGATCGTAAAGGCGCACTTCGCACTCGACGCTGGCGGCAGCCGGTACCCAGTGGATCACGCCCTTGACCTTGCGACCTTCCGGGTTCTTGCCCAGGGTTTCGGGATCGTACGAGCAGCGCAGCTCGACGATGTTGCCCTCGGCATCCTTGATGGCCTCGTCGGCGCGGATCACGTAGCTGCCACGCAGGCGCACTTCACCGGCTGGCTCCAGGCGCTTGTAGCCTTTTGGCGGCTCTTCCATGAAGTCTTCGCGGTCGATGTAGATTTCCCGCGCGAACGGCAGGACGCGCACGCCCATGTCTTCTTTCGGGTGGCGCGGCAGCTCGAGGTTCTCGACCTGGCCTTCCGGGTAATTGGTGATGACGACTTTCAGCGGTCGCAGCACGCACATGGCGCGCGGGGCGCTGTGGTCCAGGTCGTCACGGATGCTGAATTCCAGCATGCCGAAATCCACCACGCCGTCGGAACGGTTGGTGCCGATCATCTCGCAGAAATTGCGGATCGACTTCGGCGTGTAGCCACGACGGCGGAAACCCGACAGCGTCGACATGCGTGGATCATCCCAACCGTTGACGTGCTTTTCGTCCACCAGCTGCTTGAGCTTGCGCTTGCTGGTGATGGTGTAGTTCAGGTTCAGGCGGCTGAATTCGTACTGGCGCGGATTGGCCGGCACCGGCAGCTTCTCCAGGAACCACTCGTACAAAGGCCGATGGCTTTCGAATTCCAGCGTGCAGATCGAATGGGTGATGCCTTCGATGGCGTCCGACTGACCGTGGGTGAAGTCATAGTTCGGGTAGATGCACCACTTGTCGCCGGTCTGGTGGTGATGGGCATGGCGGATGCGGTACATGATCGGGTCGCGCAGGTTCATGTTCGGCGAAGCCATGTCGATCTTGGCGCGCAGCACACGGGCGCCGTCCGGGAACTCGCCAGCGCGCATGCGGGCGAACAGGTCCAGGTTCTCTTTTACGCTGCGGTCACGGAACGGGCTGTTCTTGCCCGGCTCGGTCAGGCTGCCGCGATATTCCTTGGCCTGCTCCGGCGTCAGGTCGCACACGTAGGCGTCGCCGGACTTGATCAGCTCTACCGCCCAATCGTGCAACTGGTCGAAATACTGCGAGGCGTAGCGCACTTCGCCGGCCCATTGGAAACCCAGCCACTGGACGTCGCTCTTGATCGCGTCGATGTATTCCTGGTCTTCCTTGGCCGGGTTGGTGTCATCGAAACGCAAGTGCGTGACGCCGCCAAATTCCTCGGCCAGGCCGAAGTTCACGCAAATGGATTTGGCATGGCCGATGTGCAGGTAGCCGTTGGGCTCCGGCGGGAAGCGAGTGACGATCTGCGTGTGCTTACCCGAATCCAGGTCCGCCTGGACGATCGGGCGCAGGAAGTTGACCGGCACGGCCGGGCCGGTCTTGGAATTCGAGGTAGGGTCGACAGTGGGCTTGCTCATAGGATCCTTGAACGTACAAGTGCGCGGCCGGGTGCGGCCTGATAAATCAAAGCCCGTATCATAGCCGATGCTGTCAAGCACCTGACAGGCCAGGCCGGCAAAGGATTGAATTTAATCGACGGCCAGGTGAAAAACAGCCTCGAAATTCGCGCATGGCACGCTAAACTGCCCAACCTGGCCGATTGCAGCCAGACCGGTTGCGGGCGTTTGTGCCCCGAAACCCACGAATTCCTTGAAAGAGTAGCGATCATGACCCAAGTCAAACTGACCACCAACCACGGCGACATCGTCCTGGAACTGAACGCCGAAAAGGCACCGCTGACCGTTGCCAACTTCGTCGAGTACGTCAAGGCCGGCCATTACGAAAACACCGTTTTCCACCGTGTCATCGGTAACTTCATGATCCAGGGCGGCGGTTTCGAGCCGGGCATGAAGGAAAAGAAAGACAAGCGCCCAAGCATCCAGAACGAAGCCGACAACGGCCTTTCCAACGACAAGTACACCGTTGCCATGGCCCGCACCATGGAGCCGCATTCGGCCTCCGCGCAGTTCTTCATCAATGTCGCCGACAACAGCTTCCTGAACCACAGCGGCAAGAACGTCCAGGGCTGGGGCTATGCCGTATTCGGTAAAGTCACCGAAGGCACTGACGTGGTCGACAAGATCAAGGGCGTATCCACCACTTCCAAGGCCGGCCACCAGGACGTCCCGGCAGAAGACGTGATCATCGAGAAAGCCGAGATCATTGAGTGATATTGCTGATTTCAGATTTGCATCTGGAAGAGGAGCGCCCGGACATCACCCGGGCGTTTCTGGATTTACTCGCCACCCGCGCCCGCTCGGCGCAAGCGTTGTACATTCTGGGCGACTTCTTCGAAGCCTGGATCGGCGACGATGCCATGACGCCGTTCCAGCGTTCCATCTGCCAGGCCCTGCGCGAACTGAGCGACAGCGGCACGGCGATTTTCCTGATGCACGGCAACCGTGACTTCATGCTGGGGCAGGCTTTCTGCAAAGCGGCCGGCTGCACCCTGCTCGAGGACCCGAGTGTCGTGCAGTTCAACGGCGAATCGGTGTTGCTGATGCACGGCGACAGCCTCTGCACGCGAGACGTCGGCTATATGAAGCTGCGGCGCTGGCTGCGCAACCCGCTTACGCTGTTCATCCTGCGTCACCTGCCGCTGGGCAGCCGCCAGCAACTGGCGCGCAAGTTGCGCAGCGAAAGCCGCACGCAGACACGCATGAAAGCCAATGACATCGTCGACGTCACGCCCGAAGAGATCCCGCGGATCATGCAGCAGTACGGCGTGAAGACCCTGATCCATGGCCACACCCACCGCCCCGCCATCCACAAGCTGCAACTGGGCGAACAGGCCGCCCGGCGCATCGTATTGGGGGATTGGGACAAACAAGGCTGGGCGTTGCAGGTCGATGAGCAAGGGTTTGCGTTGGCGCCGTTCGGTTTTGCCCCGCCGCCACAACTGCCGGCACCTGACCCAATCCCCAGCCACACCCCCAGCCACAAGTAGTCCCTAGCGGGGCCGGCTATTCAGTTTCAATGGCCGCTGGCGGCAGGCCCGGCCTTCGCCGCGAACGGCGGCTTCGCCAGCCACACCAGCAGGATCAACCCCATGAACGCCCACCCCAGCAGCGTGAAGTAATCCACGGTGGAGAGCATGTACGCCTGGCTGTTGAGGATCTGCTCGAGCTGGGCGTAGACCGGCGTGCTCGCCCCGCCGAGCTGATTGATCGTCTCGCGCGTGGCCGGCTCGAAGGTACTGATGCTTTCGCTCAGGTAGGCATGATGCTGGTCGGCCCGGCGAATCCAGATCCAAGTCGTCAGCGACGCGGCGAAACTGCCACCGAGGGTACGCAGGAATGTCGCCAGTCCCGCGCCATCGGCAATCTGGTGGGGCGGCAGGTCCGACATGAGGATGCTCAGGGTCGGCATGAAGAACAACGCCACACCGATGCCCATGAACAACTGCACCAAGGCGATGTGCTGGAAATCCACTTCGTTGGTGAACCCGGCGCGCATGAAGCAACTCAGGCCAATCGCCAGGAAGGCCAGCCCGGCCAACAGGCGCAGGTCGAACTTGTGCGCGTACTTGCCGACGAAGGGCGACATCAGGACCGGCAGGATACCGATAGGCGCCACCGCCAGGCCGGCCCAGGTGGCGGTATAGCCCATCTGGGTCTGCAACCATTGTGGCAGGATCAGGTTGATGCCGAAAAAACCGGCGTAACCGCCCACCAGCACGATGGTGCCGATACGAAAATTGCGATAAGCAAACAGCCGCAGATTCACCACCGGATGGCGGTCGGTCATTTCCCAGATGACGAACACGGCCAGGGCGATGACCGAAATCAGCGCGCCAACAATGATGAAATTCGACTCGAACCAATCCAGGTCGTTGCCCTTGTCGAGGATGACCTGCAATGCACCGACACCGATGATCAACGTAATCAAGCCGACATAGTCCATCGGCTGGCGACTGGTCACCACCGGCCGCGCCTTGAGCTGCTGGCGCACCACCAGCACCGCGAAAATCCCGATAGGCACGTTAATGAAGAAAATCCACGGCCAGCTGTAACTGTCGGTGATCCAACCACCAAGGATCGGCCCGGCAATCGGCGCGACTACCGTGACCATCGCCAGCAACGCCAGGGCCATGCCACGCCTGGCCGGCGGGTACACCGCAATCAGCAAGGTCTGGGTCATCGGGTACAAAGGGCCGGCCACCAGCCCCTGGACCACGCGAAAGCCGATCAGCTCTGGCATCGAGGTGGAGATTCCGCACAGGAACGAGGCGACGACGAACAGCACGGTCGCCCACAAAAACAGTTTCACCTCGCCAAACCGGCGGCTCAGCCAGCCCGTGAGCGGCAGCGCAATGGCGTTGCTCACCGCGAACGAAGTAATGACCCAAGTGCCCTGCTCCGAACTGACGCCCAGGTTTCCGGAAATGGTCGGCAAGGCGACGTTGGCGATGGTCGTGTCGAGCACTTGCATGAACGTCGCCAGCGACAACCCGATGGTGCTGAGCAACAGGCTGGGCGGCGTGAAGGACGCGTTATTGCTCATTGCAAGAAATCCTATGAAGCAGAGGTGGTGAAACCGAAGCAAGCCCGCCAGGACCGCGACGCTATCCTTACGGCCTGCGACAAACACGTGGCGAGGGAGCTTGCTCCCGCTGGGCCGCGAAGCGGCCCCAACATCGGTAGAACGCGTAGCATCAGACACACCGCATCCGCCGGTTTACGACTGCTTCGCAGCCGAGCGGGAGCAAGCTCCCTCGCCACAGGGTTGCGCAGCGCTGTGTTAGCGCTGCGCGGTCTTGCTCGCCGCGGCGCTGTTTTCGTGGATCAGGCGCGTGATCATCGCGTCGGCATCGGCCAGCTGCCGGTCATAGACCTGGGTGCTGAACGAAGCTTTCTGCGGCGGCTGCTGGGCCAATACCGGGCCGCTCTGGTCGTGCAAGTTGACGTTGACCAGCGTCGACAGACCGACCCGCAACGGATGCTTGGCCAGCTCTTGGGCATTGATATGAATGCGCACCGGCACCCGCTGGACGATCTTGATCCAGTTACCGGTGGCGTTCTGCGCCGGCAACAGGGCAAACGCACTACCGGTCCCGGCGCCAAGACTGTCGACCGTGCCGCTGAACTTCACATCACTGCCGTAGAGGTCGGCTTCGATGTCCACCGGTTGGCCGATGCGCATGTCGCGCAGTTGGGTTTCCTTGAAGTTGGCGTCGATCCACAACTGATCCAGCGGGATCACCGCCATCAACGCCGTGCCCGGTTGCACCCGTTGGCCCAGTTGCACGGTGCGCTTGGCGACATAACCGGTCACCGGAGCGATCAAGGTACTACGGGCATTGGTCAGGAAAGCCTGGCGCAATTGCGCGGCGGCGGCTTGCACGTCGGGATGCGACGACACCACGGTATCGTCCACCAGGGCGCTGGTGGTCTTGAGCTGTTGCCGGGCATTGGCCAGGGCGTTCTGCGCCGAGGTCAGGTCGTCCCGGGCGTGGGACAGTTCTTCCTGGGAGATCGCCCCGCCGGCCGCCAGGTTCCGGCGCCGGTTATAGTTCTCCTGGGCCTTCTGCACTTCGGCTTCCTGGGCATGCACCTGCGCCTTCATGCCGTCGACGTTGCTGTACAGACCCCGCACCTGGCGCACGGTGCGGGCGAGGTTGGCCTGGGCACTTTGCAGCCCGACTTCGGCATCGTTCGGATCGAATTGCACCAGCACTTGGCCCTCACGCACCAAGTCGCCGTCGTCGGCGCCGATGCTCACCACCGTGCCCGTGACTTGCGGGGTGATTTCCACGACGTTGCCGTTGACGTAGGCATCGTCAGTGCTTTCGTTCCAGCGCCCGTACAGTTCATGCCAAGCCCAGACACCTACGCCGGCGAGAACGACAATCAGGGCCAGGCCCAGCAGCATCACCTTGCGCTTGCGCGGGTTGCCGCTGTCCTGTTGAGTTTCTTGAGTAGTTTCGGCAGTTGCCATGACAAGTACCTCGAATCAGTGGGTCGGCGCGGTGGTGGCCGGTGTGGCCGAGGCCACGGTTTGGGTCTCGAAACCACCGCCCAGGGCCTGCATCAGTTGGATCGACAAATCGATCTGCTCGGCATTGAGGGTCGCCAGTTGGCGCTGGGCCTGGAGCAATTGCTGCTCGATGCTCAACACGTCCAGGTAATTGCCGATGCCTGAGCCGTAGCGCTGGACCACGGTGTCGTAAGAGTTCTGGGCGATATCGACGGCATGTTGCTGGGCACCGATCTGTCGCCCGATATCGCGCAACTGGTTGATGGTGTCGCTGACATCGCCAAGGGCCGCGACCAGGCTCTTGTTGTACTGCGCCACCGCCAGGTCGTAGTCGGCATCCCGGGCATCGAGGTCCGCCCGCAAGCGACCGCCGTCGAAAATCGGCAGCGACACGGTTGGCGCGACGTTGAAGAAACGGCTGGCCGAGCCGAACATGGCGTCGCCCAGCAGCGATTGCACACCCGCCGCCGCGCTCAGGTTGAGGTTGGGGTAGAAGTTGGTCTTGCCGGCCTCGATATTCTTGCTCGCTGCCTCGACCCGCCAGCGCGCCGCGACCAGGTCCGGACGGCGGCCCAGCAACTCGGCCGGCAGGTTCGACGGCAAGGCCACCGCACTGGCTTGGAGGACGTTGGGCCGGGCGATTTCGTTGCCGCGATCAGGCCCTTTGCCCAGCAGCACGGCCAGGGCGATTTTCGCGCTTTGCAGGCGTTTTTCCGCGTCAATCAGAGTTGCGTCGGCGCTGGCTTCCAGGCTTTCGGTCTGCTGGAATTGATATTCGCTGTCGATCCCCGCCCCGAGACGGCGCTTGCCCAGGTCGAGCATCTGTCGCGTGCGCTTGAGGTCTTCGTTGGCCAAGTCATAAATGATGTGGGCCTGTCCCAAGTCGCTGTAGGCACGGGCCACGTCGGCGGCCAGGGTCAGTTGCGCGGCCTGGCGGTCGATTTCGGCGGCGCGGGCCTGGCCGAGGGCAGCTTCCCAGGCAGCCCGCTGGCCGCCCCAGAGGTCGAAGTTGTAGTTGAAATCCACGCTCAGCGAACGCAGCGTGCTGTAGGCCCCGCCCTGCCCTTGCGGGTCTTGGTCACGGGCCAGGCGCGAACGGCTGACACTGCCGCTGGCATCCAGGGTCGGCATGCGCGCGGCGTTGGCGGCATAGGCAGCAGCGCTGGCCTGGTGGGCCCGGGCGCTGGCGATTTGCATGTCCGGGCTGTCGCGCAGGGCTTCACGGATCAGGCCGTCGAGTTGCGGGTCGCCGAGGCTTTTCCACCAATCGCTTTTTGGCCACGAGGCCGGCGACAAGGTGACGCCCGTCAGCGATTGACCAGCCTGGAGGCTCTTGGCCTCCAGGCTCACCCCTTCGGTTTCCAGGCCGCTGTAGCTGGCGCACCCGGCGAGGCTCATGGCCAGCAGCACCAGGCCCAAGCGGGCACGCAAGGTTTGACGTTTCATTTTTCCCCCAATCGCAGGACGGTGATGGGATCACCGGCGGCGAGCAGTATTTTCTTGAGGATGTCTTCGAGGGTTTGCAGCTCCTCGCGGCTGATGGCGCACGCCAATTGATTCATGGCGTCGGCACCGATAAACGGCAGGCGATCGGCGAGGGCCTGGCCGGCGTCGGTCAACACCAGCCGGACTTGGCGACGATCCTCTGCCGAGCGCTGCCGAACCAGAAAGCCCTTCTGCTCCAGGCGATCGAGCATCCGGGTCATCGAGCCACTGTCCAGCGACAGGTATCGGCACAGCTCGACCGGCGTATCGATGCCGTGCTGGGCCATGATGATCAGCACCTTGAACTGCGCGGCGGTGATGCCGACGGGCTCCATGTGGGTGTCGATGATCCGGTCCTTGAGCAACGCGGCGCGACCGAGGAGCATGCCGAGATGGCAATTGTGGAATTCGTCCGGGGTGAAATGCTTCATCTGAATACCGTTATCTGAAGACGGTTTGCTGCCTAGGCAGTGAATGTATGTCGAGATATTACTGCTTAGGCAGCAAATGTCAAACAAATAGTTAGCTACCTATACATAGCCGGACCAACGCGAACGCATCCGTGGTAGCGAGCTGCCACAGGAAGTTCTTGCGCAAAGGCTTTAGAAATCGCGTTTGTAGAAGATATCCAGCGAACTGGCGACGCCGCTGGCGGCTTCGAGGTAGACCTTCTTGCTCAGCTTGTAGCGCAGGGCAATGGTATTGGCAGGTTCAAACACCCCGACGCCGTAGCGCAGGCTGAGTTTTTCCGACAGGTTGCCGCTGGCGACCACGCTGGTTTCGTTGCCGCTGCCCTGGGTGTCGAGTTGGAAATCTTCGATCCCAAGGTTGTTCGCCAGGCTGGTGGTCACGCCGGAGCTGCCCATCAAGCCCAGGCCCAAGGCCGCCTGGGCAAGCATGTTGTTGTCCTCGCCCGTGGTGCTCAAGGGTCGGCCCAGTACCAGATAGGACAACGCTTGCTCCTGGCTCATGGCCGGCTCCGAGAAGATCTGCGTGGTCGGTTGCTCGGCGCTGCCGCTCAAGCGAATGCCGGCAATCACGTCATCGGTCTGGCGAATCGCCTCGATGTCGAGGTAGGGCTGGTCGATGGGCCCGGCGAACAACAAGCGCGCCCGGCGCACCGTCAACCGTTGCCCATAGGCTCGATAGCGACCGTCGTTGAGCCAGAGTTCGCCGCGAGTGTCCAGGTTGTCACCGATGTGCACCTGGCCCTGCACGTTGGCTGTCAGGCCGAAGCCCGAGAAGGCGAGCTTTTCCTGGCCGACGATCACGTCGATGTCCATCGCCATGGCGATCGGTGCCTTGCCCTCTTCGGTCTGGCGGCCGACGATGATCGTGTCATCCGAAACCTTGACGGTGGATGGCGGCAATTCGCGAATGGTGATGTCGCCCTTGGGCACCAGGACCTTGCCGGCAATCGAAAGTCGCTCGCCCTGCATCGTGATATTCAGGTCCGGCGCCACATCGAGCACCGCGTAGGGTTCCACGGTGACCGGCAGTTGCGAGCCCTTGAGGGCAAGGTCCATGGACAAGGCCTCGCCCCAGCCAAGGGTGCCCGTCAAGCTGCCCTGCCCGTTCTTGCCACTTTTCCAGCCGCCGTCGAGCCTGACCGTTTCGCCGGCGATCATTGCGCGCAGTTGCAGGGCTTCGAGGCTGATCGGCAGTTCCGGGCCGGACACTTCGCCGTCGCTGAGCAGCAAACTGCCGTTGACCTGCGGCGCGAGCAATCCGCCGGATAAGGTGCCGCTGCCGTTCAGGTGACCGGTCAGGGTTTCCACCATCGGCACGAATGGCCGGGCGACCGACAGATCCAGGCCACTGAGTCGAAACGAACCGCTCAAGGGTTTATTGGCCGGCAACGGGTTGATCCGCGCCTGGAGCGTCAATTCGCCGAGCCTCGCCCCGGCAAAAACCAGGTCCGTATCGATGCGCGTGGGTGTCAGGCGGCTGTTCAGCGTCAGGGTCTGGTACGGGAAATCCAGCCACTGCTCTTTGTCTCGAATCCGTAAGGTACCGCCGCTGGCATCCACCAGCACGCGGCCGTTCGGGCCGCTGGCCGGCAAGTCCAGTTGCAGATCGGCGTTGAGCCGCCCTTGCCAGGCAAAGTCCTTGGGCATCCACTGGGCCAGGCTTTCAATCGGGAACTGCTTGAGGTGATAGCGCAGCTTCGGCTCCGGCATCAGCCGCTGGTCTTCGCCACACAAGCTGGCCTGGCCGGAACGCCAGCAATGGGCGCCGAAGTTCAGCGTACCGTTGGCCAAACGTTCCAGCTTGGCCGGAGCCTGCAAGCGCCAGGCTTGGCCGCCCGCCTGTATGTCGCCATTGGACAGGCGTCCACGCCAGTTGCCTTGGTCGAGCGCGCCATCCAGGGCCAAGGTGGTTTCAAGCTGCGGCCCTTGTAGATCCAGGTTGAGTCTTTGCTGTTTGATGTCGCCTTGTCCGCTGACCGTCAAGGCACCCAGCGACGTTTCACCGGCCCGGATGCCGCTGGCCTTGAGATCGACTTTGCCCCGTTGGGTGTTGTCGAGCGTCGCGTCTACCCTCAGGTTTTGCAGATGATTGTCCTGGAATCCCAGCTGGGTGCCTTGTACGCCGAGCTTGCCTTGAGGGGCCTTGAGTGTCCCCGCCAAGTCGAGACGCCCCATGACCTGCCCGCGCAATCGCGGCCAGAGTTGGGCCAGCCGCGAGAGTTTGATATCGATCTGGCCGGTCAGTTTCTGTTGCAGGTTGGCGCTGCCGTTGATGCGGTTATCGCCCAGGCGGATATCCAGCGCACTTAGGTTCCATTGCTCGCCTGACCCTGCCGCGGTGGCCTGGAACAGCGCCGGTTGGCCGCGCAGTTTTCCCTTCAGGTCCAGGTTGGCGTCCAAGCTGAGGGCATCGTCTTTGATTGAGCCCTGGCTGCGTAGAGGTCCGGCCAAGGTGCCAGGCAGCTCCGCGAGCCAATACGCCGGATTGAGGGATGACAATTGCAACGCGGTGTCCCAGGCGATACCGTCGGCAAACTGCAGGTTCAGATGCCCTTCGGCTTTGCCCTGCCCCGCGTCGAGCTTGAGCTGCGGCAAATGAATTTGCGCCAGATTGCCGCTGAATGGACTGCTCAGGTTGAACGCCCCGGCGGGCCCGTCCAGCGCTGCCTGGAAATTGCCCAAGTATTGGCCGTCGGTGTAGGAGATTTCGCCGTTGAAACGACGCAACGTGACTTGCGGCTCGTCGATCAGCGGATAGAGGCGATGCCAGGGGAAATCCAGCCAGGCGACTTTCGCATCGGCGCTCAGGCCTTCGCGCCAATCCAATTGCCCGGAGAGCTTGACGCTTTGCTGCTCGCCAGCATCTAGATCCAAGCCGGCGATTTGTGCACCGTTGGCGTCCACCTTGCCTTGGAGCACCAACGCCACGGGCCCTTTTTCGGCAGGCAGGGTCGCCTTGCCGAGGAGTTGGTAGCCGTCTTCCAGATTGCCTTCGCCGGTCAGCTCCAGCTGATTGAGCACCAGCGTGTCCGGCAGCTCGGCGCTGGCCTTGAACCCGTCGGCGGTGATGCGCACCTTCGCCGGCAGGTTGTCCGCCAGTGGTTGCAGCTCGCCGGCCAGATGGCCTTGCAGATAACCAAGGCTGTCGGCGCTGAGGTCGAGGGTCTTGAGCAGATCGCCACTGACTTTCAGCTCCAGCGACCACGGCGTCGCGCCCGGTGCCGGCAAGGTCAACCGGCCAGCAGCGCTCAACGGCCAATCGCCACGCGGCTGCAACAGGCCGGACAGATTCAGGCTCAGTTCGTCGCGCTGCAATTGCAGCGAATCGATCTGCAAACCCTCGGCGGTCCAATGAGCCGCCAGTTTCAGGCCCTTGAGCTGTTCGCTGCCGTTGAACGTCACACTGCCAATCTGCACGTCACCCAGTTCGATCGCCAACGGCAAGTCCAGATCCGGCAAGCTGATCGGACCTGCGCTCGGTTCATCGGCGGAGGCCGGCAATTGCAGGGCGATCCGCTCGGCCTTGAGTTGTTCGATACACAACGTCATGCGCAGCAGGCACAACGGCGACCAGGCCAAAACCGGCCGATCCAGCTCTACCCGGCTGGCGTCCTGCTGCCACAGCACATGGTCGGCGCTCCACTGCCCGCCCAGTCGCCCCTGGAAATTCTCCACTGTCAGCCCGGGTACCAGGCCGATAGCCCAACGACTGCCGAACGCCGTACCGAGCAAGATGCCCAGGGCCAGTACGATCGTCGCGAGCAACCCGACGAGTGCCAGCAGCGTTATCTTCAAACCGCGCTTCACAGCTCAGGCCCCATGGAAAAGTGCAATCGAATGCCGCCGTCGTCGTCCAGCGCATGGGCCAGGTCGAGGCGGATCGGGCCGACCGGTGACACCCAGCGTACACCGACGCCCACGCCGGTCTTGAGGCTGGGCAGATCGAGACTGTTAAAAGAGTTGCCCTGGTCGACAAACGTTGCCACCCGCCATTTTTCCGCAACGGAATACTGATACTCGAGGCTGCCCGCCACCATGTAGCGGCCACCGATGCGATCACCCTCGGAGTTTTCCGGCGACAGGCTCTGGTAGTCGTAGCCCCGCACGCTCTGATCGCCACCGGCGAAAAAGCGCAGCGACGGCGGAATGGACTTGTAGCCATTGGTGGCGCTGCCGCCGATCTGGGCCCGCGCCAGCAGGCGGTGCTTGTCGAACACGGTGGTCAGGCCCTTGACCATGGCGGTGCCATACAAAAGGTTGTTGTCCGAGCCCAGCCCTTCCTTGGCGACCTTGGTGTCGAATTGCAGGCGGTAGCCGTGATGGGGGTCGATGCGGTTATCACTGCGCAGGTACGAATAGCTGACGCCTGGCATCAGCAGCGTGCTCAGGCCCGAATCGTCGCCAAGGCGATATTCCTCGCGCTGCCACTTGAGCGACACCACCCGCTGCCAACCGCTGGGCAACTTGCTGTGCCATTCCGGCCCCACGGTCAGTAATTTGCTGAGGGTGTCGGTGCCGGACAATTCTTCATATTGATAGCCGCCGGCGTAGCGCAGCTTGTCGGTCAGCGGCGGGTCCAGCGGCACGTCATACCACAGGCCGATATTCTGCCGGGGCGCCGACACTTCCGCTTCCCAGCCGTAGCTGTGGCCCTGGGGATTGACCCAGTGCCGCGTCCAGTTGGCCTTGGCCCGAGGGCCGACGTCGGTGGAAAAACCCAAGCCCAGCCCCATGGTCCGCGGCTTGCGAGTCTCGAGCTTGACCGCCACTGGGATCACGTTATCGGTGGCGGCGGTGGGCGCCGCGTCCACGCGGACGCCCTCGAAATAACCGCTCGATTGCAGCGCCTGGTTGAGTTCGGCAATGAGTTCGGAATCGTACGGCGCGCCGGCCTTGAACGGCACCATGCGCCGCAGCAGGTCTTCGTCGAACGGCGTGTCGCCCTCGAAGCTGACCGGGCCGAGGGCATAACGCGGGCCGCTGTCATAGATCAGTTCGATATCGGCGATGCCGGCTTGCGGGTCCACGCGCAATGCCTGGCTGACGAATCGCCCACTGAAAAAACCATACCGCGAAGCCTGGTTCTGGATCGTCCGCTTGGCGTCTTCATAGCGTCCGTGATTGAGCACCGCGCCCGACTTGAGGCCCGCGTTGTCAGGCACGCGAAAAGCCTTGAGGGACGCCGCCGGGCCGTCAATGCGGATCGTGACGTTGCGCAGATGCACCGGCTCGCCGGGGTCGATGGTGAGGATCAGGCGCGGGGCCTTGCCAGCCTGCACCTCGCTGTCGATTTGCGGTTGGTAGTAGCCCAGCGCCTGGGCCGCTTTGCGCGCCTGCTCCTCGGCGCCGCGACTGAAGCGCAGTAATGCATCTTCGTCACGATCGCCCAGGCCACCGATATAACCTTCTATGTTGGCCTTGAGTGCGTCATTGGACGGTTTGACCCGTACGTCCAATTCACTTTGGGCCAGCGCCGCGCAGCTGAGGGACAGCAAGAGCGCGCCACTGGTCATTCGTCCTGGGAAATTCATGGCGCGGATGCTAACACGAGGTGGGGAGCCTGATAGAGCCGGACGATTCCCAAAAGTTCGTCCGATTAAGCCGTCGCGCTCTGCAGAACCTGCGGGTTTGCATGAAAGAACACATGCTCTCGGATCGGTCCTACCGCCACTTCGCCGATTTCTTCATAACCCTGGCGTTTATAAAATTCCAGGTAACGGGGGTTGCCGGTGTCCAGCACCACGCCTTGGGAATGCTCGTCCACCGCGCACCAGTTATGAACCGCCTCGAGCAACTGTTCGCCGTAGTGTTTGCCTTGGAACTGCGGATGAACCCCCAGCAGCGGCAAGACATGAACCGAGTCCGACGGTAGGCAGGCCAGCACGGCCGCGTGATATTCCAGGTAACGCCGAGTGCAGCGAAACCCCGTGCTCAAGACCATGCGCAGGCGCCAGGCCCAACTTTCGGTAATGCCCAGGCGCCGCTGCGGTGGGGCAATCAATGCGATGCCGACCAGGCGGTCGTTCACCAACAGGCCGATCGCCGGCAGATCCTGGAGGAAATGCTGCTTGACCAGCTCACGCACGGTCGCCCTTACCCGCTGTTCGTAACCGGGGCGTTCGGACTCGAACAGGTAGCTGAAGGTTGGCTCATGGCGATAGGCCTGGTACAGCAAGGAACGCGCTTCGCGGGAATAGCCGCTGTCGAGCATGTGAACATCAGCGGTGGCGGTGTCAGGCATGGCGTTGGATCTCCGGGGCGGGGCTCGGTGAGGCCCAGCTCTTATTGGGTACGAACCCGATAGGGTTGCGATCGTTCCTACAAGCCAAGGACATTAGCAGCGCATTTGTCCTACCGCCACGCTGGCTCCGCTCCCACATGTCAGCTAGCATCGCAGTTTTGCCAGGACAGCCGACCATGAAGATCGTCTCCTTCAACATCAACGGCCTGCGCGCCCGCCCACATCAGCTGGCGGCACTGATCGACAAACACCAGCCGGACGTGATCGGGTTGCAGGAAACCAAAGTCCACGATGAACAGTTTCCCCTGGCCGACGTGCAGGCCCTCGGTTATCACGTGCACTACCACGGGCAAAAGGGCCATTACGGTGTTGCCCTGCTCTCGCGCCAGGCGCCGCTGACTTTGCACAAAGGCTTCGAAGGCGACGACGAAGACGCCCAGCGGCGGTTCATCTGGGGCACGTTCGCCGATGCCAACGGTGTGCCGGTGACCATCATGAACGGTTATTTCCCACAAGGTGAAAGCCGCGACCACCCCACCAAATTCCCGGCCAAGGAGCGTTTCTACAACGATCTGCAGCAACTGCTGGAAACGCGCTTCAGCAACGACCAGCCGCTGGTGGTAATGGGCGACGTGAACATTTCCCCGGAAGACTGTGACATCGGCATCGGCCCGGACAACATGAAGCGCTGGCTGAAGACCGGCAAATGCAGCTTCCTGCCTGAAGAGCGCGAATGGATGGCCCGCCTGAAGAACTGGGGCCTGGTGGACAGTTTTCGCCACCTGAACCCGGACGTCACCGACCGCTTCAGCTGGTTCGACTATCGCAGCCGCGGCTTCGAGGACGAGCCCAAGCGCGGCCTGCGTATCGACGTGATCCTGGCATCCCAGGGCCTGCTGCCAAGGGTTCAGGATGCTGGCGTGGACTACGAACTGCGGGGCATGGAAAAACCCTCGGACCATGCGCCGATCTGGTTGCAGTTGAGCTGAGCCGGGCGCGTCGCAACCCTGTCATGTTTCAGTAACCTGACTGACTTAATCTTCCGGCACTTCCCTCGCCTCAGAAGGTGCCGGCATGCGGCTGCACGTTGTGTTTTTCATGGGACTCTGGCTGCCGTTGCTGGTATGGGCCGGTCAGTTGCCCATTCCCGAACACGGCCCTGCCCTGCGCCTCCAGGGCTCCAATACTATCGGCGCGGCCTTGGGGCCAGCCCTGGTCAAGGGGCTGATGGAAACCCAAGGGCTGCTCAATGTCAGTACCGAAATAACCGGCCGTGACAACGAGCAGCGAATTGTCGGGCAAACCGCGGATGGCCGGCGCGTGGAAATCGACATCGCGGCCCACGGCTCAAGCACCGGGTTTGCTGCGCTCAAGCAGGCCAGCGCCGACCTTGCGGCCTCCTCCAGGCCGATCAAGGACAGCGAGCTGAAGGACCTGTCGGCCCTCGGCGATCTGAAAAGTCCGACGGCCGAGCAGGTTATCGCCATCGATGGGCTGGCGATTATTCTCCATCCACAGAATCCGCTGCGTCAGCTCGACACCTTTCAACTGGCGCGCATTTTCAGCGGCGAGGCGAAAACCTGGGAAGCCGTAGGCGGCGTTGGCGGGCCGATACATCTGTATGCGCGGGACGAGCAGTCCGGCACCTATGACACCTTCAAGGAGCTGGTGCTTAGCCGACAGGGCAAGAGGCTGGATCCTACGGCCCAGCGCTTCGAATCCAGTGAGCAGTTGTCGGACGCTGTCAGCCAAGACCCGCAAGGCATCGGCTTCATCGGTTTGCCCTACGTGCGCCAAGCCAAGCCTCTGGCGATTGTCGACGGCGACTCCCAGCCCATGTTGCCGCTGAACAACCTGATCGCCACCGAGGACTATCCCTTGTCCCGGCGTTTGTTCTTTTATCTGCCGCCGCTGCAAGCCAATCCATGGGCCGAGGCCCTGGTCGATTTCACCCAAAGTGAACAAGGCCAGGCCATCGTCGCGGCCAACGGCTTCATTGCCCAGACTGTCCACGCCATGTCCGTCACCCCGAATGCGCTGATGCCAGAGGGCTACCAGGCCTTGAGCCGCCATGCCCAACGCCTGACCGTGAATTTTCGCTTCGAAGAAGGCAGCGCCAGCCTGGACAACAAGGCCCATCAAGACCTGGGGCGCGTGCTCGACTATATAAAGCAGCACGGCAAAGCCGACCGGCGCGTGACCCTGGTCGGTTTTGGCGACGCCAAGGACGATCCGGCGCGAGCGGACCTGCTGTCGAAACTGCGCGCCATGGCAGTGCGCCGGGAACTGGTCAAATATGGCGTGGCGTTGCGCGAGGTCCGCGGGTTCGGCGCGTTGATGCCGGTGGCGGCCAACAATGAAGACGAAGGACGGGTTCGCAATCGGCGGGTAGAGGTTTGGGTTTACTGAGTGTGTGGCCCAGCGGCACAACACAAATCCCTCCCTACAAGAGCCTCATGTTTATTGCATTACCCTCGGTGTGGGATCGGGCTACCGTGTCTTGCGCCATTGCCTACAACTACGCCAGAATCCGCCGGCTTGTGCGCCTTGGGGCCGGGCTTTACTGTTGCTCGGTCGCTGAAGAATCAGCGATCGGGTTTGGTAGCCCGGGTCGTCGGTGCATAGCGTCACCTCTTGCAAGTGCAATCATGCACTTCGTTTTATGGTGGCCCTGCGCAGGGTCTCTCCGGAGACGCCGGCTCCGATGCCCGGTCTACCAACCTTCGTATGGCCACCACCCTTCGTTTGGTAGCGAGAGGGTAATGGCTCCAGCCAACGCATCGGAGTTTCATTATGTTCAAAGTAACCCCAAACCCACCGGACGCCGACCCGTCCGCCGCCGACAAAAAAGAATTCGACAAAGCCGCCGACCGCGCTCTCGACTATTACCTCAAGCCCAAATCCGGCATACCGGAAGCTGACCCAAGCCAACTCTTCACCATCATCCACGGCGTCGACACCGAGTCCCTGCTCGCCAACCTCAGCGAAACCCTCGCCTCGGCCAACGCGATGATCAATGACCTGGCCTTCGACCTCGACGGCTCGCGCCGGCACGTTGCCCTGGGCATTCTGCAACTGATCGAACTGAGCGCAATGCTGGCGAATCGAGCGCTGGATAACGTCGAAGCACGCCCGTCGGCATAAACGCTTACCTCGTGGCGAGGGAGCTTGCTCCCTCGCCACAAAAGCCTGGATGTTTATCGCACCAACCACCGCGTAAGACCGAACCACCGCGTCTTGCGCCATTGCCTACAACTACGCCAGAATCCGCCGGCTTGTGCGCCTTGGGGTCGGGCTTTACTGTTGCTCGGTCGCTGAAGAATCAGCGATCGGGTTTGGTAGCCCGGGTAAAACTAAGGCGCACAGCTCCGCATGTTTTTTATGGCGGCTGTGCGCGGGGCGCCTTATGGCGCGCTGGGTTTGCCTTGGTACCCGGTCTACCAACCTGCGTATAGCCGCCACCCAATGTTTGGTAGCAAAGGGTTGCAGCTCCAATTACCAAGGAGTTCATCTATGTTCAAAGCGACCCCAAACCCACCGGGCGCCAATCCAAGCGCACTCTTCACCGTCATCAACGGCGTCGAAACCGAATCCCTGCTTGCCAACCTCAGCGAAACCCTCGCCTCGGCCAACGCCATGGCCAGCGACCTGGCGTTCGACCTGGATGGTTCAAGGCGCCACATCGCCCTGGGCATTCTGCAACTGATCGAACTGAGCGCAATGCTGGCGAATCGAGCGCTGGATAACGTCGAAGCACGCTAGCCGCCATAGCGCATCCCTATTGTGGCGAGGGGATTTATCCCCGCTCGGCTGCGAAGCAGTCGTAAACCCGGCTGGCACGGTTCGTCTGTTGCACCGCCACGCCTGGTTTTGGGGCTGCTGCGCAGCCCAGCGGGGATAAATCCCCTCGCCACAACAGACCGCATTACCCTTTCAGAACAGCTATCTGCTACCGCCCCGCCAACTCCATGATCATCCGCGACAACAAATAGATCCGCGGCACCACGCTCTCGACTTCGGCGTACTCCTCCGGTGTGTGGATGTTGCCGCCAACGATGCCAAAGCCATCCAGCGTCGGCGTGCCCACACCGGCGGAAAGGCTGGCGTCCGCCGCCCCGCCACTGCCTTCCTCGGTAAGTTTGCGCCCCAGTTCGCCATAAATACCCTGCGCCATCGCCATCAACCGGTCCGACTCGGCCGTCTGCGGCATCGGTGGCAAGCCGCGTTGCAGGCTGGTGGTCACTTCGGTGTCGGCGATCAGCTTGTCCTTGGAAACCCGTGCCAGGTCTTTTTCGATACGGTCGAATTCTTCCGGCACCGCTGCGCGTACGTCGGCCTTGGCGGTGGCCTGGTCAGGAATCACGTTGGTCCGGTCGCCAGCCTTGAGCACGGTGAAGTTGATGGTGGTCTTCTTTTCCGCGTCGCCCAGCTTGCCCAGTTGCAGAATCTGGTGTGCCGCTTCCATCGCCGCATTGCGCCCCAGTTCCGGCGCGACACCGGCGTGCGCCGCCTTGCCCTTGACCTCCACCAGCGCCGTCGCGCTGCCCTTGCGCCACACCACGAGGCCGTCAGCCGGACGACCCGGTTCAAGGTTGAGGGTCACATCATGGGCCTTGGCGGTTTTTTTGATCAGGTCGGTGGCGACGTCCGAGCCGGTCTCTTCGCTGGCGTCGAGCAGAAAGGTAATCTGCGCGTAGTTCTTGAAGTCGAGGTTCTTCAGCACCTTCAACGCATAAATCCCGGCGACGATGCCGCCCTTGTCGTCCATCACCCCCGGCCCGTAGGCCCGGCCATCCTTGATATGGAACGGGCGTTCGGCGGCCGAGCCCTCCTTGAACACCGTGTCCATGTGGGCCATCAGGAGGATCCTGGCCTTGCCGGTACCCTTGAAGGTCGCCAGGACATGCTGGGTACCATCCGAATTGGGTACTTTTTCGATGATCGCGCCGAGCTTCTGCAACTCATCGATCGCAATGTCGCCGACTTGGGTCAAACCCGGCACATAGCCGGAACCGGAGTCAATATTGACCAGCCGTTCCAACAGTTTCAGGGCCTCGCCCTTGTACTGCTCGGCATCGGCCAGCACTTGCTGATGGGGCTGCGCGAAGGCAGCGGGGGCGAAGGCGCCAAGGGCCAGGCTCAGGCCGAGACTGATGGCCAGACGGGAGCGAAGAGCGGTAACGGTCATGAGTTCATCCTTGTTTCATCGGGGAAGTCATTTGGCACCCTACCCGAGAATATCCAAAGGCTCTAGACCGCCGACGCCTCCAACATCAGCCGATGTCGCTGACAGACAACCCGGTTGCGCCCACCTGTCTTGGCCTCATAAAGCATCTGGTCAGCGTCGTTGAGCCACGCGGTCGCGTCGCCATACGCCGGGTTGAATGCCGCCAGGCCAATACTCAGGCTGACTTTCAACGTCGGATCCTGGTCGTAGCCAAGCGTTGCAAAACGTTCGCGCAAACCGTCCATGGCCTGAACGGCGTTGTGCAGGGTCAGGTCCGGCAGGATCACGCAAAATTCGTCGCCACCGTAACGCCCGATCACGTCTGTGGCCCGCAGGTTTTGCCTGAGCAACTTGCCGAGCTGGCGCAGCACCACGTCGCCAGCGCCGTGGCCGTAGGTGTCGTTGATGGCCTTGAAATGATCGATGTCGATCAGCGCAATCGCGCCGTGGGTTGCGTCCGTTGGATGACGCAGGTGCCGCTGGAACTCTTCGTTGAGTCGGTCCTTCCAGGCGCCATGGTTGAGCAAGCCGGTCAGGCTGTCGGTACGGCTCAGGGCCAATAGCTCACGCTTTTGCCGGCCCAGGGTGTGGGCCTGGCGAAAGCAGATCCAGCCCAGCGCCAGCGGATAAAGGCACAGCAGCGGCAGACAGGCGTAGAGCTGCGCCGGGCTGGTCATGGGCACGCTGGCTAACGGGAATATCAAGACACCCAGCGCGATGCCGCTCACTTGGGCTGCGGCGCCGACCAGCAGGAAACGCAGGCCACCGATGGCGACATTGTTCATCGCCATCATCGCCAGCGTGACAGCCGTGGGCAGCGGATTGAATTGCATTGCGGCGACCCAGAAGCCGCCAAGGAAGGCGTCGATCAACAGATTGCGGTGTTCGGCGTGGTACGGCACCGCCGCACGGCGGGCCCATTGATAGGACACGTGTGGCCAGAGCAAGCCATTGAACAGCATGAAGCCCCAAACCCAAGGCGCCGGATCGAGGGGATAAACGGCGGCGCTCACTACCAACAACCCGAGCGCCAGGCCGAGGATGCGCGACGTGTAAAGCCTCCTGGCCAGCGAGAGTCCCTTTCTTCCCGTTTTTTGCATAGAGGCCTCTGCACCGCAGGACTCCCGGAGCGCCGGGATGGGATGACTGGAGTCTATCAGGGTGCCGTCAAATAGCCATCACTGAAGAAGGGGTATTTATTCTTACCGGCGAACGTGGCTCGCCGCGGATTTTGGCTATACATGAGAAAGGGAATTCATTGGCCGACACAGCGGGTATCAAAGCAGACGCGTCCCTGTCGTCGCTATATCCCAGGTTTGAGCTTCACTTATATAGGCTGATCGGTCGCTGAGGCTGGCTGGTCAAACGCTAACGTGACCCATGGAGGGCAAGAGATGCTGGTGTTGTGGGTGGTCCTCGCCGTGTTTATCGCCTGGAGCTGGCTGACGTATCCAGGCATCGGCCACGTGCTGTATGACTTGGGCATGGCCCTGGAAGCACGCCTCTATCGATTGCACAAGATCACCGTGCCCATCAGTGAAATGACGGTATCGACCTGGCAGGGTGGTCCCTATGAAGCGTCCGGCAGCATCTTGATGCTGCACGGCTACAGCGCCGACAAGAATCTCTGGCTACGCTTTGCCCGGCATTTTGTCAGCCAATACCGGGTGGTGATTCCCGACCTGGCCGGCCATGGCGAAACCGGCTTCAAGGCCGGCGGCGGCTACGACATCCCGACCCAGGCCCGACGGGTGATCGAACTGCTCGACGCTTGTGGCCTGGACAAGGTCCACGTGATCGGCAATTCCATGGGGGGCTATCTCGCGGCATGGCTGGCGGCGACTTCGCCGGAACGGGTGCTGACCCTGGCGTTGATCGATCCGTCCGGCGTCACCGCTCCCGAGCCCAGCGACATGGAGCGTCACCTGGCTGCCGGGCACAACCCGTTCCTGGTCTATTCGCGGGATGATTTCGCGCCGTTCTACGCCATGACCATGGCCTCGCCCCCCTGGTTGCCCAGCGTGGTGTTGGCAGCGATCGCCCAGCGTTACGAACAGCGCCGGGAGGAATTGGCGGAAATCTTCGTCGACCTTCGCGCCAGCCCGCCGATGGAGCCACACCTGGCTGGCATCCGCGCGCCATCGTTGCTGCTCTGGGGACGCAAGGACCGACTGATCGACGTCAGCAGCGTACCGGTCTGGAGCAAGGGCATTGCCGACCTTCGCGTGGAGATCTGGGACGGGGTCGGCCACATGCCGATGGTTGAACGACCAGGCAAAACCGCGGCGTTGTACCGGGATTTCTTGAAGGGATTGGGGCAATGAGCACCCTGCAAGATCTGAGGAATCGATCCAAATGAACATCCTCTACGACGAACACCTCGACGGCCCATTGCCCAAAGTGGACAAACAGGCCCTGCTGCACACCTTGCAGTCACAGGTCCCGGACCTGGAAATCCTCCATCGCGACGAAGACCTCAGGCCCTACGAATGCGACGGATTGTCGGCCTATCGCGCCACGCCGATGCTGGTGGTGTTGCCACGGCGAGTCGAGCAAGTACAGGCCCTGCTCAAGGTGTGCCACGGGCAAAACGTCCCGGTGGTCGCCCGAGGGGCCGGGACTGGTTTGTCCGGTGGCGCCCTGCCCCTGGAGAGCGGCGTGCTACTGGTGATGGCGCGCTTCAATCAGATCCTGCATATCGACCCCGATGCCCGCACCGCGCGACTTCAACCAGGTGTACGCAACCTGGCGATTTCCCAGGCGGCGGCACCGTTCGGCCTGTACTACGCGCCGGATCCCTCGTCGCAGATCGCCTGTTCCATCGGTGGCAATGTCGCGGAAAACGCCGGCGGCGTGCATTGCCTGAAGTACGGCCTGACGGTGCACAACCTGTTGAAGCTGGAAATCCTCACCATCGAAGGCGAACACCTGACCTTGGGCAGCGAAGCCCTGGACTCGCCGGGCCTGGACCTGCTGGCGTTGTTCACCGGTTCCGAAGGATTGTTAGGAATCATCACCGAGGTGACTGTCAAGTTGCTGCCCCGGCCCCAGGTCGCCAAGGTGTTGATGGCCAGTTTCGATTCGGTGGACAAGGCCGGGCGGGCGGTGGCGGATATCATCGGCACCGGCATTATTCCCGGCGGCCTGGAGATGATGGACAACCTGGCGATCCGCGCCGCCGAGGATTTCATCCACGCCGGTTACCCGGTGGATGCCGACGCGATCCTGCTGTGCGAACTGGACGGGGTCGAGGCCGATGTCCAGGACGATTGCGAACGGGTGCGCCACGTCCTGCAACAGGCCGGGGCGACCGAGGTGCGCCAGGCTCGGGACGAAGCCGAGCGCCTGCGGTTCTGGGCCGGACGCAAGAATGCGTTTCCGGCGGTGGGCCGCCTGGCACCGGACTATTACTGCATGGACGGTACGATTCCCCGACGCGCCCTGCCCGAAGTGCTACAGCGCATCGCCAGCCTTGGCGTCGAGTATGGTTTGCGGGTCGCCAACGTCTTCCATGCCGGCGACGGCAATATGCACCCGTTGATTCTTTTCGACGCCAACCAGCCGGGCGAACTGGAGCGCGCCGAAGCCTTGGGCGGAAAAATTCTCGAACTGTGCGTCCAGGTTGGCGGCAGCATCACCGGTGAGCACGGCGTCGGCCGGGAAAAAATCAACCAGATGTGCGCGCAGTTCAACAGCGACGAACTGAACCTGTTCCATGCCGTGAAAGTGGCGTTTGATCCCCTCGGCCTGCTCAACCCTGGCAAGAACATCCCCACCCTGCACCGCTGCGCTGAATTCGGCGCCATGCACATCCACGGCGGGCAGTTGCCGTTTCCTGAACTGGAGCGTTTCTGATGATCGGCGAAGTCGACCGTGACGCCAGCGACCTGCTCTTGGAGCAGGTCAACCGCGCCCGTTCCAATGCCACGCCGCTGCGCATCCAGGGCTCGAACAGCAAGGCTTTCCTGGGACAGGACGTGGCTGGCGAAGTGCTCGATACCCGAGTGCATCGCGGCATTGTTGTCTATGACCCCACCGAACTGGTCGTCACCGCCCGGGCCGGAACCCCGTTGCGGGAACTGCTCGCCGCCTTGGACGCAGCCGGGCAACGGCTGCCGTGCGAACCACCGGGATTCGGCGAAGAAGCCACGGTGGGTGGCATGGTCGCCGCCGGGCTGTCGGGACCGCGCCGCCCGTGGGCCGGTTCGGTGCGCGACTATGTGCTGGGCACACGCCTGATCAGCGGCCATGGCACGTTGTTGCGTTTTGGCGGTGAGGTGATGAAAAACGTCGCCGGCTACGACCTGTCGCGCCTGCTGGCTGGCAGTTTCGGTTGCCTGGGCGTGATCACCGAAGTCTCGCTGAAAGTACTGCCAAAACCTCGCCACCACCTGAGCATTCGCCTGGAGATGGACAGCGCCGAAGCCCTGGAAAAGCTCGCCGAGTGGGGCCGACAACCTTTGCCCCTCAGCGCGGCCAGCCATGAGGATGGTTGTCTGAATTTGCGCCTGGAGGGCGGCGAAGGTTCGGTCAGCGCGGCGCATCAGCGCCTGGGCGGTGAAGTCATTGATGATCAATACTGGACAGCGCTGAACGAACATCGCCTACCGTTCTTCGATGAAGGTTTGCCGCTGTGGCGCCTGTCGTTGCCCAACCATATCGGTCCCCTCGCCCTGCCCGGCGCGCAGCTGATCGATTGGGCGGGTGCGCAGCGCTGGCTGAAAACCGATGCCGACACGGTACAGACACTGGCGCGAGAGTTGGGCGGGCATGCCACCTGTTATTGTCCAGGTGCCACTAACACGCCGTTCCAGCCGCTGGCCCCGGCGCTGCTGCGCTATCACCGTCAGCTCAAGGCACAACTCGATCCCCAGGGTTTGTTCAATCCTGGCCGGATGTACGCGGAGTTCTAGATGCAGACTCGGTTCAGTGACGAAAGCAAGCGCCTGCCCCGTGCCGAAGAAGCCGAGCGGATCCTGCGCAGTTGCGTGCATTGCGGTTTCTGCAACGCCACCTGCCCGACCTATCAGTTGCTGGGGGATGAACTCGACGGTCCGCGCGGACGCATCTACCTGATCAAGCAGGTGCTCGAAGGCCAGCCTGCCACCGCGAGCACCCAACTGCACCTGGATCGTTGCCTGTCGTGCCGTAACTGCGAAACCACCTGCCCGTCCGGCGTCGATTACCACAACTTGCTGGACATCGGCCGCGCCGTGGTCGACGCGGCCGTGCCTCGTCCGCCCAGCCAACGCGCACTGCGCCTCGGCCTGCGGGGGTTGGCCGGCAGCCCCGAGCGGTTCAAGACGCTGCTGCGCCTGGGCGCAGTGTTCCGTCCGGTGTTGCCGGCAAACCTGGTTGCCAAGTTGCCCCGGGGCGCGGCACCGCATGGCGAACGCCCGGCGGTGCGACACGCTCGCGCGGTGCTGATGCTCGAAGGCTGCGTGCAGCCGGGCCTGTCACCCAACACCAACGCGGCCGCCGCACGGGTGCTGGACCGCCTCGGCATCAGCGTCATTCCCAGCGTAGAAGCCGGCTGTTGCGGCGCGCTGGACTATCACCTTGACGCCCAATCAACCGGACTGGACCGCGCCCGCCGCAACATCGACGCCTGGTGGCCGCACCTGCAAAACGGTGCCGAAGCGATCGTCCAGACCGCCAGCGGCTGTGGGGCGTTCATCAAGGACTACGGGCATTTGCTGGAACACGACCACGCCTATGCAGCCAAAGCCCGACAGGTCAGCGAGCGGGCATTGGACCTGGTGCAAGTGCTCGGCAACGAACCGCTGGAAGAAATCTGCGCCGCCAGGAGCCAGCGCATCGCCGTGCATTGTCCCTGCACCTTGCAGCACGCGCAGAAACTCGGCGGCACCGTTGAAGCCCTGCTCGCACGGCTGGGGTTCAACCTGACCGAGGTGCCCGACGGGCATTTGTGTTGCGGTTCGGCCGGCACCTATTCGCTGACCCAACCGACCCTGGCCCGACAGCTGCGCGACAACCGCCTGAACGCGCTGGAAAGCGGCCGCCCGGAGCTGATCGTCACCGCCAACGTCGGTTGCCAGAGTCACCTCGACAGCGCAGGTCGCACGCCCGTGCGACATTGGATCGAGCTGGTGGATCAGTCCCTGGCAGAATGAAGTCCTGAAGATTCTTCGTTTGTCGGCGCTGGCGAAGGCTGCGATCTTTCGTCCAACTTTCCCACAGCCTTCGCCAGGAATTCTTACGATGAGCTTCGTCAGCCCCGACTTGATCCGCCAACGCTTCTCCAGGGCGATGTCCGACATGTACCGCGACGAGGTGCCGCTCTACGGCGCATTGATGAACCTGGTGGAGCACACCAACGCCCGGGTGCTGGCGGACGACCCGCTGCTGGCCGAACATCTACGCAATACCGGCGAACTGCAGCGCCTGGACCTGGAGCGCCACGGCGCCATCCGCGTCGGCACCGCCGCCGAACTGGCGACCCTGGGCCGCTTGTTCGCGGTCATGGGCATGCAGCCGGTGGGCTACTACGACCTCACGCCGGCCGGGGTGCCGGTGCATTCCACGGCGTTTCGCGCCGTGCATGAAACATCGCTGCAGATCAGCCCCTTCCGAGTGTTTACTTCGCTGTTGCGCCTGGAGCTGATCGAGAACACCGAACTTCGAGCCTTTGCCGAGTCGGTGCTGGCTAAACGGCAAATCTTCACCCCAAGCGCCCTGGAGCTCATCGACCTCGCCGAACGCCAGGGTGGCCTGACCGAACCCCAGGCTGAGGACTTCGTCCTACAGGCCTTGGAAACCTTTCGCTGGCACCACAGCGCCACCGTCACCGCCGAACAGTATCGACAGCTCAGCGCCCAGCACCGCCTGATCGCCGACGTGGTGGCGTTCAAGGGGCCCCATATCAATCATCTGACGCCGCGCACCCTGGACATCGACATTGTCCAGGACCAGATGCCGGTGCATGGCATCACGCCCAAAGCCGTGATCGAAGGACCGCCCCGTCGCCAGTGCCCGATCCTGCTGCGCCAGACCAGTTTCAAGGCGCTCGAGGAGCCCGTCGCGTTCACCGACCAGCCCGCGTCCCAAGGCAGCCATAGCGCACGGTTTGGCGAGATCGAACAACGTGGCGCCGCCCTTACCCCCAAGGGCCGCGCGCTCTACGACCAGTTGCTGAACGCCGCGCGCGATGCCCTCGGGGCGTTTCCCAACGAAGCCAATGCCGAACGCTACAACACGCTGATGGCTGAGCATTTCATCCAGTTCCCCGACAACCACGATGACCTGCGCCGGCAGGCACTGGCCTACTTCCGCTATTTCGTGACGCCGCTGGGGCTCGCCGCCAAAGGCACTATCGAACAGTCGGCCTCCCTGGAACACCTGCTGGAGCAGCAATACCTGCGCGCCGAACCCTTGGTCTACGAAGATTTCCTGCCGGTCAGCGCCGCCGGCATCTTCCAGTCGAACCTGGGTGACACAGCCCAGAGCCACTACGCCGGACAATCCAATCGACACGCGTTCGAAGCCGCGCTGGGACAAGCGACTATCGACGAGTTGGGGTTGTATGCCGAGACGCAACAGCGCTCCATCGGCGAATGCCTGCTTGCCTTGAAAGCGTAGGAAACGGCCGAAGGACGAAGGCGTAAGAAACTGCGCACCGGGTCATCAAAACTCCTCGGACTTTGCCGTTTTGCCCAGGCAATAAGGCCCCCGGTGCTGCTTGGGCAATGGATCGTCCTGCACGGCGCAGTCCGTTACGCATATTTACTGCTTCTGGCCTGATGCCTGAATCATAAATCTATGTAGGCTTTTGATTTTTCTAATATTTTTATAAATGGCATAGCTCTTGATAACGCTCAGCCGCCTCGAGGCGATTCGCGCCCCGGGCTTCAGTTATCCAGGAAGGAGAGCATCCATTGGCTACCCCCGCTTACATGTCCATCGAAGGTACCAAACAAGGCCTGATCACAGCCGGCGCATTTACCGCCGACTCGGTGGGTAATACCTACCAGGAAGGCCATGAAGACCAAGTCATGGTGCAGGGCTTCCAGCACCAGGTCACCATCCCCCGCGACCCTCAGTCCGGCCAGCCAACCGGCCAGCGCATACACAAGCCTTTGGTCATCACCAAGGTCTACGACAAAGCCTCGCCGCTGCTGCTCGCAGCCCTGACCAGCGGTGAGCGGCTGACCAAGGTTGAAATCCAGTGGTACCGCACCTCGGCGGCGGGCACCCAGGAGCACTACTACACCACCACCCTGGAGGACGCGATCATCGTCGACATGAAAGACTACATGCTCAATTGCCAGGATCCGGGCAACAGCCACTTCACCCATTTGGAGGACGTCCACTTCACCTACCGCAAGATCACCTGGACCCACGAAGTCAGTGGCACCTCAGGCTCCGATGACTGGCGCTCCCCGGTCGCGGGCTAAGCCATGCAGGTGTTCGCCCAGTGCGACGGCCTCGGCATTCCATGCGCTGGTAAAGAGCCAGGCACTGGGCGAACGGGGACAATGATAGTGGAGCTTCCACGGTATTTCCCCGAGCGCCGCTTAAATAATTATTCACAATACGTGGCGAGCCAACTTACCCGCTCACTGTAAAAACTTAATCGCGCCGCGCCGTTTTCTGCGCATCGGTTTCCTGCGCTTCGGCGTCGCCTTGCTGCTGTTTGCGCTTGGCCGGGTCGTTGGGCCGCAGCGCGTCGTTGTCACGTTCCACTTCGCCGGGCAAGGCCGGGGCGTCGGGGTTGTGTTGCGGTTGATCGGGGCTGGACTTCATCGTGAACTCCTTGGGTTGTCAGCCTTGGAATCAGGCATCAGGGTCTGCCACTTCCTGCGCGACGTTGGCATCCGGCGAGCGTTGGTGGAGTTCCTCGGCCTTGGCCTTGAGGTCTTGCCAACATTTCAGATCAATCGCCCCTTGGCCTAACAGATCATCGGCCAGGCGCACCAGCTCGGCGATATGAGCATCCGGCGACTGTTGAAAGTTAGTCTTGTCGTCGAACCGCCGCTGCCAGTCGGCCAGTGACGGAGGTTTGAGATCATCGCTCATGACGGGCTCCCGCGAGGCATTCATAAGGTATGAGGGGCGAGCTACGCGGGGAGTTCCGGCGATTGTCAATAGCCGGTCATTTCCAGATAGCCGTTGCCGCCATGGCTGCCGCTCAGTTGCACCGGCCCTTCCCAATAGGGAATGCGCAGGTCCATCCAGGCGTTGGGGTTGAGGGCTCGGGTGGTGATGTCGAGCTGTTTTCCGGGAATGCTGATGGACCAGCGCACCGGCATTGAACGGCCGGCGACCTCGACGGTGTCTTGTGGCGTGAGGCTGATTTCACCAGCGTTGAGGGTTGTCGCCTGGCCCTGGGCGTCAATCCACGTACCCGTGAGGTATGGCGCACCGTCCTTGTGCCGCATGCGGTAGAGCATGACGTGTTCGCCGGTGCCCAGGTGCAGGGAAAACCAGTCCCAGCCGGTCTGGTTCGCCGTCAACGGCTGGCTGCTCCACTCACGGTCAAGCCAGGCCGGGCCGCTGACCGTGTAGCGCTGGCCGTCGATTTCGAGTTCGCCGCTGGCCTGGAAAAACGGCTGGCTGTAGTAATACGAAGCCTGGCCCTGCTCGGATTTCTGGCTGAAACCCTGGTCGCCCTGTAACACCAGCGGGCGGCTTGAGGTCAGCCGCAGGTCGTAGCGAAAGCGCGCGTCAGCGGCCTCCAGTTGCATGTCCGCCAGCGGATCGGCCCCTGCGGCTTTCGTGCTGAACTGCCAGTCGTCGATCCAGGCATCGAAAGGCGTCGCCTGCACGCCGGCCTGCCCCACCCCGCCCCGGGCGTAGCGCTCGGCGGCGTGATGCGCGGTGGCGGACGTGACTGCGGCATGACCGAGCCAGATCGTCTGGTTGCGCCAGCCGCTGGCGGCGGGCGCGGCGTCCAGGGCGCTGCGAAACAGCGTCCATTGCACGCCAAAATCCCGGCCCTGGGCGTCCTTGAGGTTGGCGGTCACGTACCACCACTCGATGCGAAACCCCTCATGAACGCCGTGATCAGCCGGAAAACTGAAGACCCGCCCCGGCACCACCGGCGCGTAGGCGATGGCCGTATCCCCCAGCCCGGCGAAGCCTTTTTGTGTGGTTTGGGAGTCATCGCAGCCACTGAGCAGCGCCAACAGCAGCAGGCCGACTCTAATTTTCATGAGCGAAGGTCCTCAACAAATCCGCCGGTTGCGTGCGGTAAAGCGCATACAACGGCCAAGCCGACGCCAGCAGCGTGGCGAGCATGGCAAGGCCCAGCAGTTGCGCCAGTTGCAACGGGAATATCCGTAAAGGCAGTCGCCAGCCAAACGCCTGGACGTTGATGACCGCGTCCAGGCACCAGGCCAGGGCGATGCCCAACGGCAAGGCCAATACCAAGGTCAGCAATGCCAGCAACCAGGTCTGGCCGAGGTTGAGCAGCATCAGTTGCCGCCGCGTTATGCCCAACGCCCAAAGGGGCGCCAACTGGCTGAGACGGCTCTGGCTCTGGGTCAGCAGGCTGATGAACAGCGCCACCCCGGCCACCGCCAGGGTCAGGCTGTTCAGCGCGGCGGTGGCGGCAAAGGTGCGTTCGAATACCTGGGTCGACCAGCCCTTGAGCCGCGCCTGTTCGACAATGTGATTGTCGTCCAGATGGAATCGGGCCTGCAATGCCGCCAGTAACGAGGGGATCGCCGAGGGCTCGATGCGCAGGTTGAAACGATTCGGTGACAGTTCAGGCCAATGCGCCAACAGGTGTTGGGCGTTGACCAGCACATGCCCCTTGGGGTTGCCGTAGTCGGCGTAGATCCCAACGACGCGCGGCGACCAAGGCCCTTCCGGGGTCGGCAAAGTTACGGCATCGCCGACCCGTACATTCAGGCGCCGGGCCAGCTGTTCACTGAGCATCAGCGTGTCGCCGCCGGCCAGTTGCGACCAAGGTTGATCGCCAGCCGATTCGAGCAACGGCCAGTGCTGGCGATAGGTCGGATGATCAACCACCCCATACACATCGGTGGGCCAGCCCTGCAAAGGAATCGAGACCTGCCAGTTGGGCAGCACCGCGCCAACGACGGACTGTTGCTTGAGCCAGGCGTGCAGCTCGCCCGCCTGGGCCGGGGTTTGCGGGTTGATGTAAAGCTCGGCGCTCAAGCGTTGTTCGAGCCAGTCGCTGAAGGTCTGCCGGAACCCCGAGGTCATGCTGCCCGCGCCGATGTTGGCGGCCAGCGCCAGCAGCAGCGCCATCAACGCCAGGCTCAATGTCGGCAACTGTTGGCGGCAGTCGGCAAGAAACCATTGGCCCAGCACCGAACGGCTGCGGCGCAATAAAACGTTCAGCGCACCATTGAGCAACACCGGTAGCGCCAGCGCCGCGCCGAGCAACAAAGCCGTCATCAGGACAAAACCGCTGCCGAGGCTGTTACCCCACGTCAGCGCCGAAAGCGCAATCAGCGCCGCCAACATTGCCACCCAACCCTGGCGCCGCAGCCAACGTGCATGGGCCTGGTGCCAGGCCTGCGGGTTGGCCAGGGCCAACAAGGGCAAGCGCGCCGCACGCAACAAACTGTCGGCGCCGGCCAGCAACGCGCCGAGCAGGCCCAGGCCTACGCCACTGAGCCACCACCCTGGGCTGAGACTCAATTGCCCGGCCACTTCGGCGCCGTACAAACCACGCAGGCTGGCCGCGACATCGGGCAACAGCAGGCTCGCCAGCCAATAACCACTGAGCACCCCGGCGATCCCACCGAGCAAGGCCAGCATGCCCAGTTCGAAGGCCAGGCCAGTGACCAGCATGCGGGCACTGACGCCACAGGCGCGCAGGGTTCGCAGCAGACCGCGGCGCTGCTCCAGGGCCAGGCCGATGGCGGCATGAACGATGAACAGCCCCACCACGAACGACAGGAAACCGAGGGCGTCGAGATTGAGGTGAAAGCTTTCGGTCAGGCGCGACAGGTTGTTTTCTTCATCGGCGCGCTTGAATTGCAACCGTCCGTTGAGCGCCTCAGGCAAGACCGCGTTGAACGTGGCGGGCAGCAGCAACCGGGATAATTGGTCCGCCAGTCCCAAGGTTTGTTGGGCGTAACCGATGTCCATCAGCAGCATTCCCGGGGCCATGTCCGCCTGCACATGCAGCGGCGGCAGCAGTTGCCCCTCAACCGTCCGCGGGCGTGAGCCCTCGCTCAATCCCAACGCCTGCAACGTTTGCGCAGCGATCCAGGTACGACCGGGGTCGGTGAAAAACGCCACCACTTCGCTCATCTCGCGCGCCTGCCCCGCCACTGCCGTACCGGGAGGCAGCGACACCGGGTCGATGCCCATCAGTTGCAAGCGCTGGTCCTCATGGCCCTGGAGCGTCACTCGGGCCTGCAACACCGGCGACACCGGCCAGCCGTGGCGCCGCAGGTCGATAAACCATTGCTGGGTAAACGTACCGCCGCCGGGTGCGGTGAGGCTGGCCTGGGGTTCGCCGCCGATGAGCTGGCTGGCCCGGGCGTAGCTGTCGCGGGCCTGACTGTTCAGCGCCTGCACGCCGGTGAGCAGACTGGTGGCGAGCCAAAGCCCGGTCAACACACTGAAAAATTGCACCGGGTGCCGGCGCCAATGGCTGAGCAAGGCCTTGAGGGTTTGGCGAAAGATCATCACCCCTGGGCCACCTGCGCCAGGCGTCCGCCTTGCAACACCACGCGATGCGCCAGGCGCGCCGCCACCCGCTGGCTGTGCGTGACCATCAATAGACTGGTGGGCGTGCCGTCCAGCAGTTCCAGCAACAGTTGCAGCACCTCGTCGCTGGTGGCTTCGTCGAGGCTGCCGGTGGGTTCGTCGGCCAGCAGCAACGGCGGTCGGGAAGCCAGCGCCCGGCCCAAGGCCACCCGCTGCTGCTGCCCACCGGAAAGCTGCTCGGGATAGCGCCGCAACAGGTCTGCAAGGCCGAGCCGTTGCACCAGATGCGTTTGCCACTCGGCGTTGAAACGGCCGCACAGACGCGCCTGGAATGCAAGGTTGTCCTCCACCGACAAACTGCTGATCAGGTTGAACTGCTGGAACACCAGGCCGATTTCCGTGCGTCGCCAATTCGCCAATTGGTGTTCGCTCATGCCATCGAGGCGATATTCGCCGCTGCGAATGCTGCCCCGATCCACTTTGTCCAGCCCGGCGACCAAATGCAGCAAGGTGCTTTTGCCGCTACCTGATTCGCCCATCAGCGCCAGGCTGCTGCCGGGCGCCAGCGTCAGGTCGACGCCTTGCAGCACCGGCAGGGAGCCTTGGGGCGTGGCGTAGCTTTTGAAGACGTTACGGACCTCAAGCATGAAGATACTCGGCAAACCGACAGAGGCGTCAGGATAGCGGAGGTTGAGCGACGGCGAGAGTTCCATAAACATGTAGCTGCAAACCTGTTGCGACTGCCGTGCCTCAGGAACCGCCGATCACCGTCCCGCCGCCACCTCAGCCTTCGTTGGCCCCGGTGTAACGATGTTGCTCAGGTCGATGTGCTTCCACGCAGGCTTGGCTCCCAACCGCGCATTGAAGCGGTAGTTGAAGGTGAACTCGTCTTCAGTCGGTTGGCTGAGGGATTTTCCATAGCGGGCGACAATCCCCGCAGCATCGTAGCCCATCAATTGCAGCAACGTCGGGAAGACGTTGTAGTGGCTGGAGCGATCCTTGTTCTGCGCCCAGGCACCGGGCCAATCCAGCGTGTGCAATTGGCTGCCCTGGATCACCACCAACGGCACCAGCCCTTCCTCGTCCACCGGGTCACCACCGCAATGAGTGTTGAGCCCGGGGTTGCCACGTTCGTGCAGATCCTGGCCATGGTCGGAGGTATAGATCAACACGGCATGGCTCAAGTCGGCCTGGAGGACCCGGCGGAAAAACTCACCGACATTCCACAGCAAAGTGTTCTGGTAGGCATTGCGATACAGCAACCAGTCATCCTGCTGGCCGTTGAAACCCTCCCGGCTGCCGGTGTCGGACACGTCCTGAAATTGCCCTCGCGGCAAGGCCGGGCGATAGCTCATGAAGTCATCTGGGTATTTGTCGTGAACCGGGAAATGCGCTCCGACCTTGTTCACGATAACCAGTTCGGCCCGGTCGTTGCCCAGCAGCTCCACCAGTTTCGCCGCTGCCGCCATGTCACGGTCGCGCACCCGCGCCGCATCGAATTGGACGAACTCATCGATGTCCTGTTTTTCCAGTTTCGTCATCAGGTTCTGCAAGTTTCCACCGGTGCGCTGGGCATCGATATAGACCGTGCGCAACCCCGCATGGCGAGCGTATTGCCAGATCGACGGCTGCGTATTGTTGATGCGCATGTAGTCGGCGCGGGTGCCGCCATAACGCAGGGTAACGTTAGTGTCGGCGCTGCAATTGGCGACGGACGCCGCATAGCCATAATTGAAAATATCCACGCCGGGCGGCGGCGTCTTGAGCCCGCTGAGCACACCAGACGGCGTGTTGATATCGAGGTAATTGCCGCCGACGCTTTCATCGATTATTAGCACGATATCGTGGTCGATCGACGACGATTGCCGAGCCAGACTGACCGGTTCGCGGGGTCCGACGGTGTCGTACAAGGCTTCGTAGCCGAACAGATTCAGATAGGCGAGCGGCGTGTACATGACCGGCAGACCGCGTGCCCCCTCGCCCGCCCTTGCGAACAGCACCCCACTGAGCAACAGCACCCCAAGCAAGGGTGCGGCGATCGGTACATAACCGGGCAATGGCAAGCTACGCCGAGGCTTCAGGCCGATTCCCAACAGCAGCAACAAACCGCCCGCCGCCGCGCTGATGATTACGTCGCGATATTGATAGGCCGCCTCCTCGATGAACCCTCCCGAATAGACCAGCGACACGAACTGGCTATAGGTCAGGTAGCTGTCGGTGACCCGGGTATACACCTCAAAGAACACCGCCGAGACAAACATCGCCAAGGCAAACAGATGCCGCAGCAATGCCTGGCGAATGTACGCAGTCATCCACAACGCAATCACCAGCGCAACGAACATTGCGCCAAACAGCACCGTCGCAAAACCAAAACCCAGCGCCGCCAGACGCTCAAGGTAATAGTCATGCCCCCTGAACAAGTACAGCACCAGCAGCAGTTCCTTGAGGTATCGGGTCATGTCTTTCTCGGCGCAATCGCGGCGTGGAACGAGGTTTGTTTTCTGCACACTAGCAGCGGGTTTCCAAAGCGCAAGAAAGACGATGAACGATCGGACCGTCAAAAAAAAGTTAGCCCAAAAGTGACACCTTTGACGCTCGTAAAATATGAAAATCTATGGATATATACCGTTCATCGCTTACTTACACTTCGATTTAGCCCTTTAAAATCGGCGCTTTTCCAAGTCTGTCAATGACTTGATATCAAAAAGCCCTAATCCGTCGAGTTTGCCAACACTGACAACTGTCATTTTGCTGACACGCTTTTCTGAAGCTGCGCTATACCCCTCTAAACAGTTTCATCCGAGTTACATCAAACGGTTGACGAGGCGCGCCAAAAATGGACGTGAGCGTATTTGGTACGGGGTACGTTGGGCTGATTCAGGCGGCGGCACTGGCCGATGTCGGGCACCGTGTTCTGTGCGTCGACATCGACCCGAACAAGATCCGGCAACTGCAGCAAGCCGTGCCGCCGATCAGCGAGCCGGGGCTGTCCGGGCTGCTCGAAGACAACATCAAGACCGGGCGACTGTCGTTCAGTTGCCAGGCCAGCGATGCGGTCAATCACGGCGAGCTGATTTTCATCGCCGTCGGCACCCCCGCCGACGAAGACGGCTCGGCAGACCTGACCCATGTACTGGCAGTGACCCGGCAGATCGCCGATTTCATGGACAGCGACCGCACCTTGATCATCAAGTCGACGGTACCGGTGGGCACGGCCGACAAAGTCGCCGAATGCGCCCGCCAGGTGCTGGCTCGCCGGGGCCTGAAGCAGTTGAACGTGCGCGTGGTGTCCAACCCCGAATTTCTCAAGGAAGGCAGCGCCCTCGCCGATTGCATGCGTCCGGATCGGATCATCATTGGCACCGCCGATCCGCTGGCACGGGATCAGATGAGTGAGCTCTACGCGCCGTTCTGCCGCAACCACGAAAAACTGATGTTCATGGACAACCGCAGCGCGGAACTGACCAAGTACGCCGCCAACGCCATGCTCGCCACGCGCATCAGCTTCATGAACGAACTGGCCAACCTCACCGAGCGCCTGGGCGCCGACATCGAGGCCGTGCGCAAAGGTATCGGCTCCGATCCGCGCATCGGTTATCACTTCATCTACCCGGGCTGCGGCTTCGGCGGCTCGTGCTTTCCCAAGGACCTGCGCGCCTTGCTGCACACTGCCGAGCAAAGCGGTATGCCGCTGCGCCTGCTGCGCAGCGTCACCGATGTGAACGACAGCCAACGGCACATCCTTTTCGAAAAATTGACCCAGCAGTTCCCGGACGGACTGGCCGGCAAATCCATTGCCATTTGGGGCCTGGCTTTCAAGCCCAACACCGACGACATGCGCGAAGCTCCCAGCCGCTATCTCATGGAAGCACTGTGGCGCGAAGGCGCACGCGTCCACGCCTACGATCCGGAGGCCATGTCCGAATGTCGGCGCCTCTATGGCTATCGCAAAGACCTGAACCTGTGCGCCACCCGCGACGACACCCTGGAGGACGCCGACGCGCTGGTGATCTGTACCGAGTGGAAGAATTTTCGCGTGGTGGATTTCGACCTGCTGGCCAGTAAGCTGCGCGCCCGAGTCATCATTGATGGCCGCAACCTGTACAACCCGGAACACCTGGCCGCCGCCGGGCTGTTGTATCGCGGCATCGGCTTGCGGCACACCGTGCCCAGCACGCTCGGCCAGGGGCCACAGGCATGAACGTGCTGGTGACCGGCGCGGCCGGCTTCATCGGAGCCCATTGCGTGCTGCGACTGCTGCGCGACGGCCATGATGTGTGCGGCCTGGACAACTTCAACGACTACTACGACCCGCAGCTCAAGCACGACCGCGTGGCGTGGGTGAAAGCCCAGGCCGGCGAGTTCCCCTTGGCGCGCATTGACCTGACCGACGCGGCGTCGATCGATGAGTTGTTCCAGTCCCATCGCCCGGACGTGGTGATTCACCTCGCCGCCCAGGCCGGCGTGCGCTATTCGCTGCACAACCCCCATGCCTATGTCGACAGCAATCTCACCGGGTTCCTGAACATTCTGGAAAGTTGCCGCCGTCACCCGGTCAAGCACCTGATCTACGCCTCTTCCAGTTCGGTGTACGGCGCCAACCCGCGCACTCCGTATTCGGTCCAGGACGGCGTGGATCATCCATTGTCGCTGTACGCGGCGACCAAAAAAGCCAATGAGCTGATGGCCCACAGCTACAGCCACCTGTTCGGCATCCCGTGCACCGGCCTGCGCTTTTTCACCGTGTACGGTCCCTGGGGCCGGCCGGACATGTCGCCGATCCAGTTCGCCAAAGCCATCGCCGAAGAACAGGTGCTGCAACTGTTCAACCATGGCGAACACGAACGCGACTTCACCTACATCGACGACATCATCGAGAGCATCGCCCGGCTGCTCGAACGCGCGCCCTACCCGACCGTGCACCGGGATCGCGAACAACCGGACCCGGCCAGCAGCCTGGCGCCGTGGCGCATCTACAACATCGGCGGGCAGCACCCGGTGGCGCTGCGCAGCTACGTGGCGCTGTTGGAAAAGCACCTGGGTCGCGCCGCCCGGATCGAGCTGCTGCCCCTGCAACCAGGCGACGTGCTCAACACCTGCGCCGATGCCAGCGACCTGGCCCGGGCCACCGGTTTCCAGCCTTGCGTCGAACTCGAAGACGGGCTCGGACGCTTCGTTGACTGGTTCCTCGATTACTACCCACAACAACCCGCCCACGTGCTGGGTGCGGCAGAACTTCAGCGGAGGCGTCTATGACCCGACATGAGCAACAGATACCTATCAGCGCCTCCGGACGCGACAAGCGTGTCGACCCCGAGCACCGCAGGCGCCTGGACGCGGCCATCCATCGCCAAGGGCGTGGCTGGTTGACCGGTCGCGACAGCGGTCGGCCCTGGACCGTCTCGCGCACCAACCGCGTGGTGGCCTGCCTGGGCGCATTGGCGATCCTGGTGCTGCTGTGCCCGCTGTTGCTGGGCCTGGCATTGCTGGTGAAATTCTCCAGCCCCGGGCCGGTGTTGTTCGTGCAGAAACGCACCGGTTACCGCGGTCGCGTCTTCGGCATGTACAAGTTCCGCACCATGGTCGCCGAAGCCGAGGCGTTGAAAGAGTCGCTGCGCCACCTCAACAAACACGGCGCCGACGCCATCGATTTCAAGATCGATAACGACCCGCGCATCACCCCTATTGGCCGGTTCCTGCGACGCAGCAGCCTCGACGAACTGCCGAACCTGATCAACGTGGTGATCGGCGACATGCGCCTGGTGGGCCCCCGCCCGACCTCGTTCAACGCCTACCGCTACAAGGACAGCCATCTCGTGCGCCTGAGCATCTACCCCGGCATGACCGGCCTTTGGCAGATCTCCGGGCGCAGCAATATCGACTTCGATCAGCGCGTGGAACTGGACCTCAGCTATATCGCCGAGCAGAGCCTGTTGCTGGATTTGAAGATCCTGATGATCACCCCCTTCAAAGTCTTCAGCGGCCACGGAGCGAGTTAAATGGACGGTTCGACGAATATCCTGACCATAGCAAGCCCGAGCGAGACCAACCTGACCTCGACCGTGCTCGACCCGGATCTGCGGATCCTTCTTCTGACAGCCGCCAATACCGGCACCGGCACCAGCACCAGCGCCATGGCACTGGCCGCGCAACTGGCGCAAATGAGCAGCGGCCGCGTGCTGCTGGTCGACGCCAGCCAATCGCCGCGCAACCTCAGCCAGCAACTGTCGCTGCAAAAAGAGCGCGGCTTCAGCGACCTGCTCTTCAACAGCCTTACCCCGCCGTTGTTGCAGGACTGCGTGGTGCGGGTTTCCAGCCTGCCCTTCGACCTGCTGCCCAACGGCCGCCTGGGACACAACGCCGAACGCCTGACACCCGAGCGACTGCGCCCACTGTTCAGGCAACTGGCGGCGCAGTACCGCTTCGTGGTGATCGACGCCGACGCCGTGTATTCGGCCAGCGACACGCTGGTGCTCAGCACCCAGGTGGACGGCGTGGTGTTGGTGGTGCGCGGCGAAGACACGCGCTGGGAAGTGGCCCAGGCCGCCCGCCAGCGCTTGTCCCAAGCCGGCGCGAAAGTGGTCGGCAGCGTCTTCAACCGCCGCAAGTACTACATGCCCAAGTGGCTCTACAACAACCTGTAAGCCTGCAAAAGGATGACGAGATGAACGCCAGACTGCTTGTCCTGCTGTTGCTGCCGCTTGCCGGTTGCTCCAGCACCACCGATACCCGCTCGATGCCGGTGCATATTCTCACGGCCGCGCCGGCGAACGCCCAGGCCACCGATATGCCCAGGGTCGAACAGACCCTGAGGCCCCAGGACGTGCTGGATGTGATTTTTCACATCGACACCACCTCTTCCCAGGCTTACCGCGTGCAGCCAGGCGACCAGATTGCCTTGAACTTCACCGCCGCCAGCCAACTCAACGGCACGCAACAGGTGATGCCCGACGGCAGTATCGAACTGCCGGGCGCCAACACCTCGGTGAAAGTCTCCGGCCTGACCACCGACGAAGCGCGCCTGGCGGTGCAGCGGGCCTATGACCAGAAAATGCTGTTCCAGCCCAATCGCAACCAATTGACCGTATTGGTGACCAGCCCCCTGGCCGGCGAAACGGCACTCAGGAACACCTTGACCCACCCGAGCACCGGTATGAGCCGGGAAATCATCGTGGGCCGCGATGGCTACGCAAGCTTCCCGGAAATCGGCGCGGTGCCGTTGCAAGGCATGACCGTCACCCAGTTGGAAACCTTCCTCAACGAGCGCTATGCCCAGCTGCCCGGCCACATGACTGTGGACGTGTTGCTCAAGTCCACTGCCGGCAACGAGATCTACGTCCTGGGCGAAGTAGCGCAACCCGGTTCCTATCCGATCCGCCGGCCGATCTCGGTACTCGAGGCCCTGACCCTCGCCCGTGGCACCAACGTCAAGGCCAGGCTCGACTCGGTGGTGATCATGCGCCGCAACGGCAATCAGGTTGAAGCCCGCCACTATGACGTGGAGAAGGCCCTGAGCGGAGACGCTTCGCAGATCGCCTACCTGCAACCGGAAGACATGCTGTTCGTGCCCAAGACCGGCCTGGCCAAAGCCGGCGAAATGGCCCGGCAACTGGCCGACGTAGTGCTCTTCCAGGGCATTGGCGTCAGCTTCGGCTACGACCTCGACAACTCAAGCAGCGATAGCAACTGACCCAGGTGACCGATCATGAACCCCAAGGAAAACTATCTGCACGAGTTCTTCAGGATCTTCTTCGCCAACAAGCAGTGGGTGAAGCGCGTCTTCCTGATTTTCGCCGTGATCGCCCTGGTGCTGCCGTTGATGCTCAAGCAGAGCTTCGATATCACCGCCCAAGTGATCGTCCAGTCGAAAAAGCTCTCCCAAGGCGACGCCACGACTTCGCTGAACCAGGAAAGCGCGACGTTCGTTCCACCGTCCTTGGCGGACATGGAAACCGAGACCAACATCCTGCGCTCGCCGGCGTTGATTCGCGAAACCATCCAGACCCTGCGCGACCAGGGTGAATACACCCCAAGCCCGGGTGCCCTCAACAAGTGGGTGAGCGAACCGCTCAAGCGCTACATCACCCAGCCATTGCGTGAGTACGTCATCAACCCGCTGCGCGACGGCCTGGGGCTTGAGGTCGATCCGGTACGCGACACCGTGCTGGATACGCTGACCGACGAGGCCATCGAAAACCTCAAGATCGAGACCCTGCCCGGCTCCAACGTCATCTCCATCGTCTACAGCTTCGGCGACCCGGCCCAGGGCACCCGGTTCGTGGCGCAATTGCTGCAGAACTACCTCACCGGTCGGCAGGACCTGCAATCGATCGAATTGCCCCAGACGTTCTACGAGCAGAAAAAAGTCCAGTACCAGACCCGCCTTGACGGCTTGGAGGGCAACCGCCTGACGCTGCTTGAAGGCGTCGGCTCTTCCGATCCCAAGGAAGAAATCACTTTCCGCTTGAATGCGATCAACACCGAAGAGCAAGCCCTGAACCAGTACCAGGATCGCCTGCTGCAAGGCCAACGCTGGCTGGATTACCTCAAGACCGCCCTGGCGGCGGCGAACAGCTCGCGATTCAACGACTACACCTTCCCGTTCACCTTCACCACCACCGTGGATAACGTTGCCTTCGACGATCGGGAAATCAGGCAAATGGGCGAGCAATTGACCAGCCAGGTCGGCCGCTACATGAACGATCTGGCGATCTTCCAGCCCAGCAGCGAACCGATGTTGCTAGCCCGCGAACAGATCATGCGCACCCGCCAGCAATTCCTCAAAGTGGTGAACAACCGCATCCAGGAACGCACCACCGACCTGGCGGTGGTGAGTTCGGTGATCAATCAGAAAGTCGAACGTATCGCCACCTTCAAGGAGCGCATCCACCAGTTGCAGGAAACCCAGAGCAAGCTGCGGCAGATGGACACCGAGATCAACGCGCTGCATGCGGCATTCTCCACCTATGCCCAGCGGTTCGCCGAAGCCAGCTCTGCTCGTTCGCTGGACAACGACCTGTCCAACGCCCGAGTCTTGAGCCCGCCATTCGAACCCACCGCGGCGGCGTTTCCCAAGCCGGTGCTGATCATCGCGTTCGGCTTGTTCAGCGGCCTGTTGTTGGCGATCGCCCTGGTCTATGTACGTGAGTTCTTCGACCATCGCTTCAAGCATCCGGCGCAAATCGGCCACCAATTGGATCTACCGGTGCTGCTGGTGATCAACGAGCAGTCGCCCGAGCAACTCAACCCGCATCGCAACTGGAGCCTGCCCAGCCTTGTCCATTGGGTGAAAAATTGAACGCGCCGTTCAGCCCGTCCCACCGCAGCCTCCCCCTGTCGATCATTCATCTGCTCGGCAGCGGTGGCTTCTATGGGGCCGAGCGGATGCTGTTCGATCATTGCCTGGCCACGCCCGGACAACACCAAGTGTTGTTCCTGGCGGCGCCGCCGACCTTGATCACGCGGTTCCGCCAGGCCGGGATCGACTGTCACCACTGCGCCAGTTGGCCCGAACTGTTGCAGCATCTGCGGCAACGGCGCGCCGAGCGCCCGCTGATCAATACGCACAACTTCAAGGGCCTGTTGTTCGGCTGGGCCGCGGCGACCCTGTTGCGCCTGCCGCTGGTGATCACGCAGCACGGCTTTACACCACACAGCCCCAAGCAGCGGTTCTATACGTGGTTGAGTCTGCAACTGTGCCGCACCGCGCCGGTCAAGCGAGTGGTGTGCGTGGCTGAAAGCATCGCGGCGCAGCACCGCCAGGCCAGCGTGAGCGCGGAAAAGCTCGATGTGATCCCCAACGGACTGCCGGCCGTCACAACGCCGCTGCTTCATCGCGACGACAGGCAACGCTGGCGGGTCGGCTACGTCGGCCGATTGAGCAGCGAGAAAGGCCCGGACCTGTTCCTCGACGCGATGATCCCGCTGTGCCAGCGGCATGCGGCGCTGCACGCGGTCATGCTCGGCGACGGCCCGGAACGCCAGCCGTTACTCAAGCGCATCGCCGAGGCAGGGCTGCCCACGCGCATCGAATTGCCCGGTTACCAGACGGACATGAACGAGTGGTGGAGCCGACTCGATGCTCTGGTGATCAGTTCACGCACCGAAGGCACGCCGATGATCCTGCTCGAAGCCATGCAGGCCGGCGTGCCCGTGGTGGCGTTCGGCGTCGGCGGCATTCCCGATGTCCTGCAGGACCGTCATAACGGCCTGCTCGCCACGCCGGCCGACAGCGAGGAGCTGGCACGCCAGATCGAAACGCTGTTCAGCGAACCGCCCCTGGCGCAGATCCTCGCCGACAACGCACGCCGCACCCAACGCGACCGCTACGACCTGCGCACGCTGGCCGAACGCTGGTCGCAACTCTATATCCGCACCGCGGGGGAGGCTCGGCCATGATTGTCCCGCTCTCGATCGTCAGTCTGCTGGGGCTGGTGTGCCTGGCATTGCTGGCCAGTCCTTATCCGTTTCTCGCACCGGGCGCGGTGCTTGGGCTGGTGGGCGTCGCCATGCTGTACCGCAAGCCCGGCTGGGGCTTGCTGGGCATTGCCGCCCTGCTGCCGCTCGAAGGCCTGTTCAAGGACAACGCGTTTTCCGGCAGCAAATTCCTCGGCGTGGCGCTGATCCTGATCCTGATGTTGCAGTTGGCCTTGCACCAGATCCCTGCGACGCGCCTGCGTAGCAACATCTGGAAACCGTTGCTCGGCTTCATGGTGTTGTATGGCTTGAGCCTGTTGACCTCGGAAAACATGGGCCTGTCCCTGACCAGTCTGCGTGAACTCGCAGTAGGGCTGATCCTGTTCGTGATTACCTTGTTGATCGGTCGCGAGCTGAACCTGGAGATGTTCGCCCGGCTGATGACCGTGAGCGTCGCCGCGACCTGCGTGCTCGCGATATTTTCAGCCAAATACCAGGAACAGGGCCGCGCCTTGGGTTTGCTGGAAGACCCGAACGGCTTTGCGCTGTTGATTGCGTTTACCGTACCGCTGGCATTGTTGTTGACCCTACGCAGCCAGAAACTGCTGCACCGGTTGTTCTGGGGTGGCGGGGTCATGCTGTTGCTGGGGGGGATGACCAAGACCGAGTCGCGTTCAGGACTGGTCGTGCTGTTGCTGACCCTGATGATCGGGTTGTATCACTATCGGGCGCAGCTCCCACGCGTGCGTCCTCGGCACCTGGGGTTCGCGATGCTCGGCCTGGCACTCATGGTGCCGGCGGCAGTCACCTTGATGCCTGCCAGCTACGTGGCGCGCATCCAGTCCTTGAGCATCCTCAGCTCCGGCACCAACGACCACAAGGACGGCTCCTTGGGTCGCCGCGCCTCGTACATTGTGGTGGGCAGCCAGATGATCCGCGAGAAGCCGATACTCGGTTCAGGCCCCGGGACGTTTCCGGAGCACTATGCCCCCACCGGCTACGCCAAGGCGTTCTCGGCCAATCGCAAACGGGGCGATCTTTACCGCCAGGCCCATAACACCTACCTGGAAATATTCAGCGAAATCGGCATACCAGGCGGCCTGATGTTTGTCGGCATGATTGGGCTGGGCCTCTACAACCTGATGCGCACGCGCCAACTCTGGCTTCAGCGCCGGGAATGGGCCCAGGCGGACCTGCTGACGCACCTGGGCATGAGTTTCCTGTCGCTGGCGTTGTTCCTGATGTTCCTCAGCGCGCCGAACCACAAGCTGCTGTGGATCATGCTCGCCTTGACCAGCATATTGCGCCACGACGCCGAACAGGTCGCGCCGCAGGAGGCCCGTTCATGAGCCGCATCAGTATCGTCATTCCGATGTACAACGAGGCCCGGCACATCGGCCGCACGCTGCTTGCCGCACAACGCGCCGCCAATGCCGCCGGTCTTGCGTGCGAGTTGATCGTGGTCGACAACGGCTCGCAGGATCAGGGTCCGGAGATTGCCCGGCAGTTCGGTGCGCAGGTGCTGGTGGTTCCAGGCGTGCTGATCGGTGCCCTGCGCAATCGCGGCGCACAGGTTGCCAGCGGTGAATGGCTGGCCTTCATCGACGCGGACATCGAAATGCCCGAGGACTGGCTGACGCATTTGCTGGAGTTGGAGACCGCAGACATCGCCGACGTATTCGGCCTGGACCTGTACACCCCCGCGCAGGCGCCCTGGTACGCCACGGCCTGGCATCGGCGGACCTCGCTCCCCTTGCGACATACCATGCAGCGCGTGGATTGGCTGCCCACCGCCAACCTGCTGATGCGCCGCCAATGGTTCGACAGGGCCGGCGGGTTCAACGAGACGCTGCGCACCGGTGAGGACAAGGACTTGACCCTGCGCCTGACGGCCAAGGGCGCACGGTTACTGTCGGTCAATGAATACACCGCCCTGCACTGGGGCTACGAAATGAACTGGCGCGAGTGGATGGGCAAGGAACTGTGGCGCCAGGGCAGCCTGGTGCAATTGCTGCGTACCAACGGCTTGAGCCTGCGCCTGTTGCGCTTCCCGATGTTGGCTGTGCTTGTCTGGCTGCTGGACTTGCTGGCGATCTTCGCGCTGGTCACTGGCGCGCCTCAACATGCACTCATGATGGGGCTGTTGACGACCGTGCCGGGGTTGGCGCTGAGCTGGCACCAGAGCCACAAGCACCGTAACCCGTGGCTGACCCTGCAACTCTGGGGCCTGCACTGGGTGCGCCTGCACCTGGCCGGCGCCGCGCTCGTCCTCAGTCTTTGTCATTGGAAAGCAAGGAGACCCGCCCGTGGCTGAGTTCATTTTCTGGTTGTGCCTGTTACTGCCGGTATACGCCTACCTGGGCTACCCGTTGCTGCTGACACTTGCCGGGCCATTTTTTCCCAGGTTCAGGCCTGAGCCCCTGCCTGCGCAACGGGTCAGTGTGATCGTTGCCGCGCACAACGAACAACGGCATATCGAGAACAAACTGCGCAATCTGCTGGCCCAGGACTATCAGGCCGCCAGCCTGCAGATCGTTGTCGCCAGCGACGGCTCCACCGATCAGACCGTGGCCCTGGCGCGCAGCTTCGAGGACCCGCACATCGAGGTGCTCGACCTGCCGCGCCAAGGCAAGAACAGCGTGCTCAACGCCGCGGTCAGTCATTGCACGGGCGACATCCTGGTGTTTACCGATGCTGATGTTCACTGGCTCGACGGCACGCTTGACCGCCTGCTGGCGCCGTTTGCCGATCCTGAAGTCGGCGGAACTGTCGGCAATATGAACATTCCCGTCCCGGGCTCAGGCCTGAGCGTGGGCGAAAGCTTGTACCGCCACTATGAAGCCTGGCTGCGCCGGGTGGAAAGTCGCGCCGGTTGCACGGTCTCGGCCGACGGTGCGCTGCAGGCGCTGCGCCGTGAGCTGTACCAACCGATTCCAGCCCTGGTCAACGACGACTTTTTTATCAACACCTGCGCACCGGTCACCGGCAAACGCGTCGTCTATGTCGACGACGCCAAGGTGCTCGATCAAGGCGTGGACGAGGCCGGTCGACAATTCAGCCGCCGCCAGCGCGTCACCGTCGGCGGCCTGATCAGTCTGGCGGCCCGACGTGAACTACTCAACCCGCTGTGCCATGGCCTGTACGCCATCGCGTTGATCAGCCACAAACTGATCCGCCGGTTGGCGCCGGTGCTGTTGCTGCCCCTGCTGGTGGCCAACCTCTGGCTGCTCGATGAGCAAGGTTTCTATCGCCTGGCCCTGTCTGCCCAGCTACTGGGCTACGCCTTCGCCGTGGCCGGCCTGCTGGATGTGCATCATCGTTTGCCCAGACCGTTTCGCCTCGCCGCGTTCGTGTTGGTGACCCTGGCCGGCATGGTCGCCGGCCTGTGGCAGTTCGTGCGCGGGCACAGCTACAACCAATGGAATCCCGATCAGACTCGATGAGTGCCTTACATGCCGATCAATACCCGCATCAAGACCACAATCAAGCGCACCGGCGGCTGGCTGTACCTGAACACGTCCCTGGGTCGCCATGCATTACGCGGCGCCGGCGTCATTCTGATGTTGCACCGGGTACTGAACAACGACCGCGCCGCCGAATTGCCTCATCGCAACGAGCTGTGTGTGGGACCCGAAGCGTTCGAACACTTGTTGATCTGGCTGCAGCAGCATTTTGAATGCGTGCCATTGATGAGCTTGTTGCTGGCCGACCCGGAAAGCGTTCCAAACCGTCCACGGGTGGCACTGACGTTTGACGACGGCTGGCGCGATAACGCTATGAACGCCTTTCCGCTGCTGCGCCAGTACCAGGTCCCGGCGAGCATTTTCCTATCCACCGATTTCGTCGGCAGCCGCCAGCACTTCTGGTGGGAAAGCATCGGTGAAACCTTGTGGGGCAGCCATGGGCAGGTGGCGCGGCGCTCGCTGATCGAGCACTTGCAGCATGTCGGTCGACCGTTGCCGGTGCTGCTCGATGATATCGACGACGAGCGCCGCAGCCTGGCACTGCTGCACTTCCTGCAAAGCCTCAAGAGCCTCGATCCAAAAATATTGAGCGACGTCACCGACGTCTGCCCACAAGGTTCCCAACCTCAGGCGCTGGACTGGACCCAAGTGCGCATGCTCGAAGATTCCGGCCTGATCCGCTTCGGCCCCCATGGCGCCAGCCACGCGATTCTGACCGGGCTGGATGACCAGCGCCTGCACGAAGAACTGACCCGCAGCTGGACGGCCTTGGAAAACGGCTGCGCTCAACCCCTGCCGGTGTATTGCTACCCCAACGGTGACAATGACGCCCGTGTGCGCGAGCAGGTGGCGGCCCACGGTTTTCCGTTCGCGCTGGGCACCGAGGCCGGACTGTACCGCCATGACCGAGACCCTCTGAACCTGCCACGTTTCGGCGTCAGCCAGCGCAACGCCTGTCACCCTGAGTTATTGGCCTGGCGTATTCGCCGAGGAGCCCGTTCATGAACCGTGCACGTTACCTCAGGCTCTTGGTGATGAGCATGGGCACGAGTCTGGCGATGATCGGCCTGCGCCTGTTGCGCAACGTGTTGCTGGCACGCATCCTCGGGCCTAGCGAACGCGGGCTGTTGGCGCTGCTCAGCACCCTGCCGGACCTGATCAGCGCCATCACCAGTGGGGGCTTGAATTCCGCCGTGGGTTATCAGGCGGCGCAGCATCGCTCGATGAGCCTGTTGCTCAGCCACGTGCTGGTCTTCGGCTGTCTGCTGGCGGGGTTGCTGACGCTGCTGGTGGTGACGTTGGTGCGTGAGTTCGGCGCCGAACTGGACATCACCATGCAACTGGGGCTGCTGGCCTGGCTGCTGTTGCTGGCCGTGCCGCTGGCGGTACTCAAGACCAGCCTGCTGACGCTGCACAACGCCTCCGGCGGCGTCGGCACGTTCAACGCCCTGCGGCTGCTGGAATCCCTAGTCCCGCTGTTGCTGTTCGTGGCGCTGTTCTGGATGTGGAAAGACACGGCGCTGGAAGCCGCGCTGATCAGCTGGCTGGCGGGCCTGGGCCTGGTAGTGCTGGCCGGCTGGATGTGGTTGCGCCGCGATCATGCGTTCACCCTGCATTGGGATCGCACCGGCCAGGTCGAACTGTTGCGTTACGGTGTCCGCAGTCATCCAGACCTTTTGTTCCAGCAACTGATGACGCGCTCGGATTACCTGTTCATCGGCGCGCTGCTCGGCAGCACCGCGCTGGGGCATTACGCCATGGCCAGCGCGGCGGCCGAACTGCTGCATATCGTGCCGGAAGCGGTCACCACGCCACTGATGAAACGTCTGCTGCAGCAGGACAGCGACATGAAGCGCCTGACCCCGCTGGCCTTGCGCCTGACCGCCACGGCCATGCTCGGCGCCTGCCTGGGCATGGTCCTGGTCGGCGAATGGCTGATCGTTACCCTGTTCGGCATCGCCTATCAACCGGCGTACCCGGCCCTGCTTGCGCTGCTGCCGGGGGTGTTCGGGTTGTGCTATGCGAGCATCCTGCGCCTGGACCTGCTGGGTAAGAACCGCCCTGGCACTGTTTCGCTGCTGATGGGCGCAGGGGCGCTGTTGAACCTGGCGCTCAACCTGGTTTTGATCCCGCGCTACGGCATCGTCGGCGCCGCGGCGGCTTCCTCTATTGCCTATCTGAGCGTGACCCTGGGGCTGCTGCTGATGTATTGCCGCCTCAGCGGCGTGGCGCCGTGGCGAACGCTGATTATCCTGCCCAGCGATTTGCTGCCAATGCGTCAGATGCTACTGGGGAAATCCGCTTGAATACTGTCGCCAGTCGGACCGCTTCGCGAGCAGGCTGCCTCCCCCAAGGGAAGGTGGGCGCGGGTGTATGTCTTTTCCTCATGGCGGCCTCGGTCCATGGCGCGTCCATGCAATGGACCGGCATCCGTGACGGCAGCCTGTACCTGCAAACCGACCGCCAAGACACCGTCACCGTGCGCTGGGTGCCCGCCTGGCAGGCCGAGGCCAATACCGAACACCTTTATCTGCTCGACGGCCAGGGACGATTGGCGGGTGAGCGCCTGGTCAGGGCGGATCAGCCTCGTGGCGAACACCAGTGGCCGCTGCCGCCGGGTGCAGCCAGTTATCGCCTGGAAATTCCTGGCTACAGCTTCCGTCGCTACACCGTTGAGCACGACGCGCGCACCCGCGCCTTGTTTGCCCCGACAAAGGTGCATTTCAATGCCGAAACCCATGACGGCGACGAGCTGTATTTCAAAGTAGCGGCTGGCGAACAGGCGGTGCTGGCAGGCAAGTTCCACGGCGGCGTACGTGCGCTGCAAGCCCGGCGCGTCGACGACGGAAAGCAGTTGCAACTGAACCTCAAGCCATACCGGGCCTATTGGCAGTTCGATCAGGTCGCCCTGCCGATAGCTGACGTCGAACAAGTCTGGCGCTTGCATCTGCAGGGCAACGGCAAGGCCGCGTTTTGGCTGGACGGCACCGCCAACCTGTTCGCCCAGGACCCGGCACACCTGCTGCCACTGCGCGAAGATCCAGGCCAGACCCACCTGAAATTGTACGACGAGGCGCTCGGCACGACCCCCAAGCTGGGCATCGCCCTGCCCTACGAGTTATTGCCGCCGTCCACCTACGCCGTGCTCGATGCGCTCAAGCCCCAAGCGGCAAGCCTTTACAGCTTCGTCGATATCACGGCGGCCAGAGGTACTTATGAAGATGCCTTCCGACGTTTATATCAGGAGCGCTTCGCCGTCAGCCAAAACATCACCCTTTTGGCCGGCAGCCAGCGCGAGGTAGAGCTAAAGGCCGACCGGACCAGTCACAGCGGCTTGCAAGCCTGGCTCACGTCGACCCGCGCGTTGGGCGGCAAAGGCCTCCATTACCTTAGTTTTGCCGATGAGCCGAACCTCAATTACCCAGACTTCGCCAGTTTCCAGCAACTGTTCCAGAGCATGGCTGCCCAGGTCCGCGCCGATCCTGCCAACGCACGTGCCGGTATCCGCATCGCCATGCCGGCCAGCTCCCAGTTCACCAACGGCCCCTTCACCGAAAATGCCGCTGACAGGCGCGGGATCGACTGGGCACGGCGCCTGCTTGCAACGTCCAACGATCAGATCGACGCGCTGGCCTGGCATGAATGGATGATCCGCGATCTGCTGGCAACCCGGGTCTACCGCGACAGTGTCCGTCAGGCCGCCCACCTGGTGGGCCTGGACAGTCAGGGTCGGCCGCGTAAGGCCTTGCTGTTGGATCAGACCAACATGTCCGCCGGCTCGAGTCTGAGCCCTTACGACCAGGAAACTCACTACGCCGCCCTATGGTGGACGTCGGTGGTCATTAACGCCTCGGCAGACGGTTGGCTGGACATGCTCAACTGGTTCATGGCCGCCGACGAACCGGAGTACCCCAAGGGCATGGTGCGGGTATTGGACAACGAGCGCTTCGAGCTCAAGCCCGTGGGCCTGGCCCAGCAGTTCATTCAACAGCATTGGCTCGACCAGGTGCTGCGCCTGGACAATGACGCTTTTGAAGTCGACGTACTGGCCATGGCCACCGGCAAGCAACGCGGTCTGCTGGGCGTGAACAAAAGCACGCGAACCCATCAGGTCAGCCTCGACGGCACGGTCTGCCCTCAGCCAGGCATGACACTGATGTATTTCGGCCCGGACAACCGCAGCCACAGCGTTGCGTTTGATTGCAAGACCGGCCAGGTCGGGTTTCTCCTGCCAGGGGAAACCATATTCGCCCTCAATTGGGCAGTTCCCCTCTCCCCCAACCCTGCCACCCGTCAGGAGGCACCATGAACGCTCTGCAAACATTGCGTGATCGCATCCAGAAAAAAGGTCTGCGCGCCGTTCTAAAACAGCTATGCAGACGCTACGTATTTGCCCACACCAGACTGGTGTGGCTGGAGCATGACATACGGACCCCGCTCCCCCCACATAACCTCAAGCCCTACCCACCGATGCGCCTGGAGTTCATCACAATCGCCAACGCCGATGCGTTTGCCCGGCACTTCGGCGACCGCGTCGAAACCATGCGCGAGTTGGCGGCCGAAGGCTACACAGGCTTGATGTACCTGGATGATCGGGGCGATACCGTGGGCTTCGCCTGGGCCAGTACACGGGACTATTTCGACCGCCATTTCTACCGCTGCAACTTTCCGGTCAAGCCTGGCGAGTATTTTCAGTTCGGTGGTGAAGCGATTCGCAAATACTGGGGTACCAGTATCTCGGCGGACATGCAGCTGGAGGTGTGGAAAGTCATGGCGGAGCATGGTTGCAGCACCATGGTCGATGTCTGCGATTTGCAGAACATCCAGGCGATCAAGATGCACATCCGCATGGGCTTCCAGGAGCGCGGGCAGATCACCCACCTATACCGTTTGCTCGGCCATTGGCGGTTCCTGCGCAACACGTCTTATACCGGCACGGCACTGGACGCCTTTCGTAAACCGGCCCAGCCGGCTGCCTCGACTTCGGCGGCCTGATCCCCATGGCGATCCGGTTCCAATGGTGTCGTTCCCTGGGCGCGGAGGACTTTCCGGTCTCTGCTTATGAGCAACTGCGAACCCAGGTGGCCGACACCACACCGTTCAACACTCTGGCCTGGCTGCAAGCGGCGGAATTCGCCTTGTTGCCCGAGCAGCAATTGCATGTGTTGCTGGGCTGGGAGGACCAGACCTTATGCCTTTGCCTGCCCCTGGTATCAGGACGTGAACGATTCGGCGGGCTGCGGTTCCGGGTGTTGCATCACTTGGGTTTTCCAATGGCCGACCGCATCGCCCTGCTGGCGCGCGTGGACGCCGAAGGCATGGGCCAGGCGCTGATGCAGATCCGTCAGCACTTGCCCCACGCGTTGCTGCAACTCAATGAAGTGATCGAGCCGGTCGGTGAACAAAGCGTCCTCAGCGCCTGGATGGCGCTGAGTTCCACCGGAGAGCGGCGACTCAGTTGCCGGGTTCCGGTGCACCTGATCAGCGACAGCGACCATCAGGAGATCTCTGGCGACCCACGCTACAAGCTGCGTCGGGCGCGCAAGCGGATCGCCGCTTGCGGCGCCGAGATCCGCCGGATAACGCCAGACGCCATCAGCATGGGGCAATTGTTGCGGGCCCTTGCCGATGTCGAAGCCGCCAGCTGGAAAGGCGAGGAAGGCGTCGGGATCTTTGCCGACCCCAGGCGCAGGCAGTGGATGAACCACGCCTTCACCGCTCTCGCCGCCCAAGGGCTGGTGCGGGTGGTGACGCTGGAGCTAAACGGCGAGTGCATCAGTTATCGCCTCGGCCTGTTGGATCAAGGCCGATTGTACGACTACAACCTGGCCTTCCTGCCGCAGCATGCCGACCTCGGCAGTGGTCGGGTGTTGCTCGAAGAGTGGATTCGTTGGGGGCTGGAAGAAAACTGGCGGTGGATCGATGCGTCACGGGTCAGTCTCAATAACTCCAGTCATCAATTGCACGAACGCATGACCGGACAACTGGAGCATTGGCGTTGGAGTTTTTATTCCTGGCAACCTGATGGTTTGTTCCTGGGTTTCGCCTTGCGGCTTTGGAAAAGCCTGAAACCGTGGCTGGGCAAGCGCAAGGCCAAGCCTGCCGCGACGACGGCATCGCCTTCCAGCAAGCCCTAGGAGAACACCCATGCCTCACCAAACGATCATCAACGCAGACGACTTCGGGCTCAGCCTCAGTGAAACGAACTGATCCCGCGGGCCTTCGAAGCAGGCGTGATCAGCTCCGTTACGGCGATGGCCAACATGCCCGCTTTCGATCAGGCATGCGAGCGGGCTGGCCCTGCCCCCCTGCTTGATTGACCCTCTTTATCGGTCGAGCTTTTTCTCAACTTGCCTGACCTTGTCCTGCAGTTTTTCAGCGTCCTGCTCGTGGCTCTTGATCGACTTCGGCGTGATCGTTTTATCTACCTTGTCGGTCGCCGGATCGGGGCGCTGCACGTCGCGCTCCACCACCGGCACCGGCTCGCCGACGGCGTCCTTCGCGGGTGCAGCGTTGCCGACAGGTGTTTGCCCTTTGGAATGCTCAAGCGTCATGGCTTCGTCCTCGATATTGATGGGTGTCGAGTTTTCGAGTCGGGCGAAACGGTGAGAGTTCGATCGGGTTGCCTACCGTCTGGAGGCACAACGAGGCCCTGTGGTGAGGGGGTTTATCGAAACGTCGCACCGCCCCGCTGGGCTGCGCAACGGTGGCAAGCACACCGTCCGAAATTCCAGCGTACCCTGGAAGGAATCTGCTAAAACGCACCTTCCGCCCCAAGTAGCGAATCGCGTCGATGTCCTCATCTTTTCTCTCTCGCCTAAAGCAACGTTGGCTGGCCTGGTCTTTCATGGCTGCGCTGGTCGTCGGCCTGCCGGTGGGCTGCGCCGTGTTGCAGCACAAGGAGCGCGAATTGGTGTTTCGCATCGAGCCGGGGACGGCGAGCTGGTTCAGCGGGCTCCCCAGCGGGGTGCAGGAGTTCGATCTCAAGCCGAAAAGCTTCAAGGCCGGGGAAAATCTCCACGGCTGGTGGTGGCCGGCCGAACGCAAGAATGCCCCGGCCATCCTGTACCTGCATGGTGTGCGCTGGAACCTGACTGGCCAGTTGTTTCGCATCCAGCAACTGAGGGCGCTGGGCTATTCGGTGCTGGCGATCGATTACCGCGGTTTCGGCAAGAGCCAGGGCGACCTGCCGTCGGAAGCCAGCGTCTATGAGGACGCGCGAATCGCTTGGGAGCGTCTCGAAGTGCTGCAACCGGACCCGGCGCTGCGGTTGATCTACGGTCACTCCCTGGGCGGCGCGGTCGCCGTCGACCTAGCGGCGGAACTGGGCCAGGAAGCCGCCAGCAATGGCAGCGTCGTGCCGGCCCGGGGCTTGGTCATCGAATCCACCTTCACATCCCTTGGCGATGTCGCCACCGCGATGGCGAACACCTCCTTGCCGGTGCGCTGGTTGCTGTCGCAGAAGTTCGACTCCATCGACAAGATCGGCGAGATCAACATGCCGTTGCTGGTTGTCCATGGCGCCGCCGACCGCTATGTACCGCCTCGCTTCAGCGAGCAATTGTTCAATGCCGCCCGCGAACCCAAGCACTTGTTGCTGGTGCCGGGGGCCACGCATAACAACAGCATGAGCCTGGCGGGTCGGACTTATCGGCAGGCACTGGATACATTGATTAAAACCACAGCGTCGCCAGTCGCAGGACGCGCTGGCGCCAGTCCGGCCAAGGCCGGTTGACGCCTGCTGGATCGTTCAAAATCTTGTAGGAAAAAGCATCAGCTCCCCCCTCTGATATCCCGGCAAGCGCAATCCTCCAAATGGTGGATCACAGCGCTTTAGGAAATACCTCGCCGTTCATTACGCTTTTTCCCACTTTGAACGCGCCTAGGTCTCACATCCTTATCCGAATCGCCCTCGCCCCAGCCCCGAGTTCATGGGATCAGGGCTTTCAAGCACGACAGTGAAAGCGAATGCGTTGGCCATGGTCGCCACCGGCCCCGCTTACAAATCGTCATGTTTGACCTGGCTCCGTGAGCTTCATAACGTTCCTCCGCGCCGCAGCATTGGCGCTTCCAAATTGCCTTCGATCAACTTTAGAAAAAGGGACTGAACCCATGGGCTATTCCGCCAGCATGATGGTTAACGATCTGTCTGAGCTGTGTAACGACCGAGACAATCCAGATGTTCTCGCCCCGGAGCAATTACTGGAGGGCCTGCAACTGAGCCCGACGGAACAAGCCGAGCTTGACGCCGAGTAAATGAAAAATGGGGGCACGCCGTGCCCCCATACCACCCCCACACCACCC
>NZ_JABWQY010000008.1:0-229967 GCF_014268685.1 Pseudomonas sp. SWRI92
CGGTGATCCTAGGTCACGTCAATGCCCGGGACGCAAAAAACGGCTATGTTTCAATCAAAGTGTCACCTATGTGAATGCACTTTTTTGTAACCCATGTGGTTGTTCCGTACACTTGCCCCACCACTCGGCACCTCGCCTAGGCTCGGTGTGCCTGAACGCAGGCATTGCTCCGTGGGCCGCCGCGAAGGGCCATCCATGGCCCAGCGCGGCTAACCCGGCATCCATGCCGGGTTGCCCACTGCGCAATACCTGCGTTCAGCCATCGTGGTTAACGGGGCCCCCAGATCAAAAGCCGGGCCGAGGCGGCCTAATAGCCGACCTGGCTCTCCCGCTCGTACACCCGTCAGCCCAGCGGGAGCAAGCTCCCTCGCCACGGGTTTTGTATCGAGCCGTCAGGCGGCTGTGTCCTTCGAAAGGGTAGGAACGTTCGGGCTTGGATAACGAAATATCCGACATGTTTTTAGGGTTGTCCCTCGGAAGTTGGCTCTCTAACCTTTGAATGTCGCTGCGAAACAGTGACCAGGAGTGGGAACCTGAAATTAATAGGGTCGTAAGCCTCACGACCGTAACGGCGAGTGATGGCTCCAATTTCATCAGGAGCATGCACATGAACAAAGGAAAGAATGAGCCAAATTTCAACCGAACAAACCCTCTAGCCGAATTCGACGCCGTCGAAGACCTGCTAAAAGACCGCGCCGCTGCCGATCGGGCGCTCAACCATTATCTCAATCCAAAACCTGCAGAGCCGGCTACCGATCCGCGCATCGACAGCCTGTTTTCCGTCACGGCCAAAGCCGACGCCGACACCTTACTGACCAGCACCTCCGAAACCCTGGCCTCGATAAAAGCCATGGCCGAAGACCTGGCCTTCGAAGTGGAGGGCACCCGCCGCAGTGTGGCGTTGGGGATTCATCAGTTGGTGGAGTTGTGTCAGTTGCTGGTGGACAAGGCGTTGGATCAGCTTGAAGCACCAGCCACCCCGGCCGAAGTGTAGCCGGAGGGAAATTATGATCGTTCCCACGCTCCGCGTGGGAATGCCTCTACGGACGCTCTGCGTTCGGCTTTGGAAGGGACGCAGAGCGTCCCGGGCTGCATACCCACGCGGAGCGTGGGAACGATCGGGACCACCGCTGATCATTTACTGCATCAACACCTCAACCACCCCATCCGCCGTCATTGTCACCTTGCTGGTGCCTGCTTCCACTTCCGGCGTGACCGACTCAGCATCCATGGACGCCGCTTTCATCATCATTTGCGGGCGCATGTACGGTTGCGGATAGCCGTTGGTGTTGAAGTTCAGGTTGACGATCTTGTAGCCCTTGCCACCGAGGGCTTCGGTGGCGAGTTGGGCGCGGGCCTTGAAGGCGTTGACGGCGTCTTTGAGCAGGGCGTCTTCGCTGCTTTGGCGGGTGGCGGTGGCGATGGCGAAGTCCATGCCGGCCATTTTCAGGTCGCCCAGCAATTCGCCGGTGAGTTTGGACAGGGCGGCGAAGTCGGCGCTTTCCAGGCGCAGTTCGGCGCGTTCGCGCCAGCCGGTGATTTTCTGGCCCTTGTTGTCGTAGATCGGGTAGCTGTTGCGGCTGCCCTGGCGCAGGTTGATGTCCTTGACTTGCTTGGCCTGGCCGATGGCTTTGTTCAGCGTGGTGCTGACGGCGGCGGCCAATTTGGCCGGGTCGGTGTTCTGTTCCTCGGTGTAGAGGGTAACGATCATCAGGTCGCGGGCCACTTCCTGGCTGGCTTCGGCGCGCAGGGAAATCTGATTGTAATGAAGCTCATCGGCGGCCAGGGCCGGCAGGCTGGCGACGGTGCCCAGGCTGAGGGCGAGCAGGGCGGCGGGGCGACGGAACGTGTGCATGAAAGCTCCTTGGGATGATGCGCAGGGGTAGGTTCCAGGCCTGCGTGAACGATAAGACTCTAGCGTTTATGGTCCGGTTCGCACAGTTACAACTTCTATACAGACTGCTTTGTGATGGGCTTTTGTGCCGAGGGAGAGGTAGGCTCCGGGGCTGTGGCGCTTTGCCGCACAGCTGCCGCTGCCACCCGCGCCTTGGTTATACTCCGTGCGATCCGCCTGGAGCGCTCATCAGGAGAGCTCATGCTCGCCCCTTTGCAAATGACTTCCGCTTCGCGCCAGAACCTCTGGCGCCTGACATTTATCCGCATTCTGGTCCTCGCGGCGCAGGCCGGTTCTGTGGGGCTCGCCTATTGGTTCGACCTGCTGCCGCTGCCGTGGCTGCAACTGGCGATCACCCTGGCGTGCTCCAGCGTGCTGTGCGCGTTGACGGCGATTCGCCTGCGCACGTCCTGGCCGGTGACCGAACTTGAATATGCCGTGCAACTGGCCTGCGACCTGTTTATCCACAGCGCGCTGCTGTATTTTTCCGGCGGCTCCACCAACCCCTTCGTCTCGTATTACCTGGTGCCGCTGACTATCGCCGCCGTGACGCTGCCGTGGCGTTTTTCGCTGATCCTGTCCGGCATCGCCCTGGCGCTATACACCTTGCTGCTGGCACGGTTCTATCCGCTGGAAACCTTCCCCATCGCTCGGGAAAACCTGCAGATCTACGGCATGTGGCTGAGTTTCGCCTTGGCCGCAGCGGTCATTACGTTTTTTGCCGCGCGCATGGCTGAAGAGTTGCGCCGTCAGGAAGAGTTGCGGGCGATCCGCCGCGAAGAAGGCCTGCGGGACGAACAATTGCTGGCCGTGGCGACCCAGGCCGCCGGCGCCGCCCATGAACTGGGCACGCCGTTGGCGACCATGAGCGTGCTGCTCAAGGAAATGCGCCAGGACCATAAAGACCCGGCGTTGCAGGAAGACCTCAGCGTGTTGCAGGACCAGGTCAAGCTCTGCAAGGAAACCCTGCAATACCTGGTGCGGGCGGCCGAGGCCAACCGCCGGTTGGACATCGACATGCAGGCGGTCACCTTCTGGCTCGACGATGCCCTGAACCGCTGGCACCTGATGCGCCCGGAGGCCAGTTATCGCTTCCAGTGCCTGGGCAAGGGCACGGTGCCGCGCATGGCACCGCCGCCCGACTTGACCCAGGCGCTGCTGAATCTGCTGAACAACGCCGCAGACGCCTGCCCCGAGGGCTTGGAAGTGGTGTTGGATTGGGATGCCTATGAGCTGACGATCTGCATCCGCGACCATGGCGCCGGTGTGCCGCTGGCGATTGCCGAGCAGATCGGCAAACCGTTTTTCACCACCAAGGGCAAAGGTTTTGGCCTGGGCCTGTTTTTGAGCAAGGCCAGCGTGACACGCGCTGGCGGCTCGGTGAAACTCTACCCCCATGAGGAAGGCGGCACGCTCACCGAGCTGCGCCTGCCCCATGCCGACCGAGGAGACGAATATGAGTGACGAGATCCAAGTCGACGGCGAAGAACTGCCGCACCTGCTGCTGGTAGATGACGACGCCACCTTCACCCGCGTCATGGCTCGGGCCATGTCCCGGCGCGGCTTTCGCGTCAGCACCGCCGGTTCCGCCGAAGAGGGCCTGACCATCGCCCAGGCCGACTTGCCCGACTACGCCGCCCTCGACCTGAAAATGGACGGCGATTCGGGCCTGGTACTGCTGCCCAAGCTGCTGGAGCTGGACCCGGAAATGCGCGTGGTGATCCTCACCGGTTATTCGAGCATCGCCACCGCTGTCGAAGCCATCAAGCGCGGTGCCTGCAATTACCTGTGCAAACCGGCGGACGCCGATGACGTACTGGCCGCGTTGCTGTCCGAGCACGCCGACCTCGACACCCTGGTGCCGGAAAACCCCATGTCGGTGGACCGCCTGCAGTGGGAACACATCCAGCGCGTGCTGACCGAGCACGAAGGCAACATCTCCGCCACCGCTCGCGCCCTGGGCATGCACCGGCGCACCCTGCAGCGCAAATTGCAGAAGCGTCCGGTACGTCGCTGAACCTGCGCTGAACGAATGCTGTCCACCCTCGCGACACATCGGGCCGTTGCTTTATGATCGGCCCGAGTTTTCCCTTTATCGAGCCTTAAACCATGAATCAGAACGCTGAATATTCCGCGGTCAATGACGCGGTGCGCGGCCAGTTTTTCCGCCGTGTCTGGCAAATGACCACGCCGTACTGGCGCAGTGAGGAGAAGGGCAAGGCCTGGACGCTGTTGATCGCTGTCATCGCGCTGTCGTTGTTCAGCGTGGCGATCTCGGTGTGGATCAACAGTTGGTACAAGGATTTCTACAACGCCCTGCAAGAGAAGGACAGCGTGGCGTTCTGGCGGTTGATCCTGTATTTCTGCGGCATCGCGGCGGTGGCGATCCTCGGTGCGGTGTACCGCTTGTACCTCACGCAGATGCTCACGATCCGCTGGCGGGCCTGGCTCACCGAGCAGCACTTCGCTCGCTGGCTCAACGACAAGAATTATTACCGGCTGGAGCAGGGCGGCTATACCGATAACCCGGACCAGCGGATTTCCGAAGACCTCAACAGTTTCACCAGCAACACCCTCGGCCTGGGCCTGGGATTGCTGCGCACGGTGGTCAGCCTGGTATCGTTCTCGATCATCTTGTGGGGCGTGTCCGGCAGCATCGAAGTGTTCGGCTACACCATCCCCGGCTATATGTTCTGGGCTGCGCTGGTGTATGCGGCGGTAGGCAGTTGGCTGACGCACCTGATCGGCCGTCGCCTGATCGGCCTCAATAACAACCAGCAGCGCTTCGAAGCCGACCTGCGTTTCTCCATGGTGCGGGTGCGTGAAAACGCCGAGAGCATTGCGCTGTACAACGGCGAGCCGAACGAGAACCGGCGCCTGAGCGGTCGTTTTGGCCTGGTCTGGCATAACTTCTGGGACATCATGCGCGTGTCCAAGCGCCTGACGTTCTTCACCTCTGGCTATGGCCAGATCGCAATCATCTTCCCGTTCATCGTTGCTGCGCCACGCTACTTCGCCGGCAAGATCCAGCTGGGCGAGCTCATGCAGATCAACTCGGCGTTCGGCAACGTGCAGGAGAATTTCAGCTGGTTCATCAGCGCTTACTCTGACCTTGCCGCGTGGCGCGCCACTTGCGACCGTTTGCTGAGCTTCCGCCAGGCGATGAGCGACAACGAAGACCGCGTACCGGCGATCGATGTGCAGAACCAGGGCAACGAATTGAAGGTGCGCGAGCTCGGGCTGGACCTGGCCGACGGTCGCCATCTGCTGACCCACGCCGAACTGAATGTAGAGCCGGGCGAGCGAGTGATGCTCAGCGGTCGTTCCGGCAGCGGCAAATCCACCTTGCTACGGGCGATGGGGCATCTGTGGCCTGCCGGGCATGGCAGCATTCTGTTGCCTTCGGCGCGTTACCTGTTCTTGCCGCAGAAGCCCTACCTGCCGATTGGCAGCCTGCGCGAAGTGTTGAGTTATCCACAGGCCGGTGATATCTACCCCAACGAACGTTATGCACAGGTGCTCGAAACCTGCCGTCTGCCGCACCTGGTTTCGCGGTTGGACGAAAGCAACCACTGGCAGCGCATGCTCTCGCCCGGCGAGCAACAACGCTTGGCTTTCGCTCGCGCATTGCTTTATGCACCGCTCTGGTTGTACATGGACGAAGCGACGTCGGCGATGGATGAAGAGGACGAGGCGACGCTGTACCAGGCGTTGATCGACCAGTTGCCGGGCTTGAGCATCATCAGCGTCGGCCACCGAAGCAGTCTGAAACGTTTCCATGCGCGACATGTGCGTATTGAAAATGGCCAACTGGTGGAGCAGGCCGTTGTTGCCTGACTGTCATTGACGAACACTGTTGTGGCGGCAATTTTCCATAAGGCCGCCACGTACGGTGATCGTACAACCACGTTGCGCTATGATGGTGCCATTCAGCCGCTTGCCGAGACACAGAAACCATGGAAAACCCGATCGACGTCCCACGTCTTCCTCGTAAGCGCCGCAGCCTGGCGCAGGAGCTGGTGACGGTGCTGTCCGAGCAGATTCGTGACGGCCTGCTCAAGCGCGGCGATAAACTGCCGACCGAGTCGGCGATCATGGAAGCCCATGGCGTCAGCCGCACGGTGGTGCGCGAGGCGATTTCGCGCTTGCAGGCGGCCGGCCAGGTGGAAACCCGCCATGGCATTGGCACCTTCGTGCTGGACACGCCCAGCCCGAGTGGCTTTCGCATCGACCCGGCGACGGTGGTCACGTTGCGCGATGTGCTGGCGATCCTGGAATTGCGTATCAGCCTGGAAGTGGAGTCGGCTGGCCTGGCGGCACAACGCCGCAGCGACGAGCAACTTGCCGCGATGCGCGCGGCACTCGACGCCTTGAACGAAAGCGCGGCCCACGCCAGTGACGCGGTGGCCTCGGACTTCGCCTTCCACTTGGAAATCGCCCTGTCCACCGGCAACCGCTACTTCACCGACATCATGACCCACCTGGGCACCAGCATCATCCCGCGCACCCGGCTGAACTCGGCGCGCCTGGCCCACGACGACCACCAGCACTACATGGATCGCCTGAGTCGCGAGCATGAGGAAATCTACGAAGCCATCGCCCGCCAGGACTCCGACGCGGCCCGTGCGGCCATGCGTTTGCACCTGACCAACAGCCGCGAACGGCTGCGCCAGGCTCATGAAGAGGCGCAGGCGCAGGGCTAGCTTCTGTCAGTTGAGATGGAGTAAGTCACTCTGTGGCGAGGGGATTTATCCCCGCTGGGGTGCGAAGCAGCCCCGAAACTGACACCTCTGTGTGTCAGCTCGAATTGAGGCGCCGCCTCTGGGGGTTGCTGCGCAACCCAGCGGGGATAAATCCCCTCGCCACAGGGAATGTATCCGGCTTTATATCTGTGTGCTTGCCTGACAAACAATAGGTGTGCAGAGCTACGCCTTGATCTGCAGTATTTGTGGCGCTGATGTTTCGGAGTCCCATCCGTTTGCGTAATCGAATGTGTAACGAAGCTCAACCGATTTGCCTTTGAACTGTTTCAGCTCGTCGCTTGAAAATGTCAGTGTCACGTCCTTGCGTAACTCAGGCGTCTCGAAGTTATCCGGGTGAGTCTCGGGAGTCTTTTCAACGAGCATGGATTGTTCTGCGCCTACCTGCTTAGGGACCGACACCGTGAGATGGACAGTCGACTCTGGTGAGTTCTCTGCATTTGGAATCCGCACGGTTAACGTCTTCATCTTTGACAAGGACACCGTGACCTTCTCAGCATCTGCATCTGGCACACCCTCGAGCACGGGCTTCTTAAACGTCGTCATGATGTCACTCCCTGTGAGGCAGCCCTGATTACTGCGTACGGGCGACTCAAGATTGAGAAAAAGGACCTGCGGCCGGGCCTCGCACGGCCATACGTGGGTTATCCCCCCATGCCGTAACGGCGCCTACTGGCAGAGTTGACAGTGACGACGAGCGGTCCTGATGCTCGTCCGGCAAGTTTCATCCGTCTTCCAATCTCCTTCAAAGCCCCGGTTTGGAAGGCTGCAAGGCGATTTTCCCTGGGCCAGAACCCGACAAAAGACGAAATGCAGTTGACGTTCCTATTTTAAGTTGTACGATGACTTACAACTTCTCAACGAAGCTGAACCGTTTCCTACAACACAACATTTGCGTCCAGGGTGTTCGAATAATGAATCCACAAGAACTGAAGTCCATCCTCTCGTCTGGCCTGCTGTCGTTCCCGGTCACCGATTTCACTGCCAATGGCGATTTCAATCGCGACAGCTACATCAAGCGCCTCGAGTGGCTGGCCCCGTATGGCGCCTCTGCTTTGTTCGCAGCGGGCGGCACCGGTGAATTCTTCTCCCTGGCCGCCAGTGAGTATTCGCAAGTCGTCAAGACCGCCGTCGATACCTGCGCCACCAGCGTGCCGATCCTTGCCGGTGTCGGCGGTGCGACCCGCCAGGCCATCGAATACGCTCAGGAAGCCGAGCGCCTGGGCGCCAAGGGCCTGTTGCTGCTGCCGCACTACCTGACCGAAGCCAGCCAGGACGGCGTAGCCGCCCACGTTGAAGCCGTGTGCAAATCGGTGAAGATCGGCGTCGTGGTCTACAACCGCAACGTCTGCCGCCTGAACGCCACCCAGCTGGAACAACTGGCCGAGCGTTGCCCGAACCTGATCGGCTACAAAGATGGCCTGGGCGATATCGAACTGATGGTGTCGATCCGTCGTCGTCTCGGCGATCGCTTCAGCTACCTGGGCGGCCTGCCGACCGCTGAAGTCTACGCCGCGGCCTACAAGGCCCTGGGCGTTCCGGTCTACTCCTCGGCGGTGTTCAACTTCATCCCGAAAACCGCGATGGACTTCTACCACGCCATTGCCCGCGAAGATCACGAAACCGTTGGCAAGATCATCGACGACTTCTTCCTGCCATACCTGGACATCCGCAACCGCAAGGCCGGTTATGCAGTGAGCATCGTCAAGGCCGGCGCGAAAATCGTGGGCTATGACGCCGGTCCTGTGCGTACGCCGCTGACCGATCTGCTGCCAGAAGAATACGAAGCACTGGCCGCGCTGATCGACAAGCAAGGCAAGCAGTAACAGACCCGACAAGGCCGCTGAGTAATCAGCGGCTTTTTGCGTATGGCTTGATCGTTTCCACGCGCTGCGTGGGGATGCAGCCAGGGACGCCCTGCGTTCCTCGACAGTTTTTGTAGAAGGAGTAGCTCCGTGGCAGATTCAAAGCGTTTCGATCACTACATCAACGGTCAATGGGTGGCCGGTGCTGACTATTGCGCCAACATCAACCCATCTGACTTGTCCGATGTCATCGGCGAATACGCCAAGGCTGACGCAGCCCAAGTCAACGCCGCCATCGACGCCGCCCGCGCCGCGTTCCCGGCCTGGTCGACCTCAGGCATCCAGGCGCGTCACGATGCGCTGGACAAAGTCGGCAGCGAAATCCTCGCTCGCCGCGAAGAACTCGGCCAGCTGCTGGCCCGGGAAGAGGGCAAGACCCTGCCCGAAGCCATCGGCGAAGTGACCCGCGCCGGCAATATTTTCAAATTCTTTGCCGGTGAATGCCTGCGCCTGTCGGGCGATTACGTGCCGTCGGTGCGTCCGGGCGTCAACGTTGAAGTGACCCGCGAAGCCCTGGGTGTGATCGGCCTGATCACCCCATGGAACTTCCCGATTGCCATTCCCGCGTGGAAAATCGCCCCGGCCCTGGCCTACGGCAACTGCGTGGTGATCAAGCCCGCCGAGTTGGTGCCGGGTTGTGCCTGGGCGTTGGCCGAAATCATCTCCCGTGCCGGTTTCCCTGCCGGTGTGTTCAACCTGGTGATGGGCAGCGGCCGTGTGGTCGGCGACGTGCTGGTCAACAGCCCGAAAGTCGACGGCATCAGCTTCACCGGTTCCGTGGGCGTAGGTCGGCAGATCGCGGTCAATTGCGTGTCGCGCCAGGCCAAGGTCCAGTTGGAGATGGGCGGCAAGAACCCGCAGATCATCCTTGACGACGCCGACCTCAAGCAGGCCGTCGAGTTGGCGGTGCAGAGCGCGTTCTACTCCACCGGCCAGCGTTGCACGGCGTCGAGCCGCCTGATCGTCACCGCCGGCATCCACGACAAGTTCGTCGCGGCCATGGCCGAGCGCATGCAGTCGATCAAGGTCGGTCATGCGTTGAAGGCCGGCACCGATATCGGGCCGGTGGTTTCCGAAGCCCAGCTCAACCAGGACTTGAAGTACATCGACATCGGCCAGAGCGAAGGTGCGCGGCTGGTGAGCGGTGGCGGCGTGGTGACCTGCGACACCGAAGGTTACTTCCTGGCGCCGACCCTGTTCGCCGACAGCGAAGCCTCGATGCGCATCAGCCGCGAAGAAATCTTCGGCCCGGTGGCCAACATCGTGCGCGTGGCTGACTACGAGGCGGCGCTGGCGATGGCCAACGACACCGAGTTCGGTCTCTCGGCCGGTATTGCTACCACCTCGTTGAAATACGCCAATCACTTCAAGCGCCATTCCCAGGCGGGCATGGTGATGGTCAACCTGCCGACCGCTGGCGTGGATTACCACGTGCCGTTCGGCGGGCGCAAAGGTTCGTCCTATGGTTCGCGTGAGCAAGGTCGCTACGCGCAAGAGTTCTACACCGTGGTGAAGACTTCCTATATCGGTTCGTAAAACGCAACAACGGTCGGCGCCGCGCAACGGCGTCGACCGCATAAATTGATTTCCCGTATAAAAATAAATAGTGGAAGTAGATTACATGCAAGAGACCAAGCCGACCCGCGTCCGCTATTTGATCCTGCTCATGTTGTTCCTTGTGACGACGATCAACTACGCTGACCGCGCGACTATCGCCATCGCAGGCTCCAGCCTGCAAAAAGACCTCGGCATCGATGCCGTCACCCTCGGTTATATCTTCTCCGCTTTCGGCTGGGCCTACGTGGCCGGGCAGATTCCTGGCGGCTGGCTGCTCGACCGTTTCGGCTCGAAAAAAATCTATGCCTTGAGCATTTTCACCTGGTCGCTGTTCACCGTGCTGCAGGGCTATGTCGGTGAATTCGGCATGTCCACGGCCGTGGTTGCGCTGTTCATGCTGCGCTTTCTGGTGGGGTTGGCCGAAGCGCCTTCGTTCCCGGGCAACGCACGAATCGTCGCCGCCTGGTTCCCTACCGCAGAACGCGGCACCGCCTCGGCGATCTTCAACTCGGCGCAGTATTTTGCCACCGTGTTGTTCGCACCGCTGATGGGTTGGATCGTCTACCGCTTCGGCTGGCAGCACGTGTTCATCGTGATGGGCGTGATCGGTATCGTATTCTCGCTGGTCTGGTTGAAAGTGATCTACAGTCCGCGTCAGCACCCAATGATCAACGAAGCCGAGTTCAATCACATCGCCGCCAACGGCGCGATGGTCGATATGGACCAGGACAAGGGCAAGGACAAGAAAAGCGACGGTCCGAAGTGGGATTACATCCGCCAACTGCTGACCAACCGCATGATGCTCGGCGTTTACCTGGGCCAATATTGCATCAACGGCATCACCTACTTCTTCCTGACGTGGTTCCCGGTGTACCTGGTGCAGGAACGCGGCATGACCATCCTCAAGGCCGGTTTCATCGCGTCCTTGCCGGCAATCTGCGGATTCATCGGCGGCGTGCTCGGCGGGGTGATTTCCGATTACCTGCTGCGCAAGGGCCATTCGCTGACCTTCGCTCGCAAGGCGCCGATCATCGCCGGCCTGCTGGTGTCCAGCAGCATCGTGGCGTGCAACTACGTCGACATCGAATGGATGGTGGTGGGCTTCATGGCCTTGGCCTTCTTCGGTAAAGGCGTCGGCGCACTGGGCTGGGCCGTGGTCTCCGATACGTCGCCAAAACAGATCGCCGGTTTGAGCGGTGGCCTGTTCAACACCTTTGGCAACCTGGCGTCGATTACCACGCCAATCGTCATCGGCTACATCATCAGTTCCACTGGCTCGTTCAAATGGGCGTTGGTGTTTGTCGGTTGCAACGCGCTGATGGCGGTGTTCAGCTATCTGGTCATCGTGGGCCCGATCAAGCGCGTGGTGCTCAAGGAACCAGCGGCCAAGGATGCCGATCTCTCCAGCCTGTCTGAAGCCAAATCCTGAGGAGCGGCGTCGATGAATCTGATTGAACATGCCGATTCGCCCCGTTACATCCGCCTGAACGAGCGGGACAACGTGGTGATCGTCGTCAACGACCAAGGCGTACCGGCCGGGACTGAATTCCCGGACGGCCTGGTCACCGTCGACTTCGTGCCACAAAGCCACAAAGTTACCCTGGAGGACATTCCCGAGGGTGGCGAGGTGATTCGCTACGGCCAGGTCATTGGCTATGCGCTGCAACCGATCCCCCGTGGCAGCTGGGTCAAGGAAGACCAGCTGCGCATGCCCACCGCGCCACCGCTGGACAGCTTGCCGCTGTCCACCGATGTGCCGGTGGCCGATGCGCCGCTGGAGGGCTACACCTTCGAGGGTTATCGCAACGCCGACGGCACTGTCGGCACGCGCAATATCCTGGGCATCACCACCACGGTGCAGTGCGTGACCGGCGTGCTGGACCATGCGGTCAAGCGCATCAAGGACGAGTTGCTGCCCAAGTACCCGAACGTCGATGACGTGGTGGCGCTGACCCACAGCTACGGCTGCGGCGTGGCGATCACCGCCACCGACGCGTACATCCCGATCCGCACCGTGCGCAACCTGGCGCGCAACCCGAACCTGGGTGGCGAGGCGCTGGTGATCAGCCTGGGCTGCGAGAAATTGCAGGCCGGGCAGGTGATGCATGAGGGCGACAGTTCGGTGGATCTCAGCGAGCCATGGCTATATCGCTTGCAGGATTCCAGTCACGGTTTCACCGAAATGATCGAGCAGATCATGGAGCTGGCCGAGACGCGCCTGAAGAAGCTCGACCAGCGTCGCCGCGAAACCGTGCCCGCTTCGGAACTGATCTTGGGCATGCAGTGCGGCGGCAGCGATGCGTTTTCCGGCATCACCGCCAACCCGGCCCTGGGCTATGCCTCGGACCTGTTGTTGCGGGCCGGTGCGACGGTGATGTTCTCCGAAGTCACCGAAGTACGCGATGCGATCTACCTGCTGACCTCCCGGGCGCAAACCCGCGAAGTCGCCGAGGAGCTGGTGCGCGAAATGGACTGGTACGACCGTTACCTGGCCAAAGGCGAAGCCGATCGCAGTGCCAACACCACGCCGGGCAACAAGAAGGGCGGGTTGTCGAACATCGTCGAGAAGTCCTTGGGCTCGATCGTCAAGTCCGGCAGCAGCGCGATCAACGGCGTGCTCGGCCCGGGCGAGCGGTTCAAGCAAAAGGGCCTGATCTTCTGTGCCACGCCGGCCAGCGATTTTGTCTGCGGCACGCTGCAATTGGCGGCGGGCATGAACCTGCATGTGTTCACCACCGGTCGCGGAACGCCGTATGGCCTGGCGATGGCGCCCGTGGTGAAGGTCTCGACCCGTACTGAACTGGCCCAGCGCTGGCCCGACCTGATCGACATCGACGCCGGCCGGATCGCCACTGGACGCGCGAGCATCGAAGAGTTGGGCTGGGAGCTGTTCCACTACTACCTGGACGTGGCCAGCGGAAAGAAGCAAACCTGGGCCGAGCGGCACAAGCTGTACAACGACATCACGTTGTTCAACCCAGCGCCGATTACCTGATCCTGGCCTTGGGGGGTAGCGATTGATCGTTCCCACGCTCCGCGTGGGAATGCGTCCCTGGCTGCATTTCCACGCAGAGCGTGGGAACGATTGGTGGAAAGTGGCCTATTATTAGCCACCTAACGACACGCCTCTCAAGGTCCCCGGCATGCTGGCAATTTTCCTCGAAACCCTGAACATCACCGCGCCGGTGTTTGCCATGCTGTTTTTGGGGACGTTGCTCAAACGCATCTACTGGATCAACGACAACTTCATTCACATCGCCTCGTCCCTGGTGTTCAACGTCACCATGCCGGCGTTGTTGTTCCTCGGCATCTTGCACGCCGATCTGCACGCAGCACTGCAACCCGACCTGCTGATCTATTTCTCGATTGCTACCCTGGTGAGTTTCGCCATGGCGTGGGGCTGGGCGATCTGGCGCTGCCCGCGGGAAGATCGCGGCATCTACACCCAAGGTGCGTTTCGCGGCAACAACGGGGTCATCGGCCTGGCGCTGGCGGCGAGCATGTACGGTGACTACGGGATTTCCCTGGGCGCGATCCTCGCTGCGTTGGTGATCCTGTTCTACAACACGCTGTCGACCATTGTGCTGGCGGTCTACAGCCCGGTGATCAAGTCCGATCCGTGGAGCATCTGCAAAAGTGTGGTCAGCAACCCGTTGATCATCAGCGTGATCGTCGCCGCGCCGTTCGCCTATTGGCAGATCGGCCTGCCAAACTGGTTCGAGACCTCGACCAAGTACCTGGCGCAAATGACCTTGCCCCTGGCGCTGATCTGCATCGGTGGCACGTTGTCGCTGGCGGCCTTGCGCAAGAGCGGCAAGATGGCCCTGAGTTCGAGCCTGGTGAAAATGGTCGGCCTGCCGCTGGTGACGACCTTGGGCGCCTGGCTCTGGGGCTTTCGTGGGGCGGAACTGGGGATCCTGTTCCTCTACTTCGGCAGCCCCACCGCCGCCGCCAGCTTCGTCATGGCCCGGGCGGCGAATGGCAACCATGAACTGGCGGCGGCGATCATCGTCATCACCACGTTGATGGCGGCGATTACCACTAACCTGGGGATTTTTGTGTTGCAGTGGGGTGGGTGGATCTAGCCTTCAATCGCCGGTCACTCAGGCTTCTGATAACTATCGATCACTTCCTGCGCCGCCCGGAACGCATCGATCGCCGCCGGCACGCCCGCGTACACCGCGCAGTGCAGCAACGCCTCGCGAATCTCTTCCACCGTGCAGCCATTGTTCAGCGCGCCACGCACGTGGCCTTTGAGTTCCTGCGGGCATTTGAGCGCGGTGAGGGCGGCGAGGGTGATCAGGCTGCGGGTTTTCAGCGGCAGGCCTTCGCGGCTCCAGACGCTGCCCCAGGCATGCTCGTTGACGAAGTCCTGCAACGGCTGGGTGAATTCGGTGGCGTTGCCCAGGGCTCGGTCGACGAAGGCGTCGCCCATGACTTGGCGACGCATGTCGAGGCCGGTCTTTGGCGTGTCGGTCATGGTAAATCCCTCTTGTGGTGTTGGCGGCGCCAGGCGCGCGAGGACGTGAACAGCAGGAACGCGAACAGGGCGGGCAGCACGTAGAACAGCATCAGCCGTTCCAGCTGGCCGGCCAATGGCATGCCGGTGGTGAACGACACCACGTGCAGCCCGTAGGCGAGGTACAGCCCCAGGAACAGCAGGCCCTCGGCGCGGGTGACGCGATAGCCGGAATAGAACACCGGCAGGCACAACACCGCCACGCCGAGCATCACCGGCAAGTCGAAGTCCAGGGCATTGGGCGAGACCGACAGCGGCGACGGGGCGGCGAGGGCGGTCACGCCCAGCACGCCGAGCAGGTTGAACAGGTTGCTGCCGATCACGTTGCCTACCGCGATGTCCCGCTGGCCGCGCAGGGCGGCGATCAGCGAGGTGGCAAGTTCCGGCAGCGAAGTGCTGACGGCGACAATGGTCAGGCCGATGATGCGCTCCGACAGTCCCAGGTCGCTCGCCACTTCCACGGCGGCGCCCAATAGCAGGTTCCCGGCGAAAACCAGCATCGTCAGGCCCGACACGATCATCATCAAGCTCTTGAGCCACGACATGCGGGCCACGTCCACGCCCACCGGATGCGGTCGTCCCGAATGTCGGGACTGGCGCAGCAGCAGGCCCAGGTACACCGCCAGGGCCATCAGCAGCAGTGCGCCGTCCAAGCGGGTCAGCTCTTCGTTCCAGGCCAGCACGAACACCAGCAGGCTGGCGCCGATCATCAGTGGAATATCCAGCCGCACCAACTGACGCGAGACGCGCAACGGGATGATCAGTGCCGACAGGCCGAGAGTTACCAGGATGTTGAAGATACCGCTGCCGATCACACTGCCCACGGCGATGTCGGCGTTCTGGGCGAGGGTCGCCTGCAGGCTGACGGCCATCTGCGGCGCGCTGCTGCCGAAGGCGACGACGGTCAGGCCGATGATCAACGGCCGCACCTGCAAGCGGGCCGCCAGGCCGACGGCGGCGCGCACGAGCAGCTCGGCGCCGGCGATCAGCAACAGCAGGGCGCCGAACAATTCGATCAGGCTGAGCAGCGGTAGGGCGGTGAGTAGGGAAATGGCCGGGCTCCGTCTATCAATCGTCGAGGGCTTGCACGCGCACCCGCGCGGTGCCGCTGCGCAGCATGCCCAATTGTTCGGCGGCGGCGCGTGAAACGTCGATCAAGCGACCGCGGGTATACGGGCCGCGATCGTTGATGCGCACCACGACGCTGTCGTTGTTTTTCAGGTTGGTGATTTTCACCCGCGTGCCGAACGGCAACTGGCGATGGGCGGCGGTCAGGCCGTGCTGGTCGAAACGCTCGCCGCTGGCGGTGCGCTTGCCATGATGCCTGGCACCGTAATAAGAGGCGACGCCGGTCTGGTCGTAGCCGTGTGGATCGACCGTCCCGCTCTGGCTGGCGCAACCGGCCAGCAAGGACAGCAGGGCGCAGGCGCCGAGGAGACGCTTCATTCGATGACCCCATGATCGTTCCCATGCTCTGCGTGGGAATGCAGCCCGTGACGCTCTGCGTCACAAAAAGCGGACGCGGAGCGTCCAGTGAGGCGTTCCCACGCAGAGCGCGGGAACGATCACCATCCATTAAGTCAGCCTTCGAGCTTGCTTTTGAGCAGTTCGTTGACCTGTTGCGGGTTGGCCTTGCCCTTGGAGGCTTTCATGGCCTGACCGACGAAGAAGCCGAACATCTTGCCACGCTTGGCTTCGTCCGCCGCGCGGTATTGCTCGACCTGTTCGGCGTTGGCCGCGAGCATTTCATCGAGCACGGCGCTGATCGCCCCCGTGTCGGTGACCTGCTTCAAGCCGCGCTTCTCGATGATCTCGTCGGCGCTGCCTTTACCATTGGCCATGGCTTCGAACACCATCTTGGCGATCTTGCCGGAAATGGTGTTGTCCTTGATCCGCAGCAGCATGCTGCCCAGTTGCTCGGCCGAGACCGGCGACTCATCGATTTCCAGGCCCTGCTTGTTCAACAGGCTGCCCAACTCGACCATCACCCAGTTGGCCGCCAGCTTGGCATCGCCGCCGATGCTCACGACTTTTTCGAAGTAGTCGGCTTGTTCGCGGCTCGTGGCCAGGACGTTGGCGTCATAGCTCGACAGGCCGAACTGCGCCTGGAAGCGCTCGCGTTTCTGCGGCGGCAGTTCCGGCAGGGTGGCGCGTACGTCATTGAGGAACGAGTCCTCGATGATCACCGGCAGCAGGTCCGGATCGGGGAAGTAACGGTAGTCGTTGGCTTCCTCCTTGCTGCGCATCGGACGGGTCTCGTCCTTGTTCGGGTCGTACAGGCGGGTCTGCTGGATGACCTTGCCGCCGTCCTCGATCAGTTCGATCTGGCGCTGGATCTCGGTGTTGATCGCCTTCTCGATGAAGCGGAACGAGTTGACGTTCTTGATCTCGCAGCGGGTGCCGAACTCGACCTGGCCCTTGGGCCGGATCGACACGTTGCAGTCGCAGCGCAGCGAGCCTTCGGCCATGTTGCCGTCGCAGATGCCCAGGTAGCGCACCAGTGCATGGATCGCCTTGACGTAGGCCACGGCTTCCTTGGCGCTGCGCATGTCCGGCTCGGAGACGATTTCCAGCAGCGGCGTGCCGGCACGGTTCAGGTCGATGCCGGTGGCGCCGTTGAATTCTTCGTGCAGGCTCTTGCCAGCGTCTTCTTCCAGATGCGCACGGGTGATGCCGACGCGTTTGACGGTGCCGTCTTCCAGGGCGATGTCCAGGTGGCCCTTGCCGACGATCGGCAATTCCATCTGGCTGATCTGGTAGCCCTTGGGCAGGTCCGGGTAGAAGTAGTTCTTGCGGGCGAACACGTTGTGCTGGCCAATCTCGGCGTCGATCGCCAAGCCGAACATTACCGCCATGCGCACCGCTTCGGCGTTGAGCACAGGCAGTACGCCGGGCATGCCCAGGTCGACGAGGCTGGCCTGGGTGTTGGGCTCGGAGCCGAACGTGGTCGAGCTACCGGAAAAGATTTTCGATCGGGTGGTGAGCTGGGTATGTATCTCCAGCCCGATCACGACTTCCCATTGCATGTGTTTCTCCTCAGAAGCCGGTTGGGGTGCGGGTGTGCCAATCAGTGTTCAGCTGGTACTGATGAGCGACATTGAGCAGGCGGCCTTCCTGGAAATACGGCGCGAGCAGCTGCACGCCCACCGGCAGGCCATCGACGAAACCGGCCGGCATGGACAAGCCTGGCAAGCCGGCGAGGTTGGCGGTGATGGTGTAGACGTCTTCCAGGTAGGCAGCGACCGGGTCGCTGTTCTTGGCGCCGAGTTTCCAGGCCGGGTTCGGCGTGGTTGGGCCGAGGATGATGTCGACCTCGTTGAAGGCGGCCATGAAGTCGTTTTTTACCAGGCGGCGGATTTTTTGCGCCTTGAGGTAGTAGGCATCGTAGTAGCCAGCGGACAGCGCGTAGGCGCCGACCATGATCCGGCGTTGCACTTCGGCGCCGAAGCCTTCGCCACGGGAGCGCTTGTACAGATCGATGAGGTTTTGCGGGTTCTCGCAGCGATGGCCGAAGCGCACGCCGTCGAAGCGCGAGAGGTTCGAGGACGCTTCCGCCGGGGCGATCACATAGTACGCCGGGATGGCGTGCTGCATGTTCGGCAGGCTGATTTCCTTGATCACGGCGCCGAGCTTTTCCAGCGCCTTGATGCTGTCTTGGATCAGCTCGGCGATGCGCGGGTCGAGGCCGGCGCCGAAGTATTCCTTCGGTACGCCGATGCGCAGGCCTTGCAGCGAGCCGTTGAGGCCGGCGCTGTAGTCCGGCACCGGCTCATCGATGCTGGTGGAATCGTTCGGGTCGAAGCCGGCCATGCCTTGCAGCAGGATCGCGCAGTCTTCGGCGGTGCGCGCCAGCGGGCCGCCCTGGTCGAGGCTGGAGGCGTAGGCGATCATGCCCCAGCGCGAGACGCGACCGTAGGTCGGCTTGAGCCCGGTGAGGTTGGTGAACGCGGCTGGCTGGCGGATCGAGCCGCCGGTGTCGGTCGCGGTGGCAGCGGGCAACAGGCGCGCGGCCACGGCGGCGGCGGAACCGCCGGACGAACCGCCCGGGACATGTTCCAGGTTCCACGGGTTTTTCACCGCGCCGTAGTAGCTCGACTCGTTGGCAGAACCCATGGCGAATTCGTCCATGTTGGTCTTGCCCAGGGTCACGGTGCCGGCGGCGGCCAACTTGGCGACGACGGTGGCGTCGTACGGCGCCTTGAAGTTATCGAGCATCTTCGAGCCGCAACTGGTGCGGATGCCCTGGGTGCAGAACAGGTCTTTGTGGGCAATCGGCGCACCGAGCAGGGCGCCGCTCTCACCGTTGGCGCGACGGGCGTCGGCGGCCTTGGCCTGGCTCAGGGCCAGTTCTTCGGTGAGGCTGATGAAACTGTTGAGCTGCGGGTCGAGCTGGGCGATGCGCGCCAGCAGGGTCTTGGTCAGCTCTTCGGAAGAAAACTTTTTATCGGCGAGTCCGCGGGCGATCTCGGCCAGGGTCATGTGATGCATGAGAGGCTCTTTCCCTTTAGTCGATGACTTTCGGAACCAGGTACAGGCCGTTTTCGACCGCAGGTGCGATGGACTGGTAGGCCTCGCGATTATTCGACTCGGTGACGACGTCGGCGCGCAGGCGCTGGCTGGCTTCCAGTGGGTGGGCCAGCGGTTCGATACCGTCGGTATCGACCGCTTGCATCTCGTCGACCAGCCCTAGAATGCTGTTCAGGGCAGCAGTAATGTGTGGAAGATCGGCTTCATTGAGGCCCAAGCAGGCCAGATGAGCGATTTTTTCCACGTCGGAGCGTTCAAGCGCCATGGGATTCTCCAGTGGAAAACAAAACGGACGCAGTCTGTCCGTGTGTTAGATTGTCGGAACACTACCGCATTTCTACGGGTCTATACCCGCGATTGTGGGGTTTGGTGCACAGAAAAGCGGCCAATTTAACATATTGGCGCCTTGCCCAAAATCCCTGTCGTTGTTAGAGTTTGCCGCACTTTTTTACCCACGCGTTGCCTAGGGTCCCTTTCCCATGTTCAAGAAACTGCGTGGCATGTTTTCCAGCGATCTTTCCATCGACCTGGGCACTGCCAACACCCTTATTTACGTGCGCGAGCGCGGTATCGTCCTGAATGAACCCTCGGTCGTGGCTATCCGCACCCACGGTAACCAGAAGAGTGTCGTGGCTGTCGGTACGGAAGCCAAGCGCATGCTGGGCCGTACGCCGGGCAACATTGCAGCCATTCGCCCTATGAAAGACGGCGTGATCGCCGACTTCAGCGTCTGCGAAAAGATGCTGCAGTACTTCATCAACAAGGTTCACGAAAACAGTTTCCTGCAGCCCAGCCCTCGCGTGCTGATCTGCGTGCCGTGCAAATCCACCCAGGTGGAGCGTCGCGCCATCCGTGAATCGGCCCTCGGTGCCGGTGCCCGCGAAGTGTTCCTGATCGAAGAACCAATGGCCGCAGCCATCGGTGCCGGCCTGCCGGTGGAAGAAGCGCGCGGTTCGATGGTCGTCGACATCGGTGGTGGTACCACCGAGATCGCCTTGATCTCCCTCAACGGTGTGGTCTACGCCGAGTCCGTGCGTGTGGGCGGCGACCGTTTCGACGAAGCGATCATCACCTACGTGCGCCGCAACTACGGCAGCCTGATCGGCGAATCCACCGCCGAGCGCATCAAGCAGGAAATCGGCACGGCCTACCCGGGCGGTGAAGTGCGCGAAGTCGACGTACGCGGTCGCAACCTGGCCGAAGGCGTTCCACGGGCGTTCACCCTCAATTCCAACGAGGTGCTCGAAGCGCTGCAAGAGTCACTGGCGACCATCGTCCAGGCCGTCAAGAGCGCCCTGGAGCAGTCGCCGCCGGAACTGGCCTCGGACATCGCCGAGCGCGGCCTGGTGCTGACCGGTGGTGGCGCGCTGTTGCGTGACCTCGACAAACTGCTGGCCCAGGAAACCGGCCTGCCGGTGATCGTTGCCGAAGACCCTTTGACCTGCGTTGCCCGCGGCGGTGGCCGTGCGCTGGAAATGATGGACAAGCACACCATGGACCTGCTCTCCAGCGAATAAGTCTGGCTGAGTGGTCTATGTTGTTTGCGCCCGGGCAGCACTTTGCAGTGCTGCCCGTTGGCGTTTATCTTCTGTCATTCGTATCCAGGCCGGTTTGATGCCGTATGAATAAAGAAAACATTTGCCTGGGAGGAGCGGCCTATTAAACCGCTTTTCGCCAAAGGCCCCTCACTGGGTGTGCGCCTTCTGGTGTTGACCGTGCTGTCGGTCGCGCTGATGGTGGTCGACGCCCGTTTCACGCTGCTCAAGCCAGTGCGCAGCCAGATGTCGCTGGTGTTGATGGAGTCCTACTGGATCACCGACCTGCCGCAACGGTTGTGGCAAGGTGTGGCCAGTCAGTTTGGCAGCCGGACCGAACTGGTCGCCGAAAACGAAAAACTCAAGACCGAAAACCTGCTGTTGCAGGGGCGCATGCAGAAGCTGGCGGCCCTCACCGAGCAGAACGTGCGGTTGCGCGAGTTGCTCAACTCCTCCGCGCTGGTCAACGAGAAGGTCGAAGTGGCCGAGTTGATCGGCATGGACCCCAACCCCTTCACCCACCGCATCATCATCAACAAGGGTGAGCGCGACGGCGTGGTCCTCGGCCAGCCGGTGCTCGACGCCCGTGGCCTGATGGGCCAGGTGGTGGAGTTGATGCCCTATACGTCCCGTGTCCTGCTACTGACCGATACCACCCACAGTATTCCCGTGCAGGTCAATCGCAACGGCTTGCGGGCGATTGCCAGCGGCACCGGCAACCCGGAACGCCTGGAGCTGCGCCACGTGGCGGACACTGCCGACATCAAGGAAGGCGACTTGCTGGTCAGTTCCGGCCTCGGCCAGCGGTTCCCGGCCGGTTATCCGGTGGCAACGGTCAAGGAAGTCATCCACGACTCCGGCCAGCCGTTCGCGATCGTGCGGGCAGTGCCGACGGCCGCGTTGAACCGCAGTCGCTACCTGCTGCTGGTTTTCAGCGACAATCGCACGCCTGAAGAACGCGCCAACGATGCGGCGGTGGCCCAGGAAGTCCAGGACCGGCAGGGTGGCGAATCGGCCGCTCCGGCCGCGCCAGCGCCTGTGCCTGTTCCGACCACGGTGCCCAAGCCCCAAGCAGCAACACCCGCTGCCACGCCCCCGGCCACGACGCCCCCGGCCGCACCTGCCGCGACCCCCGCCCGTCCAGCCGCCCATCAGCCGGCGACCCAGCCTGCAAGACCTGCAGCCAAACCGCCGGCCTCGACGCCCGCCACCGCGCCTGCCACTAGGGGAGCACGAGAAGAATGAGCAGTACTCGATCCGGTAACGGCTGGATGGTCTGGCTGACTTTCGCCATCGGCCTGCTGCTCAGCATTTCACCGCTGCCGCAGTTCATGGAAATCCTCCGGCCACTGTGGCTGGCCCTGTTGCTGGCCTTCTGGGCGTTGGCCTTGCCGCACAAGGTTGGCATGGTCACCGCCTGGTGCCTTGGCTTGGCCGAAGACGTGCTTTACGGCACGTTGCTGGGGCAAAACGCATTGATCCTGACGCTGATCACTTTCCTGGTGCTGTCGCTGCAACAACGCCTGCGGATGTTCCCGATGTGGCAACAGTGCCTGGTGATCCTGGTGATCTTTGGCCTGGCGCAGCTGGTACAGCTATGGCTCAGCGCGCTGACCGGCAATCGTCAGCCTACCCTGGCGCTGGTGCTGCCGGCCTTGGTCAGTGCCTTGCTCTGGCCGTGGATAAGCTTCGGTTTGCGTGGCTTGCGCCTGCGTTTCAAAATCAACTGATTCGGTCAGGCATTGGCCCGCACCTTGGAAGGGAGATGTCTTGATGAAACCGCTTTACCTCGCCTCAGGTTCGCCGCGTCGGCGTGAGCTGCTTGCGCAGATCGGCGTGCCGTTCACCGCCATCAGCGCGGACATCGACGAAACTCCCCTCGATCAAGAAACCCCATCGGCCTATGTCGAACGCCTGGCGCGTGGCAAGGCCGAGGCCGGGCGACACGCCTTGGCGTCTGACGTCGAGGGCTGCGTGCTCGGGGCCGACACCGCCGTGGTGTTGCAGGGACGAATTCTCGGTAAACCAGTGGATCAGGCTGACGCCCTGTCGATGCTCCTGAGCCTGTCCGGTCGCGACCATGAAGTGCTGACCGCCATTGCCGTTGTGGACGGCCAGCACTGCGAAACCCGGGTGGTTCGCAGCCGGGTGTGCTTTCGCCTCATCACCGAACAGGAAGCGCTCGCCTATTGGGCCAGCGGCGAACCTCGGGACAAGGCGGGCGGCTATGGTATCCAGGGCCTGGGCGCGGTGTTCGTCGCCGGACTGGAAGGCAGTTATTCAGCCGTGGTCGGCCTGCCACTGTGCGAAACCGCAGAACTACTCGGCCATTTCGGCATACCCTGTTGGCAAACCTTGAGCGCGCGCTGAGCGCCGTCTGACTTGATGCGGCCATAATCGTGAATACGCCTGAACGAGACCCTGCCATGAGTGAAGAGATCCTGATCAACATCACGCCGATGGAATCGCGCGTAGCGGTGGTTGAAAACGGTGTCCTGCAAGAGGTTCACGTCGAGCGCACGCAAAAGCGTGGCATTGTCGGCAACATCTACAAGGGCAAGGTGGTGCGGGTGTTGCCGGGCATGCAGGCAGCGTTCGTCGACATCGGCCTGGACCGCGCAGCGTTCATCCATGCGTCGGAAATTTCCATGCGCGAAGGGCCGGCGGTGGAAAGCATCAGCGCGCTGGTGCATGAAGGCCAGAGCCTGGTGGTGCAGGTCACCAAGGATCCTATCGGCTCCAAGGGCGCGCGGCTGACCACCCAGTTGTCCATTCCGTCGCGTTACCTTGTGTACATGCCACGCACTGCCCACGTCGGCATTTCGCTGAAGATCGAAGACGAAGGCGAGCGTGAGCGTCTGAAGAAGGTCGTCAGCGACTGCGTGGAAAAAGAAGGGATCAAGGAGGCCGGTGGCTTCATCCTGCGCACCGCCGCCGAGGGCGCCGGAGCCGACGAGATCCTGATGGATATCCGCTACTTGCGAAGGCTTTGGGACCAGATCGCCGTGCAGATCAAGACCATCGCCACGCCCAGCGTGATTTACGAGGACCTTGGCCTGGCGCTACGGACCCTGCGGGACCTGGTCAGCCCCAAGATCGAGAAAATCCGCATCGATTCCCGGGAAACGTTCCAGAAGACCACGCAATTCGTCGCCGAGCTGATGCCTGAAATCGCCGACCGTCTCGAGCATTATCCTGGCGAACGGCCGATTTTCGACCTGTACGGCGTAGAAGACGAAATCCAGCGCGCCCTTGAACGCAAGGTGCCGCTCAAGTCTGGCGGTTACCTGGTGGTCGACCCGGCCGAGGCGATGAGCACCATCGACGTCAATACCGGGGCGTTTGTCGGCCATCGCAACCTCGAAGAAACTATCTTCAAGACCAATCTTGAGGCGGCCACGGCCATCGCCCGGCAACTGCGCCTGCGCAACCTGGGCGGAATCATCATCATCGATTTCATCGACATGGAAGATGAAGAGCATCAGCGCCAAGTGCTGCGTACCCTGGAAAAGCAACTCGAGCGCGATCACGCCAAGACCAACATCATCGGCATCACTGAGCTGGGCCTGGTGCAGATGACCCGCAAGCGCACCCGCGAAAGCCTTGAGCAGGTGCTCTGCGAGCCCTGCAGCAGCTGCCAGGGGCGAGGCAAGCTGAAGACTCCGGAAACCGTGTGTTACGAAATCTTCCGGGAAATTCTCCGCGAGGCACGCGCCTACCAGGCGACGGGCTATAGAGTGTTGGCTAACCAGAAAGTGGTGGACCGCCTGCTCGATGAAGAGTCCGGCAACGTCGCGGAACTGGAAGCCTTTATCGGCCGCACGATTCGCTTCCAGGTGGAAACCATGTATTCCCAGGAACAATACGACGTGGTGTTGCTCTGAAGTCGCATGGATGGCAAGGCCGCGCAATTGAATGCCTTTGCCAGGGGGGACTGCTGACATGGAGCGTCTGACACGCCTTTTGGCGACGCTGACACGCTGGGGGCTGGGCCTGTGCGCGCTGCTGCTGGTGGTGCTCGCGTTATACGTCAGCCTCGGCCGGGAGTTGGTCCCGCTGGTGGCCGAATACCGCAGCGAAGTCGAGACTCGGGCCAGCGAAGCGTTGGGCATACCCGTGCATGTCGGTAGCCTCGAAGGCACTTGGAGTGCCCTGGCGCCGATATTGGCCGCGCGCGACGTGGTGGTCGGGGAGGGGCCGAATGCCTTGCACCTCGATCAGGTCAGGGCCGTGCCGAACCTCTGGGACAGCCTGCTGACGCGCCAGGTGCGCATCGCTCATCTGGAAGTCAGTGGCCTGAAGATCAGCCTCAAGGAAGGCACCGACGGCAAATGGGCGCTGGAAGGCCTGCCGGTGCGGGACGACCAGCCATTCGATCCACAGCAGTTGTTGGATCGGATGCAGATGGTTTCGAAGCTGTCGGTGCTCGACAGCCAGGTCACTTTGCAGCCGGTGGATCATCCTCCGTTGAGCCTGACCTACGTCGGCCTGAGCTTGCGCACCGGCGGCGCCCGCCAGCGCTTGGACGCGCGCCTGACGTTGCCGGACGGCCAGCCCGTGGCGATCAACCTGCGTACCCGCATTCGCGCCAGCGACTGGAAGAATGGCGAGGCGGATGCCTATTTGAGCCTGCCGCAAAGCGACTGGTCCAAATGGCTGCCGAAGCGCCTGACCCGACAATGGAATTTTTCCGAGATCAAGGCCGGCGGCGAGTTCTGGCTCAGTTGGGGCCAGGGCACGGTGCAAAGCGCGGCCATGCGCTTGAATGCGCCGCAGCTCCAGGGTGCTTATGCCGACCGCAAACCGGTGCAAATCCACAACCTGGCGCTCAACGCATATTTCCAGCGCAGCAGCCAGGGATTCACCGCGACCTTCGACACGCTGGCAATGAACCTGGGCGAGACCCGTTGGGAATCGCGTCTCCATTTGCAGCAGAGTGACGCCACCGACAAGACCGAGGAACGCTGGCATTTGCAGGCCGATCGCCTCGACCTGACACCGCTCACGCCACTGCTCAATGCCCTGGCGCCGTTGCCCGAAGGCCTTGCCACGACAATTGACCGGCTCAAGGTAACCGGTGGCCTGCGCAACGTCCTGGTGGACTTTCGACCACAAAACACCGGCGACCAGAAAATCAGCTTTGCGACCAACCTGGACACCGTGGGCTTTGACGCCTATCGCGGTGCCCCAGCGGCGCGCAACGTGTCGGGCAGCCTCAGTGGCGACCTCGGCGGTGGCGAGTTGCGCATGGACAGCAAGGATTTCTCCCTGCACCTGGACCCGATCTTTGCCAAACCTTGGCAATATCAGCAGGCCAACGCCCGGCTGACCTGGAAGCTCGACAAGCAGACGTTCACCCTGATCGCGCCGTATCTGAAGGTGCTGGGCGAGGAAGGCCGAATTGCTGGCGATTTCCTGATCCGCCTGCATCTGGACCACAGCCAGGAAGACTACATGGACCTGCGGGTCGGCCTGGTGGACGGTGACGGGCGCTACACCGCCAAGTACCTGCCGGCCGTCCTCAGCCCGGCGCTGGACGAATGGTTGCGCACGGCCATCGTCAAGGGTGCGGTGGACGAGGGTTTTTTCCAGTACCAAGGCTCGCTGAATAAAAGTGCCGGGGACGCGGACCGCAGCATCAGCCTGTTTTTCAAGGTGCATGACGCCGAGCTGGCGTTCCAGCCGGGCTGGCCTTCGGTCAGCAAGGTCAGCGGTGATGTGTTCGTCGAAGACAGCGGCGTACGCATCTTCGCCAGCGAAGGGCAACTGCTGAACACGCAGGTCAAGGACATCGCGGTGAATATCCCTCATGTACCCAGCGGGCAGAGTTCTCATCTGCTGTTGGACGGCGGTTTCGCCGGCGGATTGGGCGACGGCCTGAAAATCCTCCAGACCGCGCCGATTGGCACGGCCGAGACGTTCGCTGGCTGGGAAGGCGAGGGCGACCTGCAAGGCAACGTGAAACTCGATATCCCGCTGGTCAAGGGCGAGGAACCGAAGATCCTGGTGGACTTCTCCACCGACAAGGCCCGGCTCAAGCTCAGCGAACCAGCGCTGGAATTGACCCAGCTCAAAGGCGATTTCCGTTTCGACAGCAGCAAGGGGCTGAGTGGCAAGAACATCGCGGCCCGGGCGTTCGACCGCCCCGTGACCGCGCAGATTTTCGCCGAGGGCCGTGCCGGTGCGCTCAACACCCGGGTCGCCGCGTCCGGGCAGGTGGAAATCAAGAAACTCACCAATTGGCTGAATGTCACCCAGCCGTTGCCGGTATCCGGTGTCGTGCCCTACCAGTTGCAAGTGATCCTGGACGGTGCCGACAGCCAGTTGTCGGTCAGCTCCAGCCTCAAGGGCGTGGCCGTAGACCTGCCGACACCTTTCGGCATGGCTGCGGATGTTGGCCGCGACACAGTGTTTCGCATGACCTTGCAAGGGCCGGAGCGGCGGTATTGGCTCAATTACGGCGATTTGGCCAGTTTTACTTACGCGGCGCCGAGTGGGAACTTCGCTGACGGTCGCGGCGAATTGTTGCTGGGCGTGGGCGATGCGGTCTTGCCTGGCGCCAAGGGGCTGCGATTGCGCGGCACGCTGTCGGAACTGGACGTGAGTCCTTGGCAGGAACTGGTTGGCAAATACGCCGGTCAGGATCCGGGCGGTAGCGCCCGGCAAGTACTCAGCAGCGCCGACCTGAAAGTGGGCAAGCTTACTGCCATGGGCACGACGCTGGACCAGGCGTCGGTGCAACTGGACCGTAAGCCGGACGCTTGGGCCATGCGGCTTGACAGCCAGCAGGCCAAGGGCAGCGTCAATTTGCCGGATGCCAAAGCTGCTCCCATCGCCATCAAGCTCGATTACGTCCGGCTACCCGCCGCCGACCCGACGGTCCAGGCCGACGAAAACGCCCCGGATCCACTGGCCTCGGTCGATCCCAGCAAGATACCGGCCATGGATATCGCCATCGACCAGTTGTTCCAAGGCCCCGATCTCATCGGTGCGTGGTCGCTGAAGGTACGCCCGACCGGCAAGGGCATTGCGCTGAACGATCTGGACATGGGCCTGAAGGGCATGGTCTTGAACGGCAATGGCGCCTGGGAAGGCCTGCCCGGTTCCACCAGCAGTTGGTACAAGGGTCGTATCAAGGGCAAGAATCTGGCCGACGTGCTCAAAGGCTGGGGCTTCGCGCCGAGCGTGACCAGCCAGGAATTTCACCTGGATGTCGACGGCCGCTGGCCCGGTTCGCCCGCCTGGGTGGCCACCAAGCGTTTTTCCGGTAGCCTCGATGCGTCCCTCAATAAAGGGCAGTTCGTTGAAGTCGAGGGAAGTGCCCAGGCGCTACGGGTATTCGGGCTATTGAATTTCAACTCCATTGGCCGCCGCTTGCGCCTGGATTTCTCCGACCTGTTCGGCAAGGGGCTGAGTTACGACCGGGTCAAGGGACTGCTGGTGGCGAGTAACGGGGTTTATGTGACCCGCGAACCCATCACCCTGACGGGGCCGTCGAGCAACCTGGAACTCAACGGAACGCTGGACATGGTGGCCGACCGGGTCGACGCCAAATTGTTGGTGACCTTGCCGGTGACCAACAACTTGCCAATCGCCGCGCTGATCGTCGGCGCACCGGCAGTGGGTGGGGCGTTATTTTTGATCGACAAACTGATCGGTGACCGCGTGGCGCGTTTTGCCAGCGTAAGATACGACGTCAAGGGGCCGTGGAAAGAGCCGAAGATCACCTTCGACAAACCGTTCTGATCGATCGATGCCCTACCACACCGGACAAACGAAATAGCGGGAGGAGTCATGCCAGTCGCCGTGATTCAAATGGTGAGCCAAAGTGATGTACTCGCTAACCTGGCCCGTGCCCGCGTGTTGCTGGAACAGGCTGCCGCCGGTGGCGCAAGGCTGGCGGTGCTGCCTGAAAACTTCGCCGCCATGGGTCGGCGGGACGTCGCCGACATCGCGCGCGCCGAAGCCTTTGGTCAGGGACCGATCCTGCCCTGGTTGAAACAGGTCGCCCGCGACCTCAAGTTATGGATTGTGGCCGGGACGTTGCCGTTGCCGCCGGTAGACCAGCCTGAGGCCAGGGCCCACGCGTGCTCTTTGTTGGTGGATGACCAAGGCCAGGTCGTGGCGCGCTATGACAAGCTGCACCTGTTTGATGTGGACGTGGCGGACAATCGCGGGCGCTACCGCGAATCCGATGACTATGCTTACGGCGCCAACGTGGTGGTCGCCGATACACCGGTGGGCCGGGTTGGCTTGACGGTTTGCTACGACTTGCGTTTCCCGGAACTCTACAGCGAGTTGCGGGCGGCCGGGGCCGAATTGATCACCGCGCCTTCGGCCTTTACCGCGGTGACCGGCGCCGCCCATTGGGACGTGCTGATACGCGCCCGAGCCATAGAGACCCAGTGCTACATGCTGGCGGCCGCCCAAGGCGGTATGCATCCGGGGCCACGGGAAACCTTTGGCCATGCCGCGATTGTCGACCCTTGGGGCCGCGTGCTGGCACAACAGGATCAGGGGGAGGCCGTGCTGTTGGCCGAGCGCGACAGCAATGAACAAGCGTCCATCCGGGCGCGCATGCCGGTGGCGAGCCATCGGCGCTTTTTCTCGCAGGGCGCCCGACGGCGGCCTGTCCAAGACGACGAATTCAAGGCGTAGAACTTATGAGCGGGTTGTTGTCCTCAGTCAGTGAACATCTTTTAGCCCCCGGTGGCGTGACCCTCGAAAGCCTGCAGGGCGTGCTGGGCGACCTGGCCGGCCCGGGCATCGATGCGGCCGACCTGTATTTCCAGGGGCAGATTTCCGAGTCGTGGTCGCTGGAAGACGGCATCGTCAAGGAAGGCAGTTTCAACCTCGACCAAGGCGTGGGTGTGCGTGCCCAGTCCGGCGAAAAAACCGGGTTTGCCTACAGCAACGCCATCACCCTCGAAGCCCTCGGCGCTGCGGCCCGTGCCGCCCGTTCGATCTCCCGCGCAGGGCAGAACGGCACGGTCCAGGCGTTCAGCAGCCAGGACGTGGCCCAACTGTATGCGCCGGATAATCCGCTGGAAGTCATGAGCCGCGCCGAAAAAGTCGAATTGCTCAAGCGCATCGACGTCGCCACCCGCGCGCTCGACCCGCGTATCCAGCAGGTCTCGGTGAGCATGGCCGGGGTCTGGGAACGGATCCTGGTAGCGTCCACCGATGGCGGCCTGGCCGCCGACGTACGGCCGCTGGTGCGTTTCAACGTCAGCGTGATCGTCGAGCAGAACGGCCGTCGTGAGCGCGGCGGCCACGGCGGTGGCGGACGTACCGACTACCGCTATTTCCTCAGCGAAGACCGCGCCATGGGCTACGCCCGCGAAGCGCTGCGCCAGGCCCTGGTCAACCTGGAGGCCATCCCGGCCCCGGCTGGCACCTTGCCGGTGGTGCTCGGGTCGGGCTGGTCAGGCGTGCTGTTGCACGAAGCCGTCGGCCACGGCCTGGAAGGCGATTTCAACCGCAAGGGCAGCTCGGCCTACAGCGGACGCATGGGTGAAATGGTCGCCTCGAAACTCTGCACCATCGTCGACGATGGCACCCTCGCCGGACGTCGTGGCTCCCTGAGCGTCGACGACGAAGGTACGCCGACCGAGTGCACCACGTTGATCGAAAACGGCGTGCTCAAGGGCTACATGCAAGACAAGCTCAACGCTCGCCTGATGGGCGTGGCCCGCACCGGCAACGGTCGCCGCGAATCCTACGCGCACCTGCCGATGCCGCGCATGACCAATACTTACATGCTGGGCGGCCAGAGCGATCCGGCCGAAATCATCGCGTCGGTGAAGAAGGGCATTTACTGCGCCAATCTCGGTGGTGGCCAAGTGGACATCACCAGTGGCAAGTTCGTGTTTTCCACGAGCGAGGCCTACCTGATCGAAGACGGCAAGATCACCGCACCGGTCAAGGGCGCGACCCTGATCGGCAACGGGCCGGAGGCGATGAGCAAGGTGTCGATGGTCGGCAACGACCTGGCGCTGGACAGCGGTGTCGGGACGTGTGGCAAGGATGGGCAATCGGTGCCGGTGGGCGTTGGCCAGCCGACCCTGAAGATCGATGCGATTACCGTGGGTGGCACGGGCGCATGATGGGAGCGCCGGGTGGAGTGCCAAGCCCTCCACCCGAGGGCGTTACTCAGCGCAGGCCGCGTTGAGTCTCGTCCAGCTCACGGATGTATTTGAAGATTTTGCGGCTCGAGGCCGGCGGCTTGTTCTGCGCCAATTCGTGCTGGGCCTGACGGATCAGGGAGCGCAATTGTTGGCGGTCAGCCTCCGGATAGTCGATGACGAATTTTTCCAGCACGCCGTCATCGCCCGCGATCAAGCGATCGCGCCAGCGTTCCAGGCCGTGGAAGCGTTCGTTGTACTGCCGGGTGGAGGCATCGAGTTGATCGAGCAGAACCAGGATGGCGTCAGTGTCCTGGTCGCGCATCAGTTTGCCGATGAATTGCAGGTGCCGTTTACGCGCGATATTCGCGGTGTGCTTGGGCGCATCGGCCAGGGCCCGGCGCAAAGCGTCGGTCAGTGGCAGTTTGGCCAGCAAGTCAGGCTTGAGTGTTGTCAGGCGCTCGCCGAGGTCAACCAGAGCATGCAGCTCGCGTTTGACCTGGGATTTGCTTTTTTCACCCTCGTAGAGGGAGTCGTCGTAAGAATCAACCATGGTGGCAGTCCGCAAAGAAACGCCGCCATGATAACCAGTCGGGGGCCGCTTGTCCGGCCCGGTCGCTCGATGGCGACCACCGAAAATAGAATTTGAGTGGAGAACCCCATGAGTGCAGTCCAGAGCGTCGGCCCGCAAGCATTGCCGGCACTGCAAGAACAAGTCGAGCAGATCATCGCCGAGGCCAAGCGACAGGGCGCCAGCGCGTGCGAAGTGGCGGTATCCCTGGAGCAGGGGCTGTCGACGTCGGTGCGCCAGCGTGAAGTGGAAACCGTTGAGTTCAATCGCGACCAGGGTTTCGGCATTACCCTGTATGTGGGGCAGCGCAAGGGTTCGGCCAGCACCTCGGCCAGCGGTCCGGAGGCCATTCGCGAAACCGTCGCCGCTGCGCTGGCAATCGCCAAGCACACCTCTGAAGACGAAGCCTCGGGCTTGGCCGATGCCGCGCTGATGTGCAAGGAACTGAAGGATTTCGACCTGTTCCATGCCTGGGACATCACACCGGAGCAGGCCATTGAACAGGCGCTGCGTTGCGAAGCGGCAGCATTCGATGCCGACAGCCGGATCAAGAATGCCGATGGCACGACGCTCAATACCCACCAGGGCTGCCGGGTCTACGGCAACAGCCACGGTTTCATCGGCGGTTATGCATCGACCCGCCACAGCCTCAGCTGCGTGATGATCGCTGAGGCCGACGGCCAGATGCAGCGTGACTACTGGTATGACGTGAGCCGCCAAGGCACCTTGCTGACGGACCCGGTGAGCATCGGCCAGAAAGCCGCGCAACGTGCAGCCAGTCGCCTGGGCGCGCGGCCCGTACCGACTTGTGAAGTGCCGGTGCTGTTCTCAGCCGAACTGGCCGGTGGGCTGTTCGGCAGCTTCCTGTCGGCGGTGTCCGGCGGCAATCTGTACCGTAAATCGTCGTTCCTCGAAGGCTCGCTGGGCCAGAAACTGTTTCCGGAATGGATGACCATCGACGAGCGCCCGCACCTGATGCAAGCCATGGGCAGCTCGGCGTTCGACGGTGACGGCCTGGCCACCTACGCCAAGCCGTTCGTGGAAACCGGCGAGCTGGTCTCCTATATCCTCGGCACCTACTCGGGTCGCAAGCTCGGCATGCCGAGTACCGCCAATGCCGGAGGCGTGCACAACCTGTTCGTGACCCACGGCGAAGAAGACCAGGCGGCCTTGCTGCGACGCATGGGCCGCGGCCTGCTGGTGACTGAACTGATGGGGCATGGCCTGAACATGGTCACCGGCGATTACTCCCGTGGCGCGGCGGGGTTCTGGGTCGAGAATGGCGAGATCCAGTTCCCGGTCCAGGAAGTGACCATCGCGGGCAATATGCGCGACATGTTCAAGCAGATCGTTGCCGTGGGGAATGACCTGGAGCTGCGCAGCAACATTCGCACCGGCTCGGTGCTGATCGAACGGATGATGGTGGCGGGTAGCTAACGCCTCATCGCATCAAAAAAGGCGCGTCATCCACTGGGGTGACGCGCCTTTTTTGTACCCGCAGAAACCCGCGGCAGAGAGCTTTTGTGGCGAGGGAGCTTGCTCCCGCTGGGCCGGGCTGGCGCTCCAGCGCGCAGCGGCCCCAGCATTTTGCGGTCGCTGCGCAACCGAGCGGGAGCAAGCTCCCTCGCCACGATGAATTTGTATCGTGCTACGGTTGTGTTGCTTCTTATTATCATCTAATAATGAATCTCATTAGCCGAGTGAGCCCCGGTCATGAGTTTCGCCCTGCACGAACAACCCTACCTTGAAAGCTGGCGCTGGATGAGCCGCCAGATCCGTTGCGCGATGAGCCCGGACGAGCCGCGGCTGATCGATCATTACCTGGCCGAAGGGCGCTATCTGGCGTGCTGCACGGCCACTTCCTCGTGGATGATTTCTGAAACCGCCTTCCGGCTGTTGCTCGACACCGCCTCGGATGTCGCACTGCCCTGGCATTGGCGCAACCTCTGTCTCGATCAAGCCTGGCGCCCTTTGCGCGATCTGGAGCGGCAGTCGCTTTGCCGCTGTCGCCTCCAGCGCTGGCAGAGTCATGCCTGGGCGCTGGCGACGTGCGCGCTGGCGCCGTCGATTTCCCTTATTGAACTGGAGCAAGGATTTCCCGATGAGTAATACCCGTATCGAACGTGACAGCATGGGCGAGCTCCAAGTCCCGGCGGCTGCGCTCTACGGCGCACAGACCCAGCGCGCCGTGGACAATTTCCCCATCAGTGGCCAACGCATGCCGGCGCAATTCATTCGTGCCCTGATTCTGGCGAAAGCTGCCGCCGCCCGGGCTAATGTGGAGTTGGAGCAAATCAGTGCGGCCCAAGGCAAGGCCATCGTCGATGCGGCCCAAGGCCTGCTCGAAGGCGATTTCATGACGCATTTTCCGGTGGATATTTTCCAGACCGGGTCCGGCACCAGCTCCAACATGAACGCCAACGAAGTGATCGCCACCCTGGCCAGTCGTCTGCTGGGGGAGACGGTCAATCCGAATGACCATGTGAACTGCGGCCAGAGCAGCAACGACATCATTCCCACCAGCATTCACGTCAGTGCTTCCCTGGCATTGCACGAGCAGTTGCTGCCGGCGTTGGAGCATCTGGTGCAGGTGATCGAGCGCAAGGCCCTGGAGGTCCATCCGTTCATCAAGACCGGTCGCACCCACCTCATGGACGCGATGCCGGTGCGCCTGAGCCAAGTGCTCGACGGTTGGGCGCAGCAGCTCAAGGCCAATATCGGCCATCTGCGAGATTTGCAGCCGAGCCTGCAATCGCTGGCCCAAGGTGGTACGGCGGTCGGGACTGGGATCAATGCCCACCCGCGGTTTGCCGAGCTGTTCAGCCAACAACTGACGCAACTGACCCAAGTGCAATTCACTCCGGGCGAAAACCTGTTCGCGTTGATCGGTTCCCAGGACACCGCCGTGGCGGTTTCCGGGCAATTGAAGACCACGGCGGTGTCGTTGATGAAAATCGCCAATGACCTGCGCTGGATGAACTCCGGGCCGCTGGCAGGCTTGGGGGAAATCGAACTCGAGGGCTTGCAGCCGGGCTCCTCGATCATGCCTGGCAAGGTCAATCCGGTCATCCCCGAAGCCACCGCAATGGTCGCGGCCCAGGTGATCGGCAACGACACGGTGATCACCCTCGCCGGTCAATCAGGCAATTTCGAACTCAATGTGATGCTGCCGATCATTGCCCAGAATCTGCTGAGCAGTATGGCCCTGATGTCCACTTCCAGCCGTTTGCTGGCGGATAAGGCCATCGCTACGTTCAAGGTCAACGAAGCCAGGCTCAAGGAGGCGCTGTCGCGCAATCCGATCCTGGTCACGGCACTGAACCCGATCATCGGTTACCAGAAGGCCGCTGAAATCGCCAAGCAGGCGTATCAGCAAGGTCGTCCGGTCATCGATGTCGCGCTGGAACACACCGATCTGACTCGCAGCGAGCTGGAAGTCCTGCTGGACCCGGAGAAGCTCACCGCCGGCGGCGTGTAACCCCGACACCTGTGTGGAGGACTCATCATGGAACACTGGAAACGTACGATCGAGCGGGCCAATCGCTGTTTCATGCAAGGCGAGCTGGTGGACGCCCGCGAAGCCTACCTGCAAGCCTTGGCCTTGGCGCAGGTGTTGTTCGAGCGCTGGGCTGACGCTGATGAGGCCGTGGCGGCCTGCGTCGTGTCCCATCACAACCTTGCGGACTTGCACCTGCGCTTGAACCAGCCGGAGGAGAGCGCCGAGTACCTATGCGCCATCCACCAGCGCCTGCTGCAGACCATGCAGGACGAACGCATGGCGCCGGCGTTGCGTGAAGCCGCGATGCGCCAAAGCCACAAGACCTATGTCGAACTGCTGAATTTCATCAGCGATCACGGCGAATACCCACGCACCCAGCGCCTGTTGCACTGCAATGCCGCCGCACCTCGTCAGCGCAACGCCACTCTTCATCACGGAGTTCATTGAACATGGCTTTTACCTTGCCCGCTTTGCCTTACGCCTACGATGCCCTGGAACCGCACATCGATGCGCAAACCATGGAGATCCACTACACCAAGCACCACCAGACCTACATCAATAACCTCAACGCGGCCGTAGATGGCACCGAATATGCCGATTGGCCTATCGAGAAACTGGTGGCCAGCGTTGGACAATTGCCGCAGAACCTGCGCGCCGCGGTGGTCAATCAGGGCGGTGGCCATGCCAACCATTCACTGTTCTGGGACGTGATGACGCCCCGCGGTGGCGGTCAGCCGAACGGGGCGCTCGCGACGGCGATCGAGGCCCAACTGGGCGGCATCGAGCGCTTCAAGGAGGCTTTCACCAAGGCTGCGCTGACCCGTTTCGGCAGCGGTTGGGCCTGGTTGAGCGTGACCCCGCAAAAGACCCTGGTGGTGGAAAGCAGTGGCAACCAGGACAGTCCGTTGATGAGCGGGAATACGCCCATCCTTGGCCTGGATGTCTGGGAACATGCTTATTACCTGCTGTACCAGAACCGTCGTCCCGAATACATCAACGCCTTCTATAACGTGATCAATTGGCCGGAAGTCGCACGACGTTACGAGGCTGCGCTTGCTTGAGTCCTTCCTGAAACAATCCAAGGCTGACTATGGACACTGAAGCGCTGGCGGTAGGCGGCGGGCGGATGTTCCGCTACGCCTTGGGATCGTTGTTGGTATTAGCCGGAATGGCATTATTGGCGGTCCAGGGATTGGCCTGGCTGGACCTGGAGCCGAAACTGCTGCGTGCATTGCAGGGCGGCGGGCTTTGCGCTCTGGGCACCGCGTTGGGTGCCGTGCCGGTGCTGGTGATCCGGCGCATGCCCCAAGCTGTGAGCGATTCGCTGCTGGGTTTCGGCGCCGGGGTGATGCTCGCTGCCACAGCGTTTTCGTTGATCGTGCCCGGCATTGCCGCGGCCGAGCAGCTGGGATTCACGCCGTGGGCAGCCAGCGGTTTCATCAGTTTCGGCATTTTGCTCGGGGCGTTCGGGTTGTATCTGGTGGACCGCAAGGTATCTGCCAGCCCCGAAAAGCTGTTGGTAACGCCGGGCCATCCGATCATTGCGCCGCGAATCTGGCTGTTCGTATTCGCAATCATCGCCCATAACATTCCCGAAGGCATGGCCGTCGGTGTCTCGGCGGGCGGCGGCATGCCGGATGCCGATAGCCTGGCGATGGGCATCGCCTTGCAGGACGTGCCGGAAGGGCTGGTCATCGCGCTGGTACTGGCCGCCGCCGGGATGTCCCGGGCCAGAGCATTTTTGATCGGCGCCGCGTCAGGGCTGGTCGAGCCGGTGTTCGCGCTGCTGTGCGCCTGGCTGGTCAGCCTGGCCGAGGCGCTGCTGCCCCTGGGATTGGCGTTGGCCGCAGGCGCGATGTTGCTGGTTGTCACCCATGAAGTCATCCCTGAATCGCGCCGTAATGGTCACGAGAAGCTGGCGAGCCTGGGGCTGCTGGTGGGGTTTTGCTTGATGATGGTGATGGATACGGCGTTGGCGTGACGCTCCCCGTAAAGGTCGTGTTTGGGCGAGGGGCGGCTATTCGCCTTCATCAAAGTAGTTATTGATGAGTCCCACCAGTGCATCCATCGCTTCCTGAGCCTGTTCACCTTCCGTGTTCAGGTGGATCTTGGTGCCTTTGCCCGCTGCAAGCATCATCATCGCCATGATGCTCTTGCCGTCGACCGTTGATTCAGGCGTCCGCCCGACCCGGATCGTGGTATCAGGAAACTTGCCCGCCACACCCACGAATTTGGCCGAGGCACGGGCATGCAGGCCCAGCTTGTTGATGATTTCAATTTCCCGAGCAGGCATCGCGATGTGAATCCTTTAGCTGAGGTCGCGGTGGCGAACCTGGACGTTCTTCAGGGATTGTTGCAAGAGCTGACCCAGGCGCTCGGTCAGGTAGACGGAGCGGTGATGCCCACCGGTACAGCCGATCGCGATCGTGACGTAGGCGCGGTTGCTGGCGGCGAAACGGGGCAGCCATTTCAGCAGGTAGCCAGAAATGTCCTGGTACATTTCCTCGACATCCGGTTGGGCCGCCAGGTAATCGATTACCGGCTGGTCGAGCCCGGACTGTTCGCGCAGTTCCGGCTTCCAGTAGGGATTGGGCAGGCACCGGACATCGAACACCAGGTCGGCATCAACCGGCATGCCACGCTTGAAGCCGAACGACTCCACGAGGAAAGCCGTGCCCGGCTCCGGCTGGTTCAGCAGGCGCAGCTTGATGGTGTCACGCAGCTGATACAGGTTCAGGTTGGTGGTGTTGACCTTCAGGTCCGCCAAGTCGGCGATCGGGCCGAGCAGCTGGCTTTCGTCATGGATGGCTTCCGCCAGGGAGCGGCTGGCGTTGCTCAGCGGATGGCGTCGACGGGTTTCAGAGAAGCGTTTGAGCAGCGTCTCCTCGTCGGCGTCCAGGTAGAGCACATCGCATTGGATATGCCGGCTGCGCACTTCTTCGAGCAATTCGGGGAATCGCGACAAATGGCTGGGCAGGTTGCGGGCATCAATGGACACAGCGACCAGTGGTTGCGCCAGCTCGGTGTGGATCAGCGCTCGCTCGGCCAATTCTGGAAGAAGGCCTGCTGGCAAATTGTCGATGCAATAGTAGCCGCTGTCCTCAAGCACGTTGAGGGCCGTGCTTTTACCGGAGCCGGAGCGGCCGCTGACGATGATCATGCGCATGTTTAATGGCCGTTCTGCTCGTCCAGGACTACCTGATACAAGGCTTCGTTGCTCGGGGCGCTGCGCAGTTTTTCGCGTACTTCCTTGCGGTCCAGCATGCTGGCGATCTGGCGCAGCAGCTCCAGGTGCGCATCGGTCGCCGCTTCCGGGACCAGCAATACGAACAGCAGGTCGACCGGGGCGCCGTCGATGGCGTCGAAATCGATAGGCGCTTCCAAGTGCAACAACGCGCTGATTGGCGCGGAGCAGCCCTTGAGGCGACAGTGAGGAATGGCGATGCCGTTGCCAAAACCGGTGGAGCCGAGTTTTTCACGGGCGACCAATGCCTCGAAGACGTCTTGCATTTCCAGATCCGGTACCTCGCGGTGGATCAGGTTGGCAATTTGTTCGAGGGCTTTCTTTTTGCTGCCGCCCGGCGCGTTCACTTGGGAACGGCCGGGGGTCAGGATGGTTTCTAGTCGGATCATGGATTGGGGGGGTTAACGACCGGTTGCGCCCTGGAGGAGGCTCTGGGTCTTTTCCTTATGCTTTTTGAGTTGGCGATCCAGCTTGTCAGTCAGCAGGTCAATCGCGGCATACATGTCTGAATGCTCTGCGTTGGCAACCACTTCTCCGCCGGGAATATGCAGCGTGGCTTCGATTTTCTGCAGCAGCTTCTCGACGTTCATCGTGACCTGCACGTTGGTGATCTTGTCGAAATGCCTTTCCAATCGGTCGAGTTTCTCGCCGATGTAGGTGCGCAGGGGTTCGGTCACTTCCAGTTGGTGTCCACTGATGTTGACTTGCATACAGCTTCTCCTTCGTTGCCAGTGCATAAAGCGGCAGGCAGAAATACCTGCCACTGGAACGCTGTGGCGTGGCCTGTTACATCAACCGCTTGCGTTCGCTCGAAGGCGCGATCCCGAGGGATTCACGGTATTTGGCGACGGTACGGCGGGCCACCTGAATGCCTTGTGCCTCCAGTAAACCAGCGATCTTGCTGTCACTCAACGGCTTTTTCTGATTTTCCGCCGCGACCAATTTTTTGATGATCGCGCGGATGGCCGTGGACGAGCATTCGCCGCCTTCGGAGGTGCTGACGTGGCTGGAGAAAAAGTATTTCAATTCATAGATGCCCCGTGGGGTATGCATGAATTTCTGGGTAGTCACCCGGGAAATCGTCGACTCATGCATGCCCACCGCCTCGGCGATGTCGTGCAGGACCAACGGTTTCATCGCTTCGTCGCCGTACTCCAGGAAGCCGCGCTGATGCTCGACGATCTGGGTGGCAACTTTCATCAGGGTTTCGTTGCGGCTTTGCAGGCTCTTGATGAACCAGCGCGCTTCCTGCAACTGGTTGCGCATGAAGGTGTTGTCGGCGCTGGTGTCGGCGCGCTTCACGAAACCGGCGTATTGGGCGTTGACTCGCAGCTTGGGCACCGATTCCTGGTTCAGTTCCACCAGCCAGCGGTCGTTGTGCTTGCGCACGATCACGTCAGGTACCACGTATTCGGGTTCGGTGGATTCGATCTGCGAGCCAGGGCGCGGATTGAGGCTTTGTACCAGCTCGATGACCTGGCGCAGCTCATCTTCCTTGAGCTTCATGCGACGCATCAGTTGGCTATAGTCGCGGCCGCCCAGCAGGTCGATGAAATCCGTCACCAACCGTTTGGCTTCGGCCAGCCACGGGGTCTTGGCAGGCAGCTGGCGCAGTTGCAGCAACAGGCACTCACCCAGGTTGCGAGCACCGATGCCGGCGGGTTCGAACTGCTGGATGCGATGGAGGACGGCTTCGATCTCGTCCAGCTCGATGTCGAGCTCGGGGTCGAAGGCTTCCAGGATTTCTTCGAGGGTCTCGTCCAGGTAGCCCTGGTTGTTGATGCAATCGATCAACGTCACGGCGATCAGGCGATCGGTATCGGACATCGGCGCCAGGTTCAGTTGCCACAGCAGATGACTTTGCAGGCTCTCGCCGGCGGAGGTGCGGGTGGTGAAATCCCACTCGTCGTCATCGCCGCTCGGCAGGCTGCTGGCGCTGGTCTGGTACACGTCGTCCCAGGCCGTATCCACGGGCAACTCGTTGGGAATACGCTCGTTCCATTCACCGTCCTCGAGGTTGTCCACCGTCGGGGCGGCTTCCTGGTAGGACGGTTCCGGGATTTCGGCGGGAGTTTTCTGCTCGACGCTATCGGCCAGCGGATCGGTATTGTCGAAGTCTTCGCCTTCTTCCTGGCGTTCGAGCATCGGATTGGACTCCAGCGCCTCCTGGATTTCCTGTTGCAGGTCCAGGGTCGACAATTGGAGCAGGCGGATGGCCTGTTGCAGCTGCGGTGTCATCGTCAGCTGCTGGCCCATTCTCAAGACTAGCGATGGTTTCATGGCAGGGGCTTAACACCTTATTCGCCGGCGCACATGCGCCATCCACTACAGGGCGCCGGAGCGCCAAACTTAAGCAAATTATATGCCTGAAACTGAAGTGTTTGCCTAGGGGGCGCTCTCAATTAATTGAACGCGTCCCCGCGACGTCGGCATTGAAGCGCCGGCGCCGCTCGGGCATTCGCCAGGCACATAGTGCTTAAAGGCGGAATTCATGGCCCAGATACACTTCCTTGACCAGTTCGTTGGCCAGGATGGTGGCGGAGTCGCCTTCGGCAATCAACTGGCCGTCATTGACGATATAGGCGGTTTCGCAGATATCCAGGGTCTCGCGCACGTTGTGGTCGGTGATCAATACGCCGATCCCCTTGGCCTTGAGGTGGTGGATGATCTGCTTGATGTCGCCCACGGAAATCGGGTCCACGCCAGCGAACGGTTCGTCGAGCAGGATGAATTTCGGCGCGGTGGCCAGGGCGCGGGCGATTTCCACACGGCGGCGTTCGCCACCGGACAGGCTCATGCCCAGGTTGTCGCGAATGTGACTGATGTGGAACTCTTGCAGCAGGCTTTCCAGTTCCTGGCGACGGCCGGCCTTGTCGAGCTCCTTGCGGGTCTCGAGGATTGCCATGATGTTGTCGGCCACCGACAGCTTGCGAAAGATCGACGCTTCCTGGGGCAGGTAGCCGATACCGGCTTTTGCCCGGCCATGCATCGGCTGGTGGCTGACGTCCAGGTCATCGATCAGGACGCGACCCTGGTCGGCCTGGACCAGGCCCACGATCATGTAGAAGCAGGTCGTCTTGCCCGCGCCGTTGGGGCCGAGCAGGCCGACGATCTGGCCGCTGTCGATGGACAGGCTGACATCGCGCACGACCTGGCGGCTCTTGTAGCTCTTGGCCAAGTGCTGGGCTTTCAGAGTTGCCATTACTGGGCCTTCTGCTCGTCGGTTTTCTTTTTCGGCTGGATCACCATGTCGATGCGCGGACGCGATTCGGTGACCTTGCTGCCAGTGGCGCGACCGGCGCTGGCCAGTTTCTTGTTGGTGTCGTAGACGATTTTCTCGCCTTGGGTCACGTTGTTGTCCTTGTCGATGACCTTGGCGCGGTCGATCAGCACGACGCGATCCTGGGATGCGTGATACTGGATGGTCACCCCGTAGCCTTGCACCGGCTTGGTGTCGCCTGCGGTTTGCAGCTGTTCGAAGTAGGCCAGGTTACCCACCGAGGTCACCACGTCGATGTCGCCGGACTGGGTGCGGGTGATGGTCACGGTATTGCCGGTCACCTTCATCGAGCCCTGGGTGATGATCACGTCACCTTTATAGGTGGCGACACCGTTCTTGTCGTCCAGTTGCGCGTCGTCGGCCTGGATGCGGATAGGCTGGTCGCGGTCGTTGGGGAGGGCCCAGGCGCTCGCGCTTCCCAGTGCTGCGCCCAGACTGAGCAAAATAGGGAGGGTTTTAGCGAGCTTCATACTGTCCTCTTACTTTCGATAGCAGGTGTATCCTGCTTTCCTTCAAATACGCCTTCATTCCTACGCCAGTCGACACGCCGCCGGCGCCGTCGATTCTAACGGGTTGCTCGGTCTGCGCATATTCTCGCTGCGGAAAGACCGTCATGCGGCTGCTGGTAATGATGGTCGTACGGTTCTTTTCATCGGTTCGGGCGATGCGTACCGAGTCGATCAGCTCGACTTCGGTGCCACCGGGATTGACCTCGGCGCGCTCGCTCTGGACGTGCCACGGAAATTCAGTGCCCCGGAACATGTTCAGGTCCGGTTTGGTGACCAGCGTGATATCGCTGGCCTTTACGTGATCGACCTTGTCGGAGGTCATTTCGTACTGCAGCTTGCCGTCGGGCAGGTATTGCAGCGTATGCGTATTGGTTGCGTACCAGTCGATATTTTCCTCGACCTTGGCCGCCGGCTGGTCAAGGAAGCGTTCCGGGCTGATGTTCCAGTAGCCGACCGCCGCGAAAATCGCTGCGATACAGCCGAACACCAGGATGGTGCGAATCTTCTTGCTTAGCATAAATGGCTCACAGGTATGCGGCGTGGGCCGCTTCGAGGTTGCCCTGGGCACGCAGGATCAGTTCACAGAATTCACGGGCCGCGCCTTCGCCGCCCCTCGCCGTGGTAACCCCATGGGCGTGCTCGCGTACGAAGGCGGCGGCGTTGGCCACGGCCATGCCCAGGCCGACCCGGCGGATCACCGGCAGGTCAGGCAGGTCGTCACCGAGGTAGGCGACCTGTTCATAGCTTAGATTGAGTTGGCCAAGGAGTTCGTCCAGTACCACCAGTTTGTCTTCGCGGCCCTGATAAAGATGCGCGATACCGAGGTTCTTCGCCCGCCGCTCGACCACCGGGGTCTTGCGACCACTGATGATAGCGGTCTGCACGCCAGTCGCCATCAGCATCTTGATGCCTTGGCCGTCGAGTGTATTGAAAGTCTTGAATTCGCTGCCGTCTTCAAGGAAGTACAGGCGGCCATCGGTGAGCACGCCGTCAACGTCGAACACGGCGAGCTTGATATTCTTGCCCCGTAGCAGCAGGTCGGTCGTCATTACATTACTCCAGCACGCAGCAGGTCGGACAGATTGAAGGCGCCAACCGGGCGGTCCTCGTCGTCCACGACCACCAGTGCGTTGATCCTGTGGTCTTCCATGATTTTCAGGGCTTCGGCGGCGAGCATGTCGGCGCGAGCGGTCTTGCCGTGAAGGGTCATGACTTCGTCGATGGTCGCATTGCGGATATCGATGGCGCGATCGAGGGTACGGCGCAGGTCGCCGTCCGTGAAGATCCCGGCGAGCTTGCCGTCGGCTTCGAGGATCACCGTCATGCCCAGCCCCTTGCGGGTCATCTCCATGAGCGCGTCCTTGAGCAGCGTGCCGCGTTGTACTTGCGGCAACTCCTCGCCGGCGTGCATCACGTTTTCGACTTTCAGCAACAGGCGACGGCCCAAAGCGCCACCGGGGTGGGAAAAAGCGAAGTCCTCGGCGGTGAAGCCCCTGGCTTCCAGCAGCGCCACGGCCAGGGCATCGCCCATGACCAGGGCTGCGGTGGTGGATGAGGTCGGGGCCAGGTTCAGCGGGCAGGCTTCGTGTTCGACATGAACGTTGAGGTTCACTTCGGCGGCCTTGGCCAAGGGAGAGTCCGGATTGCCAGTGATGCTGATCATCTGGATGCCCAGGCGCTTGATCAATGGCAGCAACGTGAGGATTTCATTGGTCGAGCCGGAGTTGGACAGGGCCAGGATGACATCGTCCCGGGTGATCATGCCCATGTCGCCGTGACTGGCTTCGGCCGGGTGGACGAAAAATGCCGTGGTGCCAGTGCTGGCCAGGGTGGCGGCGATCTTGTTGCCGATATGCCCGGACTTGCCCATGCCGACCACGACCACGCGCCCCTTGCTGGCCAGAATCATCTCGCAGGCGCGTACGAAATCAGCGTCGATATGAGGCAGCAAGCCTTGCACGGCTTCGAGCTCGAGGCGGATGGTACGTTGTGCCGATTGAATCAGGTCGCTGGATTGGCTCATGTCAGAATCGTATAGCCCGATGAAAAGGCGGCGATTATAGCGACAATGAACGATTCCCTCACGTTAGTTCGTCATGCTTTATTCGAACGGTTGTAAGGTCGGACATAAAATGTGGCGTTTTATCTCTGGTCTGGCTTAACGGGCAAGGGGTTGGCCTTGGGCGCCTGGCGGTTGCAGTGATATAGTTCGCCGCCGGTTCGTGTGCCCGGTGGTGCCGGCGTTTGTCGGCTGGCCGGGGCATTCGAATATGAGGCTGCATCGCAAGGAGTTTAGATGAGTGCCGACAACGCCTACGCGGTCGAGCTGAAGGGACTGTCCTTCAAGCGAGGGACGCGCAGCATTTTCAATGACATCGATATTCGTATCCCGCGCGGCAAGGTGACCGGCATCATGGGTCCTTCCGGCTGCGGAAAGACCACGCTGCTGCGGCTGATGGGCGCACAACTGCGCCCCAGCGCCGGCGAAGTCTGGGTCAACGGCCAGAACCTTCCGCAGTTATCGCGCGGCGACCTGTTCGATGCGCGCAAGCATATGGGCGTGCTGTTCCAGAGCGGTGCCCTGTTCACTGACCTTGATGTATTCGAGAACGTGGCGTTTCCCCTGCGGGTCCATACGGAGCTGCCGGAAGAGATGATTCGCGACATCGTCCTGCTCAAATTGCAGGCCGTCGGGCTGCGGGGTGCCCTGGAACTGATGCCGGACGAGTTGTCTGGCGGCATGAAGCGGCGGGTGGCCTTGGCCCGGGCGATCGCCCTCGACCCGAAAATCCTGATGTACGACGAACCCTTCGTTGGGCAGGACCCCATTGCCATGGGCGTGCTCGTGCGCCTGATCCGCCTGCTCAACGATGCGTTGGGCATCACCAGTATCGTGGTCTCCCATGACCTGGCCGAAACCGCGAGCATCGCCGACTACATCTATGTTGTAGGCGATGGTCAGGTGCTGGGGCAGGGCACGCCCCAGGAGTTGCTGGATTCGGACAATCCGCGCATTCGCCAATTCATGAAAGGTGATCCGGACGGCCCGGTGGCGTTCCATTTTCCGGCCACGGATTACCGTACCGATCTGCTGGGGAAGCGCTGATGCGCAAGACATCATTAATAGAAAGAGTCCGCCTGTTCGGCCGCTCAGGTATCGACGTAGTGGCGGTGCTGGGGCGTTCCTCGCTGTTCCTCATGCATGCCTTGCTGGGGCGCAGTTCGACCGGTGGTGGTTTTGGCCTGTTGGTCAAGCAGCTGCATTCGGTGGGGGTGATGTCCCTCGTGATCATCGTGGTCTCCGGGATCTTCATCGGCATGGTGCTGGCACTCCAGGGCTTCAGCATATTGTCCAGCTACGGGTCGGAGCAGGCGGTCGGGCAGATGGTTGCGCTGACATTGCTGCGGGAACTCGGGCCGGTGGTGACGGCGTTGCTGTTCGCCGGGCGTGCCGGTTCGGCGCTGACGGCCGAAATCGGTAACATGAAGTCCACCGAGCAGTTGTCCAGCCTGGAAATGATTGGCGTCGACCCGCTCAAGTACATTATTGCCCCGCGCCTGTGGGCCGGCTTCATTTCCCTGCCGGTGCTGGCGATGATCTTCAGCGTCGTGGGGATCTGGGGCGGCTCATGGGTGGCCGTCGATTGGCTGGGGGTCTATGAAGGCTCCTATTGGGCCAACATGCAGAACAGCGTCGATTTTCTCGACGATGTGCTCAACGGTGTGATCAAGAGTGCCGTATTCGCTTTCGTGGTGACCTGGATTGCCGTGTTTCAAGGTTATGACTGTGAGCCCACGTCAGAGGGGATCAGCCGTGCCACAACCAAGACCGTGGTCTACGCCTCGTTGGCCGTCCTGGGCCTTGACTTTATTCTGACCGCCTTGATGTTTGGAGATTTCTGATGCAAAACCGCACCCTGGAAATCGGTGTCGGCCTTTTCTTGCTGGCTGGCATCCTGGCTTTGCTGCTGCTGGCCCTGCGGGTCAGTGGACTGGCGCCGACCGCGAGCACCGATACTTATAAACTTTATGCTTATTTTGACAATATCGCCGGTTTGACGGTCAGAGCCAAGGTGACCATGGCCGGTGTGACCATCGGCAAGGTCACGGCAATCGATCTGGACCGCGACAGTTTCACTGGCCGGGTAACGCTGCAGTTGGAAAAACGCGTGGATAATCTGCCGACCGACTCCACTGCATCTATCCTCACGGCTGGGCTGCTGGGCGAGAAATACATCGGTATCAGCGTGGGCGGGGAAGATTCCCTGCTCAAGGACGGCGGGACCATCCACGATACGCAGTCGTCGCTGGTGCTTGAGGACCTGATCGGTAAATTCCTGCTCAATACCGTTAGCAAAGACGCCAAATGAGGAGCTTTTGAATGATCTCTATCCTACGACGCAGCCTGCTGGTCCTGTTGGCGGCACTGCCGCTGATGGGCAATGCCGTGGCGGCGCCTTCGGCGCACGACATCATCAAGACGACGACTGACCAGTTGTTGGCGGATCTTTCGGCCAACAAGGAAAAGTACAAGCAGGACCCGAGCGCGTTCTATGAGTCCTTGAACCGGATTGTCGGGCCGGTTGTGGACGCTGACGGCATTTCCAAGAGCATCATGACCGTCAAGTACTCGCGCAAGGCTACGCCTGCGCAGATGACCCGCTTCCAGGAAAACTTCAAGCGCAGCCTGTTCCAGTTCTATGGCAACGCCTTGCTTGAGTACAACAATCAGGGCATCACCGTCGACCCGGCCAAGGATGAGTCAGGCGAACGCACCAGCGTCGGCATGACGGTCAAGGGCAACAACGGCGCCGTCTACCCTGTGTCCTACACACTCGAGAAGATCAATGGCGAGTGGAAGGTACGTAACGTGATCATTAATGGCATCAACATCGGCAAGCTGTTCCGCGATCAATTCGCCGATGCGATGCAGCGCAATGGTAATGACCTGGAAAAGACCATCAATGGTTGGGCCGGTGAGGTCGCCAAGGCAAAGGAAGTTGCCGAAGATGCCCAAGAGAAGCAGCAACAATGAACGAGTCGGTGAGTGAGTCAGCCGTGCGCCTGGGCGAGTCCGGCGAGCTGCTGCTCAGCGGCGTGCTGGATTACCGTACCGGCCCGGGCTTGCGCAAGCAGGGCCAGGCGCTGATCAAGTCCGCCAAGACCGCCGAGTTGGTGATCGATTGCTCAGGCGTGCAGAAGTCCAGCAGCGTCGGCCTGTCGCTGCTGCTGTGCTTCATGCGAGACGCCAAGGAAGCCGGCAAAACGTGGAGCATCCGTGGGATGCCCGAAGACATGCGCGAAATAGCCCAGGTCAGCGAGCTGACCGAGCTGTTGGCGCACCCCTGACCCACATTGTTGGAAAGGCCCCTCTGTCAGAGTCCTGCTTCGCGGGGTTCGCAGGCGCGGGGCTTTTTTGTATGATGTGCGACCCGTGCGCACAGGGCGCCGATTGAGGTTGAGCATGCAGGCTGTAGAAGTGAAGAGCTTCCTTGAAGGAAAGCTGCCTGGTACGCAGGTGGAAGTTGAAGGCGAAGGCTGCAACTTCCAGCTGAATGTAATCAGCGATGAACTGGCGGCGTTGAGCCCAGTGAAGCGTCAGCAGAGCATCTATGCCCATTTGAACCCATGGATCGCCGATGGCAGCATCCACGCGGTCACGATGAAATTTTTCAGCAGCGCGGCCTGGGCCGAGCGCACCTGAGCCCAAGGGCCTCGAGATTCTTATGGATAAACTGATTATTACCGGCGGCGTTCGTCTTGATGGCGAAATCCGTATTTCCGGGGCAAAGAACTCCGCCCTGCCGATCCTGGCCGCGACCCTGCTGTGCGACGGTCCCGTGACCGTGGCCAACCTGCCGCACCTGCACGACATCACCACGATGATCGAGCTGTTCGGGCGCATGGGCATCGAGCCGGTGATCGACGAGAAGCTCAGCGTCGAAATCGACCCGCGTACCATCAAGACCCTGATCGCCCCGTACGAACTGGTGAAGACCATGCGTGCGTCGATCCTGGTGCTGGGCCCGATGGTCGCTCGTTTCGGTGAAGCCGAAGTCGCGTTGCCTGGCGGTTGCGCCATCGGTTCGCGTCCGGTGGACCTGCATATCCGTGGCCTGGAAGCCATGGGCGCGATCATCGATGTCGAGGGCGGCTACATCAAGGCCAAGGCCCCTGAAGGCGGCCTGCGCGGGGCGAATTTTTTCTTCGACACCGTTAGCGTGACCGGTACCGAAAACATCATGATGGCCGCCGCCTTGGCCAAGGGCCGCAGCGTGCTGCAAAACGCCGCCCGTGAGCCGGAAGTCGTCGACCTGGCGAACTTCCTGATCGCCATGGGGGCCAAGATCACTGGCGCCGGCACTGATACCATCACTATCGATGGCGTCGAGCGCCTGCATTCGGCCACCTACAAAGTGATGCCGGACCGGATCGAAACCGGTACCTACCTGGTGGCCGCTGCTGTCACCGGTGGCCGCGTCAAGGTCAAGGACACTGATCCGACCATTCTCGAAGCCGTCCTCGAAAAACTCAAGGAAGCCGGTGCCGAAGTCACCTGCGGCGAAGACTGGATCGAAGTGAACATGCACGGCAAGCGGCCTAAAGCCGTCAACGTGCGGACCGCGCCTTATCCGGCGTTCCCGACCGACATGCAGGCGCAGTTCATCTCCCTCAACGCCATTGCCGAAGGCACCGGTGCGGTGATCGAGACGATCTTCGAAAACCGCTTCATGCACGTCTATGAGTTGCACCGCATGGGCGCCAAGATTCAGGTCGAAGGCAACACCGCCATCGTCACCGGGACCGAGAAGCTCAAGGGCGCGCCAGTCATGGCCACCGACCTGCGGGCCTCGGCCAGCCTGGTGATCTCGGCCCTGGTGGCCGAAGGCGATACCCTCATCGACCGCATCTACCACATTGACCGTGGCTACGAGTGCATCGAAGAGAAACTGCAGATGCTCGGCGCCAAGATCCGTCGCGTACCGGGCTAGTTCCGGCTGCATGGGCACAAGGATGTGCCGTTGATTTCGTTTCAGTCGAGGGTGTTTGCACCCTCGATGTGTGTCCGGCGCCGCTTGCGACCGGGCATGAGTACCTTGATAAGGACTGACGCTTCCCATGTTGACCATCGCACTGTCCAAGGGCCGTATCCTCGACGACACCCTGCCGCTTCTGGCTGAAGCGGGCATCGTGCCGACCGAGAATCCGGACAAGAGCCGCAAGCTGATCATCCCCACGACCCAGGCCGATGTGCGCTTGCTGATCGTGCGCGCCACCGATGTGCCAACCTACGTTGAACATGGCGCCGCTGATCTTGGGGTGGCCGGTAAGGACGTGTTGATGGAATACGGTGGCCAGGGCTTGTACGAGCCGCTGGACCTGCAGATCGCTCGCTGCAAGCTGATGACCGCCGGTAAAGTCGGCGCACCTGAGCCCAAGGGGCGCCTGCGGGTGGCGACCAAGTTCGTCAACATTGCCAAGCGTTACTACGCCGAGCAGGGCCGTCAGGTCGATATCATCAAGTTGTACGGTTCGATGGAGCTGGCGCCGCTGATCGGCCTGGCGGACAAGATCATCGACGTCGTCGACACCGGCAATACCTTGCGGGCCAATGGCCTGGAGCCCCAGGATTTCATCGCGGACGTCACCTCCCGGCTGATCGTCAACAAGGCTTCGATGAAAATGCAGCACGCCCGTATCCAGGCTTTGATCGATACCCTGCGCAAGGCAGTGGAATCGCGACACCGCGGCTGATTCACCTGCGCGACCTTAGCGTCGCGCCCGTCTATCCGCGTCATAGCCAATTTTCTCAGGTGCCCACGCGAATGGACTGGTAGCTTAGGGCGCCTGAGCATTTGCCATTAATGAGGCCCTCGCTATGACCGCTCCCACTTCGATTCGCCGACTCAACGCTGCCGACCCGGATTTCGCTCATCATCTGGATCATCTGCTGAGCTGGGAGAGTGTGTCTGACGACTCGGTCAATGAGCGGGTGCTGGGCATCATCAAGGCCGTTCGCGAGCGTGGCGATGCCGCGTTGGTGGAGTTCACGCAGAAGTTCGACGGCTTGCAAGTCGCCTCGATGGCCGACCTGATCCTGCCGCGCGAGCGTCTGGAGCTGGCACTGACTCGGATCACCGTGCCTCAGCGCGAGGCCTTGGAAAAAGCCGCGTCCCGGGTGCGCAGCTACCACGAAAGGCAGAAACAGGACTCCTGGAGCTACACCGAAGCCGACGGCACGGTGCTGGGCCAGAAGGTCACGCCGCTGGACCGTGCGGGGCTTTACGTCCCGGGCGGCAAGGCTTCCTATCCGTCCTCGGTATTGATGAACGCCATCCCGGCCAAGGTTGCCGGAGTGACCGAGGTGGTCATGGTCGTACCGACCCCGCGCGGTGAAATCAACGAACTGGTGTTGGCCGCCGCCTGCATTGCCGGCGTCGACCGGGTGTTCACCATCGGTGGTGCCCAAGCCGTGGCTGCGTTGGCCTATGGCACCGAAAGCGTGCCGAGGGTCGACAAAGTGGTCGGGCCGGGCAATATCTATGTCGCCACCGCCAAGCGCCACGTGTTTGGCCAAGTGGGTATAGACATGATCGCCGGCCCTTCGGAAATCCTCGTGGTGTGCGACGGCCAGACCGATCCGGACTGGATTGCCATGGACCTGTTTTCCCAGGCGGAGCATGACGAAGATGCCCAGGCGATCCTGGTCAGCCCGGACGCCGAGTTCCTCGACAAGGTCGCTGCCAGCATCGACAAGCTGCTGCCGACCATGGATCGCGCCGAGATCATCAACACCTCGATCAATGGGCGTGGAGCGCTGATCAAGGTCGAGGACATGGAGCAGGCCATCGAGGTCGCCAACCGCATTGCGCCGGAACACCTGGAATTGTCGGTCGCCGACCCGCAGGCCTGGCTGCCGAAGATCCGCCATGCCGGTGCGATCTTCATGGGCCGTCACACGTCCGAGGCGCTGGGCGACTATTGCGCCGGCCCCAACCACGTGCTGCCGACCTCCGGCACCGCACGCTTTTCGTCGCCGCTGGGGGTTTACGACTTCCAGAAGCGCTCGTCGATCATTTTTTGCTCGGAGCAGGGCGCGTCCGAGCTGGGCAAGACCGCTTCCGTGCTGGCCCGCGGCGAATCCCTGAGCGCCCATGCCCGTAGCGCCGAGTACCGCATTCTTGACGAGCCATCCACTGAAGGGCAGGGGAACTGAAATGAGTAAATTCTGGAGCCCGTTCGTCAAGAACCTGGTGCCCTACGTGCCGGGCGAACAGCCGAAGTTGACCCGCCTGGTCAAGCTCAATACCAACGAGAATCCGTACGGCCCATCGCCCAAGGCCCTGGCGGCGATGCAGACCGAGTTGAACGACAACCTGCGCCTGTACCCTGACCCTAACAGCGATCTCTTGAAGAATGCCGTGGCCCGCTATTACGGCGTGCAGGCCAACCAGGTATTCCTGGGCAATGGCTCGGACGAGGTGTTGGCGCACATTTTCCACGGCCTGCTGCAACACGAGGGGCCGCTACTGTTCCCGGACATCAGCTACAGTTTTTATCCGGTGTATTGCGGGCTCTACGGCATCAAGTTCGAGGCGGTGCCACTGGACGAACAATTCCAGATCGACCCGGCGGACTACACCAAACCCAATGGCGGGATCATTTTCCCCAACCCCAACGCGCCGACCGGCTGCCTGTTGGCGCTGGAAGCGATCGAGCAGATCCTCAAGGCGAACCCGGATTCGGTGGTGGTGGTCGACGAGGCCTACATCGACTTTGGCGGCGAGACGGCCATCAGCCTGGTGGATCGTTATCCGAACCTGCTGGTCACCCAGACGCTTTCCAAGTCTCGTTCGCTGGCGGGGCTGCGGGTGGGGCTGGCGGTGGGCCATCCGGAGCTGATCGAAGCGCTGGAGCGAATCAAGAACAGCTTCAACTCCTATCCCCTGGATCGCCTGGCAAATGTCGGCGGCGCGGCAGCGTTCGACGACCGTGAGTACTTTGACCAGACCTGTCGGTTGGTCATCGAGCACCGTGAATGGGTGGTGGCGCAATTGGCAGCCAAGGGTTTTGAAGTGCTACCGTCGTCGGCGAACTTCATCTTCGCCCGTCATCCCCGGCACGACGCGGCGGGGCTGGCGGCGAAATTGCGCGAGCAAGGCGTGATTGTTCGGCACTTCAAGCAAGAGCGCATTGCGCAGTTCCTGCGGATCAGCATCGGTACGCCGGAGCAGAACCAGGCCCTGATCGAAGCCTTGGGCGAACTCTAAACACCTGCGGTCGCTGTGGGAGCGTATCTGCTCCCACAGCTCTTGGTGTCCTATTCGTGGTGCGGTTCGCCAAGGAATGTCAGCGAGGTGAACACGCCGCGCGTCGCCACGTCCTTGTTGTCCTTGAGCGGGATTTCCATGCTCGCGGCGATCACGTTCAAACCTTCATTGCGCACCAGCACTTTGGCCCGACCTTGCGCATCGGTCTCAGTGCTCACGGTATTCGGCGCGCTGCGATAGTCCCCCACCAGTTTCACCCCAGCCGCCGGTTTGCCATCGAGCAGCACCCGCACCGGCAGTGACTGGCCGGGGCCGACGGTCAGCGGGTCGACTTCCGGCACGATCACGAACTTGATCGGATCCAGCTTCGGCAGTTTCGCCCCCGGCTCATAGATCGCCAGGCTGTATTTGAACGTCTGCGTCGACTCAATCGCGCCGGGCACTTTGCTGCGGCCTTCGTTGATCCACTTTTTGTCAGCCGTCTGCGACCACATCCCGTTGTCCAGGGCGACGGCCAGCACGGCCGGTGGCTTGAGCGGTTGCAGGCGCGCGTGGTCCGGCAGACGCTCCACCGTGACGGGGATCATCTTGCCGCCCAGGTCGTAGGCCCAGGCGCCGCTGATTTTCTTCGCCTTGAAGGCATTGTCTTCGGCGCCGTGGCCGTAGATCACTTCAATGTTGCCGCGGCGTTGTTCGGTCCACAGGCCATGGGCCGAGGCCTGGGTGGCGAGAAACAGGCCGAGCAGGGCGAAGGTCTTGGGGTATTTCATGCTGACTTCCTTTTACAGATCGAGGGTGAGGCTGACAGTGAAGTTGCGCGGGTCGCCGGGTGTGACCCAGTAATTGCTGTAGGAGCGTTCGTAGTACTTTTCGTCGAACACGTTGTTCAGGTTCAGGCCGACGGTGACGTTATCGCTGGCCTTGTAATGGGCCAGCAGGTCCACGGTGTGGTAGGCCGGCAGTTCGAAATCCTTGCCGGCTTCGCCCGAGCGATCACCGACATAAGTGAACGCTGCACCGAGGTCCGAACCGCGCAGATGCCCGTCCTGGAATTCGTAGACGCCCAGCAGGCTGCCGCTGCGCTTGGCGACACCGAGGATCCGGCTGCCCGTGGGAATTTCCTCGTCACCTTGGGTCACTTCGGCATCGATGTAGGCGAAGGCGCCGATGATGCGCACCGCGTCGGTCACCTGGCCGGTGATCTGCAAATCGATGCCCTGGCTGCGGGCCTCGCCCACGGCGCGGCTGAAATCGGTTCCGGCAACCTGAGTCAGGACGTTTTCCTTTTCTATGTGGAACGCCGCCAGGGTGGCGCTCAACCGGTCATCGAACAGCTCGCTCTTGACCCCGATTTCATAGCCGACACCTTCCTCGGGGTCGAAGGTCTTGTCGTTGGCGTCCAGGCCGTTGTTGGGCTTGAACGAGGTAGAGGCGTTGGCGAACAGCCCGACTTCAGGCGTCAGTTGATACAGCAACCCGGCGCGCTGGGTCAGGGCGTCGTGGCGCTGGCGGCTGGTCACGTCGTTGACGTGGTTGTCGACGCTCTGCTCGAAATGCTCATAGCGCACACCAAGCAGGCCACGCAGCTTGTCGGTGAAGATGATCTGGTCCTGAAGGTTCAGGGCCCGGCTTTTGACATGCTCGAAGAAGTCCGTGCCGGAGCGCACGCCGTTGGGTTTTGGCTGGCCGTAGATCGGGTTGTAGATGTCGATGGGGTAAGCGCCAGCGATGGTGGTCACACGCTCGTTCTTGCGGTAGTCCTCGTATTCCGTGCCGATCAGCAGCTCATGCTGCCAAGGCCCGAGGTCGAATCGGCCACGCAGTTCCAGCTGGGTAATGCTGTCGTGCCAGTTGTTGTCGCGCTCGCGGTAGCGGCGGTTCACGGTGTGGCCGTCGGCGTTCAGCGGGCGCGCTTCGGAGGCGAATCCCCAGAGTTCGCCCTGCTTGTAGTGGCTGGCGAGGCGCAGTTGCCAGTCATCGTTGAGCTGATGCTCAAGGGCGGCCTGAAGCATGTTGTTGTGGTTATCGATGTCGCCGTCGTTGGGTTCGCCCAGGAAGGTCGAACGGGAGACGCCGCTCCAGCGATTGTTTGGCGCGACGATGCCACGGTCGAAAGTCGAGCTGTGGCGCACGATTTCGCTTTCCACCAGCAGTCGGGTGTCGGGGCTCAGTTGCCAACTGATCGAGGGCGCCACGAAGACGCGCTTGCTGTCGACGTGATCGCGGAAGCTGTGGTTGTCCTCCACCGCCAGGTTGACCCGCGACAGGAGGTTGCCTTCAGCGTCCAGTGGCGTGTTGACGTCCAACGCGGTGCGGTAGCGATCCCAACTGCCGGCGCTGGTCTGCAACGTGGTGAAGGCTTCGGGCTGGGGTTTCTTGGTGACAATGTTCACCGTGCCACCGGGATCGCCTCGCCCATAGAGGCTGGCCGCAGGCCCCTTGAGCACCTCGATGCGCTCGATATTGGCGGCGTCCGGCGTGCTGGGATAGCCGCGGTTGGCGCTGAAGCCATCCTTGTAGAATTCTGAAGTGGTGAAGCCGCGCACGCTGTATTCGTACAGCGTCAGCCCGCCGAAGCTGTTCTGTTTCGATACGCCGCCGGCATATTCCAACGCTCGCTCGACGCTGGTGCTGCCCAGATCCTTGAGAACGCTGGCGGGGATCACGCTGATGGATTGCGGGACGTCGCGCAGGGCCGTGTCGGTTTTGGTCGCGCTGGCGGAACGGGTGGCGCGGTAGCCCGAGACGGGGCCAGTGGGGGATTGGTAATTGGACGTGACGTTGATGGCGTCCAGCTCCAGGGGCTGGGTTTCTTCGGCGAAGACCGGATCGCCCAGCAGGCCCAGGGCCAGGCTGGCGAGGGAAATCCGTTTTAAAGATGACATGTTATGTTGTTCCAATTTTAGTATTGAAACAACATAACACTACTAATGAGAATTTATGCTATTCCTGATTTGCAATCCCAACGGGCGGTGCGACGTTTCGCTAAATCCCCTCGCCACAGGGGATTCAGGTCAAAGGAGGGAGGGCGCTTACTGTTCTTCCTTGAGCGCCACCGGTGCCGGCGGTGGACGCAGGCCGATTTCAGCCGTGAGCTTGAGCTCCTTGCCGTTGCGCATCACCTGGACAGTCACCTTGTCGGTGGGCTTGATCCGCGCCACTTGGTTCATCGAGCGGCGGCCATCGCCCGCCGGTTCGCCATCGATGCTCAGGATCACATCGCCCAGCTGCAAGCCGGCCTTCTGCGCCGGGCCGTCGCGGAAGATCCCTGCCACTACGATCCCGGGGCGCCCGGACAAGCCGAAAGACTCCGCCAGTTCCTGGGTCAGCGGTTGCACTTCGATACCCAGCCAGCCACGAATCACCTGGCCGTGTTCGATGATCGACTTCATCACCTCCATCGCCAGTTTCACCGGAATGGCGAAGCCGATGCCCTGGCTGCCGCCGGACTTGGAGAAAATCGCGGTGTTGATCCCGGTGAGGTTGCCGTTGGCATCCACCAGTGCGCCGCCGGAGTTGCCGGGGTTGATCGCGGCGTCGGTCTGGATGAAGTCTTCGTAGTTGTTCAGGCCCAACTGGTTACGGCCGGTGGCGCTGATGATGCCCATGGTCACTGTCTGGCCGACGCCGAACGGGTTACCGATCGCCAGGGTCACGTCGCCGATGCGGATACTGTCGGAACGGCCGATGGTGATCGCCGGCAGGTTTTTCAGATCGATCTTGAGCACGGCGAGGTCGGTTTCCGGATCGCTGCCGATCACCCGCGCCAGGGTCTCACGGCCATCCTTGAGCGCCACGACGATCTGGTCGGCACCGCTGGTGACATGGTTGTTGGTCAGGATATAGCCTTCCGGACTCATGATCACACCCGAACCCAGGCTCGACTCCATGCGTTTCTGCTTGGGCGAGTTGTCGCCGAAAAAACGCCGGAATTGCGGATCTTCGAAGAGCGGGTGGTTGGGTTTGTTGATGACCTTGGTGGTGTAGAGGTTGACCACCGCCGGCGCGGCCAGGGTGACTGCGTCGGCATAGGACACCGGCCCCTGCTGCGGCGCCTTGGTTTGCGGCGCCTGTTGCAGGTTGACGTCCAGGCTTGGCAGCCCGACCCATTCCGGGTAGCGCTGGATAATCAATAGAGCGACAAGCACGCCGGCCAATAGCGGCCAGCCGGAAAAACGCAGCGCCTTGAGCATTAAGCACGTCCTACGATGGTTGCAGGCGGGATGAGACCGCCCATAATGTCGCGCATTATACGAGGCCGCGCGCGCCTCTGAACGGGATATTTAGGAGTCTTTTTGATGGCCGTCGCCCTGAACACCCTGGTTGAAGAAGCGGACCGTTACCTGGCAAGCAGCCGAATTGCCGATTACTGCCCCAATGGATTGCAAGTCGAAGGCGCGCCCCAGGTGATGCGCATCGTCAGCGGCGTGACCGCCAGCCAGGCCTTGCTCGACGCCGCCGTGGAGGCCGATGCCGACTTGGTGCTGGTGCATCATGGTTATTTCTGGAAGGGCGAAAATCCGTGTATTACCGGCATGAAGCAGCGTCGCCTCAAGACGTTGCTCAAGCACGATATCAGCCTGCTGGCCTATCACTTGCCACTCGATTTGCACCCCGAGGTCGGCAATAACGTGCAACTGGCCCGGCAGTTGGATATCACCGTCGAAGGGCCGCTGGATCCGGATAATCCGAAAATCGTCGGCTTGGTCGGCTCCTTGTCCGAGCCGATGACGCCGCGGGATTTCGCCCGCAAGGTCCAAGAGGTCATGGGCCGCGAGCCGTTGTTGGTCGAAAGCGAGCAAATGATCCGTCGCGTCGGCTGGTGCACTGGCGGGGGGCAGGGCTATATCGATCAGGCAGTGCTGGCCGGAGTTGATCTGTACCTCAGTGGCGAGGCGTCCGAGCAGACTTTTCACAGCGCCCGGGAAAACGGCATCAGCTTCATCGCCGCCGGTCACCATGCGACCGAACGCTACGGCGTCCAGGCATTGGGCGACTATCTGGCGCGACGTTTTGCACTGGAACACATCTTTATCGACTGCCCGAACCCCATTTGAGACGCCTTCGGCGCCCGAACCCGCAGGCATATCCATATGCTGTTTCGATCTAGCCGGCGCCCTGATTAGAAGAGGTCGCTGTGCTAGGATTCCCCGCTCGAACACGGCCCGCTGGCCGTTCATAAGAATGTTTTCGTGAGTAGCCATGGTCGACAAACTGACGCATCTGAAACAGCTGGAGGCGGAAAGCATCCACATCATCCGCGAGGTGGCCGCCGAGTTCGACAACCCGGTGATGCTGTACTCCATCGGTAAAGACTCCGCCGTGATGCTGCACCTGGCACGCAAGGCGTTTTTCCCCGGCAAGCTGCCGTTTCCGGTGATGCACGTCGACACCCGCTGGAAATTCCAGGAAATGTACAAGTTCCGCGACCGCATGGTTGAAGAGCTTGGCCTGGACTTGATCACCCATATCAACCCGGACGGTGTGGCGCAGAATATCAACCCGTTCACCCACGGCAGCGCCAAGCACACCGACATCATGAAGACCGAGGGCCTGAAACAGGCGCTCGACAAGCATGGTTTCGACGCAGCTTTCGGCGGCGCCCGTCGCGATGAAGAGAAGTCCCGCGCCAAGGAGCGCGTCTACTCGTTTCGCGACAGCAAGCACCGCTGGGACCCGAAGAACCAGCGCCCGGAGCTGTGGAACGTCTACAACGGCAAGGTCAACAAGGGCGAATCCATTCGTGTATTCCCGCTGTCGAACTGGACCGAACTGGACATCTGGCAGTACATCTACCTCGAAGGCATCCCGATCGTGCCGCTGTATTTCGCCGCCGAGCGCGAAGTGATCGAGAAGAACGGCACACTGATCATGATCGACGACGAGCGCATCCTCGAGCACCTGTCCGACGAAGACAAAGCCCGCATCGTCAAGAAGAAAGTGCGTTTCCGTACCCTTGGCTGCTACCCGTTGACGGGCGCGGTGGAGTCCGAGGCCGAAAGCCTCACGGACATCATTCAGGAAATGCTCCTGACGCGAACTTCCGAGCGCCAGGGCCGGGTCATCGACCACGATGGCGCAGGCTCGATGGAAGATAAGAAACGTCAGGGTTATTTCTAAGGGGTTGTCATGTCGCACGCATCTGATTTGATCAGCGAGGACATCCTCGCTTACCTGGGCCAGCACGAGCGTAAAGAACTGCTGCGCTTCTTGACCTGCGGTAACGTCGATGACGGCAAGAGCACCCTGATCGGGCGCCTGCTGCACGACTCCAAGATGATCTACGAAGATCACCTGGAAGCAATCACCCGCGATTCGAAGAAAGTCGGCACCACCGGTGACGACATCGACCTGGCATTGCTGGTCGACGGCCTGCAGGCCGAGCGCGAGCAAGGCATCACCATCGATGTCGCCTACCGCTATTTCTCCACCGCCAAGCGCAAATTCATCATCGCCGATACCCCCGGCCATGAGCAGTACACCCGCAACATGGCCACCGGTGCCTCCACCTGTGACCTGGCGATCATCCTGGTGGACGCCCGCTACGGTGTGCAGACCCAGACCCGTCGCCACAGCTTCATCGCCTCGTTGCTGGGCATCAAGCACATCGTTGTCGCCATCAACAAGATGGACCTCAAGGACTTCGACCAAGGCGTGTTCGAGTCGATCAAGGCCGACTACCTGAAGTTCGCCGAAGGCTTGAAGTTGAAGCCCACCAGCATGCACTTCGTGCCGATGTCGGCCCTCAAGGGCGACAACGTGGTGAACAAGTCCGAGCGCTCGCCGTGGTACACCGGCCAGTCGCTGATGGAAATCCTCGAGACCGTGGAAGTGGCGGGCGACCGTAACTTCACCGACCTGCGTTTCCCCGTGCAGTACGTCAACCGTCCGAACCTGAACTTTCGCGGTTTCGCCGGCACCCTCGCCAGCGGCGTCGTGCACAAGGGCGACGAAGTGGTGGTGCTGCCGTCCGGCAAGAGCAGCCGCGTGAAATCCATCGTTACTTTCGAAGGCGAACTGGAGCACGCAGGCCCAGGTCAGGCCGTAACCCTGACCATGGAAGACGAGATCGACATCTCCCGTGGCGACTTGCTGGTGCACGCCGATAACGTGCCGCCGGTCACCGACAGCTTCGAAGCGATGCTCGTGTGGATGGCCGAAGAGCCAATGCTCCCCGGCAAGAAATACGACATCAAGCGCGCCACCAGTTATGTGCCGGGCTCGATTGCCAGCATCGTCAACAAGGTCGATGTGAACACGCTCGAGGAAGGCCCGGCCAGCGCGCTGCAACTCAACGAAATCGGCAAGGTGAAGATCGCCTTGGACGCGCCGATTGCCCTGGACGGCTACGAGAGCAACCGCACCACCGGCGCCTTCATCATCATCGATCGCCTGACCAACGGCACCGTTGGCGCGGGCATGATCGTCGCCCAGCCACTGGCCCATGGCAGCAGCACGCATCACGGCAAACTGGCCCATGTGTCGGTGGAAGAGCGCGCCCAGCGCTTCGGCCAGCAACCGGCCACGGTGTTGTTCAGCGGCTTGTCCGGCGCGGGCAAGAGCACGCTGGCCTACGCCGTGGAGCGCAAGCTGTTCGACCTGGGCCGTGCGGTGTTCGTGCTCGATGGCCAGAACCTGCGTCATGACCTGAACAAAGGCCTGCCGCAGGATCGTACCGGGCGTACCGAGAACTGGCGTCGTGCGGCTCACGTCGCACGTCAGTTCAACGAAGCCGGCCTGCTGACCCTCGCCGCGTTCGTTGCGCCGAGTGCCGAAGGGCGTGAGCAGGCCAAGGACCTGATCGGCAGGGAGCGTCTGCTGACGGTCTACGTCCAGGCGTCGCCAGCGGTGTGCGCCCAACGCGATCCGCAAGGGCTGTACGCCGCTGCCGGCGATAACATCCCGGGCGAGTCCTTCCCGTACGACGTGCCGCTGGACGCCGACCTGGTGATCGACACCCAGTCGCTGACGTTGGAGGAAAGCGTCAAGCAGGTGCTGGAGCTGCTACGCAAGCACGGGGCGATCTAAAGAAAGCCGCTGCAAATCAAAAGCCCGCCGATGAGTGATCATCGGCGGGCTTTTTTGTTTCTACAGAATCGTCAACGGGCATCAGTGGCGGTCTGGATACTCGCGATGCATCTGCGCAAGCAGCGCGTCCTTGTCCTGCCACAACTGGTTGATCCAGCCCTGGAATTCCAGGCGATAGGCGCCATCCTGGTCGTAGTTCTTACCGATGAATTGCGCTGGGATTTTCAGCTCCTGGAAATGCACCACCACCTCATCGACCTTGCCGCAGAGCAAGTCCCAATAGCCGGGACGCCCGCCGGGATAATGAATCGTCACGTTGATGATCGATTCCAGTTGTTCGCCCATTGCGTCGAGCACAAACGCGATGCCGCCGGCCTTGGGCTTGAGCAGGTAGCGAAACGGCGATTGTTGCTGGGCATGCTTGCCTTCGGTGAAGCGCGTGCCTTCGACGAAATTGAAGATGCCGACCGGGTTGTTGCGAAATTTCGCGCAGGTCTTGCGCGTGGTCTCCAAGTCCTTGCCTTTCTTTTCCGGATGCTTTTCCAGGTACGCCTTGGAATAGCGCTTCATGAATGGAAAGCCCAACGCCCACCAGGCCAGGCCGATCACCGGCACCCAGATCAGCTCTTGCTTGAGAAAAAACTTCAACGGTCGGATGCGCCGGTTCAGCACGTACTGCAATACCATGATGTCGACCCAGCTCTGGTGGTTGCTGGTGATCAGGTATGAGTGCTGGTAGTCGAGGCCCTCCAGGCCGCTGAGGTGCCAGCGCGTGCGGCGCAGCAGATTCATCCAGGCCTTGTTGTTGCTGATCCAGGCTTCGTGGATGTGGCTCATCAGCCAGTCGGTGAAGCGCTGGGCGGCGGGGAAGGGCAGCAACAGCTTGAAAATCGCTACGACGAATAGCGGTGTGCAGCAGGCGATGGTGTTCAGCCCCAACAGCAATGAAGCGATGACGCCACGCAGGTGGGCAGGCAGGAAATCCAGCATTTAAATATCCAGAGGTCGGTTGGCGGCTTGGATCGCGGTGAGGGCGATGGTGTACACGATGTCGTCGACCTGGGCGCCGCGCGGCAAGTCGTTCACCGGTTTGCGCAAGCCTTGCAGCATCGGCCCGAGGCTGACGCAGTCGGCGCTGCGCTGTACGGCCTTGTGGGTGGTATTGCCGGTGTTCAGGTCCGGGAAGATAAACACCGTCGCCCGACCCGCGACTTGGCTGTTGGGCGCCAGTTGCCGCGCCACGGCTTCGTTGGCGGCGGCGTCGTATTGCAGCGGGCCGTCGATCAACAGGCCATGTTGCGCCTCGTGGGCCAGCAGCGTGGCCTCGCGGACTTTCTCCACTTCTTCGCCGCTGGCCGACTCGCCGCTGGAATAGCTGAGCATCGCCACCCGTGGCGTGATGCCGAACGCCGCGGCGGAATCAGCGCTTTGCAGGGCAATTTCCGCCAGTTCCGTCGCGCTCGGGTGTGGGTTCATCACGCAGTCGCCGTACACCAGGACTTCTTCCGGAAACAGCATGAAGAATACCGAGGACACCAGCGAGCACCCTGGTGCGGTCTTGATCAGTTGCAGCGCCGGGCGGATGGTGTTGGCGGTGGAGTGGATGACACCCGAGACAAGTCCGTCCACTTCGTCCAGCGCCAGCATCATGGTGCCGATCACCACGGTGTCTTCCAGCTGTTGCTCGGCCATCGGCGCGTTCAGGCTTTTGCTTTTGCGCAGTTGCACCATGGGTTCGACGTAACGCTCGCGAATCACATCCGGGTCGAGGATCTCCAGCCCCGGCGGCAGTTCGATGCCCTGGGCGCGCGCCACCGCCTCGACGTCGGCCGGCTTGGCCAGCAGCACGCAACGGGCGATGCCCCGGGCCTGGCAAATGGCGGCGGCCTGGACGGTCAGCGGTTCGCTGCCTTCAGGCAGCACGATGCGTTTGTTCGCCGCCTGAGCGCGCTGGATCAGTTGATAGCGGAACACCGCCGGCGACAGGCGCATTTCCCGAGGCGTGCCGCAGCGCTGGTGCAGCCATTTGGCGTCCAGGTGGCTGGCGACGAAATCGGTGATGATTTCCGCTCGCTCGCGGTCGTCGATCGGGATTTCCTTGTTCAGGTTGTTAAGCAAGTTGGCGGTGTCGTAGGAGCCGGTGCTCACCGACAGCACCGGCAGCCCGGCCTGCAGCGCACCCCGGCATAAATCCATGATGCGTGGGTCGGGCAGGGTGTCGCTGGTCAGCAGCAGGCCGGCCAGTGGCACGCCGTTGATCGCCGCGAGGCTCACGGCGAGGATGATGTCGTCGCGGTCGCCAGGCGTGACGACCAGGACGCCTGGCTTGAGCAGTTCCACGGTGTTGCGCATGGTGCGAGCGCAGATAATGATGTTGCTCATGCGCCGGCTCTCGTAATCACCGGCGTTGAGCACCTGTGCGCCCATCAGGTCGGCCACGTCGCGGGTGCGCGGGGCGTTGAGTTCGGGGCGAAACGGGATGCAACCGAGCAGACGGAAGTCGCCGCTGCGCAGCAAGGGCGAGTGCTCCTTGAGGCGCGCGGAGAACGCTTCCATGCTTTCGTCAGTGCGGACCTTGTTAAGGATTACGCCAAGCACCTTCGGGTCTTTCGGCCCGCCGAACAGTTGCGCCTGCAACTCGACGCGGCCGGACAGCTCGGTCAGCACTTCGTTTTCCGGGGCTGACACGAGGATGACCTCGGCGTCCAGGCTCTTGGCCAAGTGCAGGTTGACCCGGGCGGCGTAGCTGGCGCTGCGGGTCGGGACCATGCCTTCGACGACCAGCACGTCCTTGCCGATGGCGGCTTGCTGGTAGAGGGTGATGATTTCCTCCAGCAGTTCATCGAGCTGGCCGTCGCCCAGCATGCGCTCCACATGGGCCAGGCCCAAGGGTTGTGGCGGCTTGAGGCCGTGGGTACGGGCCACCAGTTCGGTGGAGCGTTCCGGCCCGGTATCGCCGGGGTGAGGCTGGGCGATGGGTTTGAAAAAGCCGACTTTCAGCCCGGCCCGTTCGAGGGTACGCACCAGCCCGAGGCTGATGGAGGTCAGACCCACACCAAAATCGGTGGGCGCGATAAAAAAAGTTTGCATGCGGTTTCCCTAGCAAGGCGCGGCCTATGACTGGCCGTCTACCATCAATTCAGTCGTCAAGGTTATCGCTAACCGGGCCTTGGGCGCACCAGCCGCAATCAAAGGGCTGGCCTATTTTTTCAATACGTTGCGCAGGGTCCAGCACCCAGGCCCGGGATTGCCAGGGTGGCTGATGGCGCAGGTGCTGCGTGTGGCCACAGGACAGCTCGGCCACCCAGTGCCCGTCCTCATCCTGATGAAAACCTGTGACCGTTGGTCTGTTCGAGCTAGCCCGTTTGTCCGGGTTCCGTTCGCTTTCGGGCAAATCCTTGTTTAGACTTGTCCGTTCTTCATTCTTATGCAAAAGGTCTCGCCCCATGCTGATCGCCGCCAATAAGGCTGTCTCCATCGACTATACCCTGACCAACGACGCTGGTGAGGTCATCGACAGCTCTGCCGGCGGCGCTCCGCTGGTCTACCTGCATGGCGCAGGCAACATCATCCAGGGCTTGGAAAAAGCCCTGGAAGGCAAAACCACCGGTGACGAATTGAACGTCTCCGTCGAGCCGGAAGACGCCTATGGCGAATATTCCGCCGAACTGGTCAGCACCCTCAGCCGCAGCATGTTCGAAGGCGTGGATGAGCTGGAAGTGGGCATGCAGTTCCACGCATCGGCGCCGGACGGCCAGATGCAGATCGTGACCATCCGCGACCTGGAAGGCGACGACGTCACCGTTGACGGCAACCACCCATTGGCCGGCCAGCGCTTGAACTTCCAAGTCAAGATCATCGACATCCGTGACGCCAGCCAGGAAGAAATCGCCCATGGCCACGTCCATGGCGAAGGCGGCCATCACCACTGATTTCTGCGCTACGCTCAGATTGACTGGAGAGGCGCCCTATGGCGCCTTTTTAGTCGCTTGCTGTTAGCATCGCCATGGCTGTTTCGAAAAGATCCGCAAACCTGGAGTTCGTCATGAGTGCTTTCCACGACCTTAAACTGACAGCGCTGGATGGTCAGGAGCTTCCTCTGGCGCCCTTCAAAGGGCAAGTCGTGCTGGTGGTCAATGTTGCCTCCAAATGTGGCCTGACGCCTCAATACGCGGCGTTGGAAAATCTCTATCAGCAATACAAGGACAAGGGCTTCAGCGTGCTGGGTCTACCCTGCAACCAGTTCGCCGGGCAAGAGCCTGGGACCGAACAGGAAATCCAGGACTTCTGCAGCCTCAACTATGGCGTGACGTTTCCATTGTCCAGCAAGCTGGAAGTGAACGGCCACGACCGTCACCAGCTTTATCGCCTGCTGGCGGGCGAAGGCGCGGAGTTCCCCGGGGACATCACCTGGAACTTCGAAAAATTCCTGCTCGGCAAGGACGGCCGCGTGCTGGCGCGGTTTTCCCCGCGCACCGCGCCGGATGATCCGGCGGTGATCCAGGCGATCGAAAAAGCGCTGTCCTAGCACGTAGCCTTTATGGCGAGGGGAGCAAGCTCCCTCGCCATAAAGGCTGTGTCAGCCCGTTTCCTTCTTATCCTTAATCATTCAAATCAATAGTGCTACCCAGCTCACGGCTTGCTCCATATTATCGTCGTCATATCCGACCTGTGACCTCGTTCCGTGGAGTGCCTCATGCCAGCAAAAGCCCTGTTCAAACCCTTCCATCTCGGCGCGCTCGAATTGCCGACCCGGGTGGTGATGGCGCCGATGACCCGTTCGTTTTCACCGGGTGGCGTGCCGAACTCCAAGGTTATCGAATACTACCGTCGCCGTGCGGCGGCCGGGGTCGGCCTGATCATCACCGAGGGCACCACGGTCGGCCACAAGGCGTCCAACGGCTATCCGAACGTACCGCACTTCTACGGCGATGCCGCGCTGGCCGGCTGGAAAAAAGTAGTCGATGCGGTGCACGCCGAAGGCGGCAAGATCGTCCCCCAGCTGTGGCATGTGGGTAACGTACGCCGCCTCGGTACCGAGCCGGATGGCGCCGTGCCGGGCTATGGTCCAACTGAAAAACTCAAGGACGGCCAAGTCGTGGTCCACGGCATGACCCAGGCGGACATCGATGAAGTCATCGCCGCCTTTGCCCAAGCGGCAAAAGACGCCCAGAGCATCGGCATGGACGGCGTGGAAATCCACGGTGCCCATGGCTACCTGGTGGACCAGTTCTTCTGGGAAGGCAGTAACCAGCGCACCGACGGCTACGGCGGCAGCCTGGCCAACCGTTCCCGCTTTGCGATCGAGCTGATTCGTGCGGTGCGCGCCGCGGTGGGCGAGGGCTTCCCGATCATTTTCCGCTTCTCCCAATGGAAGCAGCAGGATTACGCAGCGCGTCTGGTACTGACGCCCGATGCGCTGGGAGAATTCCTCAAGCCATTGGCTGACGCAGGCGTGGATATTTTCCACTGTTCGACACGCCGGTTCTGGGAGCCGGAGTTCGAAGGCTCGGAGCTGAACCTGGCTGGCTGGACCCGCAAGCTCACCGGCAAACCGACCATCACCGTCGGCAGCGTCGGCCTGGATGGCGAGTTCCTCCAGTTCATGGTCAACACCGATAAAATTGCCCAGCCGGCCAGCCTGGAAAACCTGCTGGAGCGTTTGAACAATGAAGAGTTCGACCTCGTGGCAGTGGGACGCGCATTGCTGGTGGATCCGGACTGGGCGCAAAAAGTCCGGGAAGGGCGCGAGCAAGAGATCCTGCCGTTCAGCCGCGAGGCATTGATGACGCTGGTTTGAATAGCGTCTGAAGCGACCTCATCGATTCTTAGCGCACCGTCGGCGCAGCGGGCAGGCCCTGCTCGCCGACACACACGCCGCGCAGCAGCGTCTCGAACTGCTCGATGATCGAGGCCCAACCCTGGCGACTGGCATGCTGGCGCGCATTGAGCCTCACGCAACGCAAGGCCTCGCGTTCTTCCAGCAGCCAGCGGGCCGCGTCGCAGAATGCATCTTCATCCCCTGGCATCGCCAGCACCCCGTTGTAACCGTGACGGATGTGTTGCGCCGCCGCGGCCTGATCGTAGGCCACCACGCCCAGCCCGGATGCCAGCGCTTCAAGCACGACGTTACCGAAGGTTTCGGTCAGGCTCGGAAAAACGAATACATCCCCAGACGCGTAATGGGCGGCCAACGCTTCGCCACGCTGGGCTCCACAGAAGATCGCCCCGGGCAATTGCTGTTCGAGGGCAGGCCGCTGCGGACCGTCACCAATGATCACCAGTTTGATTCGCTGTGTCGCAAAAGCGTTACACAGGGTGTCGAAACTGCGCTTGAGCAGCCCCAAATTTTTCTCCGGCGCCAGGCGTCCGACATGGATCACTGCGATATCACCTTCGTCCAGGCCCCAGGCTTCGCGCAGGGCGGCCGAGCGTTTGGCCGGATGAAACAGTTGGCTGTCCACGCCGCGGGACAACAAGGCCACGCGCTCAAAATGCCGGCGTTCCAGCTCCAGGCGCTGGCTGACACTGGGCACCAGGGTCAGGCTCGAGCGGTTGTGAAACCAGCGCAGGTAATGGGTCAACAGCCGACTCAACAAGCCGAGGCCATATTGCTGGGTGTATTGCTGGAAGTTGGTGTGGAAGCCGCTGACCACCGAGATACCCAGGCGCCGCGCTGCCCGCAACGCCGACAAGCCCAAGGGGCCTTCGGTGGCAATATACAAGACGTCTGGGCGATGACGTTTCCAGCGTCTGAGCAGCTTGTGCATCGAAGCCTGCCCCCACTGCAAACCCGGATATCCCGGCAAAGGCCAGCCTCGGCACAGCAGCAGTTGTTCGTCGCTGGCGTGGCCTTGATCTCCGGCCTGGCGGGGGCGGATCAGCTCCACGCGGTGCCCACGGGCTCGCAAGCCGTCGTAAAGGCGCCCCAGGGTATTGGCGACGCCATTGATTTCCGGCGCAAAGGTTTCAGTGACGAGGGTGACATGCAAGAGTGTGGTCATGGCCCCAGTGTCGACCGAGGCCATTTCGTCGTTGTGACGCCATGATGACGGATTTGTGACGGACTCAACCCTGCCGGGCCAACGCCGTCTCGGCACCTTGCTCGCGCACCCAGAACAACGTCGCCCCGGCGACCGCCGCCGGCATCATCAGGACGTTGACCACCGGGATCAGCAGCACCAGGTACACGCTGCCGCCAAAGCCCAGGCTCTGCCAGCGTTTTTCCCGCAGCCAGGCGAGCATTTCGTTCCAGCCCAGCTTGTGGTTGTCCGCCGGGTAGTCGATGTACTGGATCGCCATCATCCACACGCCGAACAGCAGCCACAGCGGCGCCGCCACCAGATTGACCACGGGAATGAACGACAGCACGAACAGCCCCAGGGCGCGGGGCAGGAAATAGCCAAGCTTGCGCGCTTCCCGGCCGAGGGTCCGGGGGACCATGGCGATCAATTCGGCCCAACTGAAAGCCGGGAAGTCATCGGTGCCGCGGATGACCACCTCGACTTTTTCCGCGAGAAAACCATTGAACGGCGCGGCGATGATGTTGGCGAGCATGGTGAAGGTGAAAAACACCATCAGCCCGACGAGCACCACGAACAGTGGCCAGAGCACATAGCTGAGGAAACTCAGCCACTCTGGCAGCGACGGCATCAGCGTATCGACCCACAGGCTGAACTGATGGCCGGCCAGGTAGATCAATCCGACAAACAGCACCAGGTTGATCGCCAAGGGCAGGAGTACGAACAGGCGCAGGCCCGGGCTCAAGACCAGCTTGAGGCCCTCTCGCAAATATTGCGGGCCGGACAGGACGGGGGCGGGCATAGGTGACTCCGAGCGAAGATGAACGCGCCGACCTTACCGGCTTTGCCCCGCCCGGGAAAGCGGCGACATGACGTGTAACAACGTTTCCCGAGGCGAACACGCCTATCGAGGGGCTTGCCGCAGATAGAGCTCACCTATGAGCTGGATTGTTAAACCGTATTTCCTTAATCTTCGCTCCCTCGATACGCTGCACCCATTCTTTTCCAGGACTGTCGAACCCAAGCCTTCCCCAAGTGCGTCAACGGTCCTTTTTTATTCACGCCGCTCACCCGGCGTTCCGGCCCGCAAGGTCCGGTCAACAGGAGCAGGTCATGTCTGAAGTCCGTCATTCGCGAGTGATTATTCTCGGTTCCGGCCCTGCCGGTTACAGCGCCGCGGTCTATGCGGCCCGTGCCAACCTCAAGCCGTTGCTCATCACCGGCATGCAGGCCGGCGGTCAATTGACCACCACCACCGAAGTCGACAACTGGCCGGGCGATGTTCACGGCTTGACCGGCCCAGCCTTGATGGAGCGCATGAAAGAACACGCCGAGCGCTTCGAGACAGAGATCGTTTTCGATCACATCAATGCCGTCGATTTCGCCGCCAAGCCGTACACACTGACCGGTGACAGCGCGACCTACACCTGCGATGCCCTGATCATCGCCACCGGCGCCAGCGCTCGCTACCTGGGCCTGCCATCGGAAGAAACGTTCATGGGTAAAGGCGTTTCGGCCTGCGCCACCTGCGACGGTTTCTTCTACCGCAACAAGCCCGTGGCGGTGGTCGGTGGCGGCAACACCGCGGTCGAGGAAGCCCTGTACCTGGCCAACATCGCCAGCACCGTGACCCTGGTCCACCGTCGCGAAACCTTCCGCGCCGAGAAGATCCTGATCGACAAGCTGAACGCGCGCGTCGCCGAAGGCAAGATCATCCTCAAGCTCAACGCCACCCTGGACGAAGTGCTGGGCGACAACATGGGCGTGACCGGTGCTCGCCTGAAGAACAACGACGGCAGCTTTGCCGAGATCAAAGTCGACGGCGTGTTCATCGCCATCGGCCACACCCCGAACACGTCGTTGTTCGAAGGCCAGCTGGAACTCAAGGATGGCTACCTGGTGGTCAAGGGCGGCCGCGACGGCAACGCCACCGCCACCAGCGTCGAAGGCATCTTCGCCGCCGGCGATGTGGCCGACCACGTCTATCGCCAGGCCATTACCTCGGCCGGCGCCGGTTGCATGGCGGCCCTGGACACCGAGCGTTACCTGGACGGCCTGCAGAACGTTTCGTTCTGATCCGTCAGGCACAAAAAAACCGGCTTCGGCCGGTTTTTTCATGGGCGGTGGTTAACCGAGCGAGGCCCGTCACCCGTGCAACCGCTCCTGAACAAAATCCATCACCTTCAACGATTGATAGATGGCGTTCGCCGCGACGCGCCCGAACGGCCCGCCGTTCCAGTCGAGCCAGTAAGGGCTGAAGGCCTTGTAGCGTTCGCTCTCCCCGCACACGGCTTCGGCGATGATCCGGGCGCCGATGGAGCCGGTGTTCAGGCCGTGTCCACCAAATGATGTGCAGGCCCACACGCCCGGTTCCAGCATGCCCAGGTTGGGCATCTTGTTGGTGGAATAGCCCATCAATCCGGACCAGGCCAACTCGATCTTTGCCGACGCCAATTGCGGATAAACCGAGACCATGTCGGCCTTGAGCATGGTCGCCAGGGCCGTTTCGTTCTGTTCGTTGCGGGTGGTGATGCGTCCGCCCCAGAGCAGGCGATCACCGTCGACGACGCGATAGTAGTCCGAGGCGCGACGGTCGTCGGAAAAGGCGGCGCTGGAATTGAGGACTTGTTTGATCAATCCGCCCAGCGGCTCGGTCAGTACCACATAGGTCGCGATAGGCAAGTAGGCGCGGCTGAGCTTTTGCAGTTCCGGGCCACCGTAGCCGCCTGCGCAGAACACCAGGTCCTGGCAGCGCACAGAGCCGTGGGCGGTGCGGATGACCTTGTCGGCCCCCTCGCGGTGCCAGGCGAGCATCTTGGTATTCTCATAGATCCGCCCGCCAGCCGCCTCGATGACCGAAGCCAGCCCCAGGCAATAGTTGAGGGGATGGAAGTGCAGGGCGTTGGGGTCTTCGATGCCTTGGAAGTAGCGTCGGGTGTGGGCCCGTTCACGCACTTGGGCGACGTCGAGAAAATTGAGTTCGTAACCGAAATCCCGGCGCATGTTTTCGATATGGGCTTTTACACCGGCGCTGTCATCGTAGCGCTTGACCCGGATCGTGCCGGCGGACGGATCGCAGCCGGTCAATGCCAGGCTAGTCATGTTATGGCGCACGATCTCCACGCCTTCCACCGACATTTGAAACAGTGCCTTGGCCTGCTCCAGCCCGACTTTTTTACGAATGGCCGCCGAGCCTTCGGCCCAGCCCGGCGACACCACGCCCCCGTTGCGCCCCGACGCGCCCCAGCCGACTTGATGGGTTTCCAGCAGCATCACGCGTTTGCCGCGCTGCGTCAGTTCCAGCGCCGCCGTGAGGCCGGCGATGCCGGCGCCGATGATGCAGACGTCGCAGGCTTCGGCGCTGCCGAGTCCGGGCCTGGCTGTACGGGGCAGCGAGGTTTGGGAGTACCAGGTGGCGGGAAAGGACATGATCGATCCTTGAAGTCATTGAGTGGGAGCGAGCACACCCGCTCCCGCACGAGGTGTTATTTGACGACCGAATAATCGACGCCGTACCACTTGGTCGACAACTGGGTCAGCGTGCCGTCCTTGTGCATCTGCCCAATGATTTCGGCAAGCTTGGCTTTCAGCTCCGGGTCGCCCTTGTCGGTCGCGATGGCCAGCGGTTCGTAGAACACCGCCGTCGCATCGACGGCCCGCAACGGGTAGTTCTTCTTGATGGCCGCTTCCAGGGTGCTGCGCTGGGTAAGGATTGCGTCCAGGCGCACGCCGTTACCCAGGCGCAGGTCATCCAGCGGGCCAAGGGAGCCGGCGTAGGTCTTCATCTTTCCGGCCTTCACGTCATAGTCGACCGGCGGCATATCGGTCGCTTCGATTGCCAGTTGCTGGTTCAGGTAGTCTTCGGACGTTGTGCCGCCCTCGACACCGATGGTCTTGCCGTTGAGCGCCTGGCGGTTGGTCAAGGTCGAGTCGTTGTGGACCGCGAACACATAGGGCACGTAGTAGTACGTGGCGGGGAAGTCGAGGATGCGCGCACGGCTGGTGGTGGCGGTCATCGACCCCACGGACATGTCCCAGCGCCCGTTCCACTTGCCGGCGGTGATGACGTCCCAATCCGGCGTGACGAACTTGACCGCGACGCCCAGGCGCTTGGCGATTTCTTTGGACACGTCGATGTCGAAACCGTCGATTTCGTTCTTGTCGTTGATAAAGCCTTGGGGCGGCCATGTTGCCGAGGTGGCGACGGTCATTTGCTTGCTGCTCTGGATCTTGTCCAGGACCGCCCCGGCGTTGGCGGCGCCGACGAACAGCAGGGACAGGGCGGCTGCCAGGGTGATCGCGCGTTTTTGACTGAGCATGTGCATCTCCACTTTTCGTTATTGTTATGCGGGGTAAAGCGGTTCTCAGTGACCGATGATCTGCGACAGGAATTTTTGCGCGCGTTCGGTCTGCGGGTTGTTGAAAAAATCGGCGGGCGTGGCTTGTTCGATCACCTGGCCCTGGTCCATGAACAGCACCCGGTCGGCAACCTTGCTGGCGAAGCCCATTTCGTGGGTCACGCAGATCATGGTCATGCCATCGCCGGCCAGCTCGCCCATGACGTCCAGCACTTCGTGGACCATTTCCGGGTCGAGGGCCGAGGTGGGCTCGTCGAAGAGCATGACTTTCGGGTTCATGCACAACGCCCGGGCAATCGCCACGCGCTGCTGCTGGCCGCCGGACAGTTGCGAGGGGTATTTGTCGGCGTGCTCGGCGATGCGCACCCGCTCCAGGTAGACCCGGGCGCGTTTTTTCGCTTCGGCGCTGGACACGCCCTGGACCAGTTGCGGGGCCAGGGTCAGGTTGTCGATGACGCTCAGGTGCGGGAAAAGATTGAAGCTCTGGAACACCATGCCGATTTCGCGGCGCACGGCGCTGACGCTCTCGGCCTCGCTGGTGAGGACGATGCCGTTGACCTGGATCTGGCCTTTCTGGAAATTTTCCAGGTGATTGATGCAGCGGATCATCGTCGACTTGCCCGAGCCCGACGGGCCGCAGACCACCAGGATTTCGCCAGGTGCGACATTCAGGTCGACGTCACGCAACGCATGGAAGTTGCCATACCACTTGTTCAGCCCTTTGATGGCAATCATCGGTGCGCCGGCCTGGGCAGTGGTTGTCGGGTCGAGATGCCGGGCGGTATCGGTTCGAGTCATCACGCATCAACCCCTTGCAGTGGATCGATTGACCCGTTTTTCAATCCGCGCCTGCACCCGTTCCAGGATGAACGACAGGGCCCAGTAGATCATCGCGGCGGTGATCAGCATTTCCAGGTGGCGGAAGTCCGCGCGACCCTGGGTCTTGGCCAGGTACATCAGTTCCCAGACGCCAATCACCGACACCAGGGAGCTGTCCTTGAGCATCGCGATGAACTGGTTGCCGGTAGGCGGGATGATGACGCGCAGGGCCTGGGGCATGATCACCCGGCTCAGCGTCTTGAACGGGCTGATGCCCAGTGCCCGCGAAGCCTCCCATTGGCCCACCGGGATGCTCTGGATACCGGCGCGGAAAATCTCCGTCATGTAGGCGCCGTAGCACAGGGCCAGGGCCAGGATGCCGGCGGGCACCGCATCGACCACATAACCCAGTTGCGGCAGGCCCAGGTAGATCAGGTAGATCTGGATCAGCAGCGGCACGCCACGAAAGAATGAGGTATAGAACGAGGCCAAGGCATTGGCCAGACCGTTGTTGGACAGCTTGGCGACTGCGCCGACCAGGGCCAGGACAAAGGCAATCACAATGGCGATGGCCGAGATATAGAGCGTGGTGGCCGCGCCCTGAATGATCAGGAAACCGACCTTGTCGAGGATGAAACTGTAGGAGAGGTTGAAGGTGTCGAAGAACGCCAGGAACAGTACCAGCAACTCGACCCAGACCACGGTGGTCTGCACCTTGAACTTCAGCCGACCGAGGACATGGAAATTCAGCGTGCCCAGCAGGGCGATCCCCAGGCCGATGGCTATGTTGCGCGCGCCGAGGCTGTCCGGTGCGCTCCCCAGCAGCGGTTGCAGAAAGTGGCTGAGGGCGCTGTTGCCAAGGTTCATCACGTATGAACCCAGGAACAGCACCACGGCTACACCCAGCAGGAATCGAGGATCATTTGACTTTTTCTTATAAATTATATTGTCGTGATACATGGATGCCTCGGGCGTGTGGGGTGGCAGCGATCTCTTCAGGCAAAAAGGACAGTCGGCCAGTATTGCCAGCCGCAATCGGCTACCACAAGCGAACATAATTCGTTATGTCAGTCCCTCAGCGCATCCTGGATTTCAGGACAGCTTCGCCAGGCAGGCTTCCAGAATATCCAACCCCTCTTTCATCACCGTCGGCTCAGTCGTCAATGGCGCCAGAAGACGAATGATGTGCCGTGATTTACCGCTGGGCATCAATAGCAAACCCGAGGCCCGGGCCAGGGCCAGCAGTTGGGTCAGTTGTGCTGTGGCCGGCGTGCCGTCGGCGTTGGCCAGCTCGATGCCGCGCATCGCGCCGACGCCGGTCAATCGGCCCAGGTACGGTGACAGGCTACGGTCGCGCCATGACTGGTAACGGCTGACAATCGCTTCTTCCTGCTGGGCGCCCCAAGCCCGCAGGTTCGCATCGGTCATTTCGTCCAGGGTCGCCAGGGCTGCGGCGCAGGCGATGGGGTTGCCCGAATAAGTGCCGCCGAGCCCGCCCTTGGGCAAGGTGTCCAGCAGTGATTTACGTCCCACCACCGCCCCCAGCGGGACGCCACCGGCAATGCTTTTACCGAGCAGGATCAGGTCAGGCTCGATGCCCAGTCGAGGGAATGCAAAGCGCTGGCCGGTGCGGCCGAAGCCGGACTGGATCTCATCGACGATCAGCACGATGCCCTTGTCATCGCAGAACTGCCGCAGCGCCTGGGCGAAGCTCACGTCCATCGCCAGGAACCCGGCTTCGCCCTGCACCGGTTCAACGATGAAGCAGGCCACGTCGTTCACGTCGATCTCGACGCTGAACAGCCTGTCCATGGCTTTCAACGCCTCGGCGCAAGTCACGCCGTTGTCCTGGCTGGGGTAGGGCAGGTGATAAACCGGCCCGGGCAGTACGCCGACTTTTTGTTTGTACGGAGCGACCTTGCCATTGAGGTTCAGCGTGGCGAGGGTTCGGCCGTGGAAACCGCCGTCAAAAGCGATCACTGCGGTGCGCCCCGTGGCGCCGCGGACGATTTTCAAGGCGTTTTCCGCAGCCTCCGCCCCGCTGTTGGTGAGCATGCCGCTGATCGGGTAATCCACCGGGATGAATGCGGCCAAGCGTTCCATCAACTGCACGTAAGGCACATGAGGCGCGGCGTTAAAGGCGTAGTGGGTCAGGCGGGTGGCTTGCTCGCGAATGGCCTCGACGATGCGTGGGTGGCAATGGCCGAGGTTCAACACGCCGATGCCACCCACGAAATCGATGTAGCGCTTGCCTTCAACGTCCCAGACTTCGGCGTTCCTGCCGTGGCTGAGGCTGACGGGGTGGACGAAGGAAATCGATTGGCTGATGGTTTCGCTGCTCATGGAGGACGGCTCGGAGGAAGGAAAGATGTCCTTTATCTAAGCCGTGAGCAGAGAGAACCGGCAAACGAAATAAAGTTGCCGGGTCAATCTTAAAAGTCGGGATGTGGATAAGTGCGAAGCTTGCCAGAACCGCTTCTCTGGCGAGGGAGCTTGCTCCCGCTGGGGCGCGAAGCGGCCCCGAAACCTCACAACCCGGTGTGTCAGGCAAATTGAATCTGACTGCTTGGGTCTGCTGCGCAGCCCAGCGGGAGCAAGCTCCTTGCCACAAAAAGCGGGTCGATCAGCGCCGTTGCAGTGGCTGCGCCTCGAACGTCACGCCGGCCAATCCGTGGACCATCAGCGCGCGGATATTGCCATGGTCACTGCCTTCGGGCGTGGCCAGCACCGAGCGGTAATGTTCGCCAAACGCCAGGAGCGCCTCTTCATCGCTCAAGCCTTCCAGCAGCGCCAGGCCCAAGGTCTTGCAGGAACCTTCGTTCTGCCCGGCGGCGTTCTCGACGCCACCGTTGTTGAAAGCTTGGGGCTGGTACTCGTAGCCTTCGGCGACAAAGGCCAGGGTATTGGCAAAAACATGTTCGCCACTTTTGAGGCTGGCGCGGAAGGTATTCAGGTCAGGCATTGGGGTTTCCTTTGGCAAACGCCGCCTGCTGTTCGGCGCTGGCTTCTTTCTGGTATTGGGCTTTCCACTCGGCGTATGGCATGCCGTAGACGACTTCACGCGCATCGTCGAGGCTGACCTCGATCTGACGCTCGTCGGCAGCGGCCTTGTACCACTTGGACAAGCAGTTGCGGCAGAAGCCAGCGAGGTTCATCAGGTCGATGTTCTGCACATCCTTGCGGCTGTCCAGATGGGCAACCAGCCGACGGAAAGCGGCGGCTTCGAGTTCGAGGCGTTGTTGGTCGTTCATGGAGGTCTCTGCGAGTTGGCTTCAAGCGGCAAGCTTCAAGCTACAAGTTGGTTTGCGGTCAGGCTTGAAGCTTACAGCCTGGAGCTTTTGGCTGCTACGAAGCAGCCCGGCTTGCCGCAAGGGTAATCGACACCGACTCGGCAAATCGCAAGGCATGCGGCTTGTCCACTTCGACTTCGGCGTACAGCACCGACTCGTTGGCCATGACCAGGTCAAGCAGCTCCTGGGTGAGGCGTTCGAGCAGGGCGAAACGGTTGCCTTCCACGTGAGCAATGATCGCCTTGGTGATGGTTCGGTAGTTCAGCGCATGCTCGATATCGTTGTCGCGCACCGCATCCTGGGCGGCGTAGAGAATGGTCAGGTTGATCAACACATCCTGCTTGTTGAGGATCTCGTCCTCATTGATGCCGATGAACGTACGCAGGCGCAGGTCCTTGACCTTGATGCGCGCCATGGCGGGCTGAAGTTGTGGCATTTATTGGCTCCGTCGAATCAATTGCAGGAACTCCTGGCGGCTGTTGCTGGACTCGCGAAAGGCGCCGAGCATCACTGAGGTGTTCATGGTCGAATTCTGTTTTTCGACACCGCGCATCATCATGCACATGTGCTGGGCTTCGATCACCACCGCCACACCGGCCGCCTGGGTGACGTGTTGCACCGCGTCAGCGATTTGCCGGGTGAGGTTTTCCTGGATCTGCAGGCGGCGGGCGAACATGTCCACCAGCCGGGCGATCTTCGACAATCCCAGGACCTTGCCCGTAGGAATATAAGCCACATGGGCCTTGCCGATGAAGGGCAGCAGGTGATGTTCGCACAATGAGTAGAGCTCGATATTGGCAACGATCACCATTTCATCGTTGTCGGAGGCAAACAAAGCGCCATTGACCACCTGCTCGACGCTCTGTTCATAGCCGTGGCAAAGATACTGCATGGCCTTGGCTGCGCGCACCGGTGTGTCCAGCAGGCCTTCGCGCTCCGGGTCTTCGCCCAGACCGATCAGGATCTCACGGTAATGCTGGGGCGATAACGCCATGGTGCTTCCTCGAAACAGGACTATTTGATGTGCCGCCCGCCGTTCACGGTGAGCGTCGTGCCGGTAACGTAAGGGTTATCCAGCAGATAACGCAGGCTCTGGTAAACCACTTCGCTGCCGGGTTCGAAGCCCAGCGCGGACTTGGCCAACGCCTTGGCACGGTAGGCCGCATCATCGTCGGGATTGAACAGTAGCAGGGCCGGGGCGATACCGTTGACCTTGATTGCAGGCGCGTACTTGGCTGCAAAGGACAGGGTCAGGCTTTCGAGGCCGGCCTTGGTGGCGCAATAGGCGATGTGCTTGCTGCTACCCTTGCGCGTCACGTCGTCACTGATGTGCACGATGTCCGCCGGTACCGAACGTTCCAACAACTGGGCGCAATGCAGATTGATCAAGTAAGGCGCGAGCATGTGCACGCTGAACATGGTGTGGAAGGCGTCCGCTTCACTGCCCGGGGCTTCGGCCAGCCAGGCCGAGGCGTTGTGCACAATGGCGCGCAGTTGGTTGGTATGCTGCTTGAGCTGATCGATAAAGGCGAGAATCCCCGATTCACTGGCGAAATCGGCAAACAGAACCGTGGCGCCCAAATCTCGCAGCGCCTGTATGCCTGAACGTTCGGTGCGATACGTCGCGATCACCGGGTGCCCGTCTTCCAGCAGCCGCCGGGCACAATGCAGGCCGACGCGCTGGGCTGCGCCGGTGATCAGGATCGGAGCGGTTGTGCCCTGTTTCACGAATACGTTCCTTTATGACGAGCGGCTGGAGTCTTCACGCAAGGCGCCGCGACGAGTCCGCGGGAGCACGGTGGCTCCCACCGGTTTAGTGTCGCTTCAATGATTCTGCGTGGAGGGCTTCGCTGGCAAGGGCCGTTGCGGTGCGCCAGTGAGCCAGCTCGCCAATATATGAGTCGACATGGGAATAAACAGATAGACCATCAGCGGCGTCAGTATAAGGGTGCTGATGAAGACACGGCTCGGCAAACCCAGTTCGTTGAGCAATGGTCCCAAGAGGAAATTGAACAATAACGAAACAGGAAAGAACGCGAGCCAGATAGCTACTGCTTGTTTCCAGCGTGGCGGACGTTGGCCGATCGCGCCGAACCAGCCATCCATGCCTCGCACCCTATGTTCGGACGGCTGGGCAAACAGCTCGCTCCCTCGTTCCAGCCAGGCCGTGCGCGAGGCAGAGTACTCCCAGGCATGCAGAGTCTGCTCGTCGGCGAAACGGAAAATGATCTGGAATTCGTCGCCGTCGGGCGGTGGAGCGAGCACGCCCGAACCCAAGTAACCGGCGAAATCGGTGGCCAATTGCTCGCCTTCACGCAACCATGCAATCAAATCCTGGTAGCGCCCCTTGGCAACGCGACGGGCGACCATTAGCGTGACGGGAGAGGTAGACATTTTGTATCTCCATGTTACAAGCGCGGCGCTCCGGATAAGAGGTTCGCGGGGAAACGCCCCATGGGTAATGGGCAGCGTCTGGTTGCAATACGTCGGCAAGGATTATTCCTTGTCGAGTAAAAAACAACAATTGCGCGCGTTGATCGCGTTATGCCCTTGTCATGACATGCTTGGGAGGAGATAAAATGGGATCCAATTTTCCAGTCGGGAAAGCATGCGAATGAGCGTAAACACCGAGGATAACATTGCGTTCCAGGTGTCCGACGCCTTGACGCGCGAAGATCTGGTTCCTATCCGTGAGGTGGCGCGGTTGACTGGTGTTAATCCAGTGACCTTGCGTGCATGGGAGCGGCGCTACGGTCTGATTCAACCCACTCGCACCGAAAGCGGACACCGTCTGTATGCCCTGAGCGATATCGAAAAGGTGCGCAGCATTCTCGCCTGGATCGAGCGTGGGGTAGCCGTGAGCAAGGTGGGAAAGATTCTAGCCAAGGCGGAATCGGTGCAGCCGGTTTCCAATCTTATTTCCTCCGATCTGGTACGTGCCGATTACAGCCAGTGGCAGCAACAGGTGTTGCACGCAGTCGGTAACTTTGACGACGTGGAACTCGATCGCGTCTACGGACAGGTGTTTTCCGGCTACGCCGTTCCCATCGTTTTCCAAGATATCCTGATGCCCCTTTGGCGAGAACTGCTGCAACGTCAGCATGAGTTCGGGCAGACCAGCGAATGGTTGTTTTTCGATGGCTTCCTGCGTTCGCGCGTAACGCAGCGATTGCTGCTCAAGCGAGATTTCTCATCGAGACGTGTGCTGGTCAGCGCCATTGCGGGCCAATGTCGTGAGTTGGAGCTGCTGGTAACGGCGCTGTATGTGTCCAAGGCTGAGGTCGGCGTCAGGGTCATGACGGTCGGCCAACCTTTTGACGAGCTGACCCTGGTTTGTCAGAAAATGCAGCCTTTGGCGCTGGTACTGGTTTCCAACCATGCGCCCGTTGCCGAGCTGCCCAAACGCCTTAACCGCTTGGCGATGAGCCTGGATTGCCCCGTCATGCTGGCCGGCGATGCGTCCGACCTGGCGCAGGAAAGCCTGGCGGGGTCAGCAATCGCTTGTCTGGGAAATGAAGGTACGGTGATGCGCCAGCGTTTGCGCCAATTTCTGGCCGGCAACCTGGACACTTGAACCGTCGCTAGAGGTGCATCGCCGGATGAGTCAGGCGGTGCTGCTGGAGTATGTACTGACGCAGGCGCTCGGTTTCGTCCTGGTCATGCTGGCTCAGATGGTAGGCAAACATTCCTTGGTCTGTTTCTCGCTCGAACGTACCGCGCAGTGAAATCCTCTCGTAGCCTGACGGGCTGAACCACGAGACGAATTGTCTGGGTGGTTTGGTACGGTTGCGAATTTCCAGCAGTACGCCCTTGCAAGACACTTCGTGCACCCATAAAGGCCCCGTCTGCCCCTTGGCATTTTCCAAGGCCACCGGCTCGTCGAGCGTGAGGCGCCATGGGCGGATTTTCGGTCCGTCCTCGTAGATGCTCGGCACACCCAGGCGAAGGTGCATGGCGTGGAATTCATCTTCAACCAGATGCAACGGAAAGGTCATCTGCTGGTTTTCGAAATTCGCCTGCAAAGTGACTTGTTCATTCGCCGCCAGGCGCGTCAATAGATCACGTATCTGCGCCCCGCCGTTCACCAGCAAGCTCGACGTGACATCCCGCTCGTTGAGCTGCGGGTTGTGCTGCATGGTCCGGATGAAGTCCAGCTCATCCTTGGTCAGAAGGGCGTCGCGCTGCATAAGGGGCTCGAAAATTATACTTTCACGGGTGATTGTAGTGACTGACCGTTAATTCGCCGTTTTGTTTGCACCATTCGTCGCATGGAGTCGTGCGATGGTCTCCCGGGCTTCGGCCAACTCTGCTTCCAGCTGTGCGACGCGCTGTTGAGCCTTTACTTGGGCCGTTACGTCTTTCTGTACGCCAACGAAATACGTGTGGCCATCCGCCTCGTTTTTGACAGTGGACAGCGACAAATCATTCCAGAACGGCGTGCCGTCCTTACGGTAGTTTCGCAGTATGTGCCGGCATGAGCCTCCTTGCTTCAGAACCCTGCGGATCTGTTCCAAGGAAGGCTGGTCGCGGTCGCCCGACTGCAGGAAGCGGCAGTCCTGATAGAGAATTTCGTCGCGGCAGTAGCCCGTCAGCCGCTCGAATGCCGGATTGACGTAAATCAGGATGTTGTCTTCATCGCCTTCCTTTTCGGCAATGACAATGCCGTCATTGGAAGCGTTGATCACGAGTTGCATCAGGTGCGCGTTAATCATGGAATTCCCCTTAAAACATCCGTGTGCGTTGCATTCTAGAAGAATCCTGTGTGATATCCACTTGCCATTATTGGTTGTTGAGAGCCAATCGCAACTTAAGCACGCCGCCCTGTTACTATTCCGGCTCTATATATTCTGCTTCAGGATCACATTGATGAAAGTCGCCATCCTTTCCGGCTCCGTATACGGCACGGCCGAAGAAGTTGCCCGGCATGCTGCCAAAATGCTGGGTGATGCCGGTTTCGAAACATTCCACAACCCTCGGGCGACACTGGCGGATATTCAGGCGTTCGAACCGCAAGCCCTGTTGGCGGTGACATCGACGACGGGCATGGGTGAACTGCCTGACAACCTGATGCCACTGTATTCGACGATTCGCGACCAATTGCCCGCTTCGTTTCGCGATCTGCCCGGCGCCGTCATCGGCCTGGGAGACGCCAGTTATGGCGATACGTTTTGCGGTGGTGGCGAGCAGATGAGCGAATTGTTCGCCGAGTTGGGGGTACGCGAAGTGCTGCCAATGTTGCGCCTGGATGCCAGCGAAAGCGTCACGCCGGAAACCGATGCCGAGCCCTGGCTGGGCGAGTTGGTCGATGCGTTGCGCGGTTGAAAGGACATGGCCTGCGCCTCTGAAAGAGGCTCGGGCTGACTCGCTCGGCCAGTAAGCTGGCTGCAAATGCAACTACCGACCTGGCTGGAGCTGACTAGACTGATTTTCTTGTTCATGAAAATCGTGGATATCTTTTCCATAAAAAGAAGCCAGAGGTCACAGTCGTGAGCGTAACCCCCATTCAATCGACACCCGGCATCAAGGATCAGGTCAGTGCGGCGGAGTGGCAAACACGGGTCGATCTGGCCGCGTGTTATCGGCTGGTCGCGATGCACGGCTGGGACGATCTGATCTTCACCCATATCTCCGCCAAAGTTCCTGGCACGGAAGAATTCCTGATCAACCCGTACGGCTTGATGTTCCATGAAATCACTGCGTCGAGCCTGGTCAAGATCGACCAGGCCGGCAACAAGCTGCTGGACAGTCCCTACGAGATCAACCCTGCCGGTTTTACCATCCACAGCGCGGTGCACGAGGTGCGGCACGATGTGGTGTGCGTGCTGCATACCCACACCGCAGCCGGCGTCGCGGTCTCGGCACAGAAGCAAGGGGTGCTGCCGATCAGCCAACAGTCGCTGTTCGTGCTGTCGAGCCTGGCGTATCACCCCTATGAAGGGGTTGCCCTTGATCCTGAAGAAAAGGTTCGTCTGCAAGCAGACCTGGGCGACAAGAACTTCCTCATGCTGCATAACCATGGCCTGCTGACCTGCGGCGGCACCATCGCCGATACTTTTCTGATGATGTTCATTTTTCAGCGAGCCTGCGATATCCAGGTCCTGGCCCAGACGGGCGGTACCGAGTTGATCGCCATCGAGCCACAGGTGCTGGCCGGGGCCCGAGCGATGGTCGCCGGGGTGACCAAAAGCGCGCAGGGAATGGGCGGCGCGCTGGCCTGGCCGGCGTTGCTGCGTAAGCTCGATCAGCAAGACACGGGTTATAAAAGCTGATGCCCATGGTCCAGATTCCCCTGCGTATCTGGCGTCAGCGCGGCCAGACGTTCATGTTTCGCGGCCACGCCATCCGTTACTGGACGGCGGGGCACGGCGAGCCGCTATTGCTGATTCACGGCTTTCCCACCGCCAGTTGGGATTGGCATTACCTGTGGCAGCCGCTGGCACAGCGTTACCAGGTGATTGCCTGCGACATGCTCGGTTTTGGTGATTCCGCCAAACCGGCAGGTCACGCCTACAGCCTGCTGGAACAGGCAGATTTGCAGCAGGCTTTGCTCGCGCACCTGAAGGTGACACAAGGGGTCCACGTGCTGGCCCATGATTATGGCGACAGCGTGGCCCAAGAGTTGATCGCCCGACATGACGAGGCGCGCATCGATGTCGCCAGTTGTGTGTTTCTCAACGGTGGCCTGTTCCCGGAGACCCATCGTCCCGTGCTGATGCAAAGACTGTTGCTCAGCCCTTTGGGTTGGCTGATTGGCCGGGCGTTCTCACGGGACGGCCTGGTTAAAAGCTTCCGGCAGATCTTCGGCCCCAGGACCGGCCCCTCCGAAAGCGAGTTGGATGATTACTGGAGCCTGGTCGAAACCCATCGCGGACCGCGGATCATGCACAGGCTCATCACGTATATTCCGGAACGTCGCGTGCAGCGTGATCGCTGGGTCCAAGCGATGCAGAGAAGCGGTGTGCCCATGCGGGTCATCGATGGCGCGTTCGACCCGATTTCCGGCGCGCATATGGTCGAGCGCTACCGCGCCCTGATCCCGAATGCCGACACGGTGCTGCTGCCCGACATCGGTCACTATCCGCACACCGAGGCACCGGTACAGGTCCTCAAGCATTACCTGGCGTTTCGCGAAGTCATTGCCGCGTCTTGCAGGCAAATGGCTTGCTCGTGACGTATCGCCTGCATCATCCCCTCACCTTATCGCGCGCTATTCACTCTCAGCCGAGTTGATTGTGACCGGCGGGTTTGTACCGGACACTCCTGTTCATCGTCTTACTGGCCTGCTGGAGTTCTTCCATGAATGAGTCTGTGCGCTTCGAGGATAAAGTCGTAATCGTTACGGGAGCCGGTGGTGGCCTGGGGCGTGCCCACGCGTTGCTGTTCGCAAGGCATGGCGCAAAAGTGCTGGTAAACGACCTTGGCGGCTCGGCTCAAGGGGAGGGCGCCAACGCTTCGGCAGCCGATCGCGTGGTTTCAGAAATCCGCGAGGCCGGCGGCATCGCCGAGGCCAACCACGACTCCGTCACCGACGGTGACAAGCTTGTGCAGAACGCGCTGGATGCGTTCGGTCGGGTTGATGTGGTCGTCAACAACGCTGGTATCCTGCGGGACAAGACTTTCCACAAGATGGACGATGCCGACTGGGACCTGGTTTACCGCGTTCATGTCGAAGGGGCCTATAAAGTCACCCGTGCCGCCTGGCCACATTTGCGCGAGCAGAACTACGGACGAGTGATTTTCACCGCGTCCACCTCCGGCATCTACGGCAACTTCGGCCAGTCCAACTACGGCATGGCCAAGCTTGGCCTTTATGGCCTGACCCGTACCCTGGCCATCGAAGGCCGCAAGAACAACATCCTCGTCAACGCCATCGCGCCAACGGGCGGCACGCGCATGACCGAAGGCTTGATCCCGCCGCAGGTGTTCGAGCAACTCAAGCCTGAACTTGTCAGTCCGCTGGTGGTGTACCTCGCCAGTGAGGCCTGCCAGGAAACGTCCGGGCTATTCGAAGTGGGCGGCGGCTGGATGGGCAAGGTGCGCTGGGAGCGCAGCCTGGGCGCGGGGTTCGATCCGCGCGAAGGTTTTTCCCCTGAAGACGTCGCCGCCCATTGGCAGCAGATTTGCGATTTCCAGGATGCGGTACACCCGAACGACAATCTGGAAGCCTTGAAAGAGATGATGGCGAACCTGCAGCGTCACGCCCTCTAAGTCTTATCGCCCGGGACGGTTGCTGTCAGCGGCAACCGGCTCATGGAAAGTACTTTTTCACCAGGGCTGCCAGGTTCGCGGCCGTCTCGATGTCCATCACACCGTCATACTTGGCCGGGCGAAAGTGCAGCTGGAAAGCTCGTACCAAACGCTGGAAGCCGACACCTGTCGTGGCAGCCGAAGTGTCATAGCCATACCTCTTGAATAGGCCGAGCAATTGTTCCCGGAGGGGGATTCCGTTGGCCAGGTACGCCTGCTCAAAAGACTTCTGAGTCGTGTCATCGAACCAAGCGCCGATACCCTTGAGATACAGTGCGTGCCACGGAAACATCGGGCCAGGGTCACTCTTTCGCCCGGCGGCGATGTCGGAGTGGCCCACCACATTGACCGGACCGATATCCGGATATCGCTTGAGAATGTCCGCCGCCAAGTATTCGATCGCCTCTATTTGCTGTGCCTTGTAGGGCGGAAAAGTAAATTGACCTTGGTTATCGGTTGCCAGGTTCACAATCTCCACGCCGATCGAGGTGTCGTTCAGATTGTTGCGATTACCCCAACTGCTCACGCCGGCGTGCCAGGCTCGCTGGTTCTCGTCTACCAGGTTGAAGATTTGTGGTTCTTTGAAGCAGGCCTTCAGATAAGTGGGATCGGCAAAGTCCGGGATGAGGTAATGGGCACTGACGGAAGGGCCGGTTAATGCATTGATGGACGACGCGAAGTTGCCTGCAGTGTAATGAAAGACCAAAAAACGAACGCGATTGTTATAACCTTTTTTTGAACGATAGCTTTGGCTGTTTATCTGCATTGGTAATAACTCACTGGTAAGTAAATCGAAGCGAAGTGCTGCGAACGATTTCAGCGTAACAGTGGGTTTTAAAAGCATACGTAGTTGGCTTCCGGCTTTGTTGTAGGAAGATACAACAGGCTATAGGTTTCGCTGTAGCAGACGCGGTGGACGTTTCCGGCGATGGTGTAGGAAAGAAGAGTTCCCCGCGTTAAATAACCCGCACATAAAAAAAGCCGCTGCAAATAAGCAGCGGCCTAAGCATGACGTTGTAAAGGAGCTACAAATCAACGTCAGTGAACACGGGGCTGATGGATTGATGCGCAATCCATCCGAATGACGGTGCGCCGGGCGCGAGGGACGCCACGACGACTTGGTGCTTGCTGGCCCGTTGTCCTGCAAGCCCGGCCAGCATAAGGATCGGGCGCCTGGGGAAACAGCTCGGATCCTGACATGCACTGTTGCAGTGCGCGCAACAGTAGCAAGCACCACGACAGTTATGCGCAGCGCTGATAACCCATCATCCGTTCCGTTCATGCGCCGCGCAGACGCCGGTCCCGCATGGGCTGTCATCCTTTTTAGGTACAGCGCGAATACCTCCTTGGTGCGCTTATCGCCCATGGCGTGCAGCAGTAGGGTGAAGCCTCTGTCACTCACCGGGGAAGACGCATGACAACAATAACAATGCGCGCCATCTTCAAGCCGCAGGCGCTGGCCGCCGCGGTGGCTTTGGGCTGCTGTGCCCAGGCGCAGGCCGTTTCATTCAACATTGGCGAGATCGAGGGTCAGTTCGATTCATCGCTGTCCGTGGGCGCGAGCTGGGGCATGCGCGATGCCGACAGTGACCTTGTCGGCACGGTCAATGGCGGTCGGGGCCAGTCCTCCACCGGTGACGATGGGCGACTGAACTTCAAGAAAGGCGAGACCTTTTCGAAAATCTTCAAGGGCCTGCATGACCTCGAACTCAAGTACGGCGACACTGGCGTCTTCGTGCGGGGCAAGTACTGGTACGACTTCGAACTCAAGGATGAAGGCCGCGAGTTCAAGGACATCAGCGACAGCAATCGCAAGGAAGGCGCCAAGTCCTCGGGGGCACAGATTCTCGATGCCTTCGTCTATCACAACTATTCCATTGCCGATTTGCCAGGCACGGTGCGCGCCGGCAGGCAGGTGGTCAGTTGGGGTGAGAGTACTTTCATCGGCAACTCCATCAACAGCATCAATCCGGTGGACGTGTCGGCGTTCCGTCGTCCGGGCGCGGAGATCAAGGAAGGCCTGATCCCGGTGAACATGCTGTTCGCCTCCCAGGGCTTGACTGACAAACTGACCATCGAAGGCTTCTACCAGTTGGAGTGGGACCAGACGGTTGTCGACAACTGCGGCACGTTCTTTGGTAACGACGTAGTGGCGGACGGTTGCACCAGCGGCTACACCGTGGGCAGCCCGGCGATTGCGCCATTCGTGCCGTTGACCGAGGCATTCGGGCAGGGCATCCAGGTGACCAGCGAAGGGGTTGTCATTCCTCGCGGCGGTGACCGCGATGCACGGGATTCCGGCCAGTGGGGCACGGCGTTGCGTTGGCTCGGCGATGACACCGAGTACGGCCTGTACTTCATGAACTATCACAGCCGCACGCCGACCGTTGGCACCACCACGGCGGGACTGTCCACGCTGTCCGCGTTGCCTGGCATGATTGCGATTGCCGAGGGGATTGCGCCCGGCAGCGGCGCGGGCTTGGCCCAAAGCGTGATGCTGGGGCGCGGTGGGTATTATCTTGAATACCCTGAAGACATCCGCCTCTACGGCGCCAGTTTCTCCACCACGCTGCCCACCGGTACCGCGTGGACCGGCGAAATCAGCTATCGCCCCAACGCACCGGTGCAGCTCAGCACCAACGACCTGACCCTCGCATTGGTGAATCCGATTGCCGGTGGCGCCGCGTCACCCATTGCCACTTCGCCGGGTGCCGATAACACCGGCTACCGCCGCAAGGAAGTCACCCAGGTCCAGAGCACCCTGACCCACTTCTTCGATCAGGTACTGGGGGCTGATCGCCTGACCCTGGTCGGCGAAGCTGCGGTGGTGCATGTCGGTGGCCTGGAGTCCAAGGACACGCTGCGTTATGGCCGTGATTCGGTCTATGGCCAATATGGCTTCCAAGGCGACACCGACGGTTTCGTCACTTCTACGTCCTGGGGTTATCGCGCCCGGGCGATTCTCGATTACTCCAACGTCATCGGCGGGGTGAACTTCAAGCCCAACGTGTCCTGGTCCCACGACGTGGCCGGCTATGGCCCCAACGGCTTGTTCAACGAAGGCGCCAAGGCGGTCAGCGTGGGTGTCGATGCCGATTACCGCAACACCTACACCGCCAGCCTGAGCTACACCGATTTCTTCGGCGGCGATTACAACGTTCTCGAAGACCGCGACTTCCTCGCGCTGAGCTTCGGCGTGAACTTCTGATCTGGCTGACAAGGAAAACCCAATGCGCAAGATGATCCTGCAATGCGGTGCCCTGGCCCTGAGCCTGCTGGCAGCGAATGTGATGGCGGCGGTTTCGCCGGAGGAAGCGAACAAACTGGGCACCAGCCTCACGCCGCTGGGCGCCGAGAAGGCTGGCAACGCCGATGGCTCGATTCCGGCCTGGACCGGCGGCATCCCGAAAAACGCCGGTGCCGTGGACGGCAAAGGTTTCTTGGCCGACCCGTTCGCCAATGAAAAGCCGCTGTTTACCATCACTGCCGCGACCGTGGACAAATACAAGGACAAGCTGTCCGAAGGCCAGATCGCGATGTTCAAGCGCTATCCGCAAACCTACAAAATTCCGGTCTACCCGACCCATCGCAGCGTTGGCCTGCCGCCGCAAATCTACGAGTCGGCCAAGCGCAGTGCGCTCAATGTGAACGCCATCAACGAGGGCAACGGCCTGGCCAATTTCACTGGCAACCGTTACTACGCGTTCCCGATTCCCAAGAACGGCGTGGAAGTGCTCTGGAACCACGTCACCCGTTATCACGGCGGCAACGTGCGGCGCATCATCACCCAGGCCACGCCGCAGACCAACGGCAGCTTCACGCCGATCCGCTTCGAAGAAGAAATCGCCGTGCCGTTCCTGATCAAGGACGCCGACCCGGAAAAGGCCAGCAACGTGCTGACCTATTTCAAACAGTCGGTAACGGCCCCGGCGCGACTGGCCGGTAACGTGTTGCTGGTGCATGAAACCCTCGACCAGGTGAAGGAACCGCGCCTGGCGTGGATCTACAACGCCGGCCAGCGCCGCGTGCGTCGCGCCCCACAAGTGGCGTACGACGGCCCAGGCACCGCTGCGGACGGCTTGCGCACTTCCGACAACTTCGACCTGTTCTCCGGCGCGCCGGATCGCTACGACTGGAAACTGGTCGGCAAGAAGGAAATGTACATCCCGTACAACAGCTACAAACTTGATTCCCCGAGCCTCAAGTACGATGACGTGATCAAGGCCGGCCACATCAACCAGGACCTGACCCGCTACGAATTGCACCGGGTCTGGGAAGTGGTGGGTACGGTCAAGCCCAGCGAACGGCACATCTATGCCAAGCGCCACATGTACTTCGACGAAGACAGCTGGCAAGCGGCGCTGGTGGACCACTATGACGGTCGCGGCCAGTTGTGGCGCGTGGCGGAAGGTCATGCCCAGTTCTACTACGACCACCAGAACCCGGGCTACACGCTCGAGGCGCTCTACGACATCATTGCCGGTCGCTACATCGCGCTGGGCATGAAGAACGAAGAGAAACACGCCTACGAGTACGGTTTCGAGGCACGGGCAGCCGACTACACCCCGGCGGCGTTGCGTTCGAGTGGCGTGCGCTAAGGTCCGACTGTTGGAAAGATAACTGTGGCTGACTTGAGATAGTTGTGAATGACCGGCAGCGCCTCCTGCCGGTCATTTTTTTATGGGCGCCAATCAGCGCGCTGAATACTTCTCCTAAGGTGGTCGACACAGGCTAGGGTGAAGGAACAACAATAAAAGGGACCTCGCACAATGACTGCCATGACCCCGTGTCCGGACCGTCCTGGGCTGCTGCCGCGGCTGTCTTCGACGCATGTGCCGCGCAAGTCGTTGAGCGAACCTTTGCTGGCTTCCGAGGCCCGCGTAAAGCTGCTTTGCGCACCGGCTGGCAGTGGCAAGAGCGCCTTGTTCGCCGAATGTTTCCTGCAGGCGCCAGCGGAGTGCCGGTTGCATTGGCTGCCGTTGGCGGGTGCCGCCATGGATACGGCGCAACTGTGTGAATGCCTCGCGCAGGCCCTCGGATTACCGGTCACGGATGAGTCGAGCCTGTTGGCCCACCTGGCGCGTTTGCAGACGCCTACCTGGCTGTTCCTGGATGACTATTGCCGGGTGCCCAATCCGGAACTCGACCAACTGCTCGACCGTTTGTTGAACGCCAGCAGTCCGTTGCTGCACTTGTGGTTGAATGGCCGCCGTCGTCCTCACTGCAATTGGCCGCGCTTGTTGCTCGATGACGAATTGTACGAGTTCGATGCCCAGGCCCTGGTGTTTACCGATATTGATGTCCGGCAATTGCTCAGTCACTTGCCCGATCCGTTGGCGGCGCGTACGGCCCGTGAAGTGATCCAGCGCAGCGGTGGCTGGTGTGCCGGGGTACGCATCACATTGCTTGAACGCTGTGAATGGGCGCGTCGGCATGCTGCGCCGGGGCGGGCCGGCACATTGCTCGATTACCTCGAATACGAACTGTTTGGCACGTTGACTCCAGAGCTGGCTCAAGCCTGGCGCGTGCTGGCGCATCTGCCGCGCTTCAACGCTCGCCTCTGCGCGCATTTGTTCGGCGACACGGTGGGCGCTGAATGCCTGCCATTGCTGCTGGACCTGGGGTGTTTTATCGAGCCCTGGGAGCAATCCTCGGACTGGCTGCAGATTTTTCCGCCCCTGGCCCGGCTGGTGCGGGACGAGCCCTGGCCGCAGGGCCGTTCCTGGCATCGACGGGCCTGCCAGTGGTTCGCCGCCGAGCAGGATTGGCCAATGGCGTTCGCGCAGGCCATGCAGGCCGGTGAGTTCGAGGCCGCCGTCAGTTCGTTGCAGCACCTGAACTTCGAACATGTGCTACAGGGCAGTAACGCCCAGCTATTGCTGGCCTTGCATGACCAGCAGGGTGAAGCGCTGTCACTCGGGACGCCACAGTCGGTGGGATTGGTCACCACCGCCTTGCTGTTTGCCGGACGCTTCGACCAGGCGCAGGCTTGCATCGAACAGCTGGCCCGGTTCGTGCCGCAACCCTTGGCTTGCCAGCAGCGCCAACTGGTCGCCCGATGGCAGGTCTTGCGCGGTTGGTTGTTGCACCTGCGCGGCGATGGCTTGCCTGCACGTGAACATTTCCTCCAGGCCCAAATCGGCTTGGATCCGCAGGCCTGGGCCCTGAAAGTGCTGTGCCTGATCGGACAGACGCAACAGGCGCTGCTGGCAGGTGACTTGACGTCTGCGCAATGGATCAACCGCCAAGCGTTATGCGTGGCCCGCGCGCAAGGTTCACTGGTGTTTGAAGGGCTGCTGGAGTTGGATCACGCCCAGATTCTCGAGCAGCGCGGTGCCCCCCACCGGGCCGACCACTTGCTGGATGCCGTCCAGGCATTGCTCGATAAGCCGGGGCAGGATTTTTCCGCGCTGCTGGGGCGGATTGCCTTGCGACGAGGGCGCTTGGCGTTACGCATGGGCTTTGACGAGCAGGCCGCCGAACATTTCCAGGCGGGCCTCGAAGCGGGCCTGCGCAATCATGACAAACAAGTGCTCTATGGCTTCCTCGGCAAGGCCTGCCTGGCAGCCAACCAGGGTGACTACGGCGAGGCGTTCATGCAGCTACGTGATGCCGAGCGGATCATGCAGCAACGGCATATTCCCGACACGGTATATCGAGGCGTATTGCTGCAAACCAGCTGTCAATTCTGGTTGCAGCAGGGGCGACCGGAATTGGCCCATGAAGTCTTGACCCGTGTGTTGCGGCATTTTAGCGGGCCGCAGGCCAAGCAGGCGCCACCTGCAACCCTGGAACTGATCCCGCGTCTTGAATACTTGTTGGTGCTGACCGAGGTCTACCTGGGTCGGGCACAAGACCCACAGGCTCGCCTCAGGGAAATGATTGCCCAGGCGCAACGCTGTGAGATGCATGCCCTGGAAACCGAACTGCATCTGGTGTTGGCGGAAGTGGTCTGGTTGTCCGCTGACCGTCCCCAGGCGCGCGCGCTCCTGCAAGAAGGTATCGAGCGTGTCGCCTGCTGGCGGGCGCAACAAGCGCTGCGCGAACTGTGTCTGCGCCAACCTGATCTGGTGCGCGGCGCGATCCAATCCCCAGAGCAGGTCGCGCCCCCCATAACCATGGCTGAAGAAACCGTGCTCAGCCAGCGCGAGCTGGAAGTACTCGAGCTGATTGCGCAGGGGTATTCGAATCAGCAGATTGCCGAACAACTGTTCATCTCATTGCACACTGTAAAAACACACTCGCGTCGAATCCACAGCAAGTTGGGTGTACAACGGCGTACCCAAGCGGTGGCGAAGGCAAAGCTCATGGGGGTCATGAATTGAATACAAGCGGTCGCTGATCTCCTTACGCATTCTTACATTTGTTTTCCTGCAATGGCAGGTTGAACTATGTATAAGTGACCGACCGAACAGGAAGTTCGAGATCATGAACATGACAAGGACGCTTATGAATACCCCATTATTTTCTTCTTATTCCGAAAGGCTTGTAGCGCTAAAAAACACTCGCGTGGACTTTGCCGTGCAGGTGTTGTTGGGTGATCGCTTGGAGGTTCTGGATCTCAGCCCTCATAGTACTTATCTGAACACGATGACCGACTTGGCGGACGTCAGCTCGGCGACTTCCAGGACACTGTTCGATGAAACGCTGGCTTGCGTGGAAAAACAGCTGCCTCCCCATTACACGCAAGGCACCAGCAATATTTTCAACAAGCGCTATTCCTTTGCCGATGAAGACCGTGTCAAAGCGCTGGATATAATAGCGTTTGAAAAGATCGTTACTGATATCGTCCTGGAACTTACCGAAAAGCCATCCATGGAGTTATCGCTGCGCCCTATCAGGTCTTTATCCGCTGAGGAGGTTCATGGTGCATTGAAAGCTCACTTGCCCGGGGTTGATCTGAATGAAGTTTATGTCACCGATTTTGTGCCGCATGACGTCGACACACAGGTGATATCTTCATCTAAATCGTTGGTTGAATATTTACTGGACCATTTCATTAACGACGATATTCCCTACCACGTCAAAGGCAATCACCAAGGTATTTATACGGCTGCCTTCAGTGGGGAAGACCGCGACCTGCATCCGCGGTTGGGCACCCATCATCTGAATGATCTAGTGATACGCATCGTCCCGGACTTCCTGGACTGATCCGGGCGCTGCCTCATACCCCATCCGCCAACTCACGGCCCGGGTCGCTGCCAACAGACGCTGCGCCGCCGGGCCGTTTTCGTCGGCGTGGAACAGCGAAGTCGGACCGACGATGGTCATCACCGCCGTCACCTGGCCGACGGCGTTGAATACCGGGGCGGACAGGGCATCCACACCGGGCATCAGCAAGCCATGCACATGGTGCAGGCCACGGCTGCGAATCTGCTCGCACAAGAGCGTATAGGCCTGGTCGTCGGCCAGTGCATGGTCGCTGGTACTTTTTACTTCATCCACACGCAGCCCGATGGTTTCCCGTTCTGGCAGATAAGCCGCGAAAACCAGCCCCGTGGAAGAGCTGAGCAACGGCAGCACCGAGCCCAGTTGCGTCACCACGGTCACGGCTCGCACCGCAGGTTCGATACGCACCACCGTTGCGCCGTGATTACCCCATACCGCCAGAAAACAGGTTTCGTTCAAGTCATCGCGCAGTTCGGCCAAGGGCAGGGCGGCCACTTGCAGTACGTCCATGCCATTCAACGCCGCCAGGCCCACCCGCAATGCTTCGCGGCCCAGGCCGTAGTGATTGGTGGCTGTGTTTTGTTCAGCAAATCCGCTGGCGATCAGCGCTTGCAAATAGCGGTGGACCTTGCTGGCCGGCATTTGCACATGTTCGGCCAAGCGCGACAGCGACGTTGAGGGAGACAGCTCGGCCAACGCTTTAAGGATGTCGGTGCCGACCTCAGCGGAGCGGACTTTCTGTTTACCGTTGCTGGGCGGGTTTTCCATGGAAGGCAGGTCCGGAGAGGCGAATGGGCGTCTTTATAGCTTGACGGTCGCTGCCGAGCAAATTACGTTATGCGTAATCTGATTACGATAAAAATAACCCGGTGCGCCTCAAGCTTTTCGTTGAATGACGGGCCGCATCCCAGGAGGCTCCATGAACCTCGACTCCACCGCGTCGGAACTGGCTTATCTGTCCGGCTTTGGTAATGAGTTCGCCAGCGAAGCGCTGCCCGGCGCATTGCCTGTCGGCCAGAACTCCCCGCAAAAAGCACCGTATGGCCTTTATGCCGAACTGTTTTCCGGCACTGCGTTTACCATGGCCCGCGGCGAAGCGCGCCGGACCTGGATGTACCGCATCCGGCCATCGGCTCATCATCCGGCGTTTGCCAAGCTCGGCGCTCAGTTGGCGGGTGGTCCGCTGGGTGACGTCACGCCTAATCGCCTGCGCTGGAACCCCTTGGAGATCCCTTCCGAGCCCACCGATTTCATCGATGGGCTGGTTCGCATGGCGGCCAATGCCAACTCTGACAAACCGGCTGGCATCAGCATTTATCATTACCGGGCCAACCGTTCCATGGAGCGGGTGTTCTTCAATGCCGATGGCGAATGGCTGATCGTCCCTCAGTTGGGGCGGCTGAGGATCACCACCGAATTGGGCGTGCTGGAAGTGGCGCCGCTGGAAATCGCCGTGTTGCCCCGGGGTTTGAAAGTTCGCGTCGAATTGCTCGACTCGCAAGCCCGCGGCTATATCGCCGAGAATCACGGTGCGCCATTGCGGCTGCCGGACCTAGGGCCTATCGGAAGCAATGGCTTGGCCAATCCACGCGACTTCCTGACGCCGGTCGCCCATTACGAAAACCTCACACAACCGACCACGCTTGTGCAGAAGTTCTTGGGGGAGTTATGGGCCTGCGAGCTGGATCATTCGCCATTCGACGTCGTGGCCTGGCACGGCAACAACGTCCCCTACAAGTACGACCTGCGCCGTTTCAACACCATCGGCACGGTCAGTTTCGACCACCCGGACCCGTCGATTTTCACTGTGTTGACATCGCCTACCAGTGTTCACGGCCTGGCGAATCTCGATTTCGTGATCTTCCCACCACGCTGGATGGTGGCGGAAAACACCTTCCGTCCGCCTTGGTTCCATCGCAACCTGATGAACGAGTTCATGGGACTGATCCAGGGCGCCTACGATGCCAAGGCCGAGGGCTTCCTGCCGGGAGGCGCGTCGTTGCACAGTTGCATGAGTGCCCATGGTCCTGATGGCGAAACCTGCACCAAGGCGATCAATGCCGAGCTCAAGCCGGCAAAAATCGACAACACCATGGCCTTCATGTTCGAGACCAGCCAAGTGCTGCGTCCGAGCCGTTTCGCCTTGGACTGCCCGCAATTGCAAACTGACTACGACGCCTGCTGGGCCTCGCTGCCGGTCAATTTTGATCCGACCCGGAGATAACCCATGTCCCAAGTTTCCTTCACCCGTAGCTGGGTCGAATCGGCCAACGGCCATACCGACTTCCCCTTGCAGAATCTGCCGCTGGGCATTTTCAGTATGGCTGGCGGCGCTCCACGCAGCGGTGTTGCCATTGGCGACCGGGTTTTCGATTTACAGGCGGCGCTGCAAGCCGGCTTGTTCGATGGCGCCGCAGGCGAAGCCGTCACGGCGATGGAGAACGGCCAGTTGAACGCGTTCTTCGACCTGGGCCGCAACGCCCGGGTTGCCTTGCGTGAGCGGCTGCTGGAACTGCTGCGCGAGGGCAGTGCACAGCAGGACAAGATCCAGGCCCAGGGCGAAACGCTGCTGCCCTTGGCGGCCGATTGCCAGATGCATCTGCCGGCGAAGATTAACGACTACACCGATTTCTATGTGGGTATCGAGCACGCGCAAAATGTCGGCAAATTGTTCCGGCCTGACAATCCGCTGCTTCCGAACTACAAATACGTCCCCATTGGCTACCACGGTCGTGCCTCGACGGTTCGTCCGTCTGGCACCGATGTGCGTCGCCCGAACGGCCAAACCTTGCCGGCCGGCCAGACCGAGCCGACGTTCGGCCCCTGTGCGCGCCTGGACTATGAGCTGGAGCTGGGTATCTGGATCGGAAAAGGCAATGCACTGGGCGAGCCCATCGCTGTTGGCGACGCCGCCGAACACATAGCCGGTTTCTGCCTGCTCAATGACTGGTCGGCCCGGGATATCCAAGCCTGGGAATACCAACCGCTGGGGCCGTTTCTGTCGAAGAGCTTCCTGACCAGCGTCTCGCCATGGGTAGTGACGGCCGAGGCCCTTGAACCGTTCCGACGCCCTCAACCGGCGCGTCCCGAGGGCGATCCGCAACCGTTGCCGTATCTGCTGGACAAACGCGACCAGGCTGGCGGTGCATTCGACATCGAACTGGAAGTGCTGCTGCTGACCGAGGCCATGCGCGAGCAGAACCTGCCGGCCCATCGATTGACGTTGAGCAATACCCAATACATGTATTGGACCGTGGCGCAGATGGTTGCGCACCACAGCGTCAACGGCTGCCAATTGCAGGCCGGCGACTTGTTTGGTTCGGGCACGTTGTCGGGGCCTGAGAGCGGTCAGTTCGGGAGCTTGCTGGAGATCACCGAGGGCGGCAAAAAAGCGATCGAATTGGCCTCCGGTGAAGTTCGCAAGTTCCTGGAGGATGGCGACGAAATCATCCTGCGCGCCCGTTGCAGAGGCGAGGCTGGCGCGTCCATAGGCTTCGGCGAGTGCCGCGGCAAGATTCTGCCGGCGCGTTGAGGAACGGGCATGGAACTCTACACCTACTACCGTTCCACCTCGTCCTACCGGGTGCGTATTGCCCTGGCACTCAAGGGCCTGGATTACCAGGCCCTGCCGGTTAACCTGATCGCACCGCCGGGGGGCGAACATCGCAAGCCGGCCTACTTGGGAATCAACCCCCAGGGGCGGGTGCCGGCGTTGCGCACCGAGGAGGGGGCGTTGCTGGTGCAATCACCGGCCATCATCGAATATCTGGAGGAGCGTTACCCCCAGACGCCGCTACTCAGCGGCGACCTGGCGCTTCGTGCTCACGAACGTGGCGTCGCCGCGCTGATCGGTTGCGACATTCATCCCCTGCATAACGTCAGCGTGCTCAACAAGCTGCGGCAGTGGGGTCACGATGAAACGCAGGTGACGGAGTGGATCGGGCATTGGATCGGCCAAGGACTGGCAGCGGTGGAGCAGTTGATTGGCAACGAAGGCTATTGCTTCGGCGCTACGCCAGGGGTGGCTGATGTTTACCTGATCCCGCAGCTGTACGCCGCCGAGCGGTTCAATGTTTCGTTGCAAGCGTACCCGCGGATCCGTCGGGTTGCGGCGTTGGCGGCTGGGCATGTTGCGTTCCAGCAGGCGCATCCGGCGAATCAGCCTGACACGCCTTAGAGTTGCCTGCCGACGGCATGGAGCTCAATGCACGATGGAGTTCGGCGGCAGATGGCCCAGTCGCTCGGTCAAGCGGATTCGCTGGATCGGATCGTCGCTGAGCATCAAGGCGTGCTCAAGATCGAAACGTTCGGCGTTGGGGCAGTCCAGCCGCTGGTAAAGGCTGGCGCGGGCCAGATAATCGGCGGCATTGGCGTTGCCCATTTCCAGCACCCGTTCGGCGTCGATCAGCGCCGCAATGTAATCATCGTTCGCCAGGTGCAATTGCCGCAGGTTGCGCGACAGCCGTTGCAGCATTTGCATCGGCTCGGCGTTGACCAGGTGCTCGGCCTTGAGCGGCACGTTCGAGCCATATTGGCGTTGCAGTAGCTCCCGGCAGTCATTGGGGTAAAGCCGACGGCCACCGCATGGGTCGAGCAGATGATCGGCGCCGGGCACGCGCAGCAGAAAATGACCGGGGAAATTGACGCCGGCCATCGGGATTTCCAGCCCTCGGGCCAGTTCCAGCGCAATCAGGCCAAGGGCCAGGGGTTGGCCGCGTTTACGGGCCAGGACTTTGTCCAGCAATGCCGCGCGGGGGCGTAGGGGTGTGAAGTCGTCCTGGGCGAAACCCAGGTCATTAAGGCGTCGAAGCAGAGGTTGGCCCAGTTCGCTGACGGGTAACATCGGCAGGCCATGGCTGACCAACTGCTGCAGATCCTTGAAATCCTTGAGCAACGCCGGTATGTCCGCCTCAGGATCATGTTCGGCGGCGATCCACAGCGCGGCTTCGAACAGCGCCGGTGGCGAGCGGTGCAGACATTCAAAAAAGGCTTGGCGCGGCTTCATCACAGTCTCCAGACTATGTCTCGTTTTAGCGCTGCCATGGGCTTTCGTCCAGTCTCACTAATACGCCGTGACAGGTTATGCCTAAAAAGCTGACAACTGCCCAGGCTTATTCCGGCGTGCTCCAGCAATTTTCGGCCGCACGCCTATACTGGCGAAACAGACAAAAGTGATTCGGGAGCCTGTCGATGTTCGCTCTCATGCAAAGCTCCCGCCTTGAATCGCTGCACTTGAGCGTGGACCCGGCGACCGGGTTGAAGGCGGTGATTGCCATTCATTGCAGCCGTCCTGGGCCTGCCCTGGGTGGCTGTCGTTATCTTTCCTACCCCGACGATGAAACTGCCGTGGCCGACGCCGTGCGCCTGGCCCAGGGCATGAGCTACAAGGCCGCCCTGGCCGGCTTGCCAGTGGGCGGAGGCGTGGCTGTCATCATGCGCCCGGCGCACGTCGACAGCCGGGCCGCGCTGTTCGAAGCCTTTGGTCGTTGCATCGAACAATTGGACGGGCGCTACATCACCGCCATCGACAGCGGTACATCGGTGGCGGACATGGACTGCATCGCCCAGCAAACCCGTCATGTCACCAGTACCACCGCCGCGGGAGACCCGGCGCCTCACGCGGCGATGGGCGTCTTCGCCGGCATTCGTGCAACGGCCATGGCCCGCCTGGGCAGCGATAATCTGGAAAGCCTGCGGGTGGCGATCCAGGGCCTGGGCAATGTGGGTTATGCCTTGGCCGAACAGCTGCACGCCGCGGGCGCGGAATTGCTGGTCAGCGACATCGACCCTGGCAAGGTGCAACTGGCGATGGAGCAATTGGGCGCCCATCCGATCGCCAACGACGCGCTGCTAAGCACTCCATGCGACATTCTTGCGCCTTGTGGCCTCGGCGGCGTGCTCAACAGCCACAGCGTGGCGCAATTGCGCTGCTCGGCGGTTGCCGGCTCGGCCCACAACCAGTTGAGCAATCTGCAAGTAGCCGATCAGTTGGAGAGACGCGGGATACTCTATGCGCCAGATTACGTGATCAACTCGGGCGGGCTGATCTACGTCGCCCTGAAACATCAGGGTGAGGAACTGCCGACCATCACCGCGCATCTGTCGAAGATCGGTGCCCGGCTCACTGAAGTCTTCGCCCACGCCCAGGCGGAGAAGCGTTCACCAGCCCGGGTAGCCGATGAGCTGGCGGAGCGTTTGTTGTACCGATAAAAAAAGACCGCAGCCTGCGACAGCTGATACACGTTACATCTCGTGTATCAGCTGTCGCAGGCTGCGGTCTTTTTGCTCATTCGTCCGACGGATTGAGCAGTTCGGACAAGGCGTCCGGCTGGCTCTTGAAGGCCTTGGCGAATACATCGCGGTTCTTCGCCATGTAGATCCCTGCTTCTTCCACCTGTTTCTCGCTCAGCGATGGGACGGCTTTTTGCAACACCTCGGCCAGCAATTCGGCGAGTTCCAGCATTTTGTCATGACGGTCAGCTTCGGCTTTATCCATGAACAAGCGCTCCAGATCTCGGCTGCTGCGGTATACCACTTCGACGGCCATTCACCACCTCACATGCCTTCACATTGGTTTGTCTTTTCGACTACTGTATTTATATACAGGCAAAAGAATAAGCGAATCCTGATGCTTTGGATAGTGGCTTTTTAATGTAGACCGATTTCAAGGTTTGTCCCGCAGGTAAATCGCGTCTGCGGCGAGGCCGGTTCATGTCGCAACGTGTCGTGTACCAGCCCATCGCCATCTCACCCCAGTGGCTGGCCTTTTTTCTGCATGCAGAACAACCGTCACGTCCAACCCGCATCATCCGGTCGAGCCGACCTAAGGAAACTACATCGTGAAAATCAACTGGGCCGAGAACCTGCGCCAGAACGTACACCAGCTGGCTGAATCCCTAGGCAACCTGTTCGTCGAGACGTTCCATTACCTGGCACTGTTCGCCATCGGAGCGGTGACCGCGTGGGCGGCGGTGATGGAGTTTTTGCAGATGATCGAGGAGGGGCACATCAAGATCGATGACATCCTCCTGCTGTTCATCTACCTGGAGCTGGGGGCGATGGTCGGGATTTACTTCAAGACCAACCACATGCCGGTGCGGTTCCTGATCTACGTGGCAATCACCGCGCTGACGCGCCTGCTGATTTCCAATGTTTCCCACCACAGCCCGCCGGACCTGGGAATTATCTACTTGTGTGGCGGCATCCTGCTGCTGGCGTTCGCGATCCTGGTAGTGCGCTATGCCTCGTCGCAGTTTCCCTCGGTGAAGATCGAACACCCGCACCGCAAGGTCGGCGCGGGTTCGAGCGAGCATGCCGAAGTGGAGAAGGGCGAAATCTAGAGACCGGCGGCGCTGCAGGCCTGGCCTTGGACCTGCGGTGGCGGCACCTTGATGGTGTCGCCGCCGGTCATGGCTTCGAGGATTGCCACGGCGCTGTGGCCTTGTTCGATGGCAATCCCGAATTGAATGCTTTGTACCAGGCGCCGCAGCCGGTCCGGGTCGTTGCGCTGCTGGGCACTGATCATGCGCTTGGCGACGACGCGCCCGCTCTTGGAAAGGGTCAGCATGATGCTGCCATCCAGGCCTTGGATGCTCAGGTTGATTTGGTACTGCGGCGCGAAGGCGTCCGTAATGATCTGAAAAGGGTTGTCCATGATGCGTCACCGCCTGATTGAACGTGCAGTTGTTGACCGGCCATGATCGGGATTAGTTCGCAACACCGGACCATCGGCTGTTCCATGATCGTATTCATCCATCAAATTGCGGGCTGGCGGGCGACGGACCGGGGGGCGCAGCCCTTGGCAGCTCTACCAAGGCTTTTGCAAGGGGCATGCCGGAAAAACTGTCGGACAATGATCGCGGCGCCTTGATACCAGGGGCTCTGGGATGCAGGTCTGGGCGCTGCCCGTTTCGGGGCAGGAACGGATGAATGTTCGCTGGCGGTGCAAGATTGGGGGGGAATTGGCGAGAGGAGCGAGGCGAGGCAACTCCCGACATTAACAGCGCTTTTGTCGGTTGTCCGGCTTTATTTGCAAATCAATATTTATCTTTTTTGAGGGCTTGAATTGTTCTGTCGCCAGCCCGACTCTGTATTCAAGGGGCCGTTGCGCTACCGTCGATTGGCCCCTGGCGAGCTAGCCGAAATAAGGGATGAACTATGCAAATCCAAGTCAATAGCGATAACCATATTCAAAGCAGCATCCGACTGGAGGAGTGGGTACGTACGACCATTGAGAGCACGCTCGAACGCTACGAAGAAGACCTGACACGGATCGAAGTTCATCTGGGTGATGAGAACGGCGACAAGCCTGGTCCCCATGATTTGCGGTGCCAGTTGGAAGCGCGGCCAAAGGGCCACCAGCCCATTTCCGTGACCCACAAGGCCGAATCGCTGGAACTTGCGATCGAAGGCGCGGCCACCAAGCTGGAGCATGCATTGGAGCATCTGTTCGGCAAACTGCGCGGCAAGCGTGCCGCCACCAACGGCCCGACCGAATCGATTGCCCTCGCCGATGCGATGCTGGAAGAAGAATTCCTGGAGAACGAACGGGCTGCACTCAACGGCTGAGTCCGGCTCACTTTTTTCACCCCAAAAAAACGGGCCTGCAATTGCAGGCCCGTTCTGTTTTAGCGATCCACGAGCGCCGAAATCAGAAGGCTACGGAGGTCTGCACATACACCGTGCGAGGTTCACCGACGTACTTGCCTCGATTGTTGTCGTCGAAGGAGCGCGTGAAATACTGAGTGTTGAAAATGTTCTTCACACCCACCGCAACGTTCAGGTCCGACAACTGCGGGCCGAAGTCATAGGCGGCGCGGCTGCTGAATAGCATGTAGCCAGGGATATTTCCGGTGCTGCCGTCCACACTTTCGGCGCGGGTGTTGGCGTTGTCGGCGAACTGCGCGCTCTGGTAGGTGCTGTCCAGGTTGAGCTTCCAGGGGCCTTCGGTATAACCGATCCCCAGCGTACCTTTGTGTTTCGAGGAGAATGGCACGCGGTTGCCCTTGTTCGGGCCGTCCTCGCGGATGGTGGCATCGACGAAAGCGTAGGTGGCGTAGACGTCGAAACCAGCCAGCGCCGGGCTCAGGCCGTCGAGGGCATAGTTGATGCTGGTTTCAATGCCTTGATGGCGGGTCTCGCCCCGGGCGATCACCGAGTCATTGGTCTGGTTGCTTTCATACTGGTTATCGAAATTGATCAGGAACGCGCCGATTTCCGCCCGAAGGTCGCCATTGTCGTAGCGAGTGCCAAGCTCCCAGGTGCGGGCCTTCTCCGGTTTCACTTCACCGCTGCTGACGCGGTTGGGCATCTGGCTGTACTGCACGCTGCCGAATGAACCTTCGGTGTTGGCGTACAGGTTCCATTCGTCGGTCAGGTGATACAGCACGTTCAGCGCCGGCAGGGCGGTGTTGTAGTCGCCCTTGTACTTCACATTCGTCAGGTTGTTGGTCTGCTGCGATTCGATCATTTCGTAGCGAATGCCAGGCGTGATGGTCCATTTGCCAATGTCGATCCGGTCATCAATGAAAAACGCGTTGGCTTCAGTGCCGCCACGCGTATCGCGGTCGTTGCGGCTGGAGGTCGTTGGCAGTTCGTTGCTGGCGACGGGCGTACGATAACGCAGCTCGTGGCCGGCTTCGTTGATGTAACGGTAGCCGACGCCGACTTCGTGGCGGGTCGGGCCGAGGTCGAAGCCTTGGGCGAAGCGGGTCTCCAGGCCTCGTACCCAATATTCGCGAGGCGACAGGGACAGGAAAGAGCCCTGGTCCAGATAACCGCTGCGCAAGGTCTTGGTGAAGAACGTGCTGGCGGTGAATTCCCGACGGTCCTGCTGGTAGCGGTAGCCGAAATTGACCAGGGTGCGACGCCCCCAGAACCGATCATTCGGACGGGTGGACTGGTACGGGTCGGCGTCGTAGTCGGCGACATTCAGGCCGCCGGGCATATCGGCCTCACCTTCGTAATATTGGGCCATTGCGTTGAAACTGTTGGCTTCGTCCAGTTGGTAATTGCCCTTCAGGATCAGGTCGTCGATTTGCGTGTCGCTGTGTTCGCGCCAATCCCCGCCACGGGTGCCGGAATACAGCAGCGCACCGCCCAAGCCGTTGTCGGCGGTGCCACCGGCCAGCAGATTGGAAGTCGTCTTGAAGCCGTCGTGGCTGGATGACGGGCTCGTCTCGGTCTGCAAGCCGCCCTTGACCGTCGGCGCATCGGGAATCGCCCGGGTCACGAAGTTCACCACGCCGCCGACGTTTTGCGGGCCGTAGCGCACCGCGCCACCACCGCGCACGACGTCTACCGCGTCCATATTGCCCATGCTGACCGGGGCGAACGACAGCTGTGGTTGGCCATAAGGGGCGAAGGGCACCGGGATGCCGTCCATCAGCACCGTGGAGCGCGAGGCCAGGCGCGGATTGAGGCCGCGAATGCCAAAATTCAGCGCCATGTCATGGCTACCAGTTCCGTTGTTGTCGGGGGCGTTGACGCCGGGAATGCGATTGAGCACATCCCGTGCCTGCGTCGCGCCCTGGCGCTCGAATTCTTCACGGCGGATGACGTCGCGGGCGCCCGGGTGTTCGAACACATTGGTCTGCGCGGCGTCGCCGAGCCAGTCGCCGACCACGGTGGTGGTGCTCAAATCCAGTGAGGCGCTGTCGGCCGGTTGCAGGCTGTAGGCGTTATCACCTTCGGACCGGGCTTGCAGGCCGGTGCCTTCGAGCAGCGCGCCAAGGCCCTGCTCCAAGCTGTAGTTGCCTTCCAGGCCACGGCTTTGCAGGCCACCGGTCATTTGCGAACCAAAGGAGATCAGCACCCCGGCTTCACGGCCGAACTGATTGAGGGCGTTCTCCAGCGACGACGGCGCGATGTGGTAAGCCCTGGTCTCGGCTGCCTGCACCGACGGTAACGCAACCCAACTCAGGCTGGCGCCCAGCAGGAGTTGGCGCAGGGCTCGGGTGATCGGGGTGAGGCGAGTAGGGGATTGCAGCATGATGAGGGTCCTGAGAAGGTTGCATCAAAGTGGCTTTCCTTCTCTGTCACCCGAGGTGTCGAAAACAGCTCACTGGAAAAGCAATTTTTTGGCGAAGGTCGTGTCTTGCCGTTTGAAGTGGGCGCTTGCGGTCCTCGCTACGGTCGTGTTTCAGGCACGGGCCTCGACGCTGACCCAATACCGGGTGAACCGTCGCACTGTAACCGGCAGGCTGACTTCCAGCAGGTCGAGGATCCGTTCGCTGTTGTCCAGCGGGTAGCTTCCTGAGATCAGCAGGTTGGCGACGGCTTCATCGCAGTGCAACTGGCCACGTCGGTAGCGGCTGAGTTCGTCGAGGAAATCCGTCAGGCGCATGTGCGCCGCCACCAGCATTCCCTCAGTCCAGGCGCCGCTGTTGGCATCCAGCGCCGTGGGTGGACCGGCGCCGTTGATGCCCAGGCCCAGTTGTCGCGAGGCTGTCAGAACAAATGGCGCGCCTTGATGCCCGTGACCTTGCACCTGGCCTTCGAACACGGCCACTTGGGTGTGACCAGGAAATTCACGCACGTTGAACCGCGCAGACTGACTCTCCAGCAGCCCGTGGGCGGTCGCCACTTGCAAGGGGCGTGGATCCCGCGCGCCGGTTATCTGCAGTTCTCCTTCCAGCAGGCGGATCAAGCGACGTTGGGCGTCAAAACGAACGTCCACGGCGCTGCCGGTATTGAGCTGCAATTGACTGCCGTCATCGAGTGTCAGGCGACGCCGCTCGCCCACCGGGCTGCGATAGTCGGCCATCAACGGCGGCAATAATTGCCGTTCGCGCAGTCCCCACGCCAGGCTGGAACCGGCGCCCAGGATCAACAGCAGTTTGAGTGCCTGGCGCCGCGTGGTGCGTTTGGGTGCGTTGAGTGCGGCGTGGGCCAGGGGCGAAGAAACATTGCGCAGCCGTTGATTGACCCGCTGGATGTGTTCCCATGCCCGGCGATGTTCGCTGTGGGCATTGAGCCATTGCTCCCACGCCTGTTGCTGGCGTGGGTCGAGCGGCCCTTGCTGCATTTCCAGCAGCCAGCGGACAGCCTGCTCGGCAACATGCGCGCTGACATTCGGTGCGGTGTTCATCGGCAGGTTACAGCGCGAAATAGCAGCGCATCGCCGCTTTGTTCAAATGGCGCTTGACCGTTGCCAGCGAGATACCCAATTCGCGAGCGATTTCGTTGTAGGTCAAACCGTCGACCTGGGCCAGTAAAAATGCCCGCTTGACCGCATGCGGCAGACCATCGAGCAGTTGATCGAGCTCCAGCAGCGTTTGCAGGATGATCGCGCGTTCCTCTTCCGAAGGCGCCACCTGCCCGGGCAGTTGGGCCAGCGCGTCAAGGTAGGCGCGCTCCAGGTCCTGACGGCGGTAATGGTTGAACAACACACGCTTGGCGATGGTGGTGAGGAACGCCCGCGGTTCGAGAATCGGCTGGGGATCGCGTGCCGCCATTACTCGTATGAACGTGTCTTGCGCCAGGTCTGCGGCGCTTTCGGGGCAACCGAGCCGGCGTCGCAACCAGCCGTTGAGCCAGTTGTGATGGGCGATATAAAGCACTTCGACGGTAGGGGCGGACGGCAACAGGAACACTCCGACAGCGATCGGCTGCGCTAGAGAACAAGAATTGTTCGCATTGTAGAGGTGCGGCCGGGGCTACGGCAATCGGGATGAGTGTCCGCTTCTTTGTCGGGTCGGAGCGCGACGGCGTCTAGCACAGAAACGCCTGTCGATATTCCCCGGGCGTGGCGCCCACGATTTGGCGAAAACGGTTGGCGAAATGACTGGCGCTGGCGAACCCGCAGGCCAACGCAACATCGCCCAGCGCTTGCGAAGTGCTGCGCAGCAAGTGTCGCGCCTGTGACAAGCGTCGTGCCAGCACATACTGGTGGGGAGGCAGCCCGAAGCTCTCGCGGAACATTCGGGCGAAGTGGTATTCGGACAAGGCGCAAAGCGCCGCCAGTTGCCCAAGGCTGATGGCCTCGGCCAGGTGACTGTCGATGTAGTCCACCAGCATCCGCCGTTGATGGGCAGCCAGGCCGCCCTTGAGGCGAAGCCCCTGGCGCAGGCCGACCTGACTCAGCAGCAAATGACTGAGCAGGTCATGGGCCAGGCTGGTGCAGAGCAGGCGTTCGGCGGGTTCGTTCCAGTTCAGCGCGATCAACTGGCGAAAGCGCTGGGCCTGTTGCGGGTCGTCAAGGAACGTTGCCTCGTGCAATTGGACTTGCCGGGGTTCACGATCCAGCAACGTGACGCAACCGAGAGCGAACTGTTCGGGGCTGAAATACAGGTGGGCGAGGCGAATATCACCATTGATGACCCAGGCCGACTCATGCTCGGCCGGCAGCACGCAGAGTTTGTCTGGTGCCCCGGTGGCGTCGGGTCGTTCGCGGCGAAACGTGCCGGTGCCGCCAGCGATGTAGCACGACAGCGTATGGTGAGTCGGCGCCTCGTAGTCACGGGCGTCGTGGTGATTGCTCCACAAAGCGGCCGCCAAGCCGTCCCCGAGCTCGGCGCTGTGCTCAAGGCGAGCGTTGGGCGAGCTGTTGAGGGCTTGAAAGACTTGCAAGGTTTGCAGTGTGGACATGATCGGCTCTCTCCAACGCCTTGCATCCTACTCCCTCGGCCTATCCGCGCCAGCCTGCCAGCCGACAAAACCGCAAGTTTACGCAAGCGCCAGGTCAATGGCGGCGTGACACTGGGACCATTATCAGGAGTCGCCGTCATGAACCTCTCGCTGTACCTGCTTACCGTGATCATCTGGGGCACCACGTGGATTGCGCTGAAACTGCAATTGGGCGTGGTCGCCATCCCGGTGTCGATCGTTTATCGCTTTGGCCTCGCGGCGCTGATTCTGTTCGTGATGCTTTTGCTCAGCCGGCGCTTGCAGGTGATGAATCGGCGCGGCCATCTGATTTGCGTCGCCCAGGGCTTGTGCCTGTTCTGCATCAACTTCATGTGTTTCCTGACCGCCAGTCAGTGGATTCCCAGCGGCCTGATTGCCGTGGTGTTCTCCACGGCTACCCTCTGGAACGCCCTGAATGCGCGGGTTTTCTTCGGTCAGCGAATTGCCCGTAACGTGTTGCTGGGCGGTGCGCTGGGGCTGTTCGGGCTGGCGCTGTTGTTCTGGCCGGAGCTGGCCGGTCACAGCGCAAGCCCGCAAACGTTGCTCGGATTGGCATTGGCGCTCTTGGGAACGTTGTGTTTCTCGGCAGGCAATATGTTGTCGAGCCTGCAACAGAAAGCCGGCCTCAAGCCGCTGACGACCAACGCTTGGGGCATGGCCTACGGGGCCGCGATGCTGTCCGTGTGGTGTCTGTTGCAGGGCATCCCGTTCGACATGGAATGGAACACGCGTTACGTCGGCTCGCTGTTGTACTTGGTCATTCCGGGTTCGGTCATCGGCTTTACCGCCTACCTGACGCTCGTCGGACGCATGGGCCCGGAGCGGGCAGCGTATTGCACGGTCCTGTTCCCGGTGGTGGCATTGAACGTCTCGGCGTTTGCCGAGGGTTATCAATGGACCGCGCCAGCGTTGGTCGGGCTGGTGCTGGTGATGCTGGGCAACGTGCTGGTGTTCCGCAAGCCGAAGCCGGTTGTATTGGCACCGATGATCGATACAGTCCGTTAGTGGTCATTCTTGATGCTGACGAAGATCAGTGCCGGCAAGAGAAAATCGGTAGCAACTTTCGTCCACGGAATCATGTTCCATTGTTCGGAAGTGTCCATCTCAAACCATTCGTTGGCAATGACTTGAAGACAAAAGTAATAAACGAACAACGCTGTGGTTAAGCCAATAATCGCGTACTTTTTGGCTTCATGAAAGGCGTTGTGTGGCGCATGCAAGTTTCTCAACATCTGATAGGCGCCCAACAGGCAGCAGGTTGTAAAGATGGACTCCAATGTGATGATCATCCAATAAATCCGGTGGTGGGCAATTGGCGACGTCACCGCACGATACATAAGTCGTTCATTTCCAACGGTCGTATCCATGCTCAGGATGTGGCCAACATACTCATAGTTATTAGCGTAATCGGTCAGGTTGCTGATCATGACCAGAACGCCAAACAGGCCGGCTATTAAAACGAGGATTGCCTTGCTCTTGCGAATAAGTTGGGCTGTGGTGAGGCTGTGCATATATAAAACTCCAGTGATGTAGGTTTAGTACAGTTGCACTGGAGGTTATAGTTTGCCGGTTAAGTTGGCAGGGAAACTGATTATCAAGTTATGTCCCTGCCAACGCTTTTACTTGGCGGGGAATACTTGCGGGTTGACCAGGTTCTTCGGTCGTTCGCCCACCAAGGCGCTTCGCAAATTCTCCACGGCAAGGTTGGCCATTGCTTCCCGAGTCTCATGGGTGGCGGAACCGATGTGCGGCAAGGTCACGGCGTTTTTCAGCTGGAACAGCGGTGACTCGGCCAGCGGCTCTTTCTCATAGACATCCAGCCCGGCGCCGCGGATGCGGTTGTTTTGTAGTGCTTCGATCAGCGCCGGCTCGTCCACCACCGGGCCACGGGAGATGTTGACCAGGATGGCGCTGGGTTTCATCAGGCCCAGCTCGCGTTGGCCGATCAGATGACGGGTCTTCTCGCTCAACGGCACCACGAGGCAGACGAAGTCGGCTTCGGCCAGCAACTGGTCCAGTTCGCGAAATTGCGCACCCAGCTGGGTTTCCAGTTCGGTCTTGCGGCTGTTGCCGCTGTACAGGATCGGCATGTTGAACCCCAGCCGGCCGCGTCGGGCAATCGCTGCGCCGATATTACCCATGCCGACGATACCCAGGGTCTTGCCATGCACATCGCTGCCGAACAGCTGTGGCCCGACCGTCGCTTGCCACTGTCCGGCCTTGGTCCAGGCGTCCAGTTCAGCGACGCGACGGGCACTGCTCATCAGCAGCGCGAATGCCAGGTCGGCGGTGCTTTCGGTGAGCACGTCGGGGGTGTTGGTGAGCATGATCCCGCGTTCATTGAAGTACGCCAGGTCATAGTTGTCGTAGCCCACCGACACGCTGGACACCACTTGCAGCTTCGCGGCGTTTTGCAGCTGCTCGCGGCCGAGCTTGCGGCCGACACCGATCAGCCCGTGGACGTGGGGCAAGGCTTCATTGAACTGCGCGTTGATGTCGCCGTTCGATGGGTTGGGCACAATCACGTCGAAGTCCTGTCGCAGGCGCTCGATCATAGGCGGCGTGATACGGCTGAAGGCAAGTACGGTTTTTTTCATCGTGCAAGGCTCTCTGCAGGGAATACCAAGCACGCTAACATTCCTGGCGCGGGTTAGGCGAGAGGGGGCGGTGTTTTGGTGCACCGCAAGTCCCTATGGAAGCTATGCCGCCCGCAGCGAAATAAAGGCGTAGTTCACCGGCGCTTCAGTGACGACGCATGCGCCGGCGGCAGTGACCTGGCTGGCGATGTCATCGCCGGACAGATGGAACCGCCATTCTCCTGCCGCTTGCTCAAGCGGCTGCGAGCGGGCCTGATCGATGGCAGCGGCAAACGCGCTCATGTCCGGCAGGTACGCGGTGAACCCATCACCTTTCAGCGCAGTGGTGTGGATGCCCAGGGCCACGCAAATGCGTTCCTTCATGCCGATCTCCTGACGATCGGCCTGGCGTGAGCGCTCAATCAGCCGAGCGAGCTCCTGGTCGACCAATTCACCGCCGACAATCAATTGCGGCCCCGTTTCCCACGACTCCGGCGGGCAATCCTTGGTGGCGGTGTTGAGCGGGATGTGCGGGTTGATTTCCATCGGGTAGATGCGGCACACCAAGGGGCGGCGCTCATAGATGCGGCACAGGTTGTCGGCGTCCAGATTATGGCAACGGCCGGTGTTGTAGGCGGCAAACGTGATCGCCACGAGCGCTTCGCTCGTGCCGCTGCGCACCACCGCCGAACGCCGTTCGGCGTGCTCGCGTTGCGCCACTGGGAGGCCGAGGCCATTGGGCAGGAAGGCCTCGACCAGGACGATCACCTGCCCGCCATCATTGGCCCACATCCTGGCTTCGTCGAGGGTCAGGGGGACGTGATGGCCGGTACAGCATTTACCGCACCCTACACAGGAAAACGTTGTGTTCATTGATCGACCGAAAGCAATAGGCTGAAAGCGGCGACAGAAAAGCGCCGCGATGAGCCGTGCGAAGCAAGTTATGCGCCAGTCGTCATGGATTGCCAGCCGGGCGGATCGAGTCCCATTCGGTCACGAACGCGGTCTTGGTTTTCTTGCGGTAGAGGCACAGCTCTGTGCCGCTCGCGCCTTTCATGTGGGCCTGCGGGTATTGGCCTTGCAGCAACAGCGCGGTGTAGCCCACCCGGTCGTCGAATTGCGCGGCGGTGCCAATCGGTTCGGGTTTTTTCAGGCCGCTGGCCTTGAGGCAACTGGCGAGCACTTTTTTGTCGTAGGCAGCCCAGGCGTCGGGGCTGGAAGCGTGAGCCTGGAGAGTCAGGGCGGCGGTCAGGCCGAAGAGCATCAGGGCCGGGGTTTTCATCAGTGAAGTCCTTGTTCGCGAAGGCAAGGACTGGAGTATGCCTGAGGATGGCCCGGCTCGAAGGCTGCAAACACCGCAGCCTCGAGGCGGGCAGCGGTCAGCGGCCCTGTTCGGCAACCGCCTTGGCCGCCGTGATCAGGCACTTGGTCAATTCCGGGGAAGAGAACTTGGTGAGTACCCCGTTGGCGCCGGCCAGCCTGGCCTTTTCGCTGTTCATGGCGCTGTCGAGCGAGGTATGCAGCAGCACGTAGAGGTGAGCGAAGTCCGGCGTCTCGCGCAGCGTGCGGGTGAGGGCGTAGCCGTCCATCTCCGACATCTCGATATCGGAGACGATCAGGTTGATCTCTTGTGCAGTGCCCTGCAGCTCTAACAGGCAGTCGATGGCTTCCTTGGCGCTGCGGGCGGTGTGGCATTGCAGGCCGAGGTTACGCAGGGTATGCACCGATTGTTGCAGCGCCACCTGGCTGTCATCGACCACGAGGATGCGTGCGTTGCCCAGCACTTCGGCGTCTTCCATGCTCAGTTCGGTCGGCGCTGTCTCGATCTGCGCCGGGGCGATGCCGTGGATCACTTTCTCGATGTCCAGCACTTGCACCAGCGTACCGTCCACCGAGGTCACGCCGGTAATGAACGCGCGTACACCGCCGGAGCCGTAGGGCGGCGGTTTGATGTCAGTGGTCAGGCAATGGACAATCTTGCTCACGGCCTGTACGTGCAGGCCCTGCTTGGAGCGACTGACATCGGTGACGATCAGGCAGCCGCCGTCCGGATCTTCCAGCGGCCGCTCGCCGATGGCGCGGCTCAGGTCGATCACCGACAGCGATGCCCCGCGCAGCGTGGCGATGCCTTTGACGTGCGGATGCGACTCCGGCAGCTTGGTCAGCGGCGGGCAGGGGATGATCTCACTGACCTTGAGCAGGTTGATCGCCATCAGCTTGCCGCTGCGCAAGGTAAACAGCAGAAGCGAAAGTGAATCTGCGCGGGCTTTGTTTGAAGACATAAAAACCTTCTGTGGAAAAAGGTAAGGCGAGCGTGAACATCGCCAAGACAGCTTTGATAATGGGTTATCGACTTGTCGGGGGCAGGCTTTAGGACGAAAACCCGTCAATAACGAGGACCGCTATAACGGGCACTGGTGAAAGGTGGTGCCCTCGGCCACTACTTGAGGCCCAACCGCTTCGCCATCCGCCCCAGGTTCGCCCGGTCCAGGCCCAGCTCCCGGGCGGCACTGGCCCAGTTGTGCTGGTGGCGTTCCAAGCAGGCGCCGATCATTTGTCGCTGATAATTTTCCGTGGCCTGGCGCAAGTCACCGGACACCGTCACCATGGACTCCGGCGCAAGGCTGATCGTTGGGAGCTTTTCCGCCGCTGCATGGGGCAAGTCGAGATCCCCGGCGCTCAAGCTGAGAATCTTCGGTCGTACCTTGCAATTACCCAGTGCTTTCAAGGCGCTGCGACCGATCAGGTGTTCCAGCTCACGCACGTTGCCCGGCCAATCGTAGGCCAGCAATGCGGCCTGGGCATCGCTGGTCAGGCGAAGGCTGCCCAGGCCCATGCGCGAACGATTCTGTTCGAGGAAGAACCCGGCGAGTAACAGCACATCGCGTCCGCGCTCACGCAGCGGTGGCACCTGCAACGGGTACACGCTCAGCCGATGGTAGAAATCGGCCCGATAACGGCCATTGCGCACCTCCTCGGCGAGGTCGCGATTGGTCGCCGCGATCAGGCGCACATCGACGCGGTGTTCCTTGTCCGAGCCGAGCCGCTGCAACTGCCCGCTCTGCAGCACACGCAACAGCTTGGCCTGGACGGTCAGGGACAGTTCACCGACTTCATCGAGAAACAACGTGCCGCCATCGGCCAGTTCGAACTTTCCGCGTCGGTCGTTGGTGGCCCCGGTGAAGGCGCCGCGTACGTGGCCGAACAGCTCGCTTTCCACCAGAGTGTCCGGCAGGGCCGCGCAGTTGAGGCTGATCAGCGGCTGGTCGGCGCGCGGGGAGGCGGCGTGAATCGCCTGGGCCACCAACTCTTTGCCGACACCGGTTTCGCCGGTTATCAGCACAGTCAGGTCGCTGCCACCCACCAGATTGATTTCTTCCACCAAGCGTTTATGGGCCTTGCTCTGGCCGACCATGTCGCGGTGCTGCTGGCCGCTGGCCTGGCGATAAACCTCGGCACGGTGGTGTTCGTCTTCGGCCCTCAAGGCCAGGTGCTCGATACGCTGGGCGGCGCTGACCGTTGCGGCGGCGAGGCTCGCGAAGGCTTGCAAGGCGCTCAGGTCGATGGGCTCGAAACGTTCCGGGTCCAGGGAGTCGAGGGTCAGCAACCCCCAGGGCCGTTCATCGACGAATAGCGGGCACCCCATGCAATCGTGGACTTCGAGATGCTCGTCCAGCCCCTCGACCAGCCCATCGTATGGATCGGGCAGGTCGCTGTCGGTGGCGAAGCGCGTTGGCTGCGAACTGGCCAACAACGCCTCGAAGCGCGGGTGCTCGCTGATGCGGAATCGTCGACCCAGCGTGTCGGTGCTCAAGCCATCCACCGCCAGTGGCACCAGGCAGTCGCCGTCCAGGCGCAACAGCGCGGCGGCGTCGCATGGCAGCAGGGCGCGCAAGGCGCCAAGGAGGCGGCGGTAGCGCTCGCCCTCTGGCAGTTCGCGGGACAGGTCCGCCACCAGGGGCAGCAGCGAGGTGAGCAAGGAGGTTGCGGTCATAATGACTCCATCTGGTCATAACGACTATAAACGGCATCGTGTCTTTATGACTAGGTTGTTTTCAACCTGTTGAAATTCAACGAATAAATTCTTGGCATGGAAACTGATAAGCCTAGGTATCTGTTATCTGTTCCATGTGAGGAGTCACCTATGCTGAGTCGAGAGCAACGCGCCATCATCCGTTCCACCGTCCCCTTGCTTGAGAGCGGTGGTGAAGCGCTGATTACTCACTTCTATCGCATGATGCTGTCCGAGTATCCAGAAGTGCGACCGCTGTTCAACCAGGCCCACCAGGCCAGTGGCGATCAGCCGCGTGCCTTGGCCAACGGTGTGCTCATGTATGCGCGGCACATCGATCAGCTCGATCAATTGGGCGACCTGGTGGCGAAAATCGTCAACAAGCACGTTGCCTTGCAGATTCAACCAGAGCACTACCCGATTGTGGGTTCCTGCCTCCTGCGGGCGATCGCCGAGGTGCTGGGCGAGGAAATCGCTACGCCTGAAGTGATTTCGGCGTGGGGCGCCGCCTACAACCAGTTGGCCGATATTCTCATCGGCGCCGAAGCCGGGCTGTATGACCAGAAGGCCGCGGCACCAGGCGGCTGGCGCGGCGAGCGCGAGTTCATCCTGGCGGCCAAGGTGTCGGAAAGCTCGGAGATCACCTCGTTCTACTTCGAGCCGGCGGACAAAGGGCCGATCCTTCAAGCCGAACCAGGCCAATACATTGGCCTGAAGCTGGTCCTGGATGGCGAAGAAGTGCGGCGCAATTATTCGCTGTCGGCCCTGGCGGACAACGGTCAATACCGCATCAGCGTCAAGCGCGAGGCGGGCGGTCGCGTGTCCAATTACTTGCACGACGATTTCCAGGTTGGCAGCCGCATCCCCCTGTTCCCGCCGTCCGGGGACTTTTACCTCACGGCCAGCGACAAGCCACTGGTGCTGATCAGCGGCGGCGTCGGTATCACCCCGACCCTGGCGATGTTGCAGGCGGCGCTGCAAACCGAGCGGCCGGTGCATTTCATCCACTGCGCGCGCAACGGCGGCGTCCACGCTTTCCGTGACTGGATCGACGACCTGGCCACACGTCACCCGCAGCTCAAGCGCTTCTATTGCTACGACGAAGACGACGGTTCGGGTCGCGTGGCTGACAAGGTCGGTTTGTTGGGCGAGCAACAGTTGGCGCAATGGCTGCCGGAGCAGCGGGACGTCGATGCCTACTTCCTTGGACCGAAGGGTTTCATGGCGGCCGTCAAGCGTCACCTCAAGGCCTTGGGCGTGCCGGCGGAACAGAGCCGCTACGAGTTCTTTGGTCCGGCGGCAGCGCTGGAATAAGACAGCATCGAGCCTGCTCGCAATGGGGGCGGCGCTGTCCGCCCCTTTCCAAAGAGCCTTCCCCAGCCAGAATTAATCCACAGTTAACTCTCTTCCTGTCTATTCCCTTGATGTTGCCGACAGCGGCTCGTTCACGGCCATGATCTGCGTGTAGACTTCGGCCATCCGATAGCGCGCCGGGTGCCGCCAGGTCGCGCGTCGATCCATGTCTATAAAGGGAAACGCAATGAGTGAGGAAATGATGCGGTTAGGCCGAGAGCGGCGCTACCTCGTGCTGCTGGGGCTGATCTGCCTGGGGCTGATCGGCGGTGCGCTGTACATGCAGGTGGTACTCGGCGAGGCGCCATGCCCACTGTGCATCCTGCAGCGCTATGCGTTGTTGCTGATCGCCATCTTCGCCTTCATCGGTGCCGCCATGCGCACGCGCCGCAGCCTGACGATTTTCGAAAGTCTCGTGGTGCTGTGTGCCCTGGCCGGGGCAGGCGTGGCGGGCCATCACGTGTACACCCAGTTTTTCCCCGCGGTCAGTTGTGGCGTCGACGTCCTGCAACCCATTGTGGACGACCTGCCGCTGGCGAAGATTTTCCCGCTGGGCTTCCAGGTCGATGGTTTCTGCTCCACCCCGTATCCACCGATCCTGGGTCTGTCGCTGGCGCAGTGGGCGCTGGTGGCGTTCGTGTTGACCGTCGTGCTGGTGCCTTTGTTGGTGTCGCGTAATCGCAAGCCGCTTCGCTGAAGCCACGCTTGAGACGCCCCGGTTTCCTCTTTCAGGAGCCGGGGCGCTTTGCATTTCAGTCCCGGTGGAAGACAGCCTTGATCCGGAACAAGAATGCCCTGTGACAACGTGCGACACGTTGTCACATATCTTGCCCCTGGCGACCTTTCATGACGTGAATTGTCGTACCATCCTGCAACAAAAAAACAGCCGGATTGGCCCCGGTTCGCTCGCCAGTTCTCTGCCGAAGCAGGCATTTTTAACAGCGAAGCGTCTTGCCGCACAGCCCCCGAAAAATGGGCGCATAAAGGGCGTTCAGGTCCGATGGAATTCCCTGGAGCTGTCTAAATCGGGCGTAGTAGCCCTACGATTTTTGGGGTTCTTGTTGAGAATTAATTTCGATAACATGCTGGCCCGTTGCAATAGCGGCGATAGATTGTTGCCGGATCGGATAAAAATTATTTCGGGTTAAGACATGGTCTCCAAGGCTCCAGCTCACTACAATCGCCCGCACCGATTTTCCGACCCGGCTCAAGCTTGAGCACGAGAGTGGTCGAAGGGCGCCAGCGCCCCATGCGACCCCAGGTGTCGGTGCCTCCAACTACCCGCACCAAATGGAATTGGGCTTGAACTAGGCCTTTGACCAACGAATAAGAACTCACTGCTGGCCCAGGATGTGTCGAACAGCGTCTGACGTTCGACGGGCCGCCCTTATTCAATCCAAGAAAATGCCAACCCTTGGCAGGGTGAAGTGTTGGCGATCAAAACCCAACTGCATTGCGCAAGCTGCTTTAGAGGTCGTGAGATGAGTAAAAACAGGTACCCCCGATTACTAGGCTTGTTGCCGTTGCTCGGCACGTTGCTGCTGGGAGGCTGCAACATGACCTTGCTCGATCCCAAGGGCCAGGTCGGCCTGGATGAACGAAACCTGATCATCACCGCCACGCTGCTGATGTTGCTGGTCGTCGTGCCGGTTATCGTCATGACGTTCCTGTTCGCCTGGAAATACCGCGCGTCCAACACCAGTGCCACGTACACGCCGAAATGGTCCCACTCGACCAAAATCGAAATCGCGGTGTGGACCATTCCGGTACTGATCATCATTGCCCTGGGTTACATCACCTACAAATCGACCCACGCCCTGGACCCTTATCGTCCGCTGGATTCCGACGTCAAGCCGATCACCATCGAAGTGGTCTCGATGGACTGGAAGTGGCTGTTCATCTATCCGGAACAAGGCATCGCCACGGTCAACAAGATCGTGTTCCCGGCCCATACGCCGATCAACTTCAAGGTCACCTCCGACACCGTGATGAACTCGTTCTTCATCCCGGGCCTGGGCGGCCAGATCTATGCGATGGCCGGCATGCAGACCAAGCTGCACCTGATCGCCAACCAGAACGCCGAACTCGACGGTATCTCCGCCAACTACAGCGGCGCGGGCTTTACCGGCATGAAGTTCAAAGCAATCGCCACGACCCAGGAAGACTTCGACGCCTGGGTCAACGATGTGAAGAAGGCACCTAAACAGCTTGAAAAAGCTGAATACGAAGCCCTTTCCAAGCCGAGCCAGAACAACCCAGTCGAACTCTACTCGTCGGTCACGCCGAACCTGTTCCAGACCATCATCGATAAGTATGAAGGGATGAATCCGGGCAAGCCGATGCATCACGAGAAGAAAGACAAGGAAGTGGCCCACAACATGGAAGGGATGGACATGAGCTCGCATTCAGCTGCCGGGGCAGAGGAGTAAACGATGTTTGGTAAATTAAGTTGGGAAGCGATCCCGTTCCACGAGCCGATTGTCATGGTGACCCTCGCCATCATCGCGCTCGGTGGTCTGGCGTTGTTCGCAGGTATCACTTATTTCAAGAAGTGGAGCTACCTGTGGACCGAGTGGTTGACTTCGGTAGACCACAAGAAGATCGGCGTGATGTACATCATCGTCGCCATGGTCATGTTGCTGCGCGGCTTTGCCGACGCGATCATGATGCGTACCCAGCTGGCCATGGCCACCGAGGGTTCGCCCGGCTACCTGCCGCCTGAACACTACGACCAGATCTTCACCGCCCACGGTGTGATCATGATCATCTTCATGGCGATGCCATTCTTCACCGGCCTGATGAACCTCGCAGTGCCGCTGCAGATCGGCGCGCGTGACGTGGCCTATCCGTTCCTGAACTCCTTGAGTTTCTGGCTGCTGGTGTCCGGCGTGGTGCTGATCAACCTGTCCCTGGGCGTCGGCGAATTCGCCAAGACCGGTTGGGTTGCCTATCCGCCGCTGTCGGGCCTGCAATACAGTCCGGGCGTGGGGATGGATTACTACATCTGGGCGCTACAGCTATCCGGGTTGGGTACGACGCTGACGGGGGTCAACTTCCTGGCCACCGTGCTGAAGATGCGTACCCCGGGCATGAAGCTGATGGACATGCCGATCTTCACCTGGACCTGCACCTGGGCCAACGTACTGATCGTCGCTTCGTTCCCGATCCTCACCGCTACCCTGGCTCTGCTGACGCTTGACCGCTACATGGATTTCCACATTTTCACCAATGAACTGGGTGGAAATCCGATGATGTACGTCAACCTGTTCTGGGCCTGGGGTCACCCTGAGGTGTACATCCTGATCCTGCCGGCGTTCGGTATTTTCTCCGAAGTCATCTCGACCTTCTCCGGCAAGAAACTGTTCGGCCACCACTCGATGATCTACGCTTCCGGCGCGATCTCGGTACTGGGCTTCATGGTCTGGCTGCACCACTTCTTCACCATGGGTTCCGGGGCCAGCGTCAACGCCTTCTTCGGTTTGGCGACGATGCTGATTTCCATCCCAACGGGTGTGAAGCTGTTCAACTGGCTGTTCACCATCTATCAGGGCCGCCTGCGTTTCACCAGTCACGTGCTGTGGACCCTGGGCTTCATGGTGACCTTCGCCATCGGCGGCATGACCGGCGTACTGCTGGCCATTCCGGGTGCGGACTTCGTGCTGCACAACAGCCTGTTCGTGATCGCGCACTTCCATAACGTGATCATCGGCGGCGCCGTGTTCGGCTACATCGCGGGTTTTGCGTTCTACTTCCCGAAAGCGTTCGGCTTCAAGCTGCACGAAGGTTGGGGCAAGGCAGCGTTCTGGTTCTGGATCTCGGGCTTCTTCGTCGCATTCATGCCGCTCTATGCACTGGGTTTCATGGGCATGACCCGTCGCCTGAACGCCACCACCAACCCTGAATGGGTGCCGTACCTGTACGTCGCCATGTTCGGTGCGGTGATGATCGCGGTCGGCATCGCCTGCCAGCTGATCCAGTTGTACGTCAGTGTGCGTGACCGCAAGAAGCCGGAAAACATGTGCGAACACGGTGACCCGTGGAATGCCCATACCCTGGAATGGTCGACTTCTTCGCCACCACCGTTCTACAACTTTGCCGTGCTGCCAAAAGCGGACGTCATCGATCCGTTCACCGAAGCCAAGGAGGACGGTACCGCATACCAGGCTCCGGCCAAGTACGCGCCGATCCACATGCCCAACAACACCGCTACCGGTGTGGTCATGGGCGCGCTGTTGACCGTGTTCGGTTTCGCGATGATCTGGCACATCTGGTGGCTGGCCATCGCCAGCCTGGTCGGCACCGTGGTGTATTTCACCATCCATGCCGCCCGTGATGATCAGGGCTACATGGTGCCGGTGGATGTCATCGAGCGCATCGAAGCCGAGCAGCACAAGCGTCTGGTCGCGGCCGGGAAAGTCCCAGCCTCCGCCACCCGTGTTGAAACCTCGTTGGAACAGGCTTAAACCATGTCGAACTTAGTGACCACTGTTGGACACGCCCATGGTCATGACCATGGGCACGATGACCATCACCACGACTCGGGCGAGATGACCGTATTCGGTTTCTGGCTCTACCTGATGACCGACTGCATTCTGTTTGCGTCGATCTTCGCGGTGTACGCGGTGCTGGTAAACAACGTCGCCGGTGGCCCTTCGGGCGCCGACATCTTCGAACTGCCGTACGTACTGGGCGAAACCGCGCTGCTGCTGTTCAGCTCGATCACCTACGGCTTCGCCATGCTGGCGTTGTTCAAGGGCAAGAAAACCCAGGTCCTGGGCTGGTTGGCGATGACCTTCCTGCTGGGCGCCGGCTTTATCGCCATGGAGATCAACGAGTTTCATATCTTGATCGCCGAAGGCTACGGCCCTAGCCGCAGCGGCTTCCTGTCCGGGTTCTTCACCCTGGTCGGGACCCACGGCCTGCACGTGACCAGCGGTCTGATCTGGATGGCGATCATGATGTATCAGGTCCAGAAAAACGGCCTGACCGCCACCAACAAGACGCGCCTGAGCTGCCTGAGCCTGTTCTGGCACTTCCTGGACGTGGTGTGGATCTGCGTATTCACCGTTGTTTATCTGATGGGGACCCTGTAAATGGCTAACGCTCATTCCCATGATGGCCACGACGCCGGCCACGGCAGCGTCAAGTCCTACGCCATCGGCTTCATCCTGTCGGTGATCCTGACTGTCATTCCGTTCGGCCTGGTGATGTACCCATCGCTGCCCAAGAGCCTGACGCTTTGGATCATCCTGATCTTCGCCGTGGTCCAAGTATTGGTCCACCTGGTGTACTTCCTGCACCTGGACCGTTCGGCCGCCCAGCGTAACAACGTGATTGCGTTCGTCTTCGCCGCGTTGGTGATCGTACTGTTGGTCGGCCTGTCGTTGTGGATCATGTTCAGCATCCACACCAACATGATGGCGCACTGAGGAAACTCCGGATGTCACTGAAGCACTTTATCCAAATCACCAAGCCGGGGATCATTTTCGGTAACGTGCTTTCTGTGGCGGGCGGGTTTTTCCTGGCCTCGAAAGGGCATGTCGATCTGGCCATCTTTCTGGCGGCGATGATCGGCACCTCCCTGGTGGTGGCGTCCGGTTGCGTGTTCAACAACTGCATCGACCGCGACATCGACATCAAGATGGAACGCACCAAGAATCGGGCGCTGGTCCAAGGCCTGATTCCGGTGCAACTGGCCCTGGCATTCGCCACGGTGCTGGGCGTGGCCGGCGTGGCGCTGCTTTATTGGGTCGCCAACCCGTTGGCGGCGTTGTTCGCGGTGATCGGTTTTGTCATCTACGTCGGCCTCTACAGCCTGTACCTCAAGCGCAAGTCGGTCCACGGCACGCTGGTGGGCAGCCTGTCGGGGGCGATGCCGCCGGTGATCGGTTATGTCGCGGTCAGCAACAGCTTCGACATGGCCGCGCTGACGCTACTGGTCATGTTCAGCCTGTGGCAGATGCCGCATTCCTACGCCATCGCAATCTTCCGCTTCAACGACTACCTGGCGGCCTCGATTCCGGTGCTGCCGGTCAAGCGTGGCATTCAGGTCGCCAAGAAGCACATCCTGCTCTACATCCTGGCCTTCCTCGTGGCGACCTTGATGTTGACCTTCAGCGGCTACGCCGGCATGAGCTACCTCGCCGTCGCCGCCGCCATGGGCATGTACTGGCTGTACATGGCCTGGACCGGCTACAAGGCAGTGGATGACACGGTCTGGGCACGCAAGCTGTTCGTGTTCTCGATCTTCACCATCACCGCCCTGAGCGTCATGATGTCCCTGGACTTCAAAGTGCCGAGTGAGCTGCTGCTGACCTACGCACCTTAAGTTTCAGACGCTGCATAAAAAGCCCCGCCTTCGAGAGAAGCGCGGGGCTTTTTCTTGCGATCAGCCGCGGGAAGCGGGGTGTCATTCGTCGCAACAGGTTGTGGCTTGTTGAACTATGCGCAATTTGCCTATAGTTTTGGCCATGCGAACCCTATTTTTCGAAACAACGTCGTTCACCGCCACAGTTGGTCAATACCTGGCTGACGATGAATATCGCCTCCTCCAGTCCTATATGCTGGGGCATCCAGAGGTCGGTGATGTCATGCCACGTACCGGAGGCTTTCGTAAGCTGCGCTGGTTCGATGAACGTCGTGGCAAAGGGAAACGAGGTGGGTTGCGAGTTATTTACTATTGGCTCATGAATGATCGTCAGTTCTGGATGTTTGCGATTTATGACAAGGATGAGTTGAAAAACCTGACCTCCGAGCAAGAGAAGACGCTCAAGCGCGCCATAGAAGCTGAGTTGAAAGTACGAGGTACCTTATGAAAAAGCGCGATCTGTTTGCCGAGATGATGCAAGGCGTCGAAGAGATGGCCGCTCACCGCGAGGGCAAGATTACCCTTCGCCAGATATCGATCGAGGACAAACCGGTTCCCGAGGTATCGGCCCAGGAAATCGTGGCTTTGCGTGACCGGCTTCATATGTCTCAAGCCGTTTTTGCCAAGAGCATCCGGACCAGTCCAGGCACTCTTCGGAACTGGGAGCAGGAAAAATCCAAGCCTAATGCCCAAGCGGCTTTGCTGATCAAACTGGTCGAAAAGTTTCCAGATATGGTCGAGCGTCTCGGCGCTGTTTGAAAAGCTGATAGTCATGAAAAAGCCCCGCCTTCGAGAGAAGCGCGGGGCTTTTTCATGGGCGCTGTTTCAGAGCGCCGCGGCCACGGGGGAAATCAACCGGGCCTTATTGCTGAGCGATGCTGTAGCCGTCGAATGCTTTCTGCTGCTGCAGCGCGGTGACAATGTTCTTGCGGGTGACTGGTTGTTCGGTGCCGTCATTGTCCAGGAAGGTTTCGCTTTCCAGCTCGGCTTCGTCGCCTTCACCAACGAAGTTGAAGCCCAGGAACTCGAAGGCCTCGCGATCGACGTTCGGCTTGGAGCGCGGTGTGCGCAGCGGCAGGGTCACGCTGATGCCGTCCTTGCTGATGACAAACACCTCGGCTTCTTTCTTGGCGCGCGAGGTCTTGCCCTTGCTGCCGCTGGGGTTGCTGATGGCCTGGTGGGTCTGGTTCAGCACTTTCAGGGCCAAGCCGTAGACCAGTTCCTGGAAATCCGGATCATCCTTGTAGCTGGAGAGAATGCGGCTGATCGGGAAGCGGCTGCTGAGGTCTTCCAAGGCTGCGAAATCGGCGGCTTCGGCGTCCTTGAGCTGCTTGAGCTGGCCCATCAGTTCGTAGGCCTTGTCGTCATCGAACGCATCGTGCGCCTGGCGAATGGCGTTGCGCAGCTCGCGGATCTGGTCGCTTTCGCGGTTCGACTGGAAGGCATCGAGGACCATTTCGCTGATGCTTTTGGCCTGGGGCAGATGCTGTGAAAGATTGATGGAGTTTTCGTATTCCGCTTTGGACGACAGGGTGACTACAGATTCAGCGGTATTGGAATCGGACATTGAAATTTCACTACTTCTGTTAGCTGGATAAGGCGAGAAAGGCATTGAGCTTTTTTCCGGTCGCCTAATCTATTGGACGCGGGCGGTGTTGTCACGGTCGGACCGGCCACCGGTGAATATTTTACCCCAGCATCAGGTCCATCAATCGCAGCGCATCCAATGTCGCGGCGCCGCTGGCGGTGTTGTCGAAGATGCACCAGGTCGGTGTGTCCGGTGCGGCCTTCAATTTTCGCGCGAGCTGCTCCAGCCAGGCGTGTTCGTACGCCGAGTAGTAAATTCTGGGCGAGCCGTGCAGCCGGTAGTAACGCACGCCCGGCCAGCCCGCCGGTTCATCGCCGCCTGGCAGAGGCGAAGGATCCGCGGCGACCCGACCGATGCGTTCGTCCAGCAGCATCGCCGTGACCTGCGGTGCGAGCCAGCTCGGGTGTCGAGGTTCAAGTACCGCGTGGCCCTGATAGCGGTCTCGCAACGCCGCAAAGAAACGCCCGGCTGGCACACTGTCAAAGGCCAGCGACGGCGGCAATTGAATCAACAGGCAACCCAGTTTCTCGCCCAGTTGCGAGCACTGCCCCAGGAATTCATCCACAAGCCCGTTGCAATCGTGCAAGCGCCGCTCGTGGGTGATTTGCTTCGGCACCTTGACCGAGAAGCGGAAGTCCGGGGCCACGCTGTCTGCCCACTTCGCGTACGTCGCGGGGCGGTGCGGGCGGTAGAACGAACTGTTGATCTCCACGGCCGGAAAGCGTGCGCCATAGCGCTGCAGATGAGTACCCTCGACAGGAAACGACGGCCAATGCTCCCTGGGCAACGACCAGCCGGCACAACCCAGGAAAAGGCGTGAAGAGAAGGGGAGTCGTGTCGTCAACGGCAGGAACCTGATCGAAAGAGTTACAGTCTATGACCGCTGCAAGCGCCTCAAGGGTTCAATTCGAGTCAGACACAAATCACATTCTTGCCGCCCACCTTGGAGCGATACAGCGCCTGGTCCGCCCGGTCCAGCAGCGCTGCCTGCGGCTCGTCCTCGACCCGTTGCACCACGCCAAAGCTCATCGTGATGTGGAAGTCGCCCACCGGCAACAGGTCGGAAAGGCCTCGGCGGATGCTTTCGGCCATCAGCACGGCATCGGCCAGTGATGTGTTTGGCAAAATCATGATGAATTCGTCACCGCCCCAGCGCACCAGCAGGTCGCCGTCGCGCTCGCAGCGTTTGACGGCCTGCACCACTTGCACCAGCGCTGCGTCGCCGAAAGCATGACCGTAACGGTCATTGATGTCCTTGAAGTCGTCGATGTCCATCGCGATCAGCGACAGCGGTTCGCGAAAGCGCTGGGCGCGTTCACAGGCCAGCGGCAGCGCCTGCTCCAGGCGATAACGGTTGGCGACAAGGGTCAAGGCATCGGTTTCGGCGAGCCTGCGATTTTCGTCGAGTTGGATTTGCAATTGATGGTTGACCCGGGACAGTTCGCGGGTGCGTTCCTCTATGACCGCTTCCAGGGACTTGTTGCGCCGTTCCAGTTGCTCGAACAGGCGCTTCTTGTCGTCGATGCTGCGATGGGCGCCGATCATCCGGGCCACGCTGCCGTCGGGGTTGCGGGCGATGACATAGCCGCGGTCTTCGATCCAGATATGGGAACCGTCCTGCGTGCGGCAGCGATATTCGGCGTGATACGTGGGGGATCGGTGTTCCAGATAGTCATCGAACAGCGCCATGACCTGGGGGTAATCATCGGGATGGATGACGTTCTCCCACGTCAGCACGGTGTTGCTCAGCGAGTGGGGCGTGTAGCCGAGCATCGTGTACCAACCGGGGTTGCGGTAGACGAACCCGGTGTTGGCGTTCCAGTCCCAGATGCCGTCGCTGACCAGCTCCATGATGGTGTGCAGCACGCTTTCGTCCAGATCGGATAAATCGAGCCGCAGCAATTCGATTTTCGAGGCGTCGTCCATCATCGTTCCCTCAATCAGCCCTGATATCAAAATGCTCTCCAGGACTAAAGAGTAGCCGATGGGGCGGAGCGCCACTAGCGGGCACTGTTCAGACTGGGTTTACCCCACTTGTGCAACGCAAACTCGACAAAACTACGCAATTTCGGCAAACGGTAGCGGTCCTGGGCGTAGAGCAGGCTCATCGGGCGGTGGGGCAATTGATAGCCTTGCAGGAGGGCCACCAAGTCTCCGTTCTTCAGGTCCTGCTCCACCAATGCATCGGGCAGCATCACCACGCCCATGCCAGCCAGGGCCGCACGGTGCAGGCCGGAAGAGCTGTTGATCAGCATCGGTCCGGTCACCGGCACTTTGATTTCGCCCTCCGGTCCGTTGATCGGCCAATGCTCCTGGGCAAAGCGCCATTCGTCGCCGGCCGAATAGGCGAATGACAGGCAATCATGGTGTTGCAGGTCATCGGGCTTTTGCGGCGTGCCGCGCCGGGCCAAGTAAGCCTTGGAGGCGCAAACGGTAAGGGTGTAGTCCATCAGGGGGCGGGCGATCAGCTTCGGGTCGGGATGGCCCAGGCGAATGGCTACGTCAAAGCCGTGGTCGAGCAGATCGAGACGCTGGTTGGTCAGCACCACATCGAGCTTGACCTGCGGATAGCGTTGGCTGAATTCGGCCAACGCCGGTGCCAGGCGCTCCGTGCCGAATGTCAGCGGCGCGGTGATGCGCAACGTGCCGGTGGGTTCACCTTGGGTCTGCTCGGCCAGGCGTTCGGAGTCGGCGACCAGCCCGATCACTTCCAGGCAACGCTGATAGTAGGCCGAGCCGATTTCGGTCAAGCGCTGGCGGCGGGTCGTCCGGTTGATCAGGCGCGCACCGAGGCGTTGCTCCAATGCCCGAAGATGATTGCCCACCATGGTCGTCGACATTTCACACGCCTGCGCCGCCGCAGTCAGGCTGCCGGTTTCCACCACTTTTACGTACACGGTCATTGCCTGGAACAAATCCATTATCAAGCTCAGCTTTTAAATGATTTAAGTAGAACGGCGTTTATCCATCGAGAGTGGCTAACCATACTGGAAAAAATCACTCGAATGGAGCCAGATGTCATGACCGCCGCCTGCCTGATGACCACTTACCAACCCTTGGCGCTGAACTTCACCCATGGCCTGGGTACACGCCTGTGGGACCGGGACGGTCGCGAGTATCTGGACGCGGTGGCGGGTGTGGCGGTGACCAACGTCGGGCATTCCCATCCCAGGTTGGTGGCGGCCATCAGTGAGCAGGCCGGCCTGCTGCTGCACACCTCCAACCTGTACAGCATCGACTGGCAACAACGGCTGGCGCACAAGCTCACGCAGCTCTCGGGCATGGAGCGGGTGTTTTTCAACAATTCAGGGGCCGAAGCCAATGAAACCGCACTGAAACTGGCACGCCTGCACGGCTGGCATAAAGGCGTCGAGCAGCCGCTGGTCGTGGTCATGGACAACGCCTTTCATGGGCGTACCTTGGGCACGATGTCCGCCAGCGACGGCCCGTCGGTGCGGCTGGGCTTCAATCGCTTGCCGGGGGATTACGTCAAGGTGCCGTTCGGCGATCTCGCTGCCTTGGAAAAGGTCCAGCAAGCCCACGGCGAGCGTATCGTCGCGATATTGGTTGAACCGATCCAGGGCGAAAGTGGCGTGCAACTCGCGCCGCCGGGTTATTTGAAAGCGCTACGGGACCTGTGCAGCCGGCGCGCCTGGTTGCTGATGCTTGACGAGATCCAGACCGGCATCGGCCGCACCGGCCAGTGGTTCGCTTTCCAGCACGAAGGCATCGTGCCGGACGTCATGACCCTCGCCAAAGGCTTGGGCAACGGCGTGCCTATCGGCGCCTGCCTGGCCCGAGGCAAGGCCGCCGAGCTGTTTACCCCCGGCAGCCATGGCAGCACGTTTGGCGGCAATCCGTTGGCCTGTCGCGTCGGTTGCACGGTGTTGGACATCATCGAGGAACAAGGCCTGCTGGAGAATGCCCGGCGCCAGGGCGAGCAATTGCTCGGTCGGTTGCGGGCCGAATTGGCGGATAATCCGAACGTGCGTGAGATTCGTGGCCAAGGGCTGATGATCGGCGTAGAACTCAAGCAACCGGTCCGTGACCTGACCCTCTGTGCCGCCCGGGACCACGGCTTGCTGATCAATGTCACCCGGGGCAAGACCATCCGCCTGCTGCCGCCCCTGACGATCGACGGGCGGGAAGTGGAGATGATCGTCAGGGGCGTGAGCCGCTGCTTGGCCTAGGCCTGAGGGGGACTTCGCCCGGACCGATGACTCATCATCGATCCGGGCGAAGCGCAGCGCAGCGGAACGGAATTTTTAACGATTGTCGCGTTCCAACGCCAGCCAGAGTCGATTGCCTACACTTTGGCACTCAGACTGAAAACCCAGGAGCATCTCCATGTTCACCTCGCGTCGCTTGATCGTTGTCGCTACTGCCGTGGCCCTGTTGTCCGGCTGTGCGTCGCCCAACCCCTATGACAACCAAGGCCAGGCCTCTACCGATTCTTCCGGCATGAGCAAAACCGCCAAGTATGGCGGCCTCGGCGCCTTGGCCGGTGCATTGGCGGGCGCGGCCATCGGCCACGATAACCGTGGCAAAGGGGCATTGATCGGCGCGGCGGTGGTAGGGGCTTCGGCGGCCGGCTACGGTTACTACGCCGACCAGCAGGAGAAGAAACTGCGCGCCAGCATGGCCAATACCGGTGTCGAAGTGCAGCGCCAGGGCGACCAGATCAAGTTGATCATGCCGGGCAACATCACTTTTGCCACCGACTCGGCGAACATTGCGTCGAGCTTCTACCAGCCGCTGAACAACCTGGCCAACTCCCTCAAGGAGTTCAACCAGAACCAGATTGAAATCGTCGGCTACACCGACAGCACCGGCAGCCGCCAGCACAACATGGACCTGTCCCAGCGTCGTGCCCAGAGCGTGGCGACCTACCTGACGTCGCAAGGCGTGAGCGGTGCCAACCTCACGGCTCGCGGAGCCGGCCCGGACAACCCGGTCGCCAGCAACGCCGACGTCAATGGCCGCGCGCAGAACCGTCGTGTCGAGGTCAACCTCAAGGCGATTCCGGGGCAGCAGTACCAGGCACCGCAACAGCAGGGGCAGACTTACCAGCAGTACCCGTGATCGCTGGGCGGTAAATGAAACGGGGGCCATGGAAACATGGCCCCTTTTTCGTGGCTGGGGCCCTTGTGGCGAGGGAGCTTGCTCCCGCTGGGTTGCGCAGCAACCCCCAGACCAGTCACCTCAATCCTCCAGACACACCGCGGCGGTCGGTTTTGGGCCTGCTGCGCAGTCCAGCGGGAGCAAGCTCCCTCGCCACAAAGGTGTTCACTTGAGTGATGGGTTAGGGGTTAGTTAGCCTCTTTCACCGCACTCAAGAACGCACATGTACGCTCTTGCTGCGGGTTCTCGAAGATCTGCGCCGGTGTGCCTTGCTCGTGGATCTGCCCCTTGTAGAAGAAGCACACCCGGTCGGCGAACTCCCGAGCGAAGCCCATCTGGTGGGTCACCATCAGCATCGTCAGATTGTGCTCGGCGCCCAGCTTGCGGATCACGTTCAAGACCTCGCCACACAACTCCGGATCCAGCGCCGAAGTCACCTCGTCGAACAACATCACCTTGGGCCGCATCGCCAAGGCCCGGGCAATCGCCACCCGTTGTTGCTGACCGCCGGACAACTGCGACGGGTAATGGTCGAGCTTGCTGCCCAGGCCCACCAGCTCCAGCAGATCGGCCGCGCGCTCGCGGGCTTCCTTCGGATTCATGCCGAGCACCTGCACCGGCGCCTCGATCACGTTCTGCAACGCGGTCATGTGGGGAAACAGGTTGAAGCTCTGGAACACCATGCCGATCTTGCCGCGTACCCGGCGGATGTGCCGGTCGTTGGCCGGCACCAGCACGCCGTTGCGGTTGGGCATGTGGGTCAGGGAATCGTCTTCGATGCGGATCTGGCCCTGGTCGATGCCTTCAAGCGTCATCAACACCCGCAGCAGGGTGGATTTGCCCGAGCCGCTGGGGCCGATGATCGCAACTTTTTCGCCGGGCGCGACGTCCAGGTTCAGATGATCGAGCACGGTAAAGCTGCCATAGCTCTTGGTCACGTCCTGGAAACTCACAATTGGCCGGGACGGTGTCGGAATCTGCATGGCCGGGGCCTCCTGCTGCGATGCCAGCGTGCTGCGCCGGGACAAATCGGTGGGCGTGGACAGAGGTAAAGTCATTAGCGTAGCTCCATGCGCGTTTCAAGGCGCCGTACCAGATAAGCCAAGGCAAGGCTCAGGGCGAGGAAGAACAGGCCGACCAGGGTGATCGGTTCCAGGTAACGGAAATGCTCGGAGCCGATGTTCTTGGCCTGCTGCATGATTTCCACCACGGTGATTGCCGACAGCACTGGCGTGTCCTTGAGCATCGCCACCAGGTAGTTGCCCAGCGGCGGGATGATCGGTCGCAACGCCTGGGGCAGGATAATGTTGCGGTAGGCATCGTACGGCGCGATGTTCAACGCGGTCACCGCTTCCCACTGCGCCCGCGGCACCGCGTCGAGGCCACTGCGATAGACCTCGGCGATGTAACAGGCGTAGTGCAGGCCGATGCCGAGAATGCCGACTTGCATGGCCGTCAGGCTCAAGCCGTAGTTGGGCAGCACGTAGTAGAGGAAATACACCTGGATCAGCAGCGGCGTGCTGCGGATGAACTCGATCACTGCCGTGGTCGGCCACGACAACCAGAACTTGCGACTGCGCCGGCCAATCGCCAGGAACAGCCCCAGGACGATCGCGATCAGGAAACCGATCAGGGTAATGCCGACGGTATTAAGGGAGGCCCGCAGCAGATCCGGGAGGATTTGCGCCGCGTAGGACCAGTCGAACAGGGTCATGACAGACCTCCACGCATCCGGCCCCGGCTCAACCGGCGCTCAATGCTGCGCATGCCGAAGTTGATGGCCTGGGCGAGGATGAAATACATCACCAGCGCCAGGCTGAAGATTTCCAGGGTCTGGAACGTCGCCTGGTCCAACTGTCGCGCCCGAAAGCTCAGGTCGGACAAGGTGATCAGTGACACCAGCGAGGTGTTCTTCAGCAGCTCGATCAGCAAGTTGGTGCCCGGCGGGATGGCCGCTAGCAGCGCTTGCGGCAAGATGATTCGCTTGAAGCGCGTGAAGCCGCTGAAATTCAACGCCGTGCAGGCTTCGTATTGGCCCTTGGCGACCGAGCTGATGGCGCCGCGCATCACTTCGGCCCCATACGCGCCGATGTGCAGCCCCAGGCCGACGATTGCCACGGCGTACGGGCTCAGCTCGATGTTGAACGGCGGCAGCGGCAGCACGAAGAACAGCCAGAACAACTGCACCAGCAGCGATGTGCCACGGAACACTTCGATGTAGGTAATCGAAAACCAGCGCAACGCGCGCCACGGCGACAGCCGACCGAGGGCCGCGAGCACCGCCGCGACAATTGCCAGCAATGAGCCGAAGAAGGTCACCTGCAGCGTGACCCAGGCCCCTTGAATCAGTAACGGAAGTAATTCGCCCATGGTTCAACCCGATATCCGATGAAGCAGGGAACAGGCATCACGCGTGCGCGTCATGCCCGTTTCGGCACGCCAGTTCGACTATGGCTGAGCGCAGAGCTCGGCCGCGGTCTTGCTGGTGACGTTGGACTTGTCGAAACCGAATGGCGCGACGGCCTTGAGGTGTTCCTCGGAGCCCAGCCACTTTTTCAGCTCGGCATTGACCGCGTCGCGCAGGTCTTTGTCCTCGGGGCGAAAGGCCAGGGCGCCGTAGCCGATGTGGGATGGATCGTCCTTGAACTCGGTCATTGCCTCGACCTTGTCGCCGCCCTTGCTGGCCAAGCCTTTCATGGTCAGTTGCGTGCCGACGGCAGCATCGGCGCGGCCGGCGCGCACCGCTTGCAATTGCGCGGTGGTGTCGGGGACCTGGAGGATCTGCTCATCCTTGACCCCGGAATCGCGGGCGTAGGCCAGGTTCACTGTGCCGGCCATGATCGCCAGCTTCACGTCCGGTTGCTTGGCGATGTCTTCATAGCTGTGGAGTTTTTTCGGGTTGCCCTTGGCCACGAGCAAGGCGTCGGGCAGTTGGTACTGGGGGTCGGTGAACAAGACCTGCTTGCAGCGCGCGGGGGTGATGTACATGCCCGCGGCAATCACGTCGAAGCGACCAGCGCGCAGCCCCGGAATCAGCGAACCCCATTCGGTAAGCACCCCGTTGACCTGCTTGATGCCCATTTTGGCAAAGATGATCTTGGCGATTTCCGGCGATTCCCCGGTCACGGTGCCGTCGGTTTCGGTGAAGGCGAACGGGGTTTCGTTCGCATAGCCGATGCGGATGCTGCTGTTGCTTTTGACGGTGTCCAGGGTCGCGGCTTGAACGGTGCCGGCCAGGCCGAGCACCGCGCAGGTCAACAAGAGCCGGCGCAGGGGCGCGCAGGTGCCGGGAAGAAAATTGCTCATCGATAAAATCTCCTGTTTCTTGTGGATCCGTCGGTGGACGGTTCTGTGTTAGGAGGCAGTGTGACAAGAGCAAAGCGTACAGCGGCGGACCCGGGCGAGGCCTGGAATCGATAACGGCGCCGGTACAGGTCGATCCGGCTTTTTGTCGGGGCGATGAACCCGCCTGGATGACGACCTTGGACCGAGCATACAAAAGCCCCGGCGCTGATTGTATTGCACTAGGACAATTGCTTTGCAGCGATTGCCGCGCAATGCTGTGCGCACCAGTACACACGCGGGTTGCAGCGTTATGGATAAGTGGAAATCAGCCTTGGACGTCGCCCGCAGTGGTGAATCCAAATACAAGATACTGGTGCAGGCCATCGCCGACGACATCGAGCAGGGCGCCCTGGCCAACGACCAGCGCCTGCCGCCGCAACGGCAAGTGGCCGACGCCATGGGCATCAGCGTGCAGACCGTCACCAATGCCTACAAGGAACTGGAGCGTCAGGGGTTGGTGCGTTGTGAGGTCGGGCGTGGCAGTTTCGTCTCGCGGCGCATGAGCGACCGGGTCGCCACTTACATCCTCGACAGCCCCGAGCGCGCCCTGGTGGATTTTTCCATCACGCGCATCCTGCACACCCGCGAGCACGATCAATTCTGGCGCGACACCTGCGCCGAGCTGAGCACTGAAGAAGACCAGCCGTGGATCCACGCGTTTCGTCCGATCGCAGGCTTTGAATCCCATCGCGAAGCGGCGGCTCAATGGATCGGTCGCCAGGGGCTCAAGGTTGATCGCAACGATATCCTGATCACCAACGGCGCGGCCCACGGGATCTTCCTTGCCCTGGCGTCACTGGCCGGCCCCGACGACGTGGTGCTCTGTGAGGGCGTGACCGACCACGGCGTGATCGGCAACTCCCAGGTGCTGGGCTTTACCCTCAAGGGTTTGGAGATGGACCGCCATGGCATCGACCCGGAACATTTCGAAGACATGTGCAGCAACGAGCGCATCACCGCGCTGGTGTGCACGCCGAACCTGAACAACCCCACCACCAGCCTGATGCCCGACACGCGTCGCCGGGAAATCGCCGAGATTGCGCGGCGTTTCGGCGTGCACATCATCGAAGACGACGTCTACGGTCCGCTGCTGGACGAACGCCGCGCGCCGCCCATCAGCCATTATCTGCCGGAGCTGTCCTTCTACTGCACGAGCATGACCAAGTCGGTGCTCACCGGTCTGCGCATCGGTTACCTGGTGGTGCCCAAGCGCCTGGCGCTGCGCACCGAGAGCATCCTGCGGGTGAACAGTTGGATGGCCACGCCGATGGTCTCGGAGATCGCCGCCCGCTGGATCCGCGATGGGCGCGCCGAATCACTGGTGCATTTGCAGCGACGCCTGTTGGCGGGGCGCCAGGCGATGGTCACCGAATACATGGGCGAGCACCTGCTGGCCCAGCACCCTCACGCATTGAACGCATGGATCGGCATCCCGCCGCATTGGGAAGTGGACAGCCTCGTGCGGGCGCTGCGGCACAAGCACATCGCCGTGACGTCGCCCGACCCGTTCACCGTACGCGGGACGCCCAAGCCCCGTGCCGTGCGGGTGTGCGTCGGCGCCGAATGCAGCGACGAAGAAATGCGCCATGCGCTGATCGGCATGCGCGAGATCTTCAACCAATATCCGCAGATTCATGATTTCTGATGACAGTGCTCTGTGGAAGCAGGTGCTTACTCAAGAACTGCGCGCGCCTTTGTGGCGAGGGGATTTATCCCCGTTGGGGTGCGAAGCGCCCCTAGGATCTCTTTACTGCGATGTGTCAGCCATGACGTAGGGGGCTGCAGCCCAGCGGGGCGGTGCGACGTTTCGCTAAATCCCCTCGCCACAGGGGTGACCTTCGGGCCTTTCGTTCAATCGCAACGAATGCAAATTAAATTGCCCTAGTACATTCATCACCACAATCCAGCCCTCTTAGACTGCGCCCAACACATCAGCTCGGGACGCGGTCATGGCAGTGTTGCAGCTACAGGATGTCTATCTCGCTCGCCAGCGCATCGAGTCGCTGGTGCGACGCACGCCCATGGAACATTCTCCCAGCCTGTCGCGACTGATGGGCGTGGCGGTGTATCTCAAGCTCGAATCCATGCAAATCACTGGCAGCTTCAAGCTGCGCGGGGCGAGCAATGCCGTGGCGCAACTCAGCCCGGAGCAGAAGGCGTCAGGCGTGGTGACGGCCTCGACCGGTAACCATGGTCGGGCACTGGCCCATGCCGCGTCGCAACAAGGGGTCAAGGCGATTGTCTGCCTGTCGAACCTCGTGCCGGGCAACAAAGTGCAGGCGATCCGCGACCTGGGTGCCGAGGTATGCATCGTTGGCCAGTCCCAGGACGATGCCCAGCGCGAAGCCGAACGCATTGCCAAAGATGAGGGCGCGACCTTCCTGCCGCCCTTCGATCATCCAGCGATCATCGCCGGCCAAGGCACCCTCGGCCTGGAGATCCTTGAACAGCAACCCGACGTGGCCCAGGTGCTGGTGCCGTTGTCCGGCGGCGGCTTGTTTGCCGGTGTGGCCCTGGCGCTCAAAAGCGCCAATCAAGCGATACAAGTCCACGGCATCAGCATGGCGCGAGGCGCTGCAATGCACGCCAGCCTCGCCGCCGGACACCCGGTGGACGTCGAAGAATTGCTAACCCTGGCCGATTCCCTCGGCGGCGGCATTGGCCTGGACAACCGCTACACCTTCGACATGGCGCGCCAACTGAGCGATGACATGCACCTGCTCTCGGAAGCTTCGATCGCCAACGCCATCCGCCACGCCTATCACCAAGAACGCCTGGTGCTCGAAGGCGCTGCCGTGGTGGGTATCGCGGCGTTGCTCGACGGCTTGGTCGAACCGCGTGGCCCGATTGTGGTGGTGCTCAGCGGGCGCAACGTCGACACCGAACAACATGCCCGCGTGATCGCTGGCGCCAACGCTTGATAACCCGTTAACGGAGCCTGTCATGAGTGAAGTCACCCTATTGAGCGAAGCCGACTTGCGCAGTTGCGTGGCCCTGGATTTGGCCAGCATCGACGCCGTCGAACAGGCCTTCGTGCTGTTGGCCACCGCCGCCGTGGCGATGCCGCCGATCCTGCGGCTGGACATCCCCGAACATAACGGCGAAGTGGACGTAAAGACTGCTTACCTGCCAGGCCTGGAACGGTTCGCCATCAAGGTCAGCCCGGGTTTTTTCGATAACCCCAAGCTCGGCCTGCCCAGCCTCAACGGCATGATGATGCTGCTCTCGGCGCGCACCGGTTTGCTGGAGGCGCTGTTGCTGGACAACGGCTACCTCACCGCCGTGCGAACGGCAGCGGCAGGGGCGGTGGCGGCGCGGTGCCTGTCTCGCGAAGACAGCCGCAGCGTTGCGCTGATCGGGGCCGGCGAACAGGCGGCGTTGCAGCTTCAGGCGCTGCGGCTGGTGCGACCTATCGAGGAGGTGCGGGTCTGGGCGCGGGACGCAGAGAAGGCCAAGGCGTTCAGCGCTGAACTGGCGCGCGCCAGCGGATTATCGGTCACCGCGTGTCGCACGGTCGACGAAGCCCTGGAGGGGGTGGACATCGCCATCACCTGCACCCCCAGCCGCGAGCCGCTGATCGAGGCGCGCCATTTGCGCCCCGGCCTGCACATCACCGCGATGGGCTCCGACGCTGAACACAAGAACGAAATTTCTCCGCAAGCCCTGGCGGCTGTCGATTGCTACGTCGCCGATCGCCTGAGCCAGACCCGCGTGCTCGGCGAGTTGCACCACGCCCTGGCGGCCGGCACCGTTCGCGATGACCTGGCGCTTCTGGAGCTGGGGCGGGTGCTGGCGGGGCAACGGGCCGCACGTATCAGCCCGTCGCAAATCACCCTGTGCGACCTCACGGGCACCGGCGCCCAGGACACCGCCATCGCCAACCTGGCGTTCGAGCGGGCGCGGGCGGCGGGCACGGGTTTCCCATTCGGCCGCTAACCATTTTTCATTCGTGCGTCATTGATCAGAGGGCAGATGGATGTCAGAGATAGTCGTCAATCTTCCGTTTAAACGGGAGGAATACGCCCAGCGCCTGGCGAAGGTTCGGGCCGCCATGCAGGCCCAGGGCCTGGAGCTGCTGGTGGTGACCGATCCGTCGAACATGGCCTGGCTCACCGGCTATGACGGTTGGTCGTTCTATGTGCACCAGTGCGTGCTGCTTGCATTGGACGGCGAACCCGTGTGGTTCGGTCGCGGCCAGGATGCCAACGGCGCCAAGCGCACGGTATTCATGCAGGCCGACAACATCGTCGGCTACCCGGACATCTACGTGCAGTCCCGCGAGCGCCACCCGATGGACTACCTGTCCCGCGAGGTGATCATCGCCCGTGGCTGGGGCGCGCTGACCATCGGCGTGGAGATGGACAACTATTACTTCAGCGCCGCCGCGTACCTGTCGCTGCAAAAGCACCTGCCCGAGGCGAAACTGGTGGACGCGGTTGGCCTGGTAAATTGGCAGCGGGCGGTCAAGTCGCCCCAGGAAATCGCCTACATGCGCATCGCCGCGCGCATCGTCGAGAACATGCACGGCCGGATCCTCGAGCGGATCGAGCCGGGCATGCGCAAGAACGAACTGGTGGCGGAGATCTACAGCAGCGGCATCCTCGGCGCCGACGGCCATGGCGGTGACTACCCGGCCATCGTGCCGCTGTTGCCCACCGGCGCCGATGCCAGCGCGCCGCACCTGACCTGGGACGATTCACCGTTCGAGAAGGGCGCCGGCACCTTTTTTGAAATCGCCGGTTGCTACAAGCGTTACCACTGCCCGCTGTCGCGGACCATTTACCTGGGCAAGCCGCCGCAGCATTTCCTCGACGGCGAAAAAGCCGTGGTCGAAGGCATCGCCGCCGGTCTGGATGCGGCCAAGCCGGGCAACACCACCGGCGACATCGCCGTGGCGTTTTTCAAGGTGCTGGAGAAATTCGGCATCCACAAGGACAGCCGTTGCGGTTACCCCATCGGGATCAGTTATCCACCGGATTGGGGCGAGCGCACCATGAGCCTGCGCCCCGGCGACAACAGCGTGTTGCAACCGGGCATGACCTTCCACTTCATGCCGGGGCTGTGGATGGACGATTGGGGCCTGGAAATCACCGAGAGCATCCTGATCACCGAGACCGGCGTCGAGACGCTGTGCAACGTGCCCCGTCAACTGTTCGTGAAGGATTGAGCCATGCCTGACGTGCCCAACAATCCCATCAGCGCCACGGTCGACTTCAGCCGCGAGGGCGTGCAGCACGGTTTTCTCAAGTTGCCGTATTCGCGGGACGACTCGGCCTGGGGCGCGGTGATGATTCCCATCACTGTGATCCAGCGTGGCAGCGGCCCGACGGCGCTGCTCAGTGGCGGCAACCACGGCGACGAATACGAAGGCCCAGTGGCCCTGAGCAAGCTGGCGCAGCAGTTGAGCGCCGAAGACGTCAGCGGGCGGGTGATCATCGTGCCGTTCATGAACACCCCGGCGTTTCATGCCGGGCGCCGGACCTCGCCGATCGACAAAGGCAACCTCAACCGCAGTTTTCCCGGCAGGCCGGACGGCACCGTCACCGAGAAAATCGCCGACTATTTCAATCGCACCTTGTTGCCGCTGGCGGACATTGTCCTGGACATCCATTCCGGTGGCCGGACCCTGGATTTCCTGCCCTTCGCCGCCTGCCATGTATTGCCTGACAAAACGCAGCAGGCCCGTTGCGAGGCCGGGATGCTGGCATTCAACGCGCCGTATTGCATGCGCATGCTTGAGCTGGACGCCGGGTCGATGTACGACACCGCGGCCGAGTCGCAAGGCAAGGTCTTCGTCACGACCGAGCTGGGTGGCGGCGGTTCGTCGAGCGCGCGTAGCGTGGCGATTGCCGAGCGGGGTGTGCGCAACCTGTTGGTCCACGCCGGCATCTTGCGGGGCTCGATCGAGTTGCAACCGTCGCTGATACTCGACATGCCGGACGCCAGTTGCTTCATCGCCAGTGAGCACGACGGCTTGCTGGAAATGTGCCGTGATCTCGGCGAAAACGTGACCCAGGGCGAGGTGGTGGCGCGGATTTACGACGCCACCCGCAGCGGCGTCGCCCCGGTCGAATACCGCGCCGCTCGCAGCGGCCTGCTGGCGGCCCGGCACTTTCCCGGGTTGGTGCAGTGCGGCGATACGCTGGTGGTGATTGCGGATGTGTTGGCGTGATCCACCTCAACTGACACACCACCCCGTGGCGAGGGAGCTTGCTCCCGCTCGGCTGCGAAGCAGTCGTCGCTTTTTTGGCCTGAGCCATCGCGACTCTGACATTGGGGCCGCTGCGCGGCCCAGCGGGAGCAAGCTCCCTCGCCACGGGAGATGGTGTGATGTTTGAATTTTCTGGAGAGCCCGGCCCATGCACAAGCTCGATCGCTACGACCTGAAGATCCTGCAGATCCTCGCCGAGGACGGGCGGATCACCAAGTCGAGCCTGGCCGAGGCCATCAACCTCTCGGTGACGCCGGCCTGGGAGCGGGTGCGCAAGCTGGAAGCGGCGGGCCTGATCATTGGCTACCGGGCGCAGATCGATTGGGGCGCGGTGTTCAAGCGTCAGCAGGTGCTGGTGGAAATCACCCTGGCCCGACACACCGCCCAGGACATGCGCCGTTTCGAGCAACGCATGATCGCCGCGCCGGAAGTGGCGTTCTGTTACGCCACCGGCGGTGGTGTGGATTACTTGGCGATGATCCAGGCGCCGGACGTTGATGCCTACCAGCGTTTCGTCGATCAACTGCTGCTTGAAGACCTTGGCATCGAACGCTATTTCACCTACATCGTCACCAAGACCATCAAGACCGCCGGCGCGTTGCCAGCGGAGTTGACGGCTTCTTCCTGAGCACCGCAGAAACCACTTTCCAGCAGGTTCTTTCCAGAAAAAACCCAAGGTCTGACCCCGCGCAAACACCCGAAATCCCGAGCGCCGCTGCCCTAGCATGGGATCACGCAAACGGTCTGGAGTGAACGTCATGCCTTATCAACATCCGCTGCTGTTCAAGGCGCTTTGCTACATCGACGGCCATTGGGTCCACAGCGACAGTGGCCAGAGCATCGCGGTGCACAACCCTGCCACCCGCACGGTCATCGGTCATGTGCCGATGCTCGATCAGCCGCAGATCGTCGCGGCGGTGGACGCGGCGCATCGCGCCTTCCCGGCGTGGCGCGAGCAGAGCCTGGAAACTCGCGGCGCGATCCTGCGGCGCTGGGCAGCGTTGATCACCGAGCACAGTGAAGACCTGGCGCGCATTCTCAGCCTGGAACAGGGCAAGCCGTTGGCCGAATCCCGTGGCGAAATCGCCTATGCCGCCAGCTTCATTCCATGGTTCGCCGAAGAGGCCCGACGCCTGTATGGGCAGAACATCCCCAGTCACATCCTCAATGCTCACTTGGGCACCCTCAAGGAACCGGTGGGCGTCTGCGCGTTGCTCACACCGTGGAATTTCCCATCGGCAATGATCACCCGCAAGGCCGCCGCCGCACTGGCCGCCGGCTGCACGGTGGTGATCAAGCCAGCCCATGAAACACCGTATTCGGCCCTGGCATTGGCACAACTGGCCGAGGAGGCAGGTTTTCCCGCCGGGGTCTTCAACGTGGTCTTGGGCGAGCCGCAAATGGCCATGGAAACCCTGGTCAAGGACCGTCGCGTGCGCTCGGTGAGTTTCACCGGCTCGACCCGAGTGGGCAAATTGGTCCTGCAAGCGGCGGCCCATGACGTGAAAAAAGTCGCGTTGGAGTTAGGGGGTAACGCGCCGTTCATTGTCTGCGCCGACGCCGATTTGGCGCTAGCGGTGAAAGTCGCCGTCGAAGCGAAGTTCCAGACGTCGGGCCAGGATTGCTGTGCGGCCAACCGGATCATGGTGCAGCGTCCGGTCTATCAGGCATTTCTTGCGCGTTTCGCCGAAGCTGCCCGTGCCTTGCGGGTCGGGCCGGCAATGGTCGATCAACAAGAGCAGGGCGTGGACGTCGGCCCGTTGATGCACCAGGCGGCGTTCGATGGGACTGCTGATCGTGTCGCCGATGCCCTGGCCCTCGGCGCTCAACGCCTGGTGGGCGGCGAGGCTCACGCCTTGGGCGGGTTGTTCTATCAGCCGACCGTGCTGGCCGATGTCACGCCGCAGATGCGTATCTACCGTGAGGAAAATTTCGCGCCCATCGCCGGGGTGATGCCGTTCGACACCTTGGACGAGGCCATCGAAATGGCCAACGACACCGAGTACGGCCTGGCGGCCTATATTTGCTCGAACCGCCTGGACGTCATTTATCCGCTGATTCGCCGTCTCGACCACGCCATGGTCGCGGTCAACGGCGTCAAGTTCACCGGCCACCCGATTCCCTTCGGTGGCATGAAAGCCTCGGGCCTCGGCCGCGAGGGTGGCAGCGAGGGCTTCGAGCCCTTTGTCGAAACCAAATATTTTTGCCTGCACCATCAAGGCCAGTTCCCAGGAGAGCCCGCATGAGCCAAGAACTCAACACGCTGTTCGAACAAGACCGTGCGCATTTCATGCACCCCTCGACCCACGCCCATGATCACGCAAGTGGTGCGCTCAAGGGACGGATCATCAAGAGCGCGTCAGGTATTCGCATTCGCGACCATGAAGGGCGTGATTTCATCGACGCTTTCGCCGGGCTCTATTGCGTGAACATTGGTTACGGACGCACCGAGGTCGCCGACGCCATCTATAAGCAGGCCAAGGAATTGGCCTATTACCACACCTATGTAGGCCATTCGAGCGAGGCGATCATCGAGCTGTCCAGCCGCATCATGGATTGGGCGCCGGAGGGGATGAAGAAGGTTTATTACGGGTTGTCCGGCTCCGACGCCAACGAAACGCAGATCAAACTGGTGCGTTACTACAACAACGTCCTGGGCCGGCCGCAGAAGAAGAAAATCATCTCCCGTGACCGTGGCTACCACGGCTCGGGCATCATGACCGGCAGCCTGACTGGGCTGCCGGCCTTTCACCAACACTTCGACCTGCCGGCGGAAGGCGTCAAGCACACCGTATGTCCGCATTGGTATCGCAAGGCCCCGGCGGGCATGGACGAAGCGAACTTTGTGCGTTATTGCGCCGATGAGCTGGAAAAAATGATCCTCGCCGAAGGCCCGGACACCGTCGCGGCGTTCATCGGCGAACCGGTGATGGGCACTGGCGGCATCATCGTTCCGCCAGCGGGTTATTGGGATGCAATCCAGGCCGTGCTGGACAAGTACGACGTGCTGCTGATCGCCGACGAGGTGGTCTGCGCGTTTGGCCGCCTCGGTTCGAAAATGGGCAGCCAGCGCTATGGCATGAAGCCGGACCTGATCACCACCGCCAAGGGGCTGACCAGTGCTTATGCGCCGTTGTCGGCGGTGATCATCGGCGAAAAAGTTTGGAGCGTGATTGAAAAAGCCTCCCAGGCCGAAGGCGCGATGGGCCATGGCTGGACTTACTCCGGACACCCGATCTGCGCGGCGGCGGCCCTGGCCAACCTCGACATTCTTGAACGGGAAAACCTCACGGCCAACGCTGAAGACGTGGGCGGCTACCTCAACCGTAGGTTGCGTGAAACCCTTGAAGGTCATCCGCTGGTGGGTGAAGTCCGGGGTGATGGCATGTTGGCGGCGGTGGAATTCATGGCCGATCGTGAACAGCGCACGGCGTTCGACCCGGCACTGAAAGTTGGCCCGAAGGTTTCGGCCGCCTGCCTGGAGCGCGGCATGATCGCCCGCGCGATGCCCCACGGTGACATCCTGGGCTTCGCCCCACCGCTGATCCTGACCCGCGAAGAGGCTGACCTGATCGTCGACATCACCAAGGGGGCTATCGACCAGGTGGCGGGTGAGGTGTTGGCTTAACTGAGATGCCTCAGGACACCAATCCCTGTGGTGGGGGAATCAAATTGAAGTGAGAAAATAGAACCAATAAAAAGCCCGCCCGATCATGCGATCGGGCGGGCTTTTTGGGTGTCGCTCGAAATTTACTTCTTCAACCCGTAATGCTCATCGAGCATGCCGGGTGAATTCGGCGCCTTGGGGGCGTAGTCCCGTGGCGGTTCCTGGATCCCTTTTGGTGGGGTCAGGCGTTCCCGTGGCGTCTGCGCCGCATCGGCTTGCAGGGCGGCCAGCAGACGTTGGCGAGTCTGTTCGTCCAGGGCCAGGCGGTTGGCGCCTTCGGACAGATGATCCTGGACGTCCTGGTAACTCTGGGTGAGTTTCTTCACCAGGGACGCGGTGCTGTTGAAGTGAGTGACCACTTCATTCTGGTAACTGTCGAAACGTTCCTGGATGTCGTCCAGCTGACGCTGCGTGCTGTTGGGCACCGCGTTGGGCAGCAGTCGGGCAACCAGGAATCCAATGGCGACACCGGCAACCAGGGCAAGAGTCGGCAACAGCCAAACTAAGAGCGAGTGTTCCACGAGTCCTTCCTCTATAAACGGCTTTGCTTTACGTTAACGGCTCGGACCTGCGCTGTATACCGCGAAGAACATCGCAATCATGCCAGGCACAGACTTTTAGCTAGACGAGTCGACCCTATTCGGGGTCACGGAGTTCTTTCCCTTGCTTATGCGCGAAACCCCTGTATTCATCGATGGCCCCGTGGGCCAACTGGAAGCCTTGTATCTGGACAGCGAAGCGCCCCGTGGCCTGGCGCTGATCTGCCACCCGAACCCGGTGCAGGGCGGGACCATGCTCAACAAGGTGGTCTCGACCCTGCAACGTACCGCTCGCGACGCCGGCCTGGTTACGTTGCGTTTCAATTATCGCGGCGTGGGTGCCAGTGCTGGCAGTCACGATATGGGCACCGGCGAAGTGGACGATGCCCAAGCCGCGGCCGCCTGGCTGCTGGAAAAGTATCCCCAGTTGCCGCTCACGCTGTTCGGTTTCTCGTTCGGTGGTTTCGTCGCCGCGACCCTCGGCGGTCGGTTGCAAGCCCAGGGCCAGGCGCTCAAGCACCTGTTCATGGTCGCACCTGCCGTGATGCGCCTGGATGAACATTCGCCCTTGCCGACGGGTGGTGAGTTGACGGTGATCCAGCCTGAAACCGATGAAGTCGTCGATCCCCAGCTTGTCTACGAATGGTCCGACACGCTGCAGCGCCCCCACGAGCTGCTGAAAGTGGCAGAATGCGGACACTTTTTTCATGGCAAGCTGACCGATCTCAAGGATCTGCTCCTGCCGCGCCTCTCGAATTGACAGCAGTCTGACAAGCGATAAACCCATGACGACGCGTACCCGTATCCTGACCGGCATCACCACCACCGGCACCCCGCACCTGGGCAACTATGCCGGCGCCATCCGTCCGGCGATCCTCGCCAGCCGCGACAGCAATGCCGATTCGTTCTACTTCCTGGCCGATTATCACGCCCTGATCAAATGTGACGACCCGCTGCGTATCCAGCGTTCGCGCCTGGAGATCGCCGCCACCTGGCTGGCCGGTGGCCTGGACGTGGAACGCGTGACGTTCTATCGCCAGTCCGACATTCCCGAAATCCCGGAACTGACCTGGCTGCTGACCTGCGTCGCCGCCAAGGGCCTGCTCAACCGCGCCCACGCCTACAAGGCCTCGGTGGACAAGAATGTCGAGACCGGCGAAGACCCGGACGCCGGCGTCACCATGGGCCTCTACAGCTACCCGATCCTCATGGCTGCCGACATTCTGATGTTCAACGCCCACAAGGTGCCGGTCGGCCGCGACCAGATCCAGCACGTGGAAATGGCCCGCGACATCGGCCAGCGCTTCAACCACCTGTTCGGCCAGGGCAAGGAGTTCTTCACCATGCCCGAGGCGCTGATCGAAGAAAGCGTCGCCACGCTGCCGGGCCTCGACGGTCGCAAGATGTCCAAGAGCTACGACAACACCATCCCGTTGTTCAGCAGCGCCAAGGACATGAAGGACGCGATCTCGCGGATCGTCACCGACTCCCGCGCGCCGGGCGAAGCCAAGGATCCGGACAATTCGCATCTGTTCACGCTGTTCCAGGCGTTCGCCACCCCGGCGCAGTCCGCCGAATTCCGTAGCGAGCTGTTGCAGGGCTTGGGGTGGGGCGAGGCGAAGAACCGCCTGTTCCAGTTGCTCGACAGCGAGCTGGGTGAAGCGCGCGAGCGTTATCACCAGTTCATCGAGCGTCCATCGGACCTTGAAGACATCCTGCAACTGGGCGCGAGCAAGGCCCGGGCCGTGGCAACGCCGTTCCTCAACGAACTGCGTGAGGCCGTTGGCCTGCGGTCCTTCGTCAGTCAGGTCCAAGTCGCCACCCAGACTAAAAAGAAAGCAGCCAAGGCGGCACGTTTCGTCAGTTTCCGCGACGAGGATGGCAGCTTCCGCTTCCGCCTGCTGTCGGCCGATGGCGAGCAACTGTTGCTCTCGAGCAATTTCGCTGACGGCAAGACCGCAGGCCAAGTGACCAAGCAACTGCAAGCTGGCCAGCCGCTGGACGTACGCAATGACGACCTGGGTTTCAGCGTCTGGCTCGACGGCGAATGCGTGGCCAACAGCCCGGTTTTCGCCGACAGCAGCGCCCGGGACGCGGCGATCGACGCCTTGCGTGTCGCCCTGACGCCTGCGCAGGACTGATCCCAGGCATTATCCGACCATCGGCCCGAAAAAGGGCCGATTGCCATTCTTCCGGGCCATCGCTACAGTGACGGCCCGTTTTTGTTGCCTTGCTAACGAATATGACGCCCCTAGAACGATATCAAGCTGATCTGAAACGCCCGGAGTTCTTCCACGACGCAGCCCAGGAAACGGCCGTGCGGCACTTGCAGCGCCTGTACGACGACTTGATTGCCGCTTCGAACAACAAGCCGGGCTTCTTGGGCAAACTGTTCGGCAAAAAAGACCAGGCGCCGGTCAAGGGCCTGTACTTTTGGGGCGGCGTCGGCCGTGGCAAGACCTACCTGGTGGACACCTTCTTCGAAGCGCTGCCGTTCAAGGAAAAGACCCGGACGCACTTCCACCGCTTCATGAAGCGTGTGCACGAGGAAATGAAGACCCTGGGCGGCGAAAAGAACCCGTTGACCCTCATCGCCAAGCGTTTTTCCGACGAGACCCGGGTGATCTGCTTCGATGAGTTCTTCGTTTCCGACATCACCGACGCCATGATCCTCGGCACCTTGATGGAAGAGCTGTTCAAGAACGGCGTGACCCTGGTCGCCACCTCGAACATCGTGCCGGACGGCCTGTACAAGGACGGCCTGCAACGCGCGCGCTTCCTCCCGGCGATCAAGCTGATCAAGGAACACACTGAAGTCGTCAACGTCGACAGCGGTGTGGACTATCGCCTGCGTCACCTTGAGCAAGCGGAGTTGTTCCACTTCCCGTTGGACGCCGCCGCTGAAGAGAGCTTGCGCAAGAGCTTCCGCGCCCTGACGCCGGAATGCACCCAGGCGGTGGAAAACGATGTGCTGATCATCGAGAACCGCGAGATCCGTGCCATCCGCACCTGTGACGACGTGGCGTGGTTCGATTTCCGCGAACTCTGCGACGGTCCCCGCAGCCAGAACGACTACATTGAACTGGGCAAGATCTTCCACGCCGTGCTGATCAGCGGCGTCGAGCAGATGAGCGTCACCACTGACGACATCGCTCGCCGCTTCATCAACATGGTCGACGAGTTCTACGACCGCAACGTGAAGCTGATCATCTCGGCCGAAGTCGAACTCAAGGATCTCTATACCGGCGGTCGCCTGACCTTCGAATTCCAGCGGACCCTGAGCCGTCTGCTGGAAATGCAATCCCACGAATTCCTGTCGCGGGCGCATAAGCCTTAGGGGATTGGCGAATCCGAAAGTCCTGCGATTGCCGTCATGCTGTTCGCTCTGGGTTTGTCTGAATCATTGTGGCGAGGGAGCTTGCTCCCGCCGGGGTGCGCAGCAGCCCCTCAAACCACTATGATTCAGGTAAGTCTCAAGGCTGCTGACACCGGATGTCCTCTTTCAGATAGCGAGCCAAATCATCCTGTCGTCGGCAACCAATCAGTAGCCACAAGAGAATCCTGGCTTTGCGTGGACAGGCAAAGCCAGCCATCGATGCGCCTCTGCGAATCAAATCCATCTCGCCGCCCTTGAACCCGTAAGTTGAACGAGCCGTGGGTCCTGAGCCGCAGCGAGTTGCAATGATGACCGGGATTTTCTTGGCGATATCATCAATCGCCTCAGCCCAGGTTTCCGAAAGGTGTCCAGCACCGAAACCGGCGATCACCAACCCGTCGTAACCTAATGTGAGAATGTTTTCCAGCAACAGTGTGTCGGCAGACAGCGACGCCTGTAGCAAGGCAACTTTCTGTGTCGTATGTTGCGGCAAGGGCAGGACGTTGCGCGGCAGAGTGGGGCGCAGATAGTGAACTTTACCCTCCGACAATAGACCGGCCGGGCCGACGATGGGTGAAGAAAATGCCTGCAATGCCATTGAATCGGTTTTGCGAACTGCGTGCGCCGGGTGAATTTGCCCGTTCATTACCACCAGAACGCCACGTCGACGGCTATTGTCGGCCAAGCCAACCCGGCAAGCATCCAGTAGATTCGCCGGTCCGTCGGCCCCTGCCTGGGCAGCCGAGCGCATGGCGCCGGTAAGCACCAACGGCTCGTCATGGTTCCAAAGGTGATCGAAAAATGTGGCGCTTTCTTCCAGCGTGTCCGTGCCCTGCGTGATGACAACACCCACGGCACCTTGCTCAATCTGATAGTTCGCCCAGCTGAGGACACTCAGTAAAAAATCGAAATTCAGTGAAGCGCTCGGTAACATCCCGAGGGTTTCGACGTTGACGTGTGCCAAACTCGTCAACTCCGGTACCGCAGCCATCAGGGTTTCACCGCTGACGGTCGGGATCACGCCTTTGCTGGCGGCCTGGGCCCGCATGCTCACGGTGCCGCCAATTGACGCGATGGCCAGTTTGGGCAGATCCATATGATATACACCTCGCTTACTTGTAGTAGAAATGGCTGTATCCGCCTCAAGGCCGCAATACAGCCATGCCGTGAAGGCTCAGTTGGCTATCAGAAGTCCGATAAACGGAATGATGAGTAAGGTACTGATGGCCATCGACAGGACATTTGCGATGAAGGCATGCATGTCGGCTGGTAACCGCTTAGCAATTGCGCACGCCAATGGTGGCGCAATCAATGCACCCAGCGACGCGCTTGCGGCAATCACCTGCCAACTGGCGCCGTAGGTCAAAACCGCTGCCGGCACGACCGATACCAGCGGAATGTAGGTGGGGTACCATCCTCGCAATATCCACTGTCGACGCCATATCACCACACCCAGCGCCGAAGTCAGCGCCTGTGCACCGATCAGTTGGGGCAATAAACCCGAGCCGTAAGCCGGGCTCATTGGGTTCAAGGTGAAAGCCAGCAACGCGCCCAGTATCAGACCGAGGCTGGCCCATTCATTGCCGAAGAATGGCGCCTCTGAAAAATCTGCCAAAACCCGGCGCAAACTCCAGACGACACCGTAGTCAGGCGCCTTGGCGTTGGTGGGTGCTGGTGGCGGTTCGCAGGGTTTCCCGGATGCCTGCGACTTCACCAGGCTCGGCAGGTAGCGACAGAGCAGAAACGCAATGACGCTGGCGATAGCCATCCCCGAGACATTCCCGATCACCACCGGTAGCCCAAGTGGATTGCAGACGTAATTGACGATTAATAAGCACGCCGGGGTGACGAGCAAAGCGCCCATGATTGCGCCATTGATCGCAATCTTCCAGCCGCCGCCAAACATCAGCACCATCGCCGCCGGCAATGAAACAAAAGCCGCAAACGTGGGCTGCCAGGCCGTGGCGGTAACGGTCCAGCCCCACAGCAGGTTGCTCAGCAATAGCCCAAGCAGCGAACTGGTAATCAGCCAAGGCCACAGGCCGCTGCCATAGCAGATGGAAAATCCTTGCCAGGCTTTTCCGGTCCGATTGGCCCGGTACGCCAGATACGCTCCGGCGAGCAGCCCAATAGAGGCGAACTCATGTTTGTAGAACGCAACCTCGCTGATATCTCCCAGCACCCAGCGTAACCAGGCACTTGGTTGCGGCAGGTTGGATACCATGTGGCTGTAGTCTGGCCAGAGGTCTGGCCAGGAAGCGCGGTTCGTGAACGAAAGCCAGATCACCAGCGCTATCGCGCCAAGCATCAGCAAAGTGATGGCGATATCCAGCGGTGATCTGGCGGTATGTTGGCGTTGGTCGAGCTTCTCGCGTGTAGTTTCCATTGAGTCGCTCCCTTATCAACGCGGCAGACAAGGGTGCTGGGTATAGCCGAGCATTTGATCGTAAAGGTCGGCTCGACGATCTCGGTGCAAGTCATTCAAATTGTTCCAGATGGCAGCGCTTCGGGAACTGGTCAGGTCAATATCGGCAAAAAGCACTTCTTGTTGGTCAGCCGAAGCCACCGCACCGATCGGCCAGCCGTTGGTGCCAGCGATCAACGAACAGCCCAGGTAGCGGGCACCTCGCTCCTCACCTATGCGGCTTGCCGCTGCAATAAATACGTTGTTTACATGCGCTGCCGTCATCGTCAGGTACGACGCCATGCACTTGCCTGCGTCATCGAACAGAGGCGGTGGCGTCCAGACCCAGTTGTTCAAGCTGCAAATGATGTCCGCGCCTTGCTGGCTGAGAATTCGCGGCACTTCCGGGAACCAGATATCCCAGCAAATCAGCAACCCTATACGGCCTATTGGTGTGTCAAACACCGGAAAACCCAGGTCACCCGGTGTGAACCACAGTTTCTCCAGATTCCACAAATGCGCTTTTCGATACTTGCCGATAAATCCGTCGGGCCCCACCAGAACGGCAGTATTGAAGAGCCGCATGCCTTCACGCTCCGTCAAACCAGCCACCAGGTAAATCTTGTGCTGGCGGGCGAAGTCCATCCAGGCTTGCACGCTCTGTCCGCCGGGGATTGATTCGGAGTGGTCGAACGCATCCTGTCGGTTGCTGAAGAAATAACCGGTACTTGATAACTCGGGCAGGACGATGAGATTCGCTCCGCCGTTCACTGCCTCCAGGGCCAGAGCAAGGCTGCGGTGCAGATTATCCTCGCGATTGTTGATGCCGACCTGGGGGTCGAATTGCACGACTGCTACACGAACAGGACTGGTTGGCTCGCTCATTTTTCGTAAACCTCTTCTTATTGTTATTCACGCTGTTTAATGGCGTGTTCATAAGAGGTGAAACGGGCGCGGAGCGTAAGTCAGCCGTTTCCGTTTAGGTTGTAGGCAGTCTCCGAAGATGAATGAGCGGATCCCTTGGTAGGGGGGGAGCCAATGCACGTCGTGAACGGCTCCAAGCGCAAAAGGACGTCAGGTTGCGGTTTTGTAATACGGATAGTCGCTCATGGAAAAACCACCATTGAACGTCGCAGCGGTTTTATTACAGATATGAATGACAGCGTCGACGGCGCCTCGAAAGCAAGGCTCCGTCCAGCCGGCATCTACCGAAAATGATTCGCCAGAAAAATACAGACCTGAGTGATGTCCAAAGTCCCTGTTGTACTTCATCAAGCTCACAGCATCGTAGTAGGCGCCAGGTCTGTACAGCTTTGCGCAACCCAACGCATTCCTATCGGTCATCCAGCGCTGGACCTTGGCTTGATCGAGCCCGATGTAGGGAGAAATTCTTTCTTGGACATTGGTGCACTTCATCAGTATTCGATCTAGCTCCTTGGCGCACTTGGTCACTAGTTCCCTGTCGGTGAATGAGGCGAGTTTGGTTGCGTCGTCTTCCCACGTGTAGCTCAGGAGAATGCAGTCATAGCTGTAGGTGTCGTTGTAGCGGTAGGTGTAGACGTCGTGGATGAAGCTGTCGGTGACAATGGCCTGCGGAATCTTGGTGTTTTTCGAGAGAAATGATTTTTTCAGTGGCGCAAAGACTTTGCAGCTGGTCTCCCAGTGAGCTGTTTTATAAGCATTGATGGTCTCGAAAGGCAGCATTTGCGCGGTGAAGTTTTCAAGCTCAATGCGCGTTTCGATCAGCCAGGAGGGAAGCGTCATGATCACCGAGTCGAAATCTTCAAAGCGTTGCTGGAGTCGCTCGGGCTGGCTGTGTTTCCAGTCGAAGTGGACGCGTATCTTTTGGTTGGCCAATTTTGTCAGCTTTGTTACGGACGAGTCCGTGAGCAAACCATCCTTTGCGTCGCGGCAATGTTCGTAGAAGGATTTTTTGGTTTCATCGGTTTTCATGAACAGTAGACACTCGGCCAATGCGGCGAGCCCGACGTAGCGGGGACTGTCGAAAATCAGCTCCATGGAATCAAAAACCGCTTCGCTATGCAGGTGGGGCGATGCGAGCGGGTCTCCCATCGGGTCTACCCGACCATGGATCAGTTGCAGATGGCTGCTGAATCCAAAGATGGCGGTGCGCAGCGGATAAATAGAGCAGACGTCATAAAATGCACCCCAGCTGCCGTCGCCTATGCCAATCGCATAGAAGATTGCGGACTCTTTCGCGGACATTCCCATCCCGCCAAAGTCTCCCGGAGAGCGTTCGTCCCAGTGTTGTAAAGCCGGCATGCTCACCAGATCGCGAAACGAAACGCTCTCGTACTTTGCAACAATAGCGGCCCACATGGTTTCCCATTTCGCACTGGCGTAAACCTCCGCTACGTGCCGAGTCATACGATCGGCAAATGTTTTCCACTTGGAATACACCTCTTGCAATTCTTTGCCGGGAGGCGGTGTGTGACCGTCTTCATTCTTCCAGATCTGCATCTGTGGGGTCGATTCACCGCCAAGGCTGCCCTCGCGCAGGAAGATGCCTGTCGAGCGGACCCATTGGCTGCCTGGATTGGCGAAATCCGACGTCGATAAGTCAAAGGCCTTGGCGTAGTACGCCATCATTGAACGCCCATCTGTCGGCGGCTCATCAGCCTGGTTGAAGAAGGGCATGCGCATAGCCCCCATTTCAAAGGGGGTATGGCTTGCGATGGAGTGTTTGCTTCCGGGGACGGTCAGGTGCCTGCCGCCTATGCGCCTGGATTGCTCCAGTAGAGTGATGTGGGTGAATCCGCAACGATAAAGCTCTCTGGCGGCAGTCAAGCCGGTGATGCCGGCGCCTATGATGCAAATTCTGTGTTGGGGGTCAGTGGCCGTGGCAATGCCATTTTTCTGTTCGACCAACGCCCGGTAGTCGAAGCACAAATCGGGTGGGTTTGGAAAGCGAGCCGCCCATTTGTTGTCAGCCGAGCGCTTGGTTCGAGCGGCCTCCTTGGCGGCGGAGGAGGGGTAGTTGTAGCTTGATCCGATGGTCATTCTTACTCTTCCCTGATGATGTTTTTCAGGGGTGTGATGTTGCGGTGTTCACGCGGTGAAGTATGTGAGCGAAATCCAGCACTTGGGCGCTCCGCATTCCGCTTTTTATGTAGGAATGTGCAAGAAAGACTGGCTTTTCTTCGCACACAAGATCAAAGGTAGGCGCGAGCAGGCCCGCTCCTGCATTGGGTTGCATTTACCCATGGGGTCACGCGGCCTGCTGGAACTGCTGCCGATACTGGTTCGGCGACAGGTCGGTGTGCTGCCGGAACAATCGCGCGAAAAAACTCGCATCGTCGTAGCCGACTTCGTAGCTGATGGTCTTGATGCTCTTGCGGCTGCCGGACAGCAGGCCCTTGGCGGTTTCTATGCGCAGTCGTTGCAGGTAATGCAGCGGCTTGTCACCCGTGGCGGTCTGGAAGCGGCGCATGAAATTGCGGATGCTCATGCCGTGCTCGCGGGCGACGTCCTCGAAGCGGAACTTGTCGGCGAAGTGCTCTTCGAGCCACTGCTGGATTTGCAGGATGATCACGTCCTGGTGCAGCTTCTGGCCGCCGAAGCCGATGCGTCCGGGCGAGTAGCTGCGTTGTACTTCGTACAAGATGTCTCGCGCCACGGCCTGGGCCACATTGGCGCCGCAGAAGCGTTCAATCAGGTAGATGTAGAGGTCGCATGCCGATGTGGTGCCGCCGGCACAAAACAGGTTGTCGGCGTCGGTCAGGTGCTTGTCCTGGTTCAGGTGCACCTGGGGAAAGCGTTCCTTGAAGGCATTGAAGAAACGCCAGTAGGTGGTGGCTTCCTTGCCATCGAGCAGCCCGGCCTCGGCCAGCCAGAACACCCCAGTGGCTTCGCCACAAAGTACCGCGCCGCGAGCATGCTGCTCTCGCAGCCATGGCAGGACCTGTGGATAACGTTGGCACAGGCTGGCGAAGTCATCCCAGAAAGCTGGCAGGATGATCACGTCGGTGTCTTCCAGGCCGCCGTCCACCGGCATGATCACGTCGCTGAAACTGTTGACTGGCTTGCCATCGGGGCTGACCAGGCGGGTTTCGAATGCCGGCGTCAGGCCGTGGCCCAGTTGTTTGCCATAGCGCAGGCTGGCCAGGTGGAAAAAATCCTTGGCCTGCATGAGGGTGGAAGCGAAAACCCGGTCGGTTGCCAGGATGCTGACGCGCCGCAAGGGCGTGGAGACGTGCATGGACATAATTGATCTTTATTTTTATAGGGGATAGTGGTCACTAAACGGCTGGATCGTCTTATTTTTTGTCGCATGTGTCCAGTGTCCTGTCATCCAGCCCGGGCTTAGGCTCTGTCGGATAAGCCATCGAACAATAATCAGAGGTACGTCATGATCCCAAGAACCCTGTTCAGTCCCGAGCACGAATTGTTTCGAGACACGGTACGAAGCTTCCTTGAAAAAGAAGCCGTGCCGTACCACAGCCAGTGGGAAAAACAGGGGCATGTCGACCGTCAGCTGTGGAATAAGGCAGGGGAGGCGGGGATGTTGTGCTCGCATCTGCCGGAGACCTACGGTGGACTGGACGCGGACTTTCTCTACAGCACCGTGGTGATCGAGGAAATCGGCCGCCTGGGGCTGACCGGGATCGGCTTTTCACTGCATTCCGATATTGTCGCGCCGTACATCCTGCATTACGGCAGCGAGGCGCTGAAGCATAAATACCTGCCAAAACTGGTGTCGGGCGAAATGGTCACGGCCATTGCCATGACCGAGCCAGGCGCGGGCTCTGACCTGCAAGGTGTGAAGACCTCGGCGGTGCTGGATGGCGATGAATATGTCATCAACGGCTCCAAGACGTTCATCACTAATGGCTTCCTGGCTGACTTGGTCATCGTCGTCGCCAAGACCGACCCGAAGGCGGGGGCCAAGGGCACCAGCCTGTTCCTCGTGGAAGCAGGCACACCCGGCTTCGAGAAAGGTAAGCGCCTGGAAAAAGTCGGCATGAAGGCCCAGGACACCTCCGAACTGTTCTTCCAGGATGTTCGCGTACCGAAGGAAAATCTCTTGGGGCAGGCCGGAATGGGGTTTGCCTACCTGATGCAAGAGTTGCCCCAGGAGCGCCTGACCGTCGCCATCGGTGGCCTGGCCTCGGCCGAAGCGGCGCTGCAGTGGACGCTGGACTACACCCGTGATCGCAAGGCATTTGGCAAGTCCATCGCCGACTTCCAGAACACCCGCTTCAAACTGGCGGAAATGGCCACCGAGATCCAGATCGGCCGAGTCTTTGTCGACCGCTGCCTGGAACTGCACCTGCAAGGCAAGCTCGACGTGCCGACCGCGGCGATGGCGAAATACTGGGGCACCGACCTGCAATGCAAGGTGCTCGACGAATGCGTGCAGTTGCATGGCGGCTACGGCTTCATGTGGGAATACCCGGTTGCCCGGGCATGGGCCGATGCGCGGGTGCAGCGGATCTATGCCGGGACCAATGAAATCATGAAGGAGATCATTGCGCGGTCGCTGTAATGCGGCGTGACCGATCCCACGCTCGGCGTCGGATCGGTGCAAGGGACGTTCCGCTTGAGGTTATGGCGCCGGATTCGGATGATCCTTGTGGATCGCCTCGATCCCCGCCAGCACTTCATCCGACAGCTTCAGGTCGAAGCTGGCGATGTTGCTGTCCAGTTGCTCCAGGGTTGTGGCGCCGATGATGTTACTGGTCACGAACGGCTGCTGGGTAACGAATGCCAGGGCCATCTGTGCCGGGTCCAGGCCGTGTTCGCGAGCCAGGGCCACATAGCGGCTGCAGGCGGCTTCCGACTGCGGGTTGAAGTAGCGCATGAAGCGGCTGTAGAGCGTCAGGCGACCCTTGGCCGGCCGTGCGCCGTTCTCGTATTTGCCCGACAGGAAACCGAACGCCAGGGGCGAATAGGCCAGCAGGCCACACTGTTCGCGAATGGCGATTTCCGCCAGGCCGATCTCGAAGCTGCGGTTGAGCAGGTTGTACGGGTTCTGGATCGACACCGCTCGCGGCCAGCCCCGAGCTTCGGCCAGGGCGAGGAATTTCATGGTGCCCCACGGTGTTTCGTTAGACAGGCCGATGTGGCGGATCTTGCCAGCGCGGACCTGTTCGTCCAGGGCTTCGAGGGTTTCCTCCAGCGGCGTGAAGTCTTCGTCGGCCTTGTGGGTGTAGCCCAGTTGGCCAAAAAAGTTGGTGCTGCGTTCCGGCCAGTGCAGTTGGTAGAGATCGATCCAGTCGGTCTGCAGGCGCTTGAGGCTTGCATCCAACGCTTCGACGATGTGGTGGCGGTTGTGCTTCAGATTTTTGTCGCGGATGTAATCGATGGTGTTGCCGGGGCCGGCGATCTTGCTTGCCAGGACCCAGTCGGCGCGGTCACCGCGGCTCTTGAAATAGTTGCCGATGTAGCACTCGGTGGTGGCGTAGGTCTCGGCCTTGGGCGGTACGGGGTACATTTCGGCGGTGTCGAGGAAGTTGATCCCGGCACCCTTGGCGCGTTCGATCTGGGCGAACGCCTCGGCCTCGCTGTTCTGCTCGCCCCAGGTCATGGTTCCGAGGCATAAGGCGCTGACATTCAGATCGGTACGGCCTAGCTTGCGATAGTCCATCGGGGACTCCTTGGGCAAAACAATCATAAAAGCAGGTTGAAATATTTTTCGCAATCTGCATAATTGCGCACCTCTTTCTGCAGTGGAAGTGATGCGCCGCCGCCGAAGAATCTTGCCGTTGAACGGACGCGCCGACCCGAGCCCCCGAAAGCGTCTGTATCCGGCTGCCTTTGACTTGTCAAAGTACGCACTATTCAGTAAGATCCGCCGTCTAATTTACAGGGCGGCCCCTGAGGCTATAAAGAATGAAAACTTTTACTGCTAAACCGGAAACAGTAAAGCGCGACTGGTTTGTCGTCGACGCTGCTGGTCAGACCCTGGGTCGTCTGGCCACCGAAATCGCGAGCCGTCTGCGTGGCAAGCACAAGCCTGAGTACACCCCTCACGTTGACACCGGTGACTACATCGTCGTCATTAATGCTGAGCAAGTACGTGTTACTGGCGCTAAAACCACTGACAAAATGTACTACTCCCACTCCGGTTTTCCTGGCGGCATCAAGTCGATCAACTTCGAAAAGCTGATCGCCAAAGCCCCTGAGCGCGTGCTCGAGACCGCGGTTAAAGGCATGCTGCCTAAAAACCCACTGGGTCGCGACATGTATCGTAAGCTGAAGGTTTATGCGGGCGCTGCTCACCCTCATACTGCTCAGCAGCCCCAAGAACTGAAGTTTTAACGGAATAGTTCATTATGTCGGCGACTCAAAATTACGGCACTGGCCGTCGCAAGACCGCAACCGCACGCGTCTTCCTGCGTCCGGGCACTGGTAACATCTCCATCAACAACCGCTCCCTGGATAACTTCTTCGGCCGCGAAACTGCCCGCATGGTAGTTCGTCAGCCGCTGGAACTGACCGAGACCGTCGAAAAATTCGACATCTACGTCACCGTTATCGGTGGTGGTGTGAGTGGTCAAGCTGGCGCAATCCGCCACGGCATCACTCGTGCCCTGATGGATTACGACGAAACTCTGCGCGGCGCGCTGCGTAAAGCTGGCTTCGTAACTCGCGATGCTCGCGAAGTTGAACGTAAGAAAGTCGGTCTGCGTAAAGCGCGTAAGCGTCCGCAGTACTCGAAGCGTTAATTTCGCTTCCGCGTTCAAAAGGCGCCCAGTTCCTCACGGAGCTGGGCGTTTTTTTATGGGCGAAATAATTGCTCTGTGACAACTTGCCACATTCGTAGAGCCCCTATACTACAAGGCTTGGCGGTTTGGCCGCATGGTAATTACCTTGTCAGAATTGGGGGTTTTCATTACCATTCGGCAAAATTTTTATAAGTTCAGATTTTTACTTAGTAGACGCCTGATCTAACAGGCCACAAAGCTGATGGGAGAGGACTGAATGAGCAATGACGGCGTGAATGCAGGCCGGCGTCGCTTCCTGGTAGCAGCCACATCCGTGGTGGGTGCTGCAGGAGCGGTGGGGGCCGTGGTCCCGTTCGTGGGGTCATGGTTTCCCAGTGCCAAGGCGAAAGCCGCAGGTGCACCGGTGAAAGTGAATATCGGCAAGATCGAGCCAGGGCAGCAGATGATTGCTGAATGGCGTGGTCAGCCGGTGTTCATCGTCCGCCGTACAGAGGAGATTCTGGGGAATCTGAAAAAGATCGAGGGCCAGCTGTCCGATCCCTCTTCCAAGAACTCGGTCCAGCCGGAATACGTCAACCCTGAGACGCGCTCGATCAAGCCGGAGATCCTGCTTCTGGTTGGCCTCTGCACCCACTTGGGCTGCTCGCCAACGTTCCGTCCCGAAGTCGCGCCTGTCGACTTGGGCAAGGACTGGGTTGGCGGTTATTTCTGCCCTTGCCACGGCTCCCACTATGACCTGGCCGGTCGCGTCTACAAATCGCAGCCTGCACCTTTGAACCTGCCGGTTCCCCCGCATTCCTATGAGACCGATGACATCATTGTCATTGGCGTCGATACGGAGAAAGCGTGATGAGCAAATTCATGGATTGGGTTGATGCGCGCTTTCCCGCGACCAAAATGTGGGAAGACCATCTCAGCAAGTACTACGCACCGAAGAACTTCAACTTCTTCTATTTCTTTGGCTCCCTGGCATTGCTCGTCCTGGTCAACCAGATCGTTACCGGTGTCTGGCTGACCATGAGCTACACCCCGTCGGCGGAAGAGGCGTTTGCCTCCGTCGAGTACATCATGCGCGACGTCGAGTACGGCTCGATCCTGCGTCTGCTGCACTCCACCGGCGCTTCAGCGTTCTTCATCGTGGTCTATCTGCACATGTTCCGTGGCCTGCTCTACGGTTCGTACCAGAAACCGCGTGAGCTGGTCTGGGTCTTCGGCATGCTGATCTACCTGGCGCTGATGGCCGAAGCCTTCATGGGCTACCTGCTGCCGTGGGGCCAGATGTCGTACTGGGGCGCCCAGGTGATCATCTCGCTGTTCGGTGCCATTCCGGTCATCGGTGACGACCTGACCCAGTGGATCCGTGGTGACTACCTGATCTCGGGCATTACCCTGAACCGCTTCTTCGCCCTGCATGTCGTGGCCCTGCCGATCGTGATCCTCGGCCTGGTGGTGCTGCACATCCTGGCGCTGCATGAAGTCGGTTCGAACAACCCGGACGGTGTGGACATCAAGAAGCACAAGGACGAGAACGGCGTACCGCTGGATGGCATCGCCTTCCACCCGTACTACACCGTGAAAGATATCGTCGGCGTCGTGGTCTTCCTGTTCATCTTCTGCTCCATCGTGTTCTTCTTCCCGGAAATGGGTGGTTATTTCCTCGAGAAGCCGAACTTCGAACAGGCCAACGCCTTCAAGACGCCTGAGCACATTGCGCCGGTCTGGTACTTCACACCGTTCTACGCGATCCTGCGGGCGGTTCCGGACAAGCTGCTGGGCGTCATCGCCATGGGCGCGGCCATCGCCGTGCTGTTCGTCCTGCCATGGCTGGACCGCAGCCCCGTCAAGTCGATGCGCTACAAGGGTTGGCTGAGCAAGATCTGGCTCTGGGTGTTCTGCATCTCGTTCGTGATCCTGGGTGTGCTGGGCGTACTGGCGCCGACCCCGGGTCGGACGCTGCTGTCGCAGGTCTGCACCTTCCTGTACTTCGCCTACTTCATTCTGATGCCTTTCTACACCAGGCTCGAGAAGACCAAACCGGTTCCGGAAAGGGTGACTGGCTGATGAAAAAGCTATTTTCTGTACTGATTCTTGCTGCGTTGCCTGTACTGTCTTTTGCGTCCACGTCGAGTGGGCCGGAACTGGAAAAGGTCGACATCGACGTTTCCGACAAAGCGGCCATGCAAGACGGCGCCCGTACGTTCGCCAACTACTGCATGGGCTGCCACAGTGCCAAGTTCCAGCGTTACGAGCGCGTGGCTGATGACCTGGGTATCCCTCACGAGATGATGCTCGAGAAGCTGGTGTTCACCGGCGCCAAGCTGGGCGACCACATGAACATCGGCATGCAGCCTGCGGACGCGAAGACCTGGTTCGGCGCAGCGCCGCCGGACCTGACCCTGGTGGCACGCGTGCGTGGTACCGACTGGCTCTACGGCTACCTGCGTTCGTTCTATGAAGACCCTGCGCGCCCTTGGGGCGTGAACAACAAAGTCTTCCCGAACGTCGGCATGCCGAACGTTCTGGTCGGCCTGCAGGGTCGTCAAGTGGTAGGCTGCAAGCAGGTTCAGATCGTCGAGGACGGCAAGAAGCAATATGATCCGCTGACCGGCACCGCTTTGACCCATGAAGCCTGCGACCAGCTGACCATCGTGCCGAACACTGGCACCCTGACACCTGAGCAGTTCGATGAGAAGGTCAAGAACCTGGTGACTTTCCTGGCCTACTCGGCCAACCCGGTGAAGCTGGAGCATCAGCGCATCGGTACGTATGTATTGCTGTACCTGGCGTTCTTCTTCGTATTCGCTTACCTGCTCAAGCGTGAATACTGGAAAGACGTGCATTGATAAAGCTGTAAGCCGTTGCTGTTAATCGTGCGCGCCCAAGGGCGTCTCTGAAGGTGTAACGAGCCTGGTTGATCAGGTGGTTACGGGAGGCGCCCTCTGGGCGCGCTCGTTTTTCCGTTTTTCGATAATTTCAACAAGCGAGGAGGATCGCCATGGGCGTGACCAATCGGTTGGCCTGTTACTCCGACCCCGCCGACCACTATTCCCACCGGGTACGCATCGTACTTGCAGAGAAGGGTGTCAGCGCCGAGATCATTTACGTTGAAGCGGGCCGTCAGCCGCCGAAGCTGATCGAGGTGAACCCTTACGGCAGCCTGCCTACGCTGGTCGATCGTGACCTGGCGTTGTGGGAGTCGACCGTGGTGATGGAATATCTGGATGAGCGTTATCCGCATCCGCCTTTGCTGCCGGTGTACCCAGTCGCGCGTGCCAACAGTCGCTTGCTCATCCATCGCATCCAGCGTGACTGGTGCGGGTTGGTGGATCTGATCCTGGATCCGCGGAGCAAGGAGCCGGCGCGGGTGGTGGCGCGTAAGGAGTTGCGAGAAAGCCTGACGGGCGTGTCGCCGCTGTTCGTCGACAAGCCGTTCTTTCTGAGTGAGGAACAAAGTCTGGTGGATTGCTGCCTATTGCCCATACTCTGGCGTTTGCCGATCCTGGGTATCGAACTGCCGCGGCCAGCCAAGCCGCTGCTTGATTATATGGAGCGCCAATTTGCGCGTGAGGCTTTCCAGGCGAGTCTGTCTGGTGTCGAACGCGACATGCGCTAAGGCTTAGGGAGCCGCTATGAACTCCAGTCGACCTTATCTGGTCCGCGCGCTCTACGAGTGGATTGTGGACAACGATTGCACCCCGCACATGCTGGTCAATGCCGAGTATCCATCGGTCCAGGTGCCGCAGGGTTTTGCCAATGATGGACAAATTGTCCTGAACGTATCGCCGGCCGCTGTGCGTCATTTGCACATGGACAACGATGCGGTCAGCTTCGAGGGGCGTTTTGGCGGGGTGCCGCATACGCTGTACGTGCCTATCGCTTCGATCCTGGGGATTTATGCCCGGGAGAATGGCCAGGGCATGGTGTTCGAGCTGGAAGTGCCGTTGGACGGCGAGGAAGAGTTCGAGGCGGATGATGACCTGCCACCACCGGATGACGAGCCGCCGCGTCCTAGCGGGCGGCCGAGTTTGAAAGTGGTGAAATAACGAGACATCAGGCACAAAAAAGGCGATCCAATTGGATCGCCTTTTTTGTGCCTGTTCTTTACGTCAGTCGATGTATTCGAACAGTTTCACAATCTTCTGTACACCAGACACACCTTGAACCAGATTGGTCGCCTGTGCCGCTTCCTGCTTGGTCAGCAACCCCAGCAGATAAACAATACCGTTCTCGGTCACAACCTTGATGCGCGAACCCGGAATGCTCGCATCGGTGAGCATCTGGGTCTTGATCTTCGTGGTCAGCCAGGCATCGTTCTGGCGTGCCAGCAGCGAGGAGGGCGGCAGGACTTGCAGTTCGTTATGTACGGTCTTGACACGCTGCACAGCGCTGGCTTCCTGTTCGGCCTTGGCCTTGAGGTCGGCGCGTGGCGTCTGGCCGGCCAGCAGCACGACGCCGTTGAAGCTGGTGACGACGATGTGCGAGTTGTTGTCCAGGTCCGGATCGGCCTTGGCGATATTCACGCCGACCTTGGTTTCGATCAGCGAGTCGTCGATCTTGCTGCCGAAGGTGCGGGTGCCGCGGTCGTCTTCAATCGGCTTTTCCCGGCTGGCATTAACCACCGATGTGCAGCCGCTGATGCCGAGGCACAGGGTCAGGGCCAGTAGGCCTAGGCGATTAGGGGTCATTCTTCACTCCCGAACAGTTGGCTGTCGATCAAGTCACAAAGACAATGGATCGCCAGCAGATGGACTTCCTGAATACGTGCAGTGACATTGGCCGGTACGCGAATCTCGACGTCTTCAGGCAGCAGCAACGATGCCATGCCGCCGCCGTCGCGACCGGTCAATGCTACGACAATCATTTCGCGATCATGTGCGGCCTGGATCGCTTGAATAATGTTGGCCGAGTTGCCGCTGGTGGAAATCGCCAGCAACACATCGCCGGGTTGGCCCAGGGCGCGGATCTGTTTGGAGAATACTTCGTTGTAGCTGTAGTCATTGGCGATCGAGGTGATCGTCGAGCTGTCGGTTGTCAGTGCGATGGCCGGCAGGCTCGGGCGTTCGCGTTCGAAGCGGTTGAGCAGCTCCGAGGAAAAATGCTGCGCGTCGCCGGCAGAGCCGCCATTGCCGCACGAGAGCATTTTGCCTTCGTTGAGCAGGGCGTTGACCATCACTTGGCTCGCTTGCTCGATGTGCGGTGCAAGTACGTCCATCGCCTGTTGCTTGGTGTCGATACTGGCCTGAAAAAGCTGGCGGATTCGCGATTGCATGTCCATCTGTGTGACCTTAAGTAGCGCGACTTATCGGCACAAACATGTGCGGCGCGCAAAGCAAAGAGCAAAAAAGTTAAGTGAAGGTGTCCGGCTTGGCTGGGCGCTCAACTGTCGAAGGCGTTTTGTAGCCAGTTCAGCTGATCGACGTTGCTGTCGATGGCAACCACGTCGAAACGGCAGGGATGGTCGGCCCAGCGAGGCTCGCTTTGCAGGAAGTACTGCGCGGCGAAAACCAGCTTCTGACGCTTGCGTGCATCGATGCTATCGAGCGCGCCACCCCATTGGGTATTTTTTCTATAGCGGACTTCGACGAATACTACTGTATCGCCGTCAAGCATGACCAGATCCAGCTCGCCGCGTTTGCACAACCAGTTCTGCGCCAGCAGGCGCAGACCCTGTTGCTGAAGATGCGCGAGGGCTTGGCCCTCGGCATTCTTGCCGCTTTGCAGGTGTGATCGGTCAGGCATCAGCGCTGGGTGTCCGGCAGCCGCTGTACCTGGCCGTTGACGAATTGCGCCCAAGGCAACTGGCGTTGCACGCGCTGGGTCGGCGATATCGCCAGGCTTCCCGACAGGCCTTCGATCCGGCTGTCTGGCAACGCCTTGAGCTGGCCCAGGCGCGGAGCGAGGCGATAGGCGTCGGCACCCATCGCATACAGCCGGCCCAGGCTGCCGCCGGCCTGAGGCCATTGCGCGGTGACCTGCTGGCGCAGCGGGTCGTTGGCGTCGAGCAACCAAGGCGTTTCGCAGAAGCGCACGCCGTTCATGTCGTTGTACTGATTCTGGTCGCCGCTGACGCTGAATACGGAGGACGTCGCATAAACCGGCACGTCGCCGGCGTACTGGAAGTTCAGGGTCGGCTTGATCTGCTGGGCCTGCTGCGGGGTCGATGCCAGGAAGATGAACTCGATGTCCTGGCGACGCGATGGCTGCGCGGCGACCGTTGTGCCCACGGTGCTTTGCAGGCTCTTGGCGCGACCTTCGCTCTGGCGCAACTGGAACATGTCGGCGATCTGCTGGGCCAGTTGCACTGGCTGGTCGACGCGTTCGACTGCGACGATGGTTCCGCCGTTCGCCTGCCAATCCTGGCTGAAAGCTTTCAATACGCGATCGCCCCATTCCCCTTTCGGCACCATGGCCGCGGCGCGATGCAGACCGTCGGCGCGAGCGCGACGGGAGACTTCACGGGCTTCGTCTTCTGGGGCCAGGCCGAATTGGAACAGTTGGGGCGGGCCTTGTTCGCCTTCGCTGTAGTTCAGTGCCAGGGTGGTAATGGGTAGTTGCGGGCGGGTGCTGATTTGTTTGACCAAGGGTTTTTCCAGCGGGCCGACGACCAGTTGGACGCCGTCGGCCTGGGCCTTGCGATAGAACTCATCCATCGACGTCAGGCTTGCGCTGTCGTAGAACTGGATGCTCGGCGGCTTCTGCCCGGCCTGCTGCACCTGGTAGTGAGCTGCCATAAAGCCTTCACGCAGGGCCTTGGCGACCGAGGCCAGCGGACCGGTTTGCGGCAGCAGCAAAGCGATCTTGCTCAGCGGCTGGCTCGCCAGTTCTTTTAGCTTGACCAGCGGCGTCGGCAATTGCAGTGCGGCGGGGTGCTTGGCGTTCTGCTCGCGCCAGCTGTCGATGGCCGCTTGTTGTTGCTCCAGGGTGCCGGCGGTTTTCACGGCCTTGGCCAGGCTCAACCAGCCGCCGAGGTCGTCGGTGGTGGTCGGTTGCAATTGATCAGTGGGCAGCGAGGCGATCAGCGTCCAGATGGTTTCGTGATTTTTTACCGCGGCTTCGTTGTCGAGCAGCGGGGCAATGAAGATCCGCTCCTTGGCGGCGGCCAGGGTCTGGCCATCGGCCTCAAGGGCGCGAGCGCGGACGGTGCCGGTGCGGATTTGCTGTTCCACCGGCATTTCGCTCAAGTGCTGCAGGCTTGGATGGCCCAGCGAAGTCAGTGCTGCCTTGGGCTGATTGCGAGTCATCGCCAATTCGGCCGACAGCGTGCTGGCAAAGATCTGCTGGCCGGGCTTGAGTTGTTCCATCGGCACTTGTTGCAGGATCTGTGCGGACTGGCCGGCATTGCCCTGGCGGTAGGCCAGGTCTGCGGCGCTCAGGCGCAACAGCGCTGCTTGTTCCGGCGTTTTACTTTGGGCGGCCTGTTCGAGCAACTGCTCGATACTGGCATCCGGGGTCCGTGGAAGTTCGCCAAGGCTGGACGAGGGCGAGCTGGCGCAAGCCGCCAGGAGGGCAGCGAGGCAGAGGGCGGAGAGCAGCCGCAGGCAAGCGATCATGTAAGTGTTCCTGATACGAGATCAAATTAGCGTCGAATTGTACCCAAGCGTTGGCCGGGGCGCGATGTTACTGGTGTGAATCGGTTGATTTAGGTGGTTCAAAGGGTGTGGTACCGCATAAAAGACGAGTTGTTGACGCCTGTGGCGAGGGAGTGCACAAGCCTTGATGCGCAGCAGCCGAGACCGTCGACACGCGTTACAATGCCGGTTTTCCCCAATCATGAGGTGTGCGTTTTGACTGCTCCAGGTGCTATGAATTCCGCCGCCGGCTCGCTTTACGTGGTGGCGACGCCCATCGGCAACCTGGACGATATCAGTGCACGCGCCTTGAAGATCCTGCAGGACGTTGCGCTGATCGCGGCCGAAGACACGCGCCATTCTCAGCGCCTGCTGCAACATTTCGGTATTTCCACGCCCTTGGCGGCTTGTCACGAGCATAACGAACGCGATGAAGGCAGTCGTTTCATCACCCGTCTGCTGGCTGGCGACAACGTGGCGCTGATTTCTGACGCCGGTACGCCACTGATCTCCGATCCGGGCTATCACTTGGTACGCCAGGCCCGCGCTGCAGGCATCAATGTCGTGCCGGTACCTGGGGCGTGTGCGTTGATCGCGGCGCTGTCGGCGGCGGGCCTGCCGTCGGACCGGTTCATATTCGAAGGTTTCCTGCCCGCCAAGGCCGTGGGGCGGCGGGCGCGCCTGGAAGCTATAAAGGAAGAACCGCGCACACTGATTTTTTATGAGGCGCCGCACCGCATTCTTGAATGCTTGCAGGATATGGAGCTGGTGTTCGGCCCCGAGCGCCAGGCGCTGTTGGCTCGGGAATTGACCAAGACCTTTGAAACCCTCAAGGGCCTGCCGTTAGCCGAGCTGCGAGCCTTCGTCGAGGGTGACAGCAACCAGCAGCGCGGCGAGTGTGTCGTGCTGGTGGCGGGCTGGACACCGCCGCAAAACGAAGAGGCCGTCAGCAGCGAGGCGATGCGCATCCTGGACCTGTTGCTCGAGGAAATGCCCCTCAAGCGCGCGGCCGCCCTGGCGGCGCAGATTACCGGCGAGCGCAAGAATGTGCTGTACCAGGTCGCACTGGAAAAACAGAAGAGCCAGTGAAAGCTGGGCGCCAGGCTGGTCATGGGCTTTTAGCGCTTGTTCTTGAGGCGCTGTACCGTTAACCTTCGCGGCGGAGAGTCGATCGGACAGTCGCTGCCCTCTATGAAAATTAGGGGGGGGAGGAAAGTCCGGGCTCCATAGGGCGAAGTGCCAGGTAATGCCTGGGAGGCGTGAGCCTACGGAAAGTGCCACAGAAAATAACCGCCTAAGCGCTTCGGCGCCGGTAAGGGTGAAAAGGTGCGGTAAGAGCGCACCGCACGTCTGGCAACAGTTCGTGGCTAGGTAAACCCCACTTGGAGCAAGACCAAATAGGGTCCCAAGGCGTGGCCCGCGCTGGGACCGGGTAGGTTGCTAAAGATGTCCAGTGATGGCCATCGTAGACGAATGACTGTTCAAGACAGAACCCGGCTTACAGATCGACTCTCCACCTTTTCCCTCCCTGCCGGAATCACTGGCAGACGCCGTTCCTAATACCAAAAAAATCTTACTCTTAACAAATCACTTTAACTTGTGCGCGCAGTCCCCTGTGCTTCCTCGAGTTGAGGCGAATTTTCCTACGTCAGATTCTTGTTGCCCCTCCTGAAACGCTCCTAAATCTCCGATCTATAAGGCTTTTCCTTCAATCCGCGCCTTGACGGTGCGGTGGGCGCATTCCTATAGTGTGCGCAAGTGGCGGAAAGTGGCATGAAGTGGGTTTTTTTGAACGTAAACCGCCCAAAAGTGGAGAAACGCAGACGTGTTTCGCGGAGCTAACGCAATCAGTCTCGATGCAAAAGGCCGGCTCGCCATGCCCAGCCGGTATCGTGACGAGCTCGTTTCGCGAAGTTCGGGTCAGTTAATCGTCACGATCGACGCTGTTGACCCATGTTTGTCGGTCTATCCGCTGGATGAGTGGGAAATCATCGAAACCAAACTGCGCGCACTGCCTTCGTTGCGTGAAGAAAACCGCCGCTTGCAGCGCTTGCTGATCGGCAATGCCGTCGACCTCGAACTCGACGGTAGCGGTCGTTTCCTGGTGCCGCCGCGTCTGCGCGAATACGCCAAGCTGGATAAGCGCGCGATGCTGGTGGGCCAACTGAACAAGTTCCAACTATGGGACGAAGATGCCTGGAATGCGGTTGCTGCCGCCGACCTTGCTGCTATTCAACAACCGGGCGCCATGCCTGATGAACTGCGTGATTTGATCCTGTGACTACTGATAGCGGCTTTAACCACATCACCGTACTGCTTGACGAAGCCGTCGAGGCTCTCGCCGTACGTCCTGATGGCTGCTATCTGGACGGCACGTTCGGGCGTGGCGGGCACAGTCGGCTGATCCTCAGCCAGCTCGGTCCGGACGGTCGGCTGCTGGGGTTCGACAAGGATCCTCAAGCGATTGCCACCGGGCAAGCGCTAGCGGCCGAAGACGGCCGCTTTGTCGTTGTGCAGCGCAGCTTTGCGGAGCTCGGTTCGGAAGTCGCCCAGCGTGGCCTGGCCGGCAAGGTCAGTGGCGTGCTGCTGGACCTTGGCGTGTCGTCGCCGCAGTTGGACGACCCGGAACGGGGCTTCAGTTTCCTCAACGACGGCCCGCTGGACATGCGCATGGATCCGTCCCGCGGAGTCAGCGCCGCCGAATTCGTCAATACCGCTGCGGTGGAAGAAATCGCCCGTGTCTTCAAGGAATACGGCGAAGAGCGTTTTTCGGGGCGCATGGCGCGCGCGGTAGTTGAACGCCGCGACATCAAGCCGTTCGAGCGTACCGGTGACTTGGCCGAAGTGCTGAAAGTCGCCAATCCGGCCTGGGAAAAAGGCAAGAATCCAGCGACCCGTGCTTTCCAGGGGCTGCGCATCCACGTCAACAACGAACTGGGCGATCTTGAGGCAGGCCTCGAGGCCGCCCTTGAAGCGCTGGAAATCGGTGGGCGCCTGGTGGTGATCAGCTTCCATTCCCTGGAAGACCGCATCGTCAAGTTGTTCATGCGCAAGCTCACCAAAGGCGAAGCCGACAACCTGCCGCGCAACCTGCCGGTGCGTTTCGAAGCGTTCGTCCCCAAGATCAAGATCCACGGCAAAGCGCAGTTCGCCTCCGAGGCAGAACTCAAGGCCAATCCGCGCGCCCGTAGCGCTGTCATGCGTGTCGCGGAGAAGTTGCGGTGAGCAAGCTCTTCGCCAAGCCGTTGCCGGGCGGCAGCTTTTTCATGCTGCTGCTTTTTATTGGCGTGCTCGTGTCGGCCATCGCCGTGTCTTACAGCGCGCATTGGAACCGCCAGTTGCTCAACACGCTTTATAACGAGCTGAGCGTGCGCGACAAGGCTCAGGCCGAATGGGGCCGGTTAATCCTGGAGCAGAGTACCTGGACTGCCCATAGCCGCATCGAAGTACTGGCCACCGAGCAACTGAAAATGCGCATTCCCGGCGCCGCCGAAGTGCAGATGGTGGCGCCATGATGAAACTCGAAGGGGCGCTGTTCCCGTGGCGGTTTCGTCTGGTCCTGGGCTTGCTCGGGATCATGGTCGCGGCGATTGCCTGGCGCATCATCGACTTGCAGGTAGTTGATCGCGACTTCCTCAAGGAGCAGGGCGATGCCCGCAGCGTGCGTCATATTCCGATTCCGGCGCACCGTGGATTGATCACTGACCGCAATGGCGAGCCGCTGGCCGTGAGCACCCCGGTGACGACCCTGTGGGCGAACGCCAAGGAAATGCAGCAAGCCAAGGAAAAGTGGCCGGCACTGGCCGCGGCCCTCGGCCAGGATCCCAAGGCACTCGCCGAGCGTCTTGAAGCTCAGGCCAATAAAGAATTCATCTACCTGGTGCGCGGGTTGACGCCTGAGCAAGGCCAGAGCGTGCTCGACTTGAAAATACCCGGTGTCTACGGCATCGAGGAATTCCGGCGTTTCTACCCGGCCGGTGAAGTTACCGCCCACATGGTCGGTTTTACCGATATCGATGACCGCGGACGGGAAGGGGTCGAACTGGCCTATGACGAATGGCTCGCTGGAATCGCCGGCAAGCGCCAGGTCATCAAGGACCGGCGCGGCAGGCTGATCAAGGATGTCCAGGTCACGAAAAACGCCAAGGCCGGCAAGCCCTTGGCGTTGTCCATTGACCTGCGTTTGCAATACCTGGCCAACCGCGAGCTGCGCAATGCCATCGTCGAGAACGGTGCCAAGGCCGGTAGCCTGGTGATCATGGACGTCAAGACCGGCGAGATCCTGGCGATGGTCAACCAGCCGACCTACAACCCGAACAACCGTCGCAACCTGCAGCCGGCGATGATGCGCAACCGCGCGATGATCGACGTGTTCGAGCCGGGTTCGACCATGAAGGCCGTGTCCATGGCCGCTGCCCTGGAAACCGGACGCTGGAAGCCAAGCGACACCGTCGAGGTCTATCCGGGGACGTTGCAGATCGGCAAGTACACCATTCGCGACGTATCCAAGACGGAAGGGCCGGTGCTCGACCTGACCGGCATCCTGATCAATTCCAGTAACGTCGGCATGAGCAAGATCGCCTTCGATATCGGTGGCGAGACGATTTATCGCCTGGCCCAGAAAATCGGCCTCGGCCAGGACACCGGCCTGGGCTTCCCGGGCGAGCGCGTCGGCAACCTGCCCAACTATCGTGAATGGCGCAAGGCGGAAACCGCCACGTTGTCCTACGGCTACGGTGTTTCCGTGACGGCGATCCAGCTCGTCCACGCGTTTTCCGCGCTGGCCAACAATGGGCGTATCGCGCCGCTGACCTTGGTCAAGACCGACAAGGCGCCGCAGACCACCCAAGTGATTCCGGAAGACGTCGCGAAGACGATGCAGGGCATGCTGCAACAAGTGATCGAGGCGCCGCGCGGTGTGTATCGCGCCCAGGTGCCGGCTTATCACGTTGCCGGCAAGTCCGGTACGGCGCGCAAGACTTCCGTTGGCACCAAGGGTTATGCCGAGAACTCCTACCGCTCGCTGTTTGCCGGCTTCGGCCCGATGAGCGACCCGCGTTACGCCATCGTCGTGGTCATCGATGAACCGAGCAAGGCCGGCTATTTCGGCGGCCTGGTTTCCGCGCCGGTGTTCAGCAAAGTCATGTCCGGCACGCTGCGGCTGATGAACATCACCCCGGATAACCTGCCACCGACCCAGCAGGCGAGTACCGCCCCGGTCGTTCCATTGAAACCCGACGGAGGGCGTGGCTGATGTCCCTGAGCCTGAACAAGATTTTTGCCCACGCCGGCCACGACTTGCTGATTCGCGAGTTGGCCCTTGATAGCCGTGACGTACGTGCTGGAGACCTGTTCCTGGCGGTGCCGGGCGCCCGGTTCGATGGTCGCGCGCACATTGCCGACGCCCTGAAGCGCGGAGCGGCGGCCGTGGCCTATGAAGTCAACGGCGCCACCGTGCTGCCCATCACCGATGTGCCACTGATTCCGGTCAAGGGGCTGGCGGCGCAGCTGTCGGATATTGCCGGACGTTTTTATGGCGAGCCGAGCCGTCACCTGAACCTGATCGGCGTGACCGGCACTAACGGCAAGACCAGCGTCACCCAACTGGTGGCGCAGGCGCTGGACCTGCTCGGGCAGCACTGCGGCATCGTCGGGACGCTGGGCAACGGTTTCCACGGTGCGCTGCAGAGCGGCCTGCACACCACGCCAAACCCGATTGCTGTACAAGCTACGTTGGCCGACCTGAAGAAGGCCGGTGCCAAGGCCGTTGCGATGGAGGTTTCTTCCCATGGCCTTGATCAGGGCCGCGTCAGCGCACTGGCATTCGACGTTGCCGTGCTGACCAACCTGTCCCGCGATCACCTGGATTACCACGGCACCATGCAGGCCTACGGTGAAGCCAAGGCCAGGCTGTTTGCCTGGAATAGCTTGAGGTGCCGGGTCATCAATATCGATGACGAGTTCGGCCGGCAACTGGCCGCCGAGCAACGCGAGTCCCGGTTGATCACCTACAGCCTGGAGGACAGCAGCGCCTACCTTTATATCCGCCAGGCGCAATTCAATGACGAAGGCGTGCGCGCCACGCTGGTCACGCCCCAGGGCGAGCATTTCCTGCGCAGCACCTTGCTGGGCCGCTTCAACCTGAGCAATGTTTTGGCAGCCATCGGCGCCTTGCTCGGGCTGGATTACGCACTCGACGAAATTCTCAAAGTGCTGCCGCAACTCGAGGGTCCGGCCGGTCGCATGCAGCGCCTGGGCGGCGGCACCCAGCCGTTGGTGGTGGTCGATTACGCCCACACGCCGGACGCGCTGGAAAAAGTTCTCACGGCCTTGCGCCCGCATGCCAAGGGCAAGTTGCTGTGCCTGTTTGGCTGTGGCGGTGATCGAGACCGTGGCAAGCGTCCGTTGATGGCTGAAGTCGTCGAGCGGCTGGCCGATGGCGTGCTCGTGACCGATGACAATCCGCGTAGCGAAGACCCGCAGCGGATTTTCGACGACATCCGCGCCGGTTTCTCGCAGGTGGATAACGTCAACTTCGTGGCCGGTCGCGGCCAGGCCATTGCCCAACTGATCGCCAGTGCGTCGGCGGACGATGTTGTCGTCCTGGCCGGAAAAGGGCATGAGGACTATCAGGAAATCAACGGCGAGCGCCATGCGTTTTCTGATCTGGCGGAAGCCGATCACGCGCTGACTGCATGGGAGGTGGCCCATGCTTAAGGCCTGGAAACTCAGTGAGCTGACCAACGCTTTGAACGCGCGTCTCATCGCTGCGGACGCCAGTTTCGACGGTGTCAGCATCGACAGCCGGGCTATCGCACCGGGGCAATTGTTCGTCGCATTGGCCGGGCCGCGTTTCGACGGCCACGACTATTTGAACGAAGTGGCAACCAAAGGCGCGGTCGCCGCGTTGGTAGAGCGGGAAGTGACCAACAGCACGCTGCCGCAGTTGTTGGTCAACGACACTCGCCTGGCCCTGGGCCAGCTCGGTGCGCTGAATCGCGCAGCGTTTGCCAATCCGGTCGCGGCCATTACCGGTTCCAGTGGCAAGACCACGGTCAAGGAGATGCTCGCGAGCATCCTGCGCACCCGCGGTCCGGTATTGGCGACCCGTGGCAACCTGAACAATGATCTCGGCGTACCGCTGACCCTGCTGGAGCTGGCGCCGGAACACAGCGCCGCCGTCATCGAACTCGGCGCTTCGCGCCTGGGCGAGATTGCCTACACCGTCGGCATGACCAAGCCCCACGTGGCCGTGCTCAACAATGCCGGGACCGCCCATGTCGGCGAGTTTGGCGGCCCGGACAAAATCGTCGAGGCCAAGGGCGAGATCATCGAAGGGCTGGATGCCGAAGGCGTCGCCGTGCTGAATCTCGACGACAAGGCCTTCGAAATCTGGAAGGCCCGAGCGGGCGAGCGCAGGGTGTTGACCTTCGCCCTGAGCAACCTCGCCGCGAACTTCTACGCCAGTGACCTGGACCGCGACGCCCGTGGTTGCCCGGCTTTCAACCTGCACAGCCCCGACGGTGCCGAACGCGTGCAGTTGAACCTGCTTGGCACCCATAACGTCGCCAATGCCCTGGCTGCCGCTGCCGCCGCCCATGCCCTGGGCGTGTCGCTGCCGGGCATCGTTGGCGGCTTGAACGCCGTGCAACCCGTCAAGGGGCGTACCGTCGCGCAGCTGGCAAGCAACGGCATGCGCGTTATCGACGACACCTACAACGCCAACCCGACGTCCATGTGCGCAGCGGTGGATATCCTTGCCGGTTTCTCCGGTCGCACCGTGTTGGTGTTGGGGGATATCGGCGAACTGGGCGAGTGGGCGCAACAAGGCCATCACGATGTCGGCGCCTATGCACGCGGCAAGGTCGATGCGTTGTACGCCGTCGGCCCGATGATGGCTCATGCGGTCGCCGCGTTTGGCGAGAACGCGCAGCATTTCACCACTCAGGCCGAGCTGATCCAGGCCCTGGGCGCCGAGCAAGACCCGAACACCACCCTATTGATCAAGGGCTCACGCAGCGCAGCGATGGAAAATATCGTCGCGGCTTTGTGCGGCACCCGTATGGAGAAACATTAATGCTGCTGCTGCTAGCGGAGTACCTGCAACAGTTCCACAAAGGCTTCGCGGTCTTCCAGTACCTGACCCTGCGCGGGATCCTGGGTGTGCTGACCGCGCTGTCGTTGTCGCTGTTCCTGGGCCCGTGGATGATCCGCACCCTGCAGAGCCTGCAAATCGGCCAGTCGGTTCGTAACGACGGTCCGCAATCGCACCTGTCCAAATCCGGCACCCCGACCATGGGCGGCGCGCTGATCCTGTCCTCCATCGGCATCAGTACCTTGCTCTGGGCCGACCTGGCGAACCGTTACGTCTGGGTCGTGCTGCTGGTGACGCTGTTGTTCGGCGCCATCGGCTGGGTCGACGACTATCGCAAGGTCATCGAGAAGAACTCCCGTGGGCTACCAAGCCGCTGGAAATATTTCTGGCAGTCGGTGTTCGGCCTCGGTGCGGCGATCTTCCTCTATATGACCGCCGCCTCGCCGGTGGAAACCACCCTGATCCTGCCGATGCTCAAGGACTACAGCATCCCACTGGGCGTGGGCTTCATCGTGCTGACCTACCTGGTGATCGTCGGCTCGAGCAACGCGGTCAATCTCACCGATGGCTTGGACGGCCTGGCGATCATGCCGACGGTCATGGTCGGCGGTGCGCTGGGGATCTTCTGCTACCTGTCGGGCAACGTGAAATTCGCTGAATACCTGCTGATTCCATATGTACCGGGTGCGGGTGAACTGATTGTTTTCTGCGGCGCGCTGATCGGTGCCGGCCTGGGCTTCCTCTGGTTCAACACCTATCCGGCCCAGGTCTTCATGGGGGACGTCGGTGCACTGGCACTGGGCGCGGCCCTGGGCACCATCGCCGTGATCGTTCGCCAGGAAATCGTCCTGTTCATCATGGGCGGCGTGTTCGTGATGGAGACCCTGTCAGTCGTCATTCAGGTTGCCTCCTTTAAATTGACCGGCCGCCGGGTATTTCGCATGGCGCCGATCCACCACCACTTTGAACTCAAGGGCTGGCCCGAGCCGCGCGTGATCGTCCGTTTCTGGATCATCACCGTGATTCTGGTACTGGTCGGCCTTGCCACCCTGAAGCTGAGGTAGAACGAGTGTCCCTGATCGCTTCTGACCACTTCCGCATCGTTGTCGGCCTCGGCAAGAGCGGCATGTCCCTGGTTCGCTTCCTGGCGAACCGGGGCGTGTCGTTCGCCGTGGCCGATACGCGGGAAAATCCGCCTGAGCTGGCCACGCTGCGTCGTGACTATCCTCAGGTGGACGTGCGTTGTGGCGAGCTGGACGTCGAGTTCCTGTGCCGTGCCGATGAGCTCTACGTGAGCCCCGGCCTGGCCCTGGCGACCCCGGCCCTGCAGGCTGCCGCCGCCCGTGGCGTGAAATTGTCCGGCGACATCGAGTTGTTCGCCCGCAATGCCAAGGCACCGATCGTTGCCATCAGTGGTTCCAACGCCAAGAGCACCGTCACCACCCTGGTGGGTGAAATGGCGGCTGCGGCCGGCAAGCGCGTCGCCGTCGGCGGCAACCTCGGCACCCCGGCGCTGGACCTGCTCAGCGACGACGTCGAGCTGTACGTGATGGAACTGTCGAGCTTCCAGCTCGAAACCACTGATGACCTGGGCGCCGAAGTGGCGACTGTGCTCAATATCAGCGAAGACCACATGGACCGGTACAGCGGCCTGCCGGCCTATCACCTGGCCAAGCACCGGATCTTCCGTGGCGCGCGGCAGGTGGTATTCAATCGGCAGGACGCGCTGACACGGCCGTTGATGAGCGAAGGGCTGCCTTGCTGGACCTTCGGCCTCGGCGTTCCGGATTTCAAAGGCTTCGGTTTGCGCGAAGAGAACGGCGAGAAATACCTGGCCTTCGAATTCCAGAACCTGATGCCGGTGCGCGAACTGAAGATTCGTGGCGCCCACAACCAGGCCAATGCACTCGCGGCCTTGGCCCTTGGGCACGCGGTCGGGCTGCCGTTCGACGCCATGCTCTCGGCCCTGCGCAGCTTCGCCGGTCTCGAGCACCGCTGCCAGTGGGTACGCGACCTGGATGGCGTGGCCTGGTACAACGATTCCAAGGCCACCAACGTCGGCGCCGCGCTGGCCGCCATCGAAGGCCTGGGCGCGGACATCGATGGCAAGCTGGTGCTGATCGCCGGTGGCGACGGCAAGGGCGCCGATTTCAAGGATCTGCGCGATCCAGTGGCGGTCAACTGCCGCGCCGTGGTGCTGATGGGCCGCGACCGGGAATTGATCGCCCAGGCCCTCGGCGATGCCGTGCCGTTGGTTCGCGTTGATTCGTTGGACGAGGCGGTACAGCAATGCCGTGCCCTCGCGCACCCAGGCGATGCGGTGCTGTTGTCTCCGGCCTGCGCCAGTTTCGACATGTTCAAGAACTACGAAGAGCGCGGGCAGCTGTTCGCCCGGGCCGCGGAGGACTTGGCATGAACCTGATGAACATCATCAAGCCGTACCCGTCGCCGTTGATCACCGGCCGTGGCATCGACCTGGATTTCCCGATGCTCGCCGGTTGCCTGGCCTTGCTCGGCCTGGGCCTGGTGATGATCACCTCCGCGTCGTCGGAAGTGGCCGCCGTGCAGTCGGGCAACACCCTTTACCACATGATCCGCCACCTGATTTACCTGGTGATCGGGCTGGGCGCGTGCATTGTCACCATGATGGTGCCGATCGCTACCTGGCAGCGCTTGGGCTGGCTAATGCTGCTCGGTGCCTTCGGCCTGTTGGTGATGGTGCTGGTGCCGGGCATTGGCCGCGAGGTCAACGGCTCCATGCGCTGGATCGGTTTCAGTTTTTTCAACGTGCAGCCTTCGGAAATCGCCAAGGTGTTCGTGGTGATTTACCTCGCCGGTTACCTGGTGCGTCGCCAGAAAGAAGTCCGCGAAAGCTGGATGGGTTTCTTCAAGCCTTTCATCGTGCTGCTGCCGATGGCCGGCCTGCTGCTGATGGAACCGGACTTCGGCGCCACTGTAGTAATGATGGGGGCGGCGGCGGCGATGCTGTTCCTGGGCGGTGTCGGGCTGTTCCGTTTCACCCTGATGGTGGCGCTGGCGGTCGGCGCGGTGACCGTGCTGGTTCAGGCGCAGCCTTACCGGATGGCGCGTTTGATCACCTTCACCGACCCATGGGCCGATCAGTTCGGTTCCGGCTATCAATTGACGCAGGCGCTGATCGCCTTCGGGCGCGGCGAATGGTTGGGCGTCGGCCTGGGCAACAGCGTGCAGAAGCAGTTCTACCTGCCGGAAGCCCACACCGACTTCGTGTTCTCGGTCCTCGCCGAAGAGTTGGGCGTGGTCGGCTCGCTGCTGACCGTCGCGCTGTTCGTCTTCGTCTGCGTGCGCGGCATGTACATTGGCTTGTGGGCCGAGAAGGCCAAGCAGTTTTTTGCCGCGTACGTGGCGTATGGCTTGTCATTCCTGTGGATCGGCCAGTTCCTGATCAACATCGGCGTGAATGTCGGCCTGTTGCCGACCAAGGGTCTGACGCTGCCGTTCCTCAGTTATGGCGGTAGCTCCCTGGTGATCTGCTGCGCCTGTCTTGGCTTGTTGCTGCGTATCGAGTGGGAGAGTCGCACGCATCTGGGCAGCGAAGAGATGGAATTCCAAGAGAGCGACTTCGCCGAGGAGCCGACTCATGGGCGCTAACGTGCTGATCATGGCGGGCGGTACCGGTGGGCATGTGTTCCCGGCGCTGGCCTGTGCCCGGGAATTCCAGGCGCGCGGCTATACCGTGCACTGGCTGGGCACGCCACGGGGCATCGAGAATGAACTGGTGCCGGCCGCGGGCCTGGAGCTCCATCGGATCAATGCCAGCGGCCTGCGGGGCAAGGGCAAGCTGTCGCTGCTCAAGGCACCGCTGATGCTGCTCAAGTCGATCTGGCAGGCGCGGGCGATCATTCGTCGGCTGCGGCCGGTCTGTGTCGTCGGATTCGGTGGTTATGTGACCGGCCCGGGTGGCGTCGCGGCGAAATTGGCCGGTGTGCCGGTGATCGTTCACGAGCAGAACGCCGTAGCCGGTACCGCCAATCGGTTACTGGTGCCATTGGCCGCTCGGGTCTGTGAAGCCTTCCCCGACACCTTTACCCTGTCGGGCAGCCGTCGCACCACCGGTAATCCAGTGCGCACGGAGCTGTTCCTCGATACACCGCGCCCGGCCCTGGCCGGACGCAAGGCGCGTTTGCTGATCCTGGGCGGAAGCCTGGGCGCAGAGCCGTTGAACAAATTGCTGCCCGAAGCCCTGTCGCAGGTCGCTCCCGAACTGCGCCCGGAGGTATTTCACCAGGCTGGCAAAAACCACGATGAAGTGACCGCCGAACGCTATCGCGCCGCCGGCGTCGAGGCGCAAGTGCAGCCGTTCATCAAAGACATGGCCCAAGCCTATGGCTGGGCCGACCTGGTGGTCTGCCGCGCAGGCGCGCTCACCGTCAGTGAACTGGCTGCCGCCGGTCTGCCCTCGATGCTGGTGCCTTTGCCCCACGCCATCGACGATCACCAGACCCGCAACGCCGATTATTTGGCCCGTGAAGGCGCTGCCTTCCTGATGCCACAAAGAACGACTGGCGCCGCGGATCTTGCCGCGCGCCTGACAGAGGTCTTGATGCAGCCGCAAACACTCGAAGACATGGCCCGCGCCGCACGCCGCTTGGCCAAACCCGATGCCACCGCCCAAGTGGTCGATACCTGCCTGGAGGTGGCCCATGGTTGAGAATCGCAAAGCCATGCCACAACCGGAAATGCGCCGTATCCGCCGTATCCACTTCGTCGGGATCGGCGGTGTGGGCATGTGCGGGATTGCCGAAGTGCTGTTGAACCTGGGTTACGAAGTGTCTGGTTCCGACCTGAAAGCTTCCCCGGTCACCGAGCGCCTGGAATCTTTCGGCGCGCAGATCTTCATCGGCCACCGTGCCGAGAACGCCGCTAACGCCGACGTGCTGGTGGTGTCCAGCGCCGTGAACACCTCCAACCCGGAAGTCGCCACCGCACTGGAGCGCCGTATTCCCGTGGTGCCACGGGCGGAGATGCTGGCTGAGCTGATGCGCTACCGCCACGGCATTGCCGTCGCCGGCACCCACGGCAAGACCACCACCACCAGCCTGATCGCCTCGGTGTTCGCCGCCGGTGGTCTGGACCCGACGTTTGTAATCGGTGGCCGTCTGAACGCCGCGGGCACCAACGCCCAATTGGGCACCAGCCGCTACCTGATCGCCGAAGCCGACGAGAGCGATGCGAGTTTCCTGCACCTGCAACCGCTGGTGGCCGTGGTCACCAACATCGACGCCGATCACATGGCGACCTACGACGGCGACTTCAACAAACTGAAGAAAACCTTCGTCGAGTTCCTGCACAACCTGCCGTTCTACGGGTTGGCGGTGGTGTGCCTGGACGATCCGGTGGTGCGTGAAATCCTGCCGCTGATCAAGCGCCCGACCGTGACCTACGGCTTTGGCGAAGACGCCGACGTGCGCGCCATCAACGTGCGCCAGCAGGGCATGCAGACGTTCTTCACCGTGCTGCGTCCCGATCGCGAACCGCTGGACGTGTCGGTGAACATGCCCGGCAACCACAACGTGCTCAATTCCTTGGCCACGATCTGCATCGCCACCGACGAAGGCGTCAGCGATGAGGCCATCGTCCAGGGCCTGTCCGGGTTCCAGGGCGTGGGCCGACGCTTCCAGGTCTACGGCGAATTGCCGGTGGACGGCGGCAACGTGATGCTGGTGGACGACTATGGCCACCACCCGACCGAAGTCGCGGCGGTGATCAAGGCCGTGCGCGGTGGCTGGCCGGAACGGCGTCTGGTGATGGTCTACCAGCCGCACCGCTACAGCCGCACTCGCGACCTGTACGACGATTTCGTCCAGGTGCTGGCCGACGCCAACGTGCTGCTGCTGATGGAAGTCTATCCGGCCGGCGAAGAGCCGATCCCGGGCGCTGACAGCCGCCAGTTGTGCCACAGCATCCGCCAGCGCGGTCAGTTGGACCCGATCTACATCGAGCGCGGCGTGGACCTCGCGCCGCTGGTCAAGCCGCTGCTGCGCGCCGGCGACATCCTGCTTTGCCAGGGTGCTGGTGACATCGGTGGCCTGGCCCCGAAACTGTTGAATAGTCCGTTATTCGCTGGGGCAATCGTGGCCTCCAGCGAGGGGAAACTGAAATGACTGCTGCCTACGCCAACCTGGTCTCGACCCTGGACCCGAAAGCCTTCGGCCGCGTGGCCGTGCTGTTCGGTGGCAAGAGCGCCGAGCGCGAGGTGTCCCTCAAGTCCGGCAATGCCGTGCTGCTCGCTTTGCAAAGCGCCGGTGTCGACGCGTTCGGTATCGACGTGGGCGACGATTTCCTGCAGCGCCTGCTGAGCGAAAAGATCGACCGCGCGTTCATCATTCTCCACGGTCGCGGCGGCGAAGACGGCAGCATGCAGGGTCTGCTCGAGTGCTTGGGCATCCCTTACACCGGCAGCGGCATCCTCGCTTCCGCCCTGGCGATGGACAAGCTGCGCACCAAGCAGGTCTGGCACAGCCTCGGCATTCCGACGCCGCGTCACGCCGTGCTGGCGAGCGAGGCCGATTGTATTTCGGCGGCGACGGAACTGGGCTTCCCCTTGATCGTCAAACCGGCCCATGAAGGTTCAAGTATCGGCATGGCGAAAGTGAATTCGCTGCCTGAGTTGACCGCCGCATGGAAGGACGCCAGTTCCTACGATTCGCAAGTATTGGTCGAACAGTGGATCACCGGTCCGGAGTTCACCATCGCCACCCTGCGTGACCAGGTGTTGCCCCCGATCGCGTTGGGCACGCCCCACACGTTCTACGACTACGACGCCAAGTACATCGCCAATGACACCCAGTACCGCATTCCCTGCGGGCTGGATGCCGACAAGGAAAAGCAATTGATGGACCTCACGGCCAAGGCCTGTGAGGCGCTGGGTATCGCCGGTTGGGGCCGGGCGGACGTGATGCAGGACGCCGATGGGCAGTTCTGGTTCCTGGAAGTCAATACCGCCCCCGGCATGACCGATCACAGCCTGGTACCGATGGCGGCCCGTGCCGCCGGTCTGGATTTCCAGCAACTGGTGCTGTCGATCCTGGCCGCCAGTGTCGGCAATCAAGAGCCAAGAGGTTAAGCCATGCAAGGCGCATCGCTTCGTCATCAGCCATCCGCACCCGGTCGCAAGCCGGTGCCGCGGGGTGCCAGCCGAATGGTGGCCAAAGAGCCGATGTCGGCGCGCTTGCCGAAAGCCAATTTTGGTTTTCTCAAGAGCTTGTTCTGGCCGGTGCTGCTGGTGGCGTTGGGGTTCGGTACGTATGAAGGCGCACAACGCTTGCTGCCTTATGCCGACCGGCCAATCGCCCGGATCAACGTCCAGGGCGACCTGAGCTACATCAGCCAGCAGGCGGTGCAACAGCGGATCGCGCCGTTCGTCGCGTCGAGCTTCTTCACCATCGACCTGGCCGGCATGCGCACGGAGCTGGAGCAGATGCCTTGGATCGCCCACGCCGAAGTGCGGCGGGTGTGGCCCGACCAGGTGTCGATTCGCCTGGAAGAACAATTGCCAGTGGCCCGTTGGGGCGACGAGTCGCTGTTGAACAACCAGGGCCAGGCGTTCACGCCACGGGAACTGGCGAACTACGAACATTTGCCACAACTGTTCGGGCCTCAAAGGGCTCAGCAGAAAGTGATGCAGCAATACCAGGTGTTGAGTCAGATGTTGCGGCCGCTGGGCTTCTCCATCGCACGCCTGGAACTGCGAGAGCGCGGCAGTTGGTTCCTGACCACTGGCGCGGGCAGCTCGGGGCCGGGCATCGAGCTGTTGCTCGGTCGCGGCAACCTGGTGGAAAAGATGCGCCGCTTCATTGCCATCTATGACAAGACGCTCAAAGAACAGATTACGAACATCGCGCGCATCGATCTGCGCTACGCCAACGGCCTTGCTGTTGGCTGGCGGGAACCTGTAGCGCCGACGACGGCCGAACCCGCTGTCGCGAAGAATTAAGAAGAGGCAGGACCCATGGCAAACGTGCAAAGCGGAAAAATGATCGTCGGTCTGGATATCGGCACTTCCAAGGTGGTTGCGCTGGTAGGCGAGGTCGCGGACGACGGCACGCTGGTCATCGTCGGGATCGGTACACACCCGTCCCGTGGCTTGAAGAAAGGCGTGGTGGTGAACATCGAGTCCACCGTGCAATCGATCCAGCGCGCCATCGAAGAAGCGCAGCTGATGGCCGGTTGCCGGATCCACTCGGCGTTCGTCGGCGTCGCGGGCAATCACATCCGCAGCCTGAACTCCCACGGCATCGTGGCGATTCGTGATCGCGAAGTCAGCTCCGCCGACCTTGAGCGCGTGCTCGACGCAGCCCAAGCGGTGGCGATTCCGGCCGACCAGCGTGTCTTGCACACCCTGCCGCAGGATTATGTGATCGATAACCAGGAAGGCGTGCGCGAGCCGCTGGGCATGTCCGGCGTGCGCCTCGAAGCCAAGGTCCACGTGGTGACCTGCGCCGTGAACGCTGCACAGAACATTGAAAAATGCGTGCGCCGCTGCGGCCTGGAAATCGACGACATCATCCTCGAGCAACTGGCTTCGGCCTACTCGGTGTTGACCGACGACGAGAAAGAACTGGGCGTGTGCCTGGTGGACATCGGCGGCGGCACCACCGACATCGCGATCTTCACCGAAGGCGCGATCCGCCACACGGCCGTGATTCCGATTGCTGGCGACCAGGTGACCAACGACATCGCCATGGCGTTGCGCACCCCGACCCAGTACGCCGAGGAAATCAAGATCCGCTACGCCTGCGCCCTGGCGAAACTCGCCGGCGCCGGTGAAACCATCAAGGTGCCAAGCGTCGGCGACCGTCCACCGCGCGAACTGTCGCGCCAGGCCTTGGCCGAGGTGGTCGAGCCGCGTTACGACGAGCTGTTCACGCTGATCCAGGCCGAGCTGCGCCGCAGCGGCTACGAAGACTTGATCCCGGCCGGCATCGTGCTGACCGGCGGTACGTCGAAGATGGAAGGCGCGGTCGAACTGGCCGAGGAGATTTTCCACATGCCGGTGCGCCTGGGCGTGCCCCATGGCGTCAAGGGCCTGGATGACGTGGTCCGCAACCCGATCTATTCCACCGGCGTGGGCCTGTTGATGTATGGCCTGCAAAAGCAATCCGACGGGATTTCGTTCTCGGGGATCGGCAGCCGTGACAGCTACAGCACCGACGAGCCGAAAGCGCCGCTTTTCGAGCGGCTCCAGGCTTGGGTTAAAGGCAACTTTTAAACAGTATCAAAGCTTCACGCGGCAGGTTTCAGGCTTGGCGCTGGAAGACGCAACAAACGCAGTAGGCGAAAAAAAACTAGAGAATGTAAGGAGAGGGAACATGTTTGAACTCGTAGACAACATCCCCGCTAGCCCGGTTATCAAAGTAATCGGTGTCGGCGGCGGCGGCGGCAACGCTGTCAACCACATGGTCAAGAGCAACATTGAAGGCGTTGAGTTCATCTGCGCCAACACTGATGCCCAGGCGCTGAAATCCATCGGCGCACGGACCATCCTGCAATTGGGCACTGGCGTGACCAAGGGACTTGGCGCTGGCGCCAACCCTGAAGTGGGTCGTCAGGCCGCTCTCGAAGACCGTGAGCGCATTGCTGAAGTCCTGCAAGGCACCAACATGGTGTTCATCACCACGGGCATGGGCGGCGGTACCGGTACCGGTGCGGCGCCAATCATTGCCGAAGTGGCCAAGGAAATGGGGATCCTCACCGTTGCGGTGGTGACTCGTCCGTTCCCTTTCGAAGGCCGCAAGCGTATGCAGATCGCCGACGAAGGTATCCGTCTGCTGTCTGAAAGCGTCGACTCGTTGATCACCATCCCCAACGAGAAGCTGCTGACCATCCTCGGTAAAGACGCAAGCCTCTTGTCGGCTTTCGCCAAGGCTGACGATGTACTGGCCGGTGCCGTTCGCGGTATCTCCGACATCATCAAGCGTCCTGGCATGATCAACGTCGACTTTGCCGACGTACGGACTGTCATGAGCGAAATGGGCATGGCGATGATGGGCACTGGCTGCGCCAGCGGTCCGAACCGTGCACGCGAGGCCACCGAAGCGGCCATCCGCAACCCGTTGCTCGAAGACGTGAACCTGCAAGGTGCGCGCGGCATCCTGGTGAACATCACCGCCGGTCCTGACCTGTCCCTGGGTGAGTACTCCGACGTGGGTAGCATCATCGAAGCCTTCGCTTCCGAGCACGCAATGGTCAAGGTCGGTACCGTTATCGATCCGGACATGCGCGACGAGTTGCACGTTACCGTGGTTGCCACGGGCCTGGGCGCAAAAATCGAGAAGCCGGTAAAGGTCATCGACAATACCGTTCACACCTCCATGGCTTCGCAACCGCAACAACAAGTGTCCTCCCGTCAGGAAGCACCGGCGGTGAACTACCGTGACCTGGACCGTCCGACCGTCATGCGCAACCAGGCCCAGGCCGGTACTGCGACTGCCGCGAAGATGAATCCGCAAGACGATCTGGATTACCTGGACATCCCGGCATTCCTGCGTCGTCAGGCCGATTGATGGAATGTATCAGGGGTATACGGGTGATTGGTGTTCAGCAAAGGTCTGGTCTGCTATCATCGCCAGCCTTTGTTGATACCAGTTCGCAATTTGCGCTGAAGCGGCCCATGCCATGATTAAACAACGCACCCTGAAGAATATTATCCGTGCCACAGGTGTCGGCCTGCACTCCGGCGAGAAGGTCTATTTGACCCTCAAGCCTGCGCCTGTCGACACCGGCATTGTGTTTTGTCGTGCCGACCTCGACCCTGTGGTGCAGATTCCTGCTCGCGCGGAAAACGTTGGCGAAACCACTATGTCGACCACATTGGTCAACGGTGACGTCAAAGTGGACACGGTGGAGCATTTGCTCTCGGCCATGGCTGGCCTGGGCATCGATAACGCCTACGTCGAGCTCTCCGCGTCCGAAGTCCCGATCATGGATGGCAGTGCCGGACCCTTTGTATTCCTGATTCAATCGGCTGGCCTGGAAGAACAGGACGCGGCCAAGAAGTTCATCCGCATCCTGCGGGAAGTGACAGTGGAAGACGGCGACAAGCGCGCCACTTTCGTCCCTTTCGAAGGTTTCAAGGTGAGCTTCGAGATCGATTTCGATCACCCGGTTTTCCGTGACCGCACCCAAAGTGCAAGCGTGGATTTTTCCAGCACTTCGTTCGTAAAAGAAGTCAGCCGCGCCCGTACCTTTGGTTTCATGAGTGACATCGAGTACCTGCGCAAGCACAACCTCGCACTCGGCGGCAGTGTTGAAAACGCGATCGTGGTCGATTCCGACGGTGTCTTGAACGAAGACGGTCTTCGTTACGAAGACGAATTCGTCAAGCACAAGATTCTCGATGCAATCGGCGACCTCTACCTGCTGGGCAATAGCCTGATTGGTGAGTTCAGGGGCTTCAAGTCCGGCCACGCACTGAACAACCAGCTGCTGCGCAAGTTGATTGAGCAGAAAGACGCTTGGGAAGTCGTGACGTTCGAAGACGCCAGCACCGCGCCAATCTCTTACATGCGCCCTGTAGCGGCCGTGTAAGCAAAAAAACCTCTCTAGTTTTTAAGGGCTGCCTTCGGGTGGCCCTTTTTTATGGCCGGGTTCAGGGCATGAGCGCTTTTGGGCTGTCTTACATCGCGCAAACAACCCGGTTACGCCCGCTGGCCTTGGCCTGGTAAAGCGCCTTGTCGGCGGCGAGCAGCAGTTGTTCCAGTTCGCTGTACGGCCCCTGGGCCCAGGTGGCGATGCCGATGCTGACGGTCATGGGCATGTCGCCAGGCAGCTGCTCCACCGCTTCACGAATGTTCTGCGCCATGATGAACGCTCCGGCTGTGGTGGTTTCCGGCAGCACCACCGAAAATTCCTCACCCCCGTAGCGCGCAGCCAGGTCGGCCGGTCGCCGAACATGCTCGGCGATCAGTTGCGCCAGGGCGCGCAAGGCCTCGTCGCCACGTTGGTGGCCAAGGCGATCGTTGAACGCCTTGAAGTGGTCTGCATCGATCATCAGGACCGACAGCGGCTGGCCGGAGCGTTGCGCACGCAGCCATTCCAGATGCAGCGTCTGGTCCAGGGTCCGACGGTTGGCCAGGCCTGTCAGCGGATCGACGGATGCCAGTTGCGCCAGCTCCCGTTCGGCGTGGTGGCGGCGTCGCAATTCCCGGCGCAGCAACCACGTGAGCCAGAGCAAGGTGATGCACAGCGCGCCCGTGGCGCCACTGACCACCAACGCCGTGCGTTTCCATGAAGCGAAGACTTCCTGGGAGGAGAGCGCGACGACGACTATCAAAGGCAAGTCGCCTACCTGGGAAAAGGTGTAGAGACGTTGCGTCTGATCTACGCTCGACACGCTGGTGAAGCTGCCATCGCCTTCACGCAGGATGCGCACGAAATTCGGCCGATTGCTGAAATCCTTGCCAATCATGTCTTCGGCCAGCGGTGGTTCCTGCGCGAGCAGGATGCCGTCACGGCTGACCAGGTTGACCGTTCCGCCGTGACCGATGTTCAGGCTTTTGAACAGTTGGCTGAAGTAGCCCAGGCGCATCGCTGCCTCGGCCACGCCCATGAAATCGCCCCGGTCATCGCTCAACCGATAGCTGAAGCTGATGCGCCAATCGTGCGGTTGGCTCCTGGCCCGGAACGGGCGGCTGATCTTCATGCCCGGGTTGGGGTCCGGAAGGTGGGACTGGAAATATTCCCGATCGGCGTAGTTGCCTTTACGTGGTTCGACCGAGGCGGAATCGGCGATCACATCGCCACGCTTGTCCAGCAGCAGGATGTCACCTTTGTAGGGCGCGGCGGTGGCGCGGTCGAACAGGGCGAGATGGCGGATCGTTGGCGAAACCTCTTTCAGGTCGTCGCGCTTTGCGGCGGCAATCAAGCCTCGCAGGGACAGGTCGTAGAGTTCAACGTTGCGCAGCACGTCGGCGTCGATCAGCTGCACGATGTTGCTCGCCGCCCGCGTCGCCGCCTGTTGGGCGCTGGCGTGTTCCCGGATCAGCAGGAACGTCACGATACTCAGGATGGCAATCACAACCAGCGAGCTGGCCAATACGAGTACCCGTTCCGAACGTATCGAAAGGGGGGTCTTGCCGGGTGTTGCACTGCTCGCGTTCATGATTCCGATCTGCATTGTCATGTGACTGGGATCCTTCCCATAGGCTGCTCATCTTCAACCGCGGATGACTGGCATCAGACAATGCTGGCCTTTTGCAAGATTGTGCTTGTGGGACTGGAATTGAGCAATGCACATCGTGGCTTATTTCAGGCCGGCAAACGGATGCCGAAGGTGTTTGCGCCCCGGTCGCTGCGCACGAACACATCACCGCCATGCATCAGCGCAATCGCCTTGACGATGGCCAGGCCGAGCCCGTGGTTGGCGCCGCTGTTGCTGCGGGAGGCATCGACCCGGTAGAAGCGCTCGAACAGGCGCGGCAGGTGCTCGCCAGCGATCGGCTCGCCGGGGTTGGTGACGCCAAGGCAGACCTGGTCGCCGAGGACTTCAATCTGCACATCGATCACTTGTCCGGGCGCGGTGTGCTGCACGGCGTTGCTGAGCAGGTTGATCAGCGCCCGGCGCAGGTGGGCGATTTCGATCGTGGCTTGTGCGTCGCCGCTGACGCGAACCTGGACCTGGGCGTCTTCCAGGATGAAGTCGAGGTAATCGAGAGTGGTTGCCACCTCGTCGGCCAGGGAGGTGGTGGTCAGCTTGGTGGCCTTGCTGCCCTGGTCCGCGCTGGCCAGGAACAACATGTCGTTGATGATCGAGCGCAGCCGCTCCAGTTCTTCGAGGTTCGATTGCAGCACTTCGAAGTAATGTTCGGCCGAACGCCCGCGGGTCAGCGCCACTTGGGTCTGGCCGATCAGGTTGGTCAGCGGCGAGCGCAGTTCGTGGGCAACATCGGCGTTAAACGACTCGAGCCGGGAGTACGCCTGTTCCACGCGATCGAGGGTGGCATTGAACGAACTGACGAACTGGCTGAGTTCCGGCGGCAACGGCGACAAGCGCAAGCGTCCGGAGAGGCGGGGTGGGGCCAGGCGCTGGGCTTCATCGGACAACTTGATGAGGGGCTTGAGGCCGATGCGCGCAACCCAATAGCCCAGCAAGGAAGCCAGCAGAACGCCGATACACGCCAGGCTCACCAGCGCCACCAGCAGATGATGTTGGGTCTGGTAGAAGGTCTCGGTGTCGATGCCGATCATGAACCGCAACGGCGGACGCTGGTCCTTGGCCGGGAACTGGCTCACCAGGACCTTCATCGGATAATGCCGGTCGGGCAATACAAGGTCGTGCTTGCCCAGCGGGCCTTGGGCAACGGCGCGGACCTGAGGGGCTGGGTTGCCGTATTCAAAGCGCGGGTCGCCGCTGACGATCCAAAAATGGATGCGCTTGTCTTCTTCGCCCAGCAAGCGCAGTTTGTTGCCGATTTTCACCCAGTGCTCGGGCGTGCCGAAACGCCCGACGGTGGATTCAAGCACGCTGTAGCGGGCATCGAGTTCGGCTTCCGGCAACAGGCCCAGGCCTTTTTCGACCTGCTGGTACAGGGCGCCGCCAATCAGCAGGAACACCAGCGCCGCCACCAGCGTGAACATGCCGCTCAGGCGCAGTGCGATGCTGTTACTCACCTCGGTTCTCCAGCACGTAACCCATGCCGCGAATGGTGTGCAGCAATTTCTGTTCGAACGGCCCGTCGAGCTTGGCCCGTAGCCGTTTGATCGCCACTTCGACGACGTTGGCGTCGCTGTCGAAGTTGATGTCCCAGACCATTTCGGCAATGGCGGTTTTCGAGAGGATTTCGCCCTGGCGGCGGGCCAGGACGCTGAGCAGCGAGAACTCCTTGGCGGTCAGGTCCAGGCGCTGGCCGGCGCGGGTGGCCTTGCGGCTGATCAGGTCAATCCACAGGTCGGCGATGCTGACCTGCACCGGTTCATGGCCGCCGCTGCGGCGAGTCAGGGCTTGCAGGCGGGCCACCAGTTCAAGGAAGGAGAAGGGTTTGCCCAAGTAATCGTCGGCACCGTCGCGCAGGCCCTTGATGCGGTCTTCGACCCGTTCGCGGGCGGTGAGCATGATCACCGGCGTCTGCTTGCGGGCGCGCAAGGCACGCAGCACGCCAAAGCCATCCAGCCCTGGCAGCATGACGTCGAGCACGATCACCGCGTAATCGCTTTCCAGGGCCAGGTGCAGCCCTTCGACGCCGTCCCGCGCCACATCCACGGTGTAGCCCTGTTCTGTCAGGCCGCGGTGCAGGTAGTCAGCGGTTTTTTCTTCGTCTTCGATGATCAGAACGCGCATGGGCCCGCCTCAGTGGTCTGTGCTTGCCAGCGCCGCCGTCGGCGCCGGCCCTGGATGCTGGGCGGGCCGATGGAACAGTCGCTCGAGCCACAAGTATATGACCGGCGTGGTGAACAACGTCAGCGCCTGGCTTACCAGCAGGCCGCCAACCACCGCGATGCCCAGGGGCTGGCGCAGTTCCGCGCCAGCGCCGTAGCCGAGCATCAGCGGCAGGGCACCGAGCAGGGCAGCCAGGGTGGTCATGATGATCGGACGGAAGCGGGTCAGACAGGCCTGGAAAATCGCTTCCTGCGGCGTCATCCCGCCATTGCGTTGGGCGTCGAGGGCGAAGTCGATCATCAGGATGCCGTTCTTCTTGACGATGCCTATCAGCAGCACCAGCCCGATCAACGCCATGATCGAAAAGTCCTGGCCCAGCAGCCAGAGCATGATCAGCGCGCCAAGGCCGGCCGAGGGCAAGGTAGAGATGATCGTCAGCGGGTGCACGAAACTCTCGTAGAGCACGCCGAGGATGATGTACACCGCCATCAGCGCGGCGAGGATCAGCCACGGCTGGCTCGCCAGCGAACTTTGAAACGCCTGGGCCGCGCCCTGGAAATTACCGGTGATGGCGGCGGGCATGCCGATCTCGTTCTTGGCCTGGTCGAGCTGGCGCACCGCATCGCCCAGCGCCACCCCAGGCGCCAGGTTGAACGACAGGTTCGCCGCCGGGAACATGCCGTCATGGGCAATCGACAGCGGGCCGTTGGTGGGCGCATCGAAGCGGGCCAGGGCCGAGAGCGGGACCATTTCCCCGCTCAGTGGCGAGCGCAGGTAGAAATACGCCAGGCTTTCGGCCTTGCCCCGTTGCGCGGTGTCGAGCTCCAGGATTACGTTGTACTGGTTGGTCTCGGTCTGGAATTCATTGATCTGGCGCTGGCCGAACGCATCGTACAGCGCCTGGTCGACATCGGTGGCGGTCAGGCCGAAACGCGCCGCCGCACTGCGGTCAATATTGATGTGGGTGATGCTGCCGCCCAGTTGCAGGTCGTTGGAGATGTCGCGGAACGCCGGGTTGCCGCGCAGCTTGTCGGTGAGTTTCTGGGTCCAGGCGTTGAGGGTCGGTCCGTCATTGCTCTTGAGCACGTATTGATACTGGGCGCGGCTGGGGCCGGAGCTGAGGTTGATGTCTTGCCCTGCCCGCAGGTACAGCACGACGCCGGGAATCTTCAGCAATTTTGGACGGATCCGGTCGATGAAGCCGCTGGCCGAGACATCGCGCTCGCCCCGGGGCTTGAGGGCGATCCAGAAGCGGCCGTTGGCGATGGTCTGGTTGTTGCCCGAGACGCCGACGGAGTGGGAGAAAGTCTGCACCGCCGGGTCGGCGGCGACGATCTCGGCCAGGGCCTTGTGCTTGGCCACCATGTCCGGGAACGACACGTCGGCGGCCGCTTCGCTGGTGCCCAGCACCAGGCCGGTGTCTTGTACCGGGAAGAAACCCTTGGGAATGAACACGTAGCCCACCACCGCGAGCGCCAAGGTCAGGCAGAACACGCCGATCATCAGCTTCTGGTGGGCGAGGGCCTTGCGCAAGCCCCGCTCGTACCAACCCAGCAGACGTTCGCCGAACCCGGGCTTGGCGTGAACATGGTGCGTCGGGGCGCGCATGAACAGCGCCGCCAGGGTTGGTGCCAGTGTCAGGGACACCACCACCGAAATCAGGATGGTCGAGGTGGCCGTCAGGGCGAACTCCTTGAACAGACGGCCGACCACGCCGCCCATGAACAACAGCGGGATGAACGCCGCGACCAGCGAGAAGCTGATGGAAACCACGGTGAAGCCGATTTCCCCAGCTCCCTTGATCGCCGCCTCGCGCATGCCGTCGCCGGCTTCCAGGTGTCGGTGGATGTTTTCCACGACGACGATGGCGTCGTCCACCACGAACCCCACCGAGATGACGATGGCCACCAGGGTCAAATTGTTCAGGCTGAATCCCATCACGTACATCAGGGCAAAACTGGCGATCAACGACACCCCGAGCACCGCCGAGACAATCAGGGTCGCCGAGAGCTGGCGCAGGAACAGTGCCATCACCGCCACCACCAGCAGCACCGCGATCACCAAGGTGATTTCCACTTCGTGCAGCGACGCCCGAATGGTCTGCGTACGGTCGATCATCACCTTGACCTGCACCGCGGCGGGCAACATCGCTTCCAGAGTCGGCAGGGCCGCCTGGATGCGGTCGACGGTCTCGACGATGTTCGCTCCCGGTTGGCGGAAGATGACCAGGTTGACCCCGGGCTGATCGTCGGACCAGGCCTGGACGTAGGCGTTTTCAGAACCGTTGACGACTTTGGCGATGTCCTTGAGGTGAACCGGCGCGCCGTCCCGGTAGGAAACGATCAATTCGCCGTATTCTTCGGGCTTGAACAACTGGTCGTTAGTGGACAGCGTGGAAATGCTCGACGCTCCGTACAGCGCACCCTTGGCAAGATTGAGGCTGGCTTGCTGGAGGGACAGGCGAAGGTCGGCCAGGGTCAGGCCGATGGCCGCGAGTCGGTCGGCCGAGGCCTGGACCCGAATCGCCGGGCGTTGCTGGCCGGTGATATAGATTTGCCCGACGCCGTCGATCTGGCTGATCTGGCGGGCGAGCAGGGTTTCGACGTAATCACTCAGCTCGGTGCCTGGCATCAGGTCGGAGCTGATGCTGAGGATCAGCACCGGGCTGTCGGCCGGATTGACCTTACGCCAGGTCGGCAGGTTCGGCATGTCGTTGGGCAGCTTGCCGGCGGCGGTGTTGATGGCCGCCTGGACTTCCTGGGCCGCGGTGTCGATGCTTTTGTCGAGGCTGAATTGCAGGGTCAGGTTGGTCGAGCCCAACGCGCTGCTGGAGGTCATCTGGGTGATGCCCGGGATGGCGCTGAATTGCACTTCCAGCGGGGTCGCCACCGACGAAGCCATGGTCTCGGGACTGGCCCCAGGCAACTGGGCGCTGACCTGGATAGTCGGGAACTCCGCCTCGGGCAACGGCGCGACGGGCAGGCGAGGGAAGGCGATCAACCCCAGCAACACCAGGGCGAATGTCAGCAGCACCGTGGCGATGGGGTGGTCGATGCACCACGCCGATATCGAGCCGCGGCCCTTCATGGCTGCGCCTGCCCGGTCTTGGCGAGGGCGGGCGGATCGCCGAGCACCTGGACGCTGGCGCCGGGCTTGAGCCGTGACTGGCCGTCGCTCACCAATTGGTCGCCGGCGTTCACCCCTTTGATGATGTGCATGCCGCTGTCCTGGTAGACCATTTCTACCGGCACGCTTTCCACCTTGTCGCCTTTGACCCGGTACACGAAGTGTTGCTCCAGCCCGCGCTGGACCACGGTGGGCGGCACCACCAGGGCGCCTTTTTCGATGGCTGTCTGGATTTTCAGGGTGACCAGTTGCCCCGGCCACAGCCGTTGCGCGGCGTTATTGAATTCAGCCTTGGCCCGCAGGGTCCCGGTGTTGGTATTGATCTGGTTGTCGATGAGGCTGAGCCGCCCCTCGCCGAGTGGGTCCCCGGTGGCGTCATCGGCGCCGATGTAGGCTTTGACCAAGGCTTGGTCGGGGGCGGCGATCAGCCGTTGCAAGGTGGGCAACATCTGCTGGGGCAAGGAAAACTCCACCGCAATCGGGTCGATCTGCGTCACCGTGAACAAGCCTTCGGTATCGCTGGTTCGCAGGAAGTTGCCTTCATCGACGTTGCGAATGCCGACGCGACCGGTCACCGGGGAGCGGATCTGGGTATAGGACAGTTGCACCTGCGCCGAGTCGATGGCCGCCTGGTTGCCTTGGGCAGAGGCCTTGAGCTGATTGACCAACGCTTGTTGCTGGTCGTAGGTCTGTTTGGATACGCCGTCATCGACACTCAGCAATTTATAGCGCTTGAGGTTGACCTGGGCCACGGCCAGTTGCGCCTGGCTCTCGCCGAGTTGGGCGCGGGCCTGGTCGAGGCTGGCGCGGATCGAACGATCATCGATGTTCGCCAGCAGGTCTCCCTTCTTGACCAGTTGTCCTTCCCTGACCAGCAGCCGGGTGAGGATGCCGTCGATCTGCGGGCGGATCACCACGCTGTGCAGCGACAGCACCGTGCCGATACCGCTGGCAAAGCGCGGCACGTCCTTTTCAATCACGCTGACGACCCTCACCGGTACGGCGACGGACGCGCTGGGTCGGGTGGCGACGGGCTTGATGGCAAACCAGAGGCCGAGGGCGGCCAGGGCGATCAACAGCACGACAAGCAGGACGGTTTTTTTCTGGATAGGCATGAACGTGAAACGCCGGTTCGGGACGGAGGAATTCCTGGCTTTCTTATATAGCGTTGTGAGCCCGTCCGGAAGGTGACGGCTAGCTGTCACGGCTGTCAGTTTTGTCCCGGCTTGCTGTCAGACGGTCAGTTTCGATTGAATCTGCCCGGTGCGCGGCGATAGCGGGCAGGTATACTGTTGCGTTTCGCGGCTCACTCACCGAGCCCGGCATACCCGCTTTACCGGAGCCTTACATGACTTCCCCGACACCTTCGCCCGTGGACGAACTCACGAGCGACGACCAGGCTGACCTGGCCAACAGCGAAAGTGGCAGCGCTGAAAGCGCCACGGCGGCGATCCCGACCTTCAAGTTCCCGTTCAAACCCGGCGAACTGGCAGCGGCCAAAGGTGCCGGGCAACAGCCCTGGTACAAGAACGGCGCGAAGAACGGTCACACCAAGACCCCCGGCGCGGCGCCTCCCGGGACGCGTCGTTCGATGGGCAAGCGCTGATATTCTCCAGGCACGATTCTCGATTCAGTTCACGACCCGGGTGCCTGTCAGGCTTGCACTCAACTCATACGCCGTCAGTTCGGCCTGGTGCGCCGCCAGGATCTCCGGCAGCGAACCTCGCAAGTACTCGACCCACGTCTTGATCTTCGCGTCCAGGTACTGGCGCGAAGGATAGATGGCGTACAGGTTCAGTTCCTGAGAGCGATAGTTGGGCATGACCCGCACCAGCGTGCCGTTGCGCAAGCCTTCGATGGCGGCGTACACCGGCAATACACCTACCCCCATGCCGCTGGTAATGGCGGTTTTCATGGCATCGGCGGAATTCACCAGGAAGGGTGAATTGCTGACCGTGACCATTTCCTGGCCTTCCGGGCCGTCGAACACCCATTTCTCCAGCGGAATGACCGGGCTGACCAGGCGCAGGCAGGCGTGGTTGAGCAGGTCGCTGGGTTTTTGCGGACAGCCGCTGGCCTTCACATAGGCGGGCGACGCACAAACGATGCTGTAAGTGATGCCCAGGCGCTGGGAGACGAAACCTGAATCCGGCAGCTCGCTGGCGAGGACGATGGAGACGTCGTAGCCCTCGTCGAGGATGTCTGGCACGCGGTTGGCCAGGGTCAGGTCGAAGGTCACGTCCGGATGGGTCTTGCGGTAGCGAGCGATGGCGTCGATCACGAAGTGCTGGCCGATGCCGGTCATGGTGTGCACCTTCAACTGCCCGGCAGGTCGCGCGTGGGCGTCGCTGGCCTCGGCTTCTGCTTCTTCGACATACGCCAGGATCTGCTCGCAACGCAGCAGATAGCGTTTACCCGCCTCGGTCAGCGCAATGCGGCGCGTGGTGCGGTTGAGCAGGCGGGTTTGCAGGTGGGCTTCGAGGTTGGAAACCGCACGCGAGACGTTGGCCGTGGTGGTGTCCAGTTGCGCGGCGGCAGCGGTGAAGCTGCCGGCTTCGGCCACACAGCTGAACGCGCGCATGTTTTGCAAAGTGTCCATGGAGGGCTCTCTTGGGAGGTGCCAAATTGTGACATGAAGTTACAACGCTACGGGACCCCGACTTACGGATTATCACGTTAACGGTAACAAAGAATCACAGAAAGGTCGGCTTATCGCCGTTGGAGGCGATGCCTAGAATTGCCGCCACTGTGGTGCGGTCCGCTGCGTTTCCACAGGTCCCCGACCTTCTCCCTCCAGGAATTTGCGCCAGTGCCGCGTTGCATCAGCACAGAGCTGAAGACTCTCAGTGTTTGGGTTTTGACGTTGACCCTCGGCGGTTGCATCGGCACGGGAGGGATTGCGCCGCAAGGCAAGGCGCTGTCGGCCAACCAACTGGCGACCGATGAAGCGATTCGCCAGGCCGCCGGCGAGGCCCGCTGGCCCACCCGTCAATGGTGGAAGTCCTATGGCGACTCGCAACTGGATCGCTGGATCGCTTTGGCCGTGCAAGACAGCCCGAGCCTGGCCATGGCCGCCGCCCGAGTGCGGCAGGCCAAGGCCATGGCCGGTGTCGCGCAAGCCGCCGAGTCGCTGCAGATCAATGCCCAGTCCACCCTCAAGCGCCACAACTGGCCGACCGATCAATTCTATGGCCCCGGCGAGCTGGCCGATACCACTACCTGGGACAACAACGCCGCCCTGGGCCTGAGCTACGCCTTGGATTTATGGGGGCGCGAGCGCAACGCCAGCGAGCAGGCTGTCGATCTGGCCCACACCAGCGTCGCCGAGGCGCGGCAGGCGCAGTTGGAGTTGCAGAACAACATTGTGCGCGCCTATATCCAGTTTTCGCTGCACTACGCCCAGCGCGACATCGTCGCCGCGACGCTCGCTCAACAGGAGCAGATTCGGCAACTGGCGCAAAAACGCCTGGACGGCGGCATCGGCACCCATTTTGAAGTCAGCCAGGCCCAGGCGCCGTTGCCCGAAACCCATCGCCAACTCGACGCCCTCGAAGAAGCCATCGCCTTGAGCCGCAATCAACTGGCGGCGCTCGCAGGCAAGGGGCCGGGAGACGGCGCGTCCCTGCAACGGCCGAGCCTGGCGCTGGGGGCTCCGTTGAAACTGCCGTCGGCGTTGCCCGCCGAACTGCTCGGCCAGCGCCCGGATGTGGTTGCCGCGCGCTGGCAAGTGGCGGCCCAGGCCCGTGGCGTCGATGTGGCGCGGGCCGGTTTTTATCCCAATGTCGATCTGGTTGGCAGCCTCGGCTACATGGCTACCGGCGGCGGGGCGCTGGAGTTTCTGACCGGCAAGAAACTCACCTACAACGTCGGGCCGGCCATCTCGCTGCCGATCTTTGACGCAGGGCGCTTGCGTGGAGCGTTGGGAGAAGCCGCGGCGGGTCACGACATCGCCGTGGCGCACTACAACCAGACCCTGGTGGATGCCCTCAAGAGCGTTTCCGACCAGTTGATTCGCCGCGAATCGATGGACAAGCAACAGGCTTTCGCCGCCGAGTCGGTGGCCGCCGCCCAGCGCACCTACGACATCGCCATGGTGGCGTTCCAGCGTGGCCTCACCGATTACCTCAATGTGCTCAACGCCCAGAGCCTGTTATTCAAGCAACAACAGGTACTTCAGCAAGTAGAAGCCGCGAGATTGACTGCTCATGCCGATCTGGTGACGGCGCTGGGTGGCGGGTTGGAGGCTGGCAGCGACGTGCCTGATGTGAGCCACGGTGCCAAATAGACATTTCATGAGGACTCTACGTGCCCCCTTGCGCCGGCTCCATCGCCTCGAATGGCGCCGTGGTTTCTTCGACTGGGCCCGTAGCGACGGAGTGACCTGGGTCTACATCTTCAAAGTGTTGTTGGCCGCGTTCCTGACGTTATGGCTGGCAATGCGCCTGGAACTGCCACAACCGCGCACGGCCATGATCACGGTGTTCATCGTCATGCAGCCCCAGAGCGGCCAGGTATTGGCCAAAAGCTTCTATCGCTTGCTCGGCACCTTGGCCGGTTCGGCGGTGATGGTCGCGCTGATCGCCTTGTTCGCACAGAACACCGAACTGTTCCTCGGCTGCCTGGCAATCTGGGTCGGAATCTGCTCGGCGGGGGCGGCGCGCTATCGCAATTTCCGGGCCTACGGGTTTGTGCTGGCAGGCTACACCGCGGCAATGATCGGCCTGCCGGCCCTGGCCCATCCAGAAGCGGCGTTCATGGCGGCGGTCTGGCGGGTACTGGAGATTTCCTTGGGGATTCTCTGTGCGACCTTGGTCAGCGCCGCGGTCCTGCCGCAAACCGCGAGCGCCGCCATGCGCAACGCGCTTTATCAGCGCTTCGGCGTATTCGCCCTGTTCGTCACCGATGGCTTGCGCGGGCGCAGCCAGCCCGAGGCATTCGAGGCGCGCAACGTTGGTTTCATCGCCGAAGCGGTGGGCCTGGAAAGCCTGCGCAGCGTGACTGTCTTCGAGGATCCGCACATGCGTCGGCGCAACGGCCGGCTCAGCCGCTTGAACAGTGAGTTCATGGGCGTCACCACGCGTTTCAATGCCTTGCACCAGTTGCTCGAACGTTTGCGCGAGGCCCGGGCGGATCACGTGGTAAACGCCATCAAACCCGGTTTGCAGACGCTGGCCGAATTGCTCGATGGCTTCAGCGCGCGGGCCTTGACCGATGCCGATGCGGCGCGTCTGGCGGCGGCACTGGCTGACTACAAGGCCGACTTGCCGGCCTTGGTGCGCCGGTTGCGGGCGCTCTTCCAAGAGACGGATCCCAGTGATGCGCAGCAGTTGGATTTCCATACGGCCTACGAGCTGCTCTATCGCTTTGTCGACGACTTGCACGGCTACGCCCAGACCCATGCGTCGCTGGCCGATCATCGCCACGAACGCGAACGCTGGGACGAGCCCTTCGTATCGCAGACCAACGGCTTGGCCGCTGCAGCTTCCGGGTTTCGCGCAGCCTTTATCTTGCTGGTGCTGGGCAGCTATTGGGTCGTCACGGCCTGGCCGAGCGGCGCGACCATGACGATGATCGCTGCCGCCACCGTGGGCTTGTCGGCCGCCACGCCGAACCCCAAGCGCATGGCGTTCCAGATGGCTTGTGGGACGTTGTTTGGGGCGTTGATCGGTTTCGTCGAAATGTTTTTTGTCTTCCCATTGATCGACGGCTTTGCTTTGCTCTGCGTGATGTTGGCGCCGGTGATCATGCTGGGCTCATTCCTCAGTTCACGCCCGCAATACGCCGGCGTCGGGCTGGGGCTGCTGATTTTCTTCAGCACCGGCTCGGTGCCGGACAACCTGACGGTCTACAACCCTTACACCTTCATCAACGATTACATTGCGATGATCCTCGGCATGCTGGTGTGCGCGGCGGCTGGCGCGATCATCCTGCCGCCCAACAGCCGCTGGATGTGGCGTCGACTCGAACAGGACCTGCGCGAGCAAGTGGTGTTTGCCATCAGCGGCAAGCTCAAGGGCCTGGCCTCGGGCTTCGAGAGTCGCAGCCGTGACTTGCTGCACCAAGCCTACGGTCTCGCGGCGGGGCAGCCGCAGGTGCAACGGGAGCTGTTGCGCTGGCTGTTGGTGGTGCTGGAGGTCGGCCACGCGGTCATCGAATTGCGTAAGGAACAGGCAATCCTGCCGGTGCACCCGGCCTATGCCGAAAGCCAGCCATGGCGACAGGCGATCCGCCTGATGGGACGAGCGCTGGTGCGGCTGTTCCGCCAGCCTGGCCAGAACAATCTGGAGCGTGCGCGGGTGGCGGTCGACGATGCGATCAGCCGCGTGCAAGCCACTGATGAACCTTTCGCCGCGCATTTCGACACCTCGGCCCTGCGCCGGGTGAAAAGCTACCTGCACTTTATCCGGACCTCGCTGATGGACCCGCAATCCCCCTTGTCGGCCCACGCCGCGCCGCTGCTCCAGGAACCTCGACATGCCTCGTGAGATCGCCTTCCATGGCGTGTACATGCCCACCATGACCCTGATGTTTTTCATCGCTGCCGGCTTGGCCTGGGTGCTGGACCGTTTCCTTTCAGGGCTGGATCTGTACCGTTTTTTCTGGCATCCGGCGTTGCTGCGCCTGAGCCTGTTTACCTGCCTGTTCGGCGCGCTGGCGCTGGCGGTCTACCGTTGAGAACGAAGCAATGAAAAAGTTTTTTAGCCTGATGGCGACGTTGCTGGTGCTGGCCCTGGCGCTGTGGATCGGTCGTACGCTCTGGGTTCATTACATGGACACGCCCTGGACCCGCGATGGCCGGGTGCGGGCCGACATCATCAACGTGGCGGCCGATGTCAGCGGCGAGGTGGTCGAGGTTCCAGTGCGTGACAATCAGCAGGTGAAAAAGGGCGACCTGCTGATGCGCATCGACCCCGAGCATTACCGCATCGCGGTCAAACAGGCCCGTTCTCTGGTGGCGTCGCGCAAGGCCACCTGGGAAATGCGCAAGGTCAATGCCCACAGGCGTGCCGACCTGGACAGCCTGGTGATCTCCCGTGAAAACCGTGACGACGCCAGCAACCTCGCCGACTCGGCCCTGGCCGACTACCAGCACGCCCAGGCGCAACTGGAGGCCGCGGAGCTGAACCTTGCCCGCACGCAAGTTCGCGCGGCGGTGGACGGCTACGTCACCAACCTCAACGTGCACCGGGGCGACTACGCGCGAATCGGCGAGGCGAAGATGGCGGTGGTGGATCTGAATTCGTTCTGGGTCTATGGCTTTTTCGAAGAAACCAAGTTGCCCAAGGTGCGGGTTGGCGATCCTGCGCAGTTGCAAATGATGAGCGGGGAGATGCTCAAGGGGCATGTGGAGAGTATTTCCCGGGGGATCTACGACCGCGACAATCCCCAAAGCCGCGAATTGGTCGCCGACGTAAACCCCACGTTCAACTGGGTGCGCCTGGCCCAGCGGGTACCGGTGCGCATTCACCTGGACGAGGTGCCGGATGGCGTGTTGCTGGCGGCGGGGATGACGTGCACGGTGGTGGTAGAACCTAAGCGCTGAGGTTGCATAAAGCTCCTGTGGCGAGGGGATTTATCCCCGTTGGGCTGCACAGCAGCCCTAAACTCGTTGCCCCTTTATGATTAAAGCGCCCGACCCAACCCAAACCGTTTCATCAATCCCTTCTCCAGCAGCGCCTTGGGTAACAAAGCCGCCATCAATGGCAACGCCCGGCTGCCATTGCCCAGACGCAACAAGCGCGGCGGTTTGGGTTGTTGCACGGCTTTGAGCAGCCCTGCGGCGAATTCGCTGGCCGGGGTCGGGTTGTCCTGGGAAGCCTTGGCCCGGGCACGGATACCTTCACGCAGCGGCCACCAGGGCGACTGTTCGCTGATCAGCCGTTCGGCTTCATGACCGGCATTCTTGGCGAAGCTGGAGGCGATGGCGCCGGGCTGGACTTCCATCACCCGGATGCCGAACGGCGCCAGTTCCATGCGCAGCGCATCGCTCAAGGCATGCACCGCTGCCTTGGAGGCGCAATAGGCGCCGGCGAATGGCGTGACCAGCACCCCGGAAACGCTGCCGATATTCACCACCAACCCTTTGGCACGGCGTAGCACTGGAAACAGCGCGCGGGTCACGCCGACGAGGGCGAACACGTTGGTTTCGAACTGGCGCTGCATGGCCGGCACACCGCCGTCCAGCAGTGGCCCCATGGCGCCATAACCGGCGTTGTTGATCAGGACATCAAGGCCGCCATGTTGCTGGTTGATCCTTTCACTCAACTGTTCCAAGGCCGCGCCGTCGTTAACGTCCAGTTGCACGGCAGTGAACCCGGCGGCGCTGAGCAGTGCCACATCTTCAGCCCTGCGCGCACTGGCCCAGACTTGGTAACCGGCGGCCTTGAAGACGTCGGCGAGGGCGCGGCCGATGCCGCTGGAACATCCGGTGATCAACGCAACGGGCATGGCGCTTTCCTTGGGTAACGTTGTGATGGAATCAGTTGGAAAAACTACCCTGCAACCGCTCGGCACGAAACTCCAGCGTTTGCGGGCGATAACCGGGGCGCAACGGCGGCAACGGCAGGCAGTCTTGCCAGTCGGCGCCAGGTTGCAATTCGCCAGGGCCGCGATAGCGGGGGGAGCTGTAGACGTTTTCGGCCAGGTTGATGGTGTCGCCGGGCGCGTAGGCCGCTATACGCCAGTGCAGCTCGGTCAACGGCACGTCGTTGCCATTTTTCAGGCTCAACGACAGCGGACGATCAGCAGGGCAGCGCTCAGGCGCATAGGCAATGCGCACATCCAGGCGATCCAGCTGCCGGGTTTCGCGGTTTTCCTGCCAAAGCACCCACGCCGCGACCAGCCCCAGCCCGATGAACGCCGCCAGGGAGACCGGCAAGGCCTTGGCCGGGTAGCGCAACAGCAGGATGAGCCAGGTGATGACCAGCAAAACGCCGATGAGCATGGTTGAAGCCTCCGTGACCTTCGCCACATCCTACCGAAGGGGGCGGGAAATGGGTATTCACCTGCCTTTTGGCCGCCGGTCGTCACTGTCACATCTGACAGTAGGCAACGTTGTGGAGTCGAGGTTTGATGGTCTGCGACCACCCTGGCGCTACGAACGGGACACTGGATGATGGGTGTGGATTATCGAACACCAACGCTGACTGCCTCCGATCCGAGAGGCTTGGCGGTTCGCACGGTCGGCTATTGCCGCAGCCTTGTGGGCAGCCCCGCGCAGCGACGCATCAACCGCAGCCGCTTCGATATGGCCGGGCGCGCGGTGAAACAGTGGGATCCGCGCTTGTGGGCCTTGCAGGAAAATGACGAATCGACGCCGGCCAATCTTTCGGCGATCTATTCGCTGTCCGGCGCCACGTTGCTTACGGACAGCGTTGACGCGGGCATGCAGATCGGTCTGTCGGGCCTCGCTGGCGAAGGTTTACTCGGATGGGATGGCCGAGGGACGCAGCAGGAGAACCTTTACGATGACTCGCTGCGTCCGGTGGCCGTGTTCGAGCAAGGTCACGGGCTGCCGCGTCGGTGTACCGAGCGCATGACCTACGGATATCCGGGCCAGGGCGATCAAGACCACAACCAGCATGGGCAATTGATCCGTCACGACGACCCGGCGGGGACGCTGGTGCTGGCGTCGTTTGCCCTGACCGGGCAAAACCTTGTCCAGAATCGTCGTTTCATTCTCGACGCGGCTCAAGTCGATTGGCCGGAGTTGGAGGCTGATCGCGAGCTCTTGCTTGAACCCTGTGATGGCGCCGTTTCGACGTCGCGCGTCGGGCCGCTGGGGGATGTGCTGGAGCAGGTCGATGCCAGGGGAAATCGACAATGGCAACGTCTGACGCTTGATGGCCGGATGTCTGGCAGTCAATTGCAGTTGGCGGGGCAGGGCGATTGGCAGTCGCTGGTGAGCGACATTCGCTACGACGCCTTCGGGCAGATCGAACAGGAGACGGCCGGCAACGACGTCCAGACCACGCTCATATACAGCCCGGAAGACGGTCGGTTGATAGAACGCCGAGCCGGGCGCGCCGGTCAGGTATTGCAACACTTGCTCTACGACTATGACCCCATGGGCAATGTGCTCGGCATCGAGGATCAAGTCTTGCCGATCCGCTACTTCGCCAACCAGCGTGTCGAGCCGGTCAGCCGTTTTGTCTACGACAGTCTCTACCAACTGATCGAAGCCACGGGGTGGGAGGCGGGCGCCGCCAATCAGGGGCCGAACGCCGTGGAGCGCAACGACCCGACGGCGGTCAGCAATTACCGGCAGACCTACCGCTACGACGAGGCCGGTAATTTATTGGAACTGACCCACGTCGGTGCCCAAAGCCATGGTCGGGAAATCAAAGCGGCTCGCTACAGCAATCGCTGCCTGCCTTACCGCAACGGCGAGGCACCCACGGAAGAGGAAATTGCCGCCGCGTTCGATGCACGCGGCAATTGCCTGGAATTGGACGCGGGCCGGTTCCTGGCGTGGGACTTGCGCAACCAGTTGAGTTCGGTCACGCCCATCGAACGCGCCTCGGGTCTCAACGACAGTGAAAAGTATGTCTATGACGGCGGCGGGCAGCGCGCTCGCAAGCTGCGCACCCTGCAAACCGGCGCTCGCACAATGGCTGCCGAGGTGCGTTATTTGCCAGGGTTGGAACTGCGTGCGGACAACGGCACGGGCGAGGCGTTGCAGGTAATCGTCGCCGATGGCGGGCTCAGCGGCGTCCGCGTCCTGCATTGGGAAAGCGCACCGCCGACCGGCGAGAACGACTGCTATCGATACAGCATTGCGGATCACTTGGGCTCGGTCGGCCTGGAACTGGCCCAGGACGGGCGGGTTATCAGCCGGGAGCACTTTTATCCGTTTGGTGAAACGGCTTATCTGGCCGGGAGCGATGCAACCGAGGTGAGTTACAAGACCGTGCGCTATTCGGGCAAGGAGCGGGATGCGACGGGGCTTTATTACTATGGCTTTCGTTATTACGTCCCGTGGTTGCAGCGTTGGGTGAACCCGGACCCGGTGGGGGTGGTGGATGGTTTGAACCTTTACTGGATGACTCGAAACAACCCGGTCAGTTTTATCGATGACGATGGCGCCATTACTAAAAAGCTGTCCAATGGGCTGTGGAACCCGGTGATTGCGGTGGGTGCTGAACGCGATATCCCAGGGGCGGAGCGTGCTGATACCGGCGCTTTTCAGCGCAATGTACCGGCAGTCGCAACGACAACCAATATCCATAATGCGCTTACTGAAACCGAACTCAACAAAGTGGAGATAACCACTCAATTGTTGAACACTGCTCGCAATGTTTCTTCTGAGTTAAACAACAGGCAAGGCGGGGCCAAGCTCCTGTTCACAATGGAAAAATTCAGCTATTCCGGAGCAGGTAGCGGAACCTTTAATGCGCTGAAAGTCTTGGAAGGTCCGTGGGACATTCCCGAAAAAAATAATGCGATATTGGCGTTCTGGGCGCCTCAGGGCGGCTATGTCGACATACCGGTTGACCCCGGGCGGAGCCATCCAGACTATGTGTTCACCCCTGGGTTCAGCGGTTGTTCGCTGACGGTGGATCAGCTCAACGACAATGTACTCCGTGTTCGGCATGTCCAAGGCGGTAAGGAAAACGCCGAATACAATGATTTAGCTGACAGCGAGCATGGGTTCGGACTTGGCGCGGTAATGGGCTACAAGGACTACGGCTATGCCTTGGGCGCCAAAGGCCAACAGGAAGAGGTCACCACCGCCTTTGCCTTTATGAAATTCGACCAAGAGGCGCAAGCCTGGAAAATTATTTATCAGACCACCCAGGGGACGGCTTCGATCGAAAAATATACACCAGACCGAAAAGTCTCTCTGTTCAATCGCTCGAACGCATCGGTCACTGTTTTTTCAAAAATGAGGGTTCGCAAAGTCCAGTCCATGCGGGTGCACGTGACTAACCAATAATTGCAGCTAAATACTGCTTGGATGCCCCGATAATCAGCAAAAAAACGGCGGAATGCTCCGGATTGTCTTGTCTGCGTACCGCGATTGGTTGCCCGCCTGTCGCCACTGTCACATCTGACAGTAGGCAGTCTTGCCGGACCGTTGATTAGATGGCCTGTAGAACCATGGCGTCATGACGGGCACTGCTTAATGAGTATGGATCATAAAACACCAACACTGATTGCTGTCGACGCGCGCGGTTTGCCGGTGCGTTCGGTGGGCTATTGCCGCAACGTCGAGCATGGCCCTGCGCAGCGACGCATCAACCGCAGCCGCTTCGATATGGCCAGGCGCGCGGTGAAACAGTGGGATCCGCGCTTGTGGGCTTTGCAACGGACGGATGAGACGGCGCCGGCCAATCTTTCGGCGATCTATTCGCTGTCCGGCGCCACGCTGCATACGGACAGCGTCGACGCGGGCATACAGACCGGTCTGCCCGGTCTTGCCGATGAAGGCTTGCTGGGCTGGGACGGTCGAGGGACGCAACGTGAGGTTTTATATGACAACCTGCTGCGTCCCGTGGCGGTGTTCGAGCAAGGCACCAGCCAGCCACGTCGCTGCACCGAGCGCATGACCTACGGATATCCGGGCCAGGGCGATCAAGACCACAACCAGCATGGGCAATTGATCCGTCACGACGACCCGGCGGGGACGCTGGTGCTGGCGTCGTTTGCCCTGACCGGGCAAAACCTTGTCCAGGATCGTCGTTTCATTCTCGACGCGGCTCAAGTCGATTGGCCGGAGTTGGAGGCTGATCGCGAGCTCTTGCTTGAACCCGGTGACGGCGCCGTTTCGACGTGGCGCGTCGGGCCGCTGGGGGATGTGCTGGAGCAGATCGATGCCAGGGGAAATCGACAACGGCAAAGCCTGACGCTCGATGGCCGGATGTCTGGCAGTCAATTGCAATTGGAGGGAATGGGGGCCTGGCAGTCGCTGGTAAGTGATATTCGCTACGACGCCCAGGGGCAGATCGAACAGGAGACGGCCGGCAACGACGTCCAGACCACGCTCATATACAGCCCGGAAGACGGTCGGTTGATAGAACGCCGAGCCGGGCGCGCCGGTCAGGTATTGCAACACTTGCTCTACGACTATGACCCCATGGGCAATGTGCTCGGCATCGAGGATCAAGTCTTGCCGATCCGCTACTTCGCCAACCAGCGTGTCGAGCCGGTCAGCCGTTTTGTCTACGACAGTCTCTACCAACTGATCGAAGCCACGGGGTGGGAGGCGGGCGCCGCCAATCAGGGGCCGAACGCCGTGGAGCGCAACGACCCGACGGCGGTCAGCAATTACCGGCAGACCTACCGCTACGACGAGGCCGGTAATTTATTGGAGCTGACGCACGTCGGTGCCCAAAGCCATGGCCGGGAAATCAAAGCGGCCCAGTACAGCAATCGCTGCCTGCCATACCGCAATGGCGTGCCGCCCACGGAAGAGGAAATCGCCGCCGCGTTCGATGCGCGGGGCAATTGCCTGGAATTGGACGCAGGCCGGTTCCTGGCGTGGGACCTGCGTAACCAGTTGAGTTCGGTCACGCCCATCGAACGCGCCTCGGGGCTCAACGATAGCGAGGCCTATATCTATGACGGCGGCGGGCAACGCGTGCGAAAGCTTCGCACCCTGCAAACCGGCGCTCGCACGCTGTCCGCCGAAGTACGTTATTTGCCGGGGCTGGAACTGCGCGCAGACAGCGGCACGGGCGAGGCGTTGCAGGTAATCGTCGCCGATGGCGGGCTCAGCGGCGTCCGCGTCCTGCATTGGGAAAGCGCATCGCCGACCGGCGAGAACGACTGCTATCGATACAGCATTGCGGATCACTTGGGCTCGGTCGGCCTGGAACTGGCCCAGGACGGGCGGATCATCAGTCAGGAGCACTTTTATCCGTTTGGTGAAACCGCTTACCTGGCCGGGAGCGATACAACCGAGGTGAGTTACAAGACGGTCCGTTATTCAGGCAAGGAGCGGGATGCGACGGGGCTTTACTACTACGGTTTTCGTTATTACGTCCCGTGGTTGCAGCGTTGGGTGAATCCGGACCCGGCGGGGGCGGTGGAGGGTTTGAATCTATACGCGATGGTGGGAAACAATCCGCTTACTTTTGTGGATACGGATGGGCGCGGAAAAGAGGATGTGGTGAGCGGGCCGGAGACAAAAAAAGGTGAGAAAGCGCCGTTCATCAATCCTGCTGTGCCGTTTCGCCGACTTGAATTCGTATCTGAACCTAAGCTAACGGCAAAGGGCATTTTCGACCGCTATTCGGCTAAGTACAGTGATAAGGACAGGCAACTACCTTTCACCATGATGGAAGAAATCACAGCGGGTAAATTGAATTTCATAACAGCCAAGGCAGCGCCCAACGTCATGGCAAAAACAGAGGATAAGCGTTTCAAGTTGCGGCACTACACTCAGTCCGGCGGCGAGCCGCCATTCAGTGAAATCACCTCGAATTTTGCCTTGGTTCAACAGGGCGTGAAGAAGCTGGGGGACAAGAGCGGTAACACAAATGAAAAAGACTGGACCCAGGCAGGCAATATGGGCTTCACCTTTTTTCTCTTGGTCATTAATGATGAGGTAAATGATCGCGCGTTTCTCGCTTCGGCGACTCACTATGCTGAGTACGATCTTGAAGACGAGCAGGCGTTGCAAGAGGCTCTTGGCGTGGACTTCAAAAATGTGGAGTTTTTCGCCTCTCCAGATGTTCTGGCCCCGGAGCACTCGAAACTCGAGACGGTACCTATGGTGAGAGGTCATTTGAAAGACTTGAAGGCAATGCTGTTGGCAAAATCAGCAGTTCCTGCTGTACAAGTCGGAAGAATGGAGCCTCGCGCCCTGCTCGATAAGATCGATACAGCCTTCGGAGGCAGTCTTGAAATCAAGATTCCTGGCTCGATAAAAGTCAAAACGTGGCTTAAAAAAGCCGTGACATCAGGCCCTAGGCGGCTCGCCGCCTGAACCCAAAAAAAGCCCCCGCCCAACCCGCTGCGGATAGGGGACGCAGTGGGCTGGATGGGGGCTTCTTGTACGGCTGATCGTTACTGCGCGATGGTCTTCACCGACACGCCACGTTCGATCGGGGTGGAGCGACCGTAGATGTCTTCGAAACGCTCGATGTCATCTTCACCCAGGTAGCTGCCGGACTGCACTTCGATGATTTCCAATGGGATCTTGCCCGGGTTGCGCAGGCGGTGGACCGACGCGATCGGGATGTAGGTCGACTGGTTTTCGCAGAGCAGGAACACGTTCTCGTCGCAGGTCACTTCGGCGGTGCCGCTGACCACGATCCAGTGTTCGGCGCGGTGGTGGTGCATCTGCAGCGACAGGCACGCGCCCGGCTTGACCGAGATGTGCTTGACCTGGAAACGACCGCCCATGTCCACCGAGTCATAGGAACCCCACGGACGATATACCTCGCAGTGGTTCTGGGTTTCGCTGCGGCCCTGGGCGTTGAGGGTGTTGACCAGTTGCTTGACGCCTTGGACCTTGTCCTTGTGGGCGATCATCATGGCGTCTTTGGTTTCGACCACGACGATGTTGTCCAGGCCGATCACCGACACCAGTTTGCCGTTGCCATGGATCATGCAATTGCGGCTGTCCTGGATCACGACGTCGCCCTTGGTGACGTTGCCGTTGGTGTCTTTTGCATTGACTTCCCACAGCGACGCCCAGCAACCGACATCGCTCCAGCCGGCCGACAGCGGCACCACGCAGGCGCGCTGGGTCTTTTCCATGACGGCGTAGTCGATGGAGTTGTCCGGGCAGCAGGCGAAGGTGGCTTCGTCGAAGGTGATGGTGTCGGCGGTCTGCTCGCTGCGCTCCAGGGTCAGGAGGCAGGTGTCGTAGATGTCCGGATCGTGCTTTTTCAGCTCTTCGAGGAAACGGCTGGCGCGGAACAGGAACATGCCGCTGTTCCAGAAGTAGCCGCCGGCTTCGACGAATTCAGTGGCGCGCTTGACGTCGGGTTTTTCGACGAAGTGCGAGACGCGGCTGACGCCTTCAGGCAGCAGGGCATCGTTGGTCGACTTGATATAGCCGTAGCCGGTTTCCGGCTTGGTGGCCGGTACGCCGAACAGGACCATTTCGCCACGCTCGGCGGCCACGGTGGCCAGGGCCAAAGCGCGTTGCAGGGCTTTCTGGTCTTCCACCACGTGGTCGGCCGGCAACACCAGCATCAGCTCGTCGCGGCCTTCGTTGACCAGCATCATCGCAGTCAGGGCAACGGCCGGCGCGGTGTTGCGCCCGAACGGTTCCATCAGGATGCGCTGGGCTTCCAGGTTGCGAGCGGACAGTTGCTCGTTGACGATGAAGCGGTGGTCTTTGTTGCAGACCACGATTGGCGTGTCCATGCCTTCGAACACCAGGCGTTCGAGGGTCTGTTGGAACAGAGTGTGCTCGCCGGTCAGGGCCAGGAACTGTTTAGGGAACTGCTTGCGCGAAAGCGGCCAAAGACGTGAGCCGCTACCACCTGACAAGATCACCGGAATCATGTGTGTTACTCCTACAAAATCGAAATGGTTTTAGAGCTACTGCGTTCTGTCGTTTCACTCTCTTGTTTTTGTTCCGTGCCCGAGCAGCCCGCAGGCCGCCCGGGCAAATGATCAGCGGGTGGAAGCCGGACGCTTGACCCATACTGGCGACAGGCTGCTGCCCGAGCCGGTCACGTAGAGCACGGCTGCTTCGCCGCGTTCCAGGGCAACTGGCTTGAGGTCGCCGACTTTCTTGTCGCCTTCGAACAGGGCCAGGCTTACTTTCACCGGGTTGATTTCACGTTCGCCACGGCCCTTGGCCGCTACGTTCGGAACCACTTCGGTCTTGCCGTCAGCGGTCTTGAGGGTCAACGCCTTGTCGGTGAGGTTCTGGACGCGTACCAGGGATTTCTGCTTGTTCTTGAACGGTGGTTCTTCGATCAGTTGTGGCTGGCCGGTGGCGTTGTTCACCAGGGTGTAATAGTGATCGGAAGCCAGTTTAACCGGAACGGTCTGGCTGCCCACTTTGGCGCTGTAGTCGCCGCCAGGCATGAAGCTGAAGTCGCTGCTGGCCAACGGGGCCACGTCGCTGATGTTGGTGCTGCCGACGGTGGCGCTGATTTCGGCGTTGCTGGCGTTGTAGATCCGCACGAAGCTCGAACCTTTTGGCGCAACCGGGCCGTACAGGGCTGAGTCACCGGCGAAGGCGGAGAACGAAAGGGCACTCATGCTGGCGACCAGGGCAACGGCCTTGAAGGAGCGAGCAGCGAGACGGCGAGGAGTAGTGTTGAAAGTCATGGTGGACCTCTCTTTCAGTTTTGCGCCCGATCGGGCGTCTCGGATTGTGTGTTAGCAGCTACGTTCTGTTGGCGGGCACCGGCTTGCTTGAGCTCGGCGACCCACTGCGGATCGGCGTCGCCGATCTCGTTGTTCACTGGCAAATAACGTTCTGGAAACTCCCAGATCAGCACTTGTGGCGGGCTGTTCTTGAAGGCGTCGCTCTTGAGGTAGCTGAGCATCGGCAGAATCGGGCCATGGCCGTCTTCGGCGTAGTTGACGACGTCGCTGTGCAGGGCTTGCTTGAGCGCACCGACGAAGTTCCAGGTTGGGTTGGCGCTGTAGCTGGTACCGATCAGGGCCACGGGCACCTGGGCATCGGCAAACAACGCGTCGTCGCTGGCCGGCTGGTCGTCGGCTTCGCGGGTGTTGCGTTTGACCAGCGGCTCCTGGGCTGGCATCAGGTTTTCAAACAGCGGGTCCAGCGGCAGGAACTGACGCAGGTCGCCCTTGTGGATAATCTTTTCCGCAGGCTCGGTGACGAAACGCTGTGGCTCGCCGTTGAGAGGAGTACGTTCGGCAATCGCCTTGGCCAGATGTTCCGCAGCGATTTGCGCGCCTTCCGGTGTCCAGTGGGTGTCGGTGCGCAGGAACACTTGCTGGCCGCTTTGCTTGGCCTGTTGCATCGGGCCGAGCAGGTCCGGGGCGAGGATCTTGTCTGCCGCCACGCGAGCGTGGAAATCCTGGTACAGGTTGGCGTGAATGCTCGAAGGCTTCACTTCACCCAGGTGTTCCGGGTACAGCCGCGCTTTGGCCGGGACGATCGCCATGACCAGCGTGATGCCCTGTTCCTTGAGTTTCTGGCGCACGCCTTCGACCAGCGCGTAGTTGTCCTGCAGGTTCTGTTCTTCGTTGACGATCGGGTTGAACTCTTCGTCGCTGTATAGCCACTGGTCGCGACCGAGGACCACGCCTTTGCGGCCTTCGTTGAACAGCTTGTAGTCCAGTGCCGCCCAGATGTTGGTGCCCAGGCGCTTGATCGGAAACTCTTCGTCGTAGTGCGTTTCCACGGCCTTGGCCCAGCGACCGTTGAGCACGGTCGCATCGGGGTTGGTACTGAAGCCGAGGAAGCTGCGCATCGACCAAATACCCAGGGCTGTCAGGATCAGCATAAACAGCGCGACGTAGAAGATGCGTAATGAGCGGGTCATGTTCAGATCCCTCAGAACTGGAAGTAAAGGAACGGCGAGAAGCTTTGCGCCGACAGTTTGAGAATCGAGGCGATGAACAGCACCAACACCAGGGTGCGCATCACGTAGCGAGACCAGTCCACAGTCCAGTAGGCCGGTTGCACCTGGGCTTCGACGCCGACGGTGTAGCCCGGTTCATGGATGGTCGACGGGTTGTCGCCCGGTACGGCTTTGATCAGCCCCGGTTGCGCGGTAGCAGGACCGTTGGCTTCGGTGCTCTGTTCAGGCTTGGCCTTGACCGGCGGACGATTGGTGTAGAAGTCGCGCAGGCCGAAGAAGGCGAGGGTGATGTAGGCCACCGCCAACGTAGCGATCTGCAGGCCGGTGAGGTTGGCACGGGTCAGTTCCGACAGCGACCAGTCGCCGAAGCTGAACATGGCGCTGTACATGCGACCGGCCACGTGCAGGTTTTCTGCACGGAAGATCACCCAGCCCATCACTACCAGCAGGAACGTCAGCGCCCAGCGGATCGGGTTGATGCTGCGTGGGTTGGTGTCGATACCCACCGCTTTCTCGATGGCCAGCCACATGCCGTGCCAGGCGCCCCAGATCACGTAGGTGATGTTCGCGCCGTGCCACAGACCGCCCAGGAGCATGGTCAGGAACAGGTTGCGATAGGTCATCAGCGTGCCTTTGCGGTTACCGCCAAGGGTGATGTAGAGGTAATCGCGCAGCCAGGTCGACAGGCTGATGTGCCAGCGACGCCAGAACTCGGTGATCGACTGGCTGATGTACGGCTGCTTGAAGTTTTCCATGAAGCGGAAACCCATCATCAAGCCCAGGCCGATGGCCATGTCGCTGTAGCCGGAGAAGTCGAAGTACAACTGCGCGGTGTACGCCAGGGCGCCGAGCCAGGCATCGCCGGTGGTCGGGTTTTGCAGGGCAAAGCAATGGTCGGCCACCACCGCCAGGGTGTCGGCGATGAACACTTTCTTGATGAAGCCCTGCATGAAGCGCGTGCAGCCTTCGGAGAACTTGTCCAGCGTGTGGGTGCGGTTGTTGAACTGGTCGGCCAGGTCACGGAAACGCAGCACGGGACCGGCAATCAAGTGCGGGAAGATCGCCACGAATGCCGCGAAGTCGATCAGGTTGCGGGTTGCCGGGGTGTCGCCGCGGTAGACGTCGATGATGTAGCTGATGGACTCGAAGATGTAGAACGAGATCCCGATCGGCAACAGTACGTGGGTCAGGATGAACGGGTTCAGACCGAAGCCACTGATGATCGCATTGAGGCTGTCCACGCCGAAGTTGGCGTATTTGAAATAGCCCAGGATCGCCAAGTCCACGCCCACGCCGAGCAACAGCCAGCGCTGGGCCGGTTTGGTGCGCACACCGGCGGCGCCGACTTTCAGGCCGATCCAGTAGTTCCACAGGGTCACGCCTGCGAACAGGGCCAGGAAGTCCACCCGCCACCAGGCATAGAACACGTAGCTGGCGATCAGCAGCAGCAGGTTGCGATAGCGTTGCCCGCTCAAGTAATACAAGCCGAGAAAGATCGGCAAGAATAGGAACAGGAACACATTGGATGAAAATACCATCCCGATCTCTCCATGTTGAATCAACAGTCAAGGGCCAGAGCCCCCCCAAACCCCCCCATGAAAAAGAGGGGTGATGATCGTTCCCACGCTCTGCGTGGGAATGCCTCTACGGAAGCTCCGCGTTCGGCTTTTTGGGACGCAGAGCGTCCCCGGCTGCATTCCCACGCAGAGCGTGGGAACGATCAGCGGTAATCAGCTTCCTTTTTCGCCTTTCTCATGCGAAGGGTCGTACACCCGCGTCAAGTCACCGCCGAGTCGGAAGGTCTTGAACGGCTGCATTTCATGCTTGCGTTCCAGCACGTCTTCGGAGCAGGTGTAGAGGCTGCAGAACGGTTCGAGCCAGGCAAATTTCGAATCGATCTTCAGGTCTTTCATGTCCTGCTCTTCGCCGTTCTTCTCTTCGAAGATATCCGGGTCCTTGACGCCGGCCAGCACGCGGTCACCCAATCGCTTGAGGGCGCCGTTGTTTTCCTGGCGCAAGTCCACGCCATTGACCTGGGCGAAACTGGCGATCATCGCCAGTGGCGGCAGGGCATAGTTGTGGTAGGACAGGGCCCGTTGCTTGCGCTTGAGCTCATTGGGCAAGAAGCCTTCGGCGTCGACCTGGTTGACGCCTACCTTGTATTCCTTGACGGCCCAGTCGAACAGGTCGCGACGGTTGGTCGCCACGGAGGTGGCCATTACCGACCAGGCGGCCCAGTACGAGTGGTTGTTGGTTTTTTCCAACGGCAAATTGTCCCAGTCGCTGACGACTTGATCCGCCATTTTGCTGAACCAGCCTTCGATCAATTGCGCTTGCTCTTGACGGTTGGCCAGCGGGCGCGACTCGGAGAACTTCAAGCGCACATAGGCCGAAGCCATGCTGCCCAAGGCCCATTTGCGCATGGACTTGCCGGTGTGGTTGAAGTCCTTGGACATCAACGCATCGGCCTGGGCCCAGGCGGTCAGCCAGTTCAGCGTGCATTCCAGTTGCTCGGGACGACCGTCGCGCATGAACTGCATGACCTGCTTGCTAATGCCACGCTCGATTTTGGTGATGTCGGCGGTGCTGTCGCGGAAGGCTTTTTCCGATTGCACGTTCAGTGTCGAGCGAGCCTTGTCGGAGCCCTCGTACTTACTGCGAAACTGCAGCGAGCCGGTATACGGCGTTGGCACGGCATCGCAACTTTGGCCGCCATTACCTTCCTTGACCTTTTCGATCGGTGCGAAGTAGCCCTGCGGCGGACGCAGCGGGGCCGCGGCCTGCGTGGCCCCGGCGAACATCGCCAAGGCCAGCAGCGACGGCGCCAGCAGCGTTTTCAACGTTCGGGTGCGCATGGTTCTAGTCATGAGACGAGACCTCATTGTCCGATTTGAGCCGTTTGTTGCTCGGCTTGCGAAGATGCGTTGCGTTTGCAGACTTTCGCTTCGACTTGCAGCGGCTCTTTACCGGCTTCAGGACCCTGGACTTCGAGAGCCAGCAGGTTTTGCGAAGCCCAGTCTTCGTCGGTGCGCAATTGGAAGGCGAAACGTCCGTCGGTTTCGGAGGTGTTCGGTTTTTCGATCTTGATGTCCTCGTGGCGCCCATTCATGTACCAGAGGGTGGCTTGCAAGGTTTTCACCGAGGTGTCGGCGAAGCGGATATCGATCTGGTGACTGCCGTTACGCAGGTCCATATTCTTGCTGTTGACCATCAATTCGTTTTTGCCCGGCTTGAGCTTGGCCTTGCTGCTCATCAGCGCTGGCTTGCCTTCGCAACCGTTGTTGTCCAGTAGCGCCATCATCTGGCGGTAGATGGTTTCCTGGTCCAGGCGATACAGCGGCGAGAATTCCCAGATGAGAATCTTCGGCGGGCTCTTCTGGAACTCTTCGCTGCCCAGGTACTGGATCATCGCGCCCTCGAAACCGCCGCCGGGGAAGGCCACGTTGAGGATGTCGGCGCCGATGGCTTCTTGCAGGAAGCCGGCGAAGTTGTAGTTCTTGCCGCTGTGGCTGGTACCCACGAGGGTGATCTGCGGATCGCCGGAATCGCCGAACAGGTCGCCGTCGCCGGCCTCGCCCTTGGGCTCGGTGGTGAACTGGTCCATGTACTGGATCGCGTAGCTGGTGCCGCACAGCTGCCCGGCCATGTTGTGCAGGGTGCCGGTCTTGCCCATGCGGCCGGACTTCTTGGTCTCGAATTCCTGCTTGGGAATGTCAGCGAAGGCCGGGATCTGCTTGACCTTCTCGGCGACGATTTTCGCTGTGCGCTGTGCGCCGTATGGGGTCCAGTGCTGGTCGCCGCGGAAGTAGAAGTCGTGGGCCGGCAGGGTTTCGGGCAGGTTTTCGTTGGTCAGTGGCGACAGATCCGGCACCACGTAACCCATCTGCGCGAAACGACCGAGCATGGTTTTGTAATTGGCCAGGGCCTTTTCGTAGTCGAAGGAAGCCTTTTCCTGCGGGTTGAGCTTGTTGCGGTTCACCAGGCCACGGGTCGGCTGGTAGACGATCACCAGTTCAACGCCTTTTTTCTTGAAGGCATCGTGCAGCTGCTGCATGCGCTTGTAGCCGGCCGGCGTGGTATTGAATTCAGTACGCAGGTCTTCCTGGGTACGGAACAGCCAGTCGCCCTGGGCCTGTACCAGCGTGGTGAAGTTCTGCTGGTAGCGCGTGGTGTAGTTCTTCGCGTCATGGGCGGCAGGGCAGAGGTTGCAGCACGGTTCAGCAGTAAAGGTCGGTGCCTTGATTTCATCGGCACGCGCGCCGCTTGCGGCGGCTAGAATGCCGGCAGTCAGGGCGGACAGGCCCAGGAGCTTGATCATCTGTGGGTTCATAAAGGTCATTCCTCAGTCCCGCATTTCGGTCTGGCGTTCGACAGGGTCGATCAGCACGGCTTTTTGCTGGCGCACCAGCAGGTCGAGAATTTCGTCCTGGCGTTCGCCAAGAATCCCCGTGAAGCTGATGCCGCTGGATTTGGTCGGCGCGAGCATGGACACGCGGTACAGCTCGACACTCAATGGCGAGTCGATGGACAACGGGCCGCTGCCGTTGCCGGCCAGTTCGCCACCGACCACGATCAACGACACTTCGGCGTCGAACGGGTCGAGCTTGATGTCCCGGTCGGTGTCGGACAGGTCCTTGATGTGGCCATAGAGACCGGTCAAGCCGTTGGCCATGGACAGGTTTTCGTAGAGGCGAATGTTCACGCTGTTACGAATCCGGATGCCGTGGCGGCGGTTGCTGATCACTTTGTTGCCCCACAGCAGGTTGTCACCACTTTCGTACAGCGTGATGCCGTCGGTGTGGTTCTTGTAGATCTCGTTGTAGGCGATCAGGTTGTTCACGCTGTTACGGTCGATCACCACGCCGGAGAGTTTGTTGTCGTAGCTGCGGTTATTGAAAATGAAGCTGTCGTTCACCTCACGGGAAATAATGATCCCGTGCTTTTTCTTGGTCCCGTAGACGGTGTTGTCGGCGATGATCAGCCGATGGGAACGGTCGTGGGGGTCGATGCCGTAGACGATGTTGTCTTTGTACGTGCTGCCTTTGATCACAAAGTCGCTGGTCTCGTAGCAGTAGAAGCCGTACCACATGTCCGAGAACTCGGAACCGATGATCCAGCCGGTCGGTTCCTTGCGCTTGAGGACCTTGGCCATGTTCGGCGTGTACTGGGAAATACTCACCCCGTACGACTTACTGTTGGCATAGCCGAAGCTCGCCATCTTGGTGTTGACGATGTAGGTCTCGGTGCCGCCCCAGGACAGCAGGAACGGCCGGAATTCGTTGGCCGAGCGGAACGTGGCGGGGCCGTTTTCCTTTTCGCGCCAGCCGGTGACCTTGGTGTCGCGGATGAACATATGTCCATCGTTGACCAGGAACGAGCCGCCCTCTTGGGACAGGCGCAGTTCCTGGGTCTGTTTGTCGATTTCCAGGATGCCTTTCTGCCCGACCACGATCGGGATCTTCGCCAGGTAGACGCCTGGCGAAGTTTCGATGATGTACTTGGGCACCTTTTTAGCCAGGTCCTTGAGATTCATATAACCGTCGTCAAGGAAGATGGCCTGTGGGATGCCGTGCTGACGCACCACCCACTCGGCCATCTTGTTGTCGCCGCCGATGAAGTCCTTCAAGGCGTTTTCCTGCATCATCCGCCGCACGCTGACTTTGCCGGGCTTGCTGCGCACGATCTTTGCGGCGACCGCTTCGGCGGTGTAGCCGGAAAGGTCGGGCAGGGTCGGGGCGGCCAGCTCCAGCGGTTCGGTTGGCGCGCTGCTGACGGTGTAGGTCTTGGCTTGTTGCAGTTCCTTGACCACGTTGCCCGGTTTGACCACCGGTTCAACGTTGGCGAACGCCGACGAGCCGGCCAGCAGCATCGCTGCGGCCAACAGGCTGATCGAACCTTTCATCGCCTGGCTGTTCCTGAGGTAGCGGTTCATATCGGGCACTCCCATGGCCGTTCGCATCAGAAGCGCCAGATCACGTCGACAAAGGCGCGATGCATGTACGAATCGACCTCTTTGCCGTAGGCGTCGCCTGGCTTGAATACGCCGCCACGAAAGCGCACCAGCGCCGACGGCTCATCAATGGATTGACTCAGCGCGGCCGGTAGCAGGCCTTGCTTGAAGTATTTGGTGACGACCAGATCGACTTCCTGGCCCAGGTCCTTGTTGCCGTCACGCAGCGGCAGGGACGAGGTGGAGAGGATGGCGCCGGTCACGTCGTCGGTGTTGTTTTCCACGGCATTGATGCCGTTGCTGCCCACCGGCTTGTTGCCGTCCACGCGCCAGAACTTGTGGTACACCAGGCTGGCGTCGTATTCGTCGCGCAGCTGCCAGGAACCGAACAGGCTGGCGCTCTGGGTGTTGGCCATTTCGCCCCGGAAGGCTTCGCCGAAACGGTGGACCCGTGAGCGAGTACCGGTGAAGTTCGACCGGTTGCTTTGCAGGCCGTTCTGTTCGTAGTCCTCGCTGGCGCGGGCATAGGCTGCACCGACTTGCCATTGCGGGTCGAGGCGCAGGCGGATACCCAGGTCGGTGGCCCAGCCGTCGACGTCGTCACTGCGCTTGAGTTGCGCGGGGCGGGTGCCGTCGGCATCGAGCGGGTTGACCGTGTCGCGATCGCCAGTCATGCCGGTAAGGCTTGCCCAGTAATTGACGGTGTTGGTGTTGCGCCAGTTGTAGGCGTCGCTGTTGGCTTCCAGGCCGAGCCAGGTCAAGTCGCCGTTCTGAGTCTTGTCCAGGGTGTCGGTGGCTTCGCCCGGGGTCGGGTAATCGAGGCTGCCGCTGTCATGGGAATGGTGGGCACGGATACCCGCCCACTGGCCAGGCATCCACTGATAGCCGACGTCACCGTAGACGTGCATGCGATCCTTGTCCTGTGGCGACAGCTCCTTGAGGTCGGTGCGGTATTCGCTGAAGCGTTCGGCGATGCCGAGATTGGCCCGCAGCAAGGTGGTGTCGAAGGTCCAGTTCAGGGCTTCGATGTTGGTGTCGCGCCATTGGCCGTCGTCGTTGCGCAGGCGCTGGCGACCGAACTTCAACTGTTCGCCCGGATAAGGGGTCAGGCCGCGGTAGCCAATCCAGAATTCGCGCATGGCCAGGTAGTTTTTCTTGGCCTCGCGGTCGCCGCTGTCGGTTTGCTGGGTCACGTCGTCCGACTGCTGCAGGGTGTCGGTCTCGATGATGTCGGTGGACGTCACGGCCTGGGCCATGGCGTAGGCGCTCCAGGCTCCACTTTCCCCATAGACCCATGGACGCAGGTCCAGGCCGATGCCGTTGACGTCGCCACCGCGTTGGGTGCCGAGGTCGCGGTCATCTTCGGACTGGCCGGTGATCTTCACTTCCAGGCCAAAATTCTTGCTGTCGGTCAGGGCCGCCAGGGTCGGGCAGGACCACAGCAGGGCAAACGACAGGCCAATACCAGCCTGCACAAAAGGATTGAGCTTCAAAAGCTTCATAGAGGTTCCTCGCCGTCATCTTCTTTTAGGGCTTGCAGTTCCAGCGTATCGGGGCTCATTGCGCCGCGAATGGCCTGCTCTTGTTGTAGCAGGCGTTGCGCTTGTGCAAGTTGCTGCGGCGGTAATTGTGCTTCGAGGGTCTGGGCAAGCTCGATGGCCTGCGGGGTGTTTTGCGCCTTGGCTAACTGGCTGAACACATAAGCGTTGACCGGGTTGGGCTTGGTGCCCTTGCCTTGGGAAAACAGCTGGGCAATGGCGTAGTCAGCGCTGTTCTGGCCGTTGCGAGCGGCCTTGAGCAGGTGATCCAGGGCTTTTTGCGAGTACACCTGGCCCAGGTAGCCACGGCGATAGATCTGGCCGAGGTAGTAGTCGGCGGACACTTCACGGCCAACGGCTTTCTGGAAATGTTCCTCGGCGGCTTTGGCGTCAGCCGGCACCCACTTGCCTTCGTAGTACAGCTTGCCCAGCAGCACTTCGGCACGCGGCTGGTCGGCGGCACGGCCGTTTTCCAGGTACTGCATCATCTTGTCGACATCACCCAGCTCGGGGAAGTCGTAAAGCAGTTGCGCCAGGCTGACCCAGGCAGCGGGGTAGCCGGGGGCGATGCCTTCGAGCAGCGACTGGGCGGTTTTCTCGTCGGTCTTGCCCAGGCTCGAATCGGCCAGGACACGAGCGACGCTGTCCACACGCTGGGCAGACACTACGCCACGGGCGTGACCGGCCTGCATCTGCTTGAGCAGTTCAGCCTGCTGTTCGGGCTGAGCGCGTTTCTGATAGACCGTGGCCAATTCGACGTAGCAGATGTCGGTGGTGGCCAAGGCTGCCTTGCAGACCTTTTCCACTTCGTCCAGATGCTGGTCGTAAGTGCCCTGGGTGCGATAGAGCAGGATTTGCGCCAGGCCCGCTTCCGGATAACCGGCGCTGCGCCATTGGCTGATCTGCTGCTGGGCGTTGACGTTAGGGAAGCTGTGAGGGTATTGCAGGTACAGCATCGCCAGCGGGATCAGGGTATTGCCTTCACCGTTGGCGAAGGCCTTTTTCAGCAAACCTTCGGCTTCATGTTTTTCCGCTTCGGTGGAACCGGGCTTGGCCACCAGCAGGCGACCCAGGCGAGCCTGGGCCCGTGGCGAGATGTCGGCAGCGGCGCGGTAGGTCGCCTCGGCCTTTCTCATCTGCTCGGGGTCGCGGCTGTCTACCTGGATATCGGCCAGGCCAACCTGGGCTTCGCTGTAGCCCAGGTCTGCCAATTGCTGATAGTTCTGCTGCGCCAACGCCGTGTCGCCGCGCTTGAGGGCTTCGTTGGCCAGGCGTTGGTCGGGCAGGCCGGCACAACCGGCCAGGCTCACGGCCAATGCCAAGGCACACAGGGTCCCCACTTGGGAACGCGCTTGCGGCATCTCATCCTGACCGCGTTGATCCTTTCGCGAGCATGCTCGCTCCCACAGGCTCCGTGGGGTGTTAAGGATTTTTATAATGGTCACGGGCATATCCTCGACTTAAAGACCAACGGCCATGGCTTTGTCGATCAGCCAGTTCAGGTTCGGGCCACGGTCGCTGACGACTTCCACCGGACGACCGGCCAGGGAGCTGTCCAAGGCTTCGTCAGGCTGGATCAGCACACGGATATCGGAAGACAGGTCGGCGCTTTTGAGGCTGCTGCTGCTGACGATCTTGCCGGTGCGGGTGGCGTCTTCGCCTGCAACCTGGAAGCTGACCGGAGTGCCTGGGCGCACGTCGCCGAACTGGCGATAGGAGAAACGCGCTTCGACGTTGGCTTCGGCGCCACGTGGAACCAGTTGGAAGATCACGTCACCCTTGCTGGCGTACTGGCCGTTGGAAACCATTTGCTGAGCCACGATGCAGTCGCATGGCGAGGTCAGGGTGCCGGTCATTTGCTTGCCGAACAGTTCCTCGACCTTGGCCGGCTGCAATTGGTTGTCGTCCAAGTGACCCTTGAGCACGTCGAGCATGCTGGTGCTGAAGGTCGCCAACGGGGCGCCTTTGGCGGCCAGGCCGTCGGGCTTGACCAGGCTTTGCACGGTGCCGTCGCGCGGCATGGTGATCGCCATGCCCGGTACGTTGACGATGCCGGCCTGGGCGTGGCTGACGAAGTACATGCCATATACCGACTTGAAGATGAAACCGAACGCCGCCAGGCCGACAATGAAAATCCCCAGGCTGAAGGTCACGGCGCGCAGGCGACCGAAGGCGCTCATGCCGCCGTTTTCATCTTTCTGCTTGCGAGCCTTGGTGAAGTTGTCGCGCTGCAGCGTCGCCAGCACGTCGCCGACGCCGACGATGTCGCCGGCCAGGTGCGAGGTGATGATGTGGCGCAGCGTCGAGATGTCCCGCGGCTCCAGGTTCTGGAACTGGCAACCGGTACGGCCGGTCTCGCGGTCGTAGGAACGGATCTGCAGTTCCACGTCCATGGCCAGGCCAAGGTTGTCGATCACGAACTGCAAGCGAGCCTTGTAGGTCTCGCCAACCTTGAGCGGCAACTGACCGGCGTTGAAGCACAGGCCACCGGCGGACAGGTCCAGGACCTTGACTTCCATGGGCGTACGGTCAGGGCCGAAAAAGCGCAACTTGGCCGGGATTTTGACCCGGGCGTGTTGGCGTTGGGCTTCGGATTCATGCACTACGTTGACATTCACGGCGGTGTTCATAGGGGCGATTTCCTAGTTAATTCATTCAAGTCCGGTCAGACCATCGTCAGCAGCACGGCGACAAAGATGCTGCCGGCGGAGAAGGTCATGGTCCGAGACGACCAAGTGTTGAACCAACGTTGAAAGCTGGCGAGATCACGGGTCAGGTGGGTGGGCTGGCGAGTCCAGGATTGTTGATCGAGGCGGAAGAACACGTAGATCTTCACCAGCGCGCCGACGATCTGGTTGTAATAGAGAATCGCCGGGTAGGCCGGGCCGATCCGGTGTCCGGAGCACGACAGCAACAAGGTCAACAGCAACCGTGTGATGCCGATCCACAGCAGGTACACCAGGATGAACGCGGTGCCGTACTTGAAGCTGGCGATGATCGCCACGGTCAAGCCCAGCAGCGAGGTCCACATCGATACGCGCTGGTCGAACAGCACAACTGAAGTGAACAGGCCCAGACGCCGCATACCCAGGCCGAGGGCCCGGGAGTTCTGCCGCAGGTTGTTGCCGTACCAGCGGAACATCAGCTTGCGGCTGGCCTTGATGAAGCTCTTCTCCGGCGGGTGCTCGACGGTGTTGATCGCCGCATCCGGCACATAGAACGTGTCGTAGCCCAGGCGCATCAGGCTGAACCAACTCGATTTGTCGTCGCCGGTGAGGAACTTGAAGCGGCCCAGGCGCCAGTGTTGCAGCGAGTCGCTTTCCACGTCGGCAATGAAGTCCGGATTGGTCACCACGCTGGCGCGGAACACCGACATACGCCCGGTCATGGTCAGCACGCGCTTGGACAGGGCCATGGAGCACATGTTGATGTGACGCTGGGCGAAGCGCAGCTTATGCCACTCGCTCATGATGTAGCCGCCGCGCACTTCGCAGAATTCGTTGGTGGTCAGGCCGCCGACGTTGCCGAACAGCTGGAACCACGGCACGGTCTTGCGTACCACGCCTTCGGCGAGCACGGTGTCGCCATCGATCACGGCGACCACGGCGCGGTCGTCCGGCAAGTGGCGGGAGATTGCGCGGAAACCGTAGGCGAGGCCGTCACGCTTGCCTGTGCCGGGGATGCGCACGAAGTCCAGCTTGACGCGCTCTGGCGGATTCATGCGGGCCCAGAGGCTCTTGACCAGCAATTCGTCGGACATTTCCACGATGGAGCAGACCACGGTAGTGGGCAGCCCGCACTCGATGGCTTCGCGAATCACCGAGCCGTAGACCTGGGCGGTGGTCAGTGCGTCGATCCGGAAACTGGTGACCATCAGGTACACGTGGGACGGATCCGCCGCCTTGCCCAACTTGCGTACCTTGCGGCGCAGGTGTGGGTAGACGATGTACAGGAAGATCATGCCGCGCACGAAATGCGTTGCTCCCATGGAGTAACGCCAAATGCCCACGGCGCCGATCAGGAAGATGAAATCCTTCGATTCGGCGTCGAACGTGGACGTGGGCAACGCCGTGGCGATGCCCATCAATAAACTCAAGTAAAACAGCCAACCGGCGGCCTGAAGCAGGCCGTGCTTTAGCCTGTGCATAATCTGCATCCGTCTCTATCTCGGGCGGGCCTTGTGGGCGGCCCGATGGGTTAAGGCAGGCGAAAGGCCGGCCGGGGCAAGCCCCGGCCGGCTAACAGACTTACCAGCAGATGCCTTCGGTCTGGCCACTCGGGGAGGTGGCCTTGGACATGAAACCAACCAGGTCGATGACCTGCTTGCCTTCCGGTACGTTCTCGGTCAGCGCGCGGAACTTCTCGTCGCGGTTACCGAGGATGATGATGTCGGAGCTGTCGATCACCGCGTCGAAGTCGGAATTGAGCAAGGACGAGACGTGAGGAATCTTCGACTCGATGTAATCCTTGTTCGCACCGTGGACGCGTGCGTATTCAACGTTGCTGTCGTAGATCTTCAGGTCGAAACCCTTGCCGATCAGCATTTCCGCCAGTTCCACCAGTGGGCTTTCACGCAGGTCGTCGGTGCCGGCCTTGAAGCTCAGGCCCAGCAGGGCGACTTTGCGCTTGTCGTGGCTGGAAACGATGTCGAAGGCGTTCTGCACCTGGGATTCGTTGCTGCGCATCAGCGAGTTGAGCAGCGGCGCTTCCACGTCCAGCGAGCTTGCGCGGTAGGTCAGGGCGCGCACGTCTTTTGGCAGGCACGAGCCGCCGAAAGCGAAGCCTGGGCGCATGTAGTACTGGGACAGGTTCAGGACCTTGTCCTGGCAGACCACGTCCATCACTTCACGACCATCGACGCCGACGGCCTTGGCGATGTTGCCGATCTCGTTGGCGAAGGTCACCTTGGTGGCGTGCCAGACGTTGCAGGTGTACTTGATCATCTCGGCAACGGCGATGTCCTTGCGGATGATCGGTGCGTCGAGCTCTTCGTACAGCGATTGCAGGACGTCGCCGGAGGCAGTGTCGAATTCGCCGATGACGGTCATTGGCGGCTGGTCGTAGTCCTTGATCGCAGTGCTTTCACGCAGGAATTCAGGGTTGACCGCGACGCCGAAATCGACGCCGGCTTTCTTGCCGGAGCAGTCTTCGAGGATTGGGATGACCACATTAGCCACGGTGCCTGGCAGCACGGTGCTACGAACCACGATGGTATGACGGGTGGTCTTGTCACGCAGGACAAAACCAATCTCGCGGCACACTGCTTCGATGTAGTTGAGTTCCAGGTCGCCGTTCTTTTTGCTTGGCGTGCCGACACAAATCATCGACAGGTCAGTATCGCGAATTGCTTCGGCGAAGTTGGTGGTACCGCGCAGGCGACCTGTTTGAATGCCTTGCGCCAACAGCTCGCCAAGACCCGGTTCAACGATCGGAGATTTACCGGCGTTGATCATGTCGATTTTGTCTTTGGCGACATCTACGCCAACTACATCATGGCCCCGTGCAGACAGGCAACCGGCACATACTGCACCGACGTAACCCAAACCAAATATGCTAATGCGCATCGCATTTACCTCTGTTTTCACGCCATTAAATGGCCGGAGTTAATAGTGTTCAGCGGTCATCGAGCACTCGGAAGTGTGGAATGCAGGCGCCACAATGCCGTGTGCAGGCATACTAAGTTCCGAGTGTCTAAATAATTGCACTCAAGTTGTGCGCAAAGCGGCCTAGTTGTTATGACCTGCCCTGTTATGCAGCCAGTCCTCGTTGTCGGGACGTCCGTGCAAAAGGTCGTTGACCTCCGATTTCTGGCAAAAAGCCCACAAAATCAGAAGCTTGTGTGCTCGTGAGAGCACTTGATAGGGGCACAGCCTTGGCCTTGTAGGGGGATAGTAGTGGTGCGTTATCTCCCGTCCCTTAAGTGTGGATCCAATTAGACGACCGTTTCGCTAAGTTGTCGTGACAACTCGGTTACTTCGGACGGCGTCCCACGTAAGTTATCTCGTACACGCTCGGCGAGAATCGTTACGGGTGGTATGAGCCGTGCAATTTCACATAGTTCCGATCCGCTCATCGCCATTTTCGAAATTTTTCGAAATATTTGCCTAGATGGCACTGCCCTCATATTGATAGCACTTACGGTTTGGCCCTTTAGTTACGGGCGTTTAAAGGGGGTGGATAGTTTTGTGCCACTACGGATTAAAAATTTTGGTGCCACTACGGAAAAATCTGACATTTGTCGAGTGAAAGAAAAGTTAGCGCAGGGGGTGTTTGATTTATTGGCGCCAAGAAAGTGGCAAGTTGGGCGGGGAAGTGGGATGACACATACGGCTTCAATCGAGGCCCCTTATCGGGGCCTGAAAGAGACGTTGCGTTATTGCGGGGCGTTGTCGCGCAGAAAGACCATTTTTTGCGAAGAGGACTGTTCAGCGTTATAGCGATAACCCTGTACGTCGAAGTGTTTGAGTTGCGCCGGGTCATTGATGCGTTGCTCTATAACGAACCGACTCATCAGGCCGCGGGCTTTTTTCGCGTAGAAGCTGATGATTTTGTACTGGCCGTTCTTGAGGTCCTTGAATTCGGTATCGATGACGCGTGCGTTCAGTGCACTGCGCTTGACCGCCGAGAAGTATTCATTGGACGCCAGGTTCAATAATACGTCGTCGCCCTGGTCGGCCAGGGCTTCGTTCAGCCACTCGCTGATACGGGTGCCCCAGAATGCATAAAGATCCTTGCCTCGGGCGTTGGCCAGCTTCGTGCCCATTTCCAGGCGATAGGGTTGCATCAAGTCCAGCGGGCGCAACAGGCCATACAGGCCCGAAAGCATGCGCAAATGTTGCTGGGCGTAATCGAAATCGGCTTCGCCGAGGCTTTGTGCGTCGAGACCGGTGTAGACATCACCCTTGAAGGCCAGCAGTGCTTGTTTGGCATTGTCTGGCGTAAACGCCGGATTCCAGCTGCCGAACCGCGCAGCGTTGAGGCCGCCGATCTTGTCGGAAACGTGCATCAGCTCGCTGATCTGGGCCGGTGAGAGTTCTCGCAACTGCTCGACCAGTTCCTGGGAGTGATCCAGGTATTGCGGCAGGGTAAAGCGCTCGATGGCCGGCGGTGTTTCGAAATCGAGGGTCTTGGCGGGGGAAATCACCATCAGCATGCAAACGTCTCCTTTAAGGGTGCGGCGATTCTAGGGGGTTGTTTGGGGGGACTCCAGCTATTGAGGTGATAGGGGATGGGTGGCGGGCCGGATTGATTGCTGGGAAGCCTTTGTGGCAAAAGCAGGTTCGCCAAGTAAGGATACGGTCACAGGCCAGTGCTGCCCCAGGATCAGCTATCATCCCGCGCGGGTTTCGTTATGGAGACATCCCTTTTGCGTATCGCCCTTCTTCTATCGGCCTGGTTGCTGAGCCTCGGCGTCATCGCCGCGCCCAACGACGTCGCCACCCTGGACCGCAGCACCTGGCCTGAGCAACTCACCAGCCCGACCTTGTTCGATGTGGCCTCGCGGGCCGAGGTCCTGATGTTTGCCCGGGTGTTGCTGGACGTCGATGCCATGGACGAAATAGCCCTCAAGCAGTACCTGGGGCTACGCACGGTGAACATGGCAGCGGTCAACGCCCTGCGGGCACGGCTGTGGCAGCGGCTGCTGTCCAGCTACAACTTTGCCCAGCGCAGTTGCGGATTGGACGCGTCGTTTTGTTACCTGGTCGAAGACATGGCGACCTTGCGCGAAGAGGCGGGCAGATTCGAGCTCGATGACAATTCCTATTACATCAAGTGGGCCGAGCCGAGCCGGATCTTCCATACGCAATATCGGGACGAGCTGCTGCGCAAGGCAGCACTGTTTCCCCAAGTCAGCAGCGAAGTCGAGCGCTTCGGCGATTACGAACGCAACGGCGAGGCGATGAACGACCGACTGTTCTTGCTGACCTTTGACAGCGGCGCCAACGTCGCGCCGGACAATACGCCGTGGCTGACCGAGTACCTGCGCAAGTCGAACATCAACGGCACCTTTTTTGTGCTGGGCAAGGATTTCCAGGCGCGGCTGGTGGATCGCTCGGTCAATGATCTCCAGGCGTTGTATTCCGGGCAATGCGTCGGGGTGCAGGGCTGGGAGTTCCGCTCCCACAGCTATTGGCAGGATTGGCAGGACTCGGTGCGGCGCAGCGTCGATCTGGTCAAGGGCAAGCTTCCCGAGAATTACGTGCCGCTGTTCCGCCCGCCCCAAGGCCAGCGCCGAGGAGATGCCCAGTCCTTCTTCAGGACCCAGGGCCTGCAAGTGGCGCTATGGGATATCGATCCCCAGGACAGCACCAACCGCCTCAAGCCCGAGCAAAGCGCCCAGCGTGTGCTGACTCTGATGTTGCTGTGGCGCCACGGCGTCATCAATTTCAACGCCAAGCAGGATGCGGTCAAAACGGCGATGCCTTGGCTCATTGCGCAAACGGCGCAAAGCGGGATTGGTTGGGAGGATTGCCAGGACGCGTTTCGCTGAAAAGCAAAAGCCCCGTAAACGTTGGGCGAGAGGGGATTCTGTCGTGCATTCGGGGCGACCGGACTTCCGACTTTAACGGCGCGACGGCGGTACGCCAAGGGCTATTCGTCACTCTGAAAAATAAACTTCAAAAAAGCGTCAAAGTACTTTTTCCTGTCATGGGTTTTGGAGTATCAAGAAGTCAGACCGCCGAAACCTGCAACACAGGTGGCGTCTTCCAAGACCCAGATTGTGTGCAGTTCACCTGAATCCTCGCGGGTGAATTCGGTGGCTACCTCGAGGCGCAGCACTGTCACGGTATTGCGTCGAATGGCCCCCACAAAGGTGACCGAGTATGGATGACCACGGACGTAGCCCTTCCTCCAACCAGCCAATCCTGTATGTACTCGATACCAACGTATTGATCCACGATCCAAACGCGCTGCTGAACTTCGAAGAACACCACGTTGCCATCCCGATGACCGTGCTTGAAGAGCTGGACAAGCTCAAGAGCGGGCATCACAGCGTGGCGGCTGAATGCCGGCAGGCGATCCGCCTGATCGACAAGACCTTGGGCGACGCCTCGCCCGAAGACGTTGAACTCGGGGTCCCGATCCAGCGCGGCAAAAGTGGTCCCAAGGGCTTGCTCTCGATCCTGATGAGCAAACGCACCGAACCCAACCTGGTGCTGCCTGAACACCTGAACGACAACATCATCATCAACCAGTTGATCGACCTGCACGCGCGCAACAAGGACCAAGCTGTCGTGCTGGTGACCAAAGACATCAACATGCGCCTCAAGGCCCGTGCCTGCGGAATCGCGGCGGAGGACTACAGCACCGACCAACTGGTCGACGACGTATCGCTGCTGCCCAACGGCTACCACACCATGACCGGCTCCTTCTGGGACCGTGTGAGCAAGGTCGAGACTCGCCAGGACCATGGTCGCACCTGGCACCAGGTGCAACTGATCGACAACCTGCCGGCAGTGCACATCAATGAATTCATTATCGATGAACAAGGATTCGTCGGCTGGATCAAGGAAATCCAGGTCGACAAGCTGCTGATCCTCGATCTGCACCAGGAGCCCTTGCTTCACCAGGAGGCGTGGGGCCTCAAACCGCGTGACATCTACCAGAGCCTGGCCTTGTTCGCCTTGCTCGACCCGGACATTCACCTGGTCAACCTGTCCGGCGCCGCCGGTTCCGGCAAGACCATCCTGGCCCTGGCCGCCGCCATCGAACAGACCATGGTCAGCAAGCGCTACCGGCGCATTATCGCCACCCGCAGCGTGCAGGGCCTGGATCAGGAAATCGGCTTCCTGCCCGGCACCGAAGCGGAAAAAATGGAGCCTTGGCTGGGCGCCATCACCGACAACCTCGAAGCCTTGCACATGGATGATGAAAGCACCCATGGCAGCGTCGATTACATCCTCAGCAAAGTGCCGTTGCAGTTCAAATCCCTCAATTACATCCGAGGCCGCAGCTTCCAGCAGAGCCTGATCCTGATCGACGAATGCCAGAACCTGACCCCGCACCAGATGAAAACCATCATCACCCGTGCCGGTGCCGGTTCCAAGGTGGTGTGCCTGGGTAACCTGGCGCAGATCGACACCCCTTACCTGTCCGCGACCAGCTCCGGGCTGACCTACTTGACCGAACGTTTCAAGGATTTCCCAAACGGGGTCCATATCACCCTGCAGGGCGTACCGCGCTCGATCCTGGCCGAATACGCCGAATCTCACCTGTAATCCCAGCCAAACCGGGCGACCTCACCGTCGCCCGGTTCTTTATGACTCCCACAAGGGGGCTTTGCAGTGCCTGGCAATTGCAGGTGCGACAATCAGCCCTGCCGGAATCTGACTCACAGGTTTACAATCGACGCTCCTGATCAGGAGTTACCCTGTGCTGACCCATCTCGATTCCCAAGGTCGCGCCAACATGGTCGACGTGACCGACAAGGCCGTGACGTTCCGTGAAGCCACCGCCGAAGCCTTTGTGCGCATGCTGCCCGACACGCTGCAGATGATCGTCAGCGGCGGTCACCCCAAGGGTGATGTGTTCGCCGTTGCGCGTATTGCCGGCATCCAGGCGGCCAAGAAAACCAGCGACCTGATTCCGCTCTGCCACCCGCTGATGCTCACCAGCGTCAAGGTCGAGCTCAATGCCGAAGGCGAGGACCGGGTGCGCATCGTCGCCCGCTGCAAACTGTCGGGGCAGACCGGCGTGGAAATGGAAGCCCTCACCGCCGCCAGCGTCGCCGCGTTGACCATTTATGACATGTGCAAGGCCGTGGACCGGGGCATGACCATCGAAGGCGTGCGGGTGTTGGAGAAGCTTGGCGGCAAGAGCGGCCACTTCCAGGCGGATGCGTCATGAACATCACGGTGAAGTTCTTCGCCCGATACCGTGAAGCGCTTGGTATGGATTCGCTAAAGGTGGAAGGCGATTTCGCCACGGTCGACGATGTGCGCGCGTTGCTCGCCCAACGTGACGGTGCCGAGGTGCTGAAGGAGCAGAACCTCATGTGCGCCCGCAACGAAGACCTGTGCCAGCTCGATGAACCGCTGTCGGAGGGTGACGAAGTGGCGTTCTTCCCCACCGTGACCGGAGGCTGAGCCATGGCGATTCGTGTGCAGGCCAATCCATTCGACCCGGGAACCGAAGTCAACGCGATGCACGCGGCCAACGTCGGCGTCGGGGCGGTCGTGAGTTTTGTCGGCTACGTGCGTGACTTCAACGACGGACTGGATGTGTCTGGCATGTTCCTGGAGCATTATCCGGGCATGACCGAAAAAGCCCTGGGCAAGATCGCCGACGAGGCCGAGCAGCGCTGGCCATTGCTCAAGCTGGAAGTGCTGCACCGCATCGGCGCCCTGGAGCCGGGCGAGCCAATCGTCTTCGTCGCCGCCGCCAGCGCCCATCGCCAGGCGGCATTCGATGCCTGCGCCTTTGTCATGGACTACCTCAAGACCCGCGCTCCCTTCTGGAAAAAGGAAAACACCGCTGACGGCCCGCGCTGGGTTGAAGGGCGGGACAGCGATCACGCGGCGGCGGATCGCTGGAAGTCATAAGCACCTGCAAAAAAAAGCGCAGCTGTCACGGCTGCGCTGATCGGACCCATCACTTCAAATAATCAAGAGTGCTTGCGCTCAACCGGCCGCAACAAATGCGTCGGCGGGGTTTCGCAATTGATCTTTTTCCCCAGCAACGCCTCGATCGACGGCAACTGGTAGGAATCATCCTCGCCGGCGAAGCTGATCGAAACCCCGGCGGCCCCGGCCCGACCGGTACGGCCGATACGGTGCACGTAATCGTCCGGTACTTCCGGCAGGGTGAAGTTGATAACGTGGCTGATGCCGTCGATGTGGATGCCGCGCCCGGCCACGTCGGTGGCGACCAGCACGCGGATCTTGCCTTCACGGAAACCTTCGAGCGTCTTGATGCGCTTGTGCTGCGGCACATCGCCCGACAGTTGCGCGGCGTTGACGCCATCGCGCACCAGGCGTTCTTCGATGCGGCGCACTTCGTCCTTGCGGTTGGCGAATACCATCACCCGCTCCCAACCGTTGTCGTTGACCAGGTTGTAGAGCAGCTTGTACTTGTCGGCACCGGCGACTGCGTAGATGTGTTGCTCGACGTTTTCGCTGGCGACGTTCAGCGCCTCGATCTCGACAATGGACGGGTCGGTGGTCCATTGCTTGGCCAGGTTCATCACATCTTCGGTGAACGTGGCAGAGAACAGCAGCGTCTGGCGTTCGCTCTTTGGCGGCGTCTGGCGAATGATCTGACGCACCTGCGGGATGAAGCCCATGTCGAGCATGCGGTCGGCTTCGTCCAACACCATCACTTCGACCATGTCCAAGTGCACGTCGCCGCGCTGGTTGAAATCCAGCAGGCGGCCCGGTGTTGCGACGAGGATGTCGCAGTGGCGGGCTTCGAGATGCTTGAGCTGCTTGTCGAAGTCCATGCCGCCGACGAACGTCATCACGTTCAGGCCGGTGTATTTGGTCAGGTCGGCGGCGTCCTTGGCGATCTGCACCACCAGCTCGCGGGTCGGCGCGATGATCAACGCCCGTGGCTCGCCCATGTAGCGTTCCTTGGGCGGCGGCGTCTGGAGCAGTTGGGTGATGATGGAAATGAGGAATGCCGCGGTCTTGCCGGTGCCGGTCTGGGCACGGCCGATGGCGTCTTTGCCGGCCAGGGTGAAACCCAGCACCTGCGCCTGGATGGGCGTGCAATACGGGAAACCCAAGTCGTGGATGGCGTGCATCAGTTCCGGGGCCAGTTTGAAATCGTGGAAACGGGTCTTGCCTTCCTGGGGCTCTACGGCGAAATCATCGAGCTTCCAGGCGACAACCGGCGGTTTCGGTGCGCGTTCGCGACGCGGCTTGGCGGCTTCGGGTGGCCGTTCCGGTGCAGGGGAAACGTCAGGCTCGGTGGCGGCAGCGGGCGCCGACGCTTTTTTATCGCTGGCAACCGGCGCGGCGCGGCGCGGCTGCTGGGGTGCTTCGGTACGGCTCGGGCCGTGGACCGGCGCGCTGGTGCCAGGCGCGAGCTGCTCGGCCTCGCTTTTACCGAACATCTTCTTGAGTGCTTTGAGCACGGTCATCTCATCGATTGGTTAAGGAATGTACGCCGGCCAGTGTAATGCAAGAAACGGGCGCGGCGTAGTGTGATCGTCAAAGGACCGGCGTGGCGATTGGCCGCTTAGCGCAACCGCTCGGCCAGCCAGTTACCGATGTCGCGGATCTCCTCGGGTAACACTTCGTGGCCCATTGGGTATTCCTGCCATGTCACGGTGACACCATGCAGCTTCAAATATTCTTTCGCGGTTCGCCCCATCGGGTTGAGTACCACTTCGTCGTACTGTCCGTGCAGCGCCAGTACCGGAACGCGTTGCTGGCTGGCAGACAACTGCAGTTCTTCGCTGAACGTTGGCGCGTACGTGGACAATGCGATCACGCCGCCCAGTGGCCCCTGCCATTTGACGAATGCCGTGTGATAAACCACCGCGCCGCCTTGGGAGAAACCCGCCAGGAAGATCCGCGAGGCGTCTATTCCGCTGGCTCGCTGGGTTTCCATCAGCTCGATGACCCGTTGCGAGGAGGCTTCCAGTTGCTGCTCGTCGATGGCCCGGGCCGGGCTCAAGGCACGGATGTCGTACCAACTGGGCATGGCGTAGCCACCGTTGATCGTGACCGGCTGCGTCGGTGCCTGGGGCAGGACGAACCGCGTGGTCAGCAAACTTTGCTGCAACATTTCGGCGACCGGCATGAAGTCGTAGCGATCGGCGCCCAGGCCGTGGAGCCAGATAACGCACGCGTCGGCGGTGCTTGAGGGCTCGATAATCAAGGGGTCGGTCATGGTGTGCTCCAAAAATGTGCGGGCGCGCTCAATCAGTGCGTGATTACGGTGCGGGCCTGGTGCCTCAGTTAATTAGATGTCGCAATGCTACAACTTTTTGTCTTGACGTGTTTAGTAAGGGGCAAGCGCAGCGGTGTGGTACGGGCTTTGCTATGGGGAAGCCTGAGTGATGATTCTCACGCTGCGCGGTAACACTATCAGCTCGACGCGACGCATGGGATATCAGAATCCGGTGATGGATGTTCGCCAATAGCCGCTACGGGCTTCGCGAACGTGAAGGGCTACAGCCCGTTCGGCCGATTGGTGAGAAGTGAGTAAGGCGCCGTTTATAGGCGCTCTCATGATTAGACTCATAGCGAAGGCCCAGACGTCGGTTGACCCTAAAAAAAGCCAACAAGGGTCGGCAATGCCTCAAAAGGGTGCGACAGGGCTCAAGCTCCGACACAACAAGAGCAAAACTGGAGGTTTGAATGAAGTTACTGAAATCCACCCTGGCAGTCGTGACTGCAGCAGCAGTTCTCGGTGTCAGCGGGTTCGCTCAGGCGGGTGCAACCCTGGATGCCGTACAGAAGAAAGGCTTTGTACAGTGCGGTGTGAGCGATGGTTTGCCGGGTTTCTCGGTACCTGATGCCTCCGGCAAGATCCTCGGCATCGACGCTGACTTCTGCCGCGCCGTGGCCGCCGCCGTATTTGGTGACGCCAACAAGGTGAAATTCAGCCAGTTGAACGCCAAGGAGCGTTTCACCGCGCTGCAGTCCGGCGAAATCGACATCCTGTCGCGCAACACCACCATGACCAGTTCCCGCGATGCCGGCATGGGCTTGGTGTTCCCTGGCTTCATTACCTACTACGACGGCATCGGCTTCCTGGTAAACAACAAGCTGGGCGTCAAGAGCGCCAAGGAACTGGACGGTGCGACCATCTGCATCCAGGCCGGTACCACCACTGAGCTGAACGTTTCCGACTACTTCCGCGGTAATGGCTTGAAGTACACCCCCATCACTTTCGACACCTCCGATGAAAGCGCCAAGTCGCTGGAATCCGGTCGCTGCGATGTGCTGACCTCCGACAAGTCCCAGCTGTTCGCCCAGCGCAGCAAGCTGGCTTCGCCGAAGGACTACGTAGTTCTGCCGGAAACCATTTCCAAGGAGCCACTGGGCCCAGTCGTGCGTAATGGCGATGAAGAGTGGTCGAAAATCGTGCGCTGGACTGGCTACGCCATGCTCAACACTGAAGAAGCCGGCATCACTTCGAAGAACGTCGAAGCTGAAGCCAAGTCCACCAAGAACCCGGACGTCGCCCGTATGCTCGGCGCTGACGGCGAATACGGTAAAGACCTGAAGCTGCCGAAAGACTGGGTCGTGCAAATCGTCAAACAAGTCGGCAACTACGGTGAAGTGTTCGAGCGTAACCTCGGCAAGGGCACCCCGCTGGAAATCGATCGCGGCCTGAACGCTCTGTGGAACGCAGGCGGCATTCAATACGCACCACCAGTGCGCTGATGGTTCTATCACCCGGTGGGCCAACCACCGGGTGATGTTCTGTTCCATTCTTTGCGGGGCACTTCATGCAAAATTCAATCGGCGCACCTAAGCAGAGGCTCAGCCTCAGCGATCCACGAGTGCGTGCGTGGGTATTTCAGATCGTCACTATCGTGGCGGTTGTTTCCCTGGGCTGGTTTCTGTTCGATAACACGCAAACCAACCTTGAGCACCGGGGTATTACCTCCGGCTTCAGCTTTCTGGAGCGCAGTGCCGGTTTCGGCATCGCTCAAACCCTGATCGACTACACCGAAGCGGACAGCTATGCCCGCGTCTTCGTCATCGGGTTGCTCAACACATTGCTGGTGACCTTCATCGGCGTGATCCTGGCGACGATCCTCGGTTTCATTGTCGGCGTGGCCCGGCTGTCGAAAAACTGGATCATCGCCAAAGTGGCGACGGTGTACGTGGAAGTCTTCCGCAACATCCCACCACTGCTGCAGATCCTGTTCTGGTACTTCGCGGTCTTCTTGACCATGCCTGGGCCGCGCGCCGCCCACAGTTTCGCTGATACCTTCTTTGTCAGCAGC
>NZ_JABWQY010000009.1:0-224430 GCF_014268685.1 Pseudomonas sp. SWRI92
CGAACGCAGGTATTGCGCAGTGGGCATCCCGGCATGGATGCCGGGATAGCCGCGCTGGCCCATGGATGGGCCTTCGCGGCGGGCCCACGGAGCAATGCCGGAGTGAGGGCACACCGAGCCTAGGCGAGGTGCCGAGTGGTGGGGCAAAAGCGTTTTGCTTACTTTTACGCTTCATAAAAGTGAGTCGCTGTAAGAGCGAAACCATAAGCAGCCGTTACCGCAGCAATGGATATGTACCCGGTCCGTAAGAGATACGCCGGCCCTGAGGGCGCTCAGCGGGGATAAATCCCCTCGCCACAGGGTTTCGTGTTTATCCCAATGCCAGTCATATCATCCCCAAACCTCCACAAACTCCCTGTAAACTCCGGCCTTTGCCCAACACCCAGGGAGTCGGCAATGTCGGGTTCGATCCTTTATATCCACGGCTTCAACAGCGCCCCAGCATCGACCAAAGCCTGCCAACTGGTCGACGTGATGGCACGCCTGGGCCTGAGCAACCAGTTGCGGGTGCCCGCCTTGCACCACCACCCCCGCCAAGCCATCGGTCAGCTGGAACAGGCGATTGCAGAACTGGAGCGGCCGCTGCTGGTCGGCAGCTCGCTCGGCGGCTACTATGCGACTCACTTGGCCGAGCGCCACGGGCTCAAAGCCCTGCTGGTCAATCCTGCCGTGAGCCCGCATCGGATGTTCGACGGCTACCTGGGCACGCAGAAGAATTTATACACCGACGAAACCTGGGAATTGACCCACGACCACGTGACGGCCCTGGCCGAGCTGGAAGTGCCGGCGCCCCGGGATCCGCAGCGGTTTCAGGTATGGTTGCAAACCGGTGACGAAACGCTGGATTATCGCCACGCCCAGCAGTATTACCGCGCCTGTGCCTTGCGCATCCAGGCCGGCGGCGACCACAGTTTCCAAGGGTTTGCCCAGCAGTTGCCGGCACTGTTGAGTTTTGCCGGCATTGGCGCCGATTTGTACCAGGCGATCGACTTCACGTCGCTGTGAGCCATCGCCCCTTTTTCATTGAACACTGACGACGAGACCCCATGGCCACTCCCAGCGCTAGCTCTTATAACGCAGACGCCATCGAAGTCCTCTCGGGCCTCGACCCGGTGCGCAAGCGCCCCGGCATGTACACCGACACCAGTCGGCCGAACCACCTCGCCCAGGAAGTCATCGACAACAGTGTCGACGAAGCCTTGGCCGGGCATGCGAAGTCGGTGCAGGTCATCCTGCACGCCGATCACTCCCTGGAAGTCAGCGATGACGGTCGCGGCATGCCGGTGGACATTCATCCTGAAGAGGGTGTGTCGGGCGTCGAGCTGATCCTCACCAAGCTCCACGCCGGCGGCAAGTTTTCCAACAAGAACTATCAGTTCTCCGGCGGTTTGCACGGGGTGGGTATCTCCGTGGTCAACGCCTTGTCGACCCAGGTGCGGGTGCGGGTCAAGCGTGACGGTAATGAATACCAGATGACCTTCGCCGACGGCTACAAGGCCACCGAGCTGGAAGTGATCGGTACCGTCGGCAAGCGCAACACCGGGACCAGCGTGTATTTCGCTCCGGACCCGAAGTATTTCGATTCGCCGAAGTTTTCTGTCAGCCGCCTCAAGCATGTGCTCAAGGCCAAGGCCGTGTTGTGCCCGGGGTTGCTGGTCAGTTTCGAGGACAAGGCCACCGGCGAGAAAGTCGAATGGCATTACGAAGACGGCCTGCGCTCCTACTTGGTGGACGCGGTCAGCGGTTTCGAGCGCCTGCCCGACGAGCCGTTCTGTGGCAGTCTGGCCGGTAACAAGGAGGCGGTGGACTGGGCGCTGTTGTGGCTGCCCGAAGGCGGCGAAAGCGTCCAGGAAAGCTACGTCAACCTGATCCCCACGGCCCAGGGCGGCACCCACGTCAATGGCTTGCGCCAGGGCTTGCTCGATGCCATGCGCGAGTTCTGCGAGTTCCGCAACCTGCTGCCTCGCGGCGTGAAGCTGGCGCCGGAAGATGTCTGGGAACGCATCGCCTTCGTCTTGTCGATGAAGATGCAGGAACCGCAATTTTCCGGCCAGACCAAGGAGCGCCTGTCGTCCCGCGAGGCGGCGGCGTTTGTTTCCGGCGTGGTCAAGGACGCGTTCAGCCTGTGGCTCAACGCCAATCCTGAGACCGGCCTGGCCCTGGCGGAGCTGGCGATCAACAACGCCGGACGTCGTCTCAAGGCCAGCAAGAAGGTCGAGCGCAAGCGCATCACCCAGGGGCCGGCATTGCCGGGCAAGCTCGCCGATTGCGCCGGGCAGGACCCGATGCGTTCCGAGCTGTTCCTGGTGGAAGGTGACTCCGCCGGCGGTTCGGCCAAGCAAGCGCGGGACAAGGAGTTCCAGGCGATCCTGCCGCTGCGGGGCAAGATCCTCAACACCTGGGAAGTGGACGGCAGCGAAGTGCTGGCCAGCCAGGAAGTGCATAACATCGCGGTGGCCATTGGCGTCGATCCGGGCGCCGCGGACATGAGCCAGTTGCGCTACGGCAAGATCTGCATCCTCGCCGACGCCGACTCCGACGGCTTGCACATCGCCACATTGCTGTGTGCGCTGTTCGTCCAGCATTTCCGCCCGCTGGTGGACGCCGGTCACGTCTACGTGGCGATGCCGCCGCTGTATCGCATCGACCTGGGCAAGGAAATCTACTACGCCCTGGACGAAGCCGAGCGCGACGGCATCCTCGATCGCCTGGTGGCCGAGAAGAAACGTGGCAAGCCGCAGGTCACCCGATTCAAGGGCCTGGGCGAAATGAACCCGCCGCAGTTGCGTGAAACCACCATGGACCCGAACACCCGCCGCCTGGTGCAGTTGACCTTGGATGACTTCGAGGCGACCTCGGAAATGATGGATATGTTGCTGGCGAAGAAACGCGCCGGCGACCGCAAGTCCTGGCTCGAATCCAAAGGGGACTTGGCCGAGGTCCTGGCCTGATGCGCAACGGGTTCGCCCTGGGATTGTTGCTGTGGGCGGGGGTGGTAGTTGCAGGGCCCGCGCCGGAATTGAAGCTGGTGTCCGAGCACGTCGTCGATGGCCTGCGCGGCGGCAACCTGTCCGGGCTTGCGCTGTGCGGCAGCGAGATGTGGACCGTGTCCGATCGCGACGATGACCAAATCTACCGCCTCAACCCCGACGATGCGCCGGTTTGGCAGGCTGAAGCGGTGGCTATCGAAGTGCCGCAGGTGCCGGACAGCGGTTTGCCCTGGGGCTTGAGCTCGCGGACGTGGGCGGCGTCGTTTCTGCGCGGTGGCGAGTTGGATTTCGAAGGCATCAGTTGCGACAGCGCCGGCAATCGCTACGTGGTCAGCGAGTCCCATGCCGCCGTGCTGCTCGTGCCGCCAACTGGGGCGGCGTCCTGGCTGAAAATCGCCCCGACCTTGATCCGTCAGGCCCGGGGCAGCGGTATGCTATTGCATTTCAACGCACTGTTCGAAGGCCTGGCCGTGAACCCCGCCGGTGACCAGCTATGGCTGGCGGCCGAACGCGAGCGTCGGGGGCTGTTATTGATCAAGCGTCAGCAGACGGTATGGGATTGCGATGGCAATTGTGTGTTGCTGAGCGAAGCGGGAAAGGAAATGCAGCCTGAGCAGTTTTTCAAGCCGAGGGCGGTGCCGCGGGACTTCGCCGATCTGTCGTTGTTCGAAGGCAAGCTGTTTACCCTGGAGCGAAACGCCTATCAGGTCTGCCGGCGTGACCCGCAGACCGCCAAGGTCGAGCGCTGCTGGTCATTCGCCGCCGAGGCGCTGCAGGATAAGCGTCTTTATCCACAACCCTTCGGCCTGGCCGAAGCGCTGGTCGTGGACGCTGGTGGCGCGTGGATCGGCCTGGATAACAATAATGGCAAGCGCGCCGACGGCGAAACGCGGCCGATCGTCTGGCGTTTTTCCGCACCGACGGGTGGTTGGAGCGCCACGCCATGAGCCAGCAACCGCCGGGCAAGCGCGCCGGCCGGGTGCTGATGATCTTGGCTTGGTGCGCGGCGCTGTTTCTGGCGACGCGGTTTTTCGCCCAGTGGGAGCAGCGCGAGCACAATCCCAACACAGAGGTGTATTCGCAAAAGGGCGAAGGGTTTATCGAGGTGAAGCTGGTCGGCAATAAACAGGGGCATTTCGTCGCCAGCGGCCAGATCAACGGCCAGCCGGTGGATTTCATGCTCGACACCGGGGCCACCGATGTGGCGGTCCCGCAGGAACTGGCCGAGCGGCTGAAGCTGGAAAAAGGTTTTGGCGTGACATTGAGCACCGCCAACGGTTTGAGCGAAGGTTATCGCACCCGCATCGACCGGCTGCAATTGGGCGACATCGTCTTGCGCGATGTCCGCGCCCTGGTGGCGCCAGGCCTGGGTGGCACGCAGGTGCTACTGGGCATGAGCGCCCTGAACAAACTTGAATTTACCCAGCGCGACGGCACCATGCTGTTGCGCCAGACAACGAACTGATGAGGCCCGCATGAGCGACATTCTTGCAGACAGCTTAGACGGCGTAGAACGCCGGTCGCTGGCTGACTTCACCGAAAATGCCTACCTCAATTACTCCATGTACGTGATCATGGACCGCGCCTTGCCGCACATCGGCGACGGTCTCAAGCCGGTTCAGCGGCGAATCATCTACGCCATGAGTGAGTTGGGGCTGGACGCTGACTCCAAGCACAAGAAGTCGGCACGGACCGTCGGTGACGTGCTCGGTAAATTCCACCCCCACGGCGATTCGGCCTGCTACGAAGCCATGGTGTTGATGGCCCAGCCGTTCAGCTATCGCTACACCTTGGTGGACGGGCAAGGCAACTGGGGTGCGCCGGACGATCCCAAGTCGTTCGCGGCCATGCGTTACACGGAGGCGCGGCTGTCGCGTTATTCCGAAGTGCTGCTCAGCGAACTGGGCCAGGGCACTGCGGACTGGGGGCCGAACTTCGACGGTACCCTCGACGAACCCCTGGTGTTGCCGGCACGTTTGCCGAATATTCTTCTCAATGGCACCACCGGTATCGCCGTGGGCATGGCCACTGACGTGCCGCCGCACAACCTGCGGGAAGTGGCCACGGCGTGCGTGCGTCTGCTGGACGAGCCGAAAGCCACGGTGGAGCAGCTCTGCGAGCATATCCAAGGCCCGGACTACCCGACCGAAGCGGAAATCATCACTCCCCGCGCCGATCTACTGAAAATCTACGAGACCGGCCGTGGTTCGGTGCGCATGCGTGCCGTTTATCACATCGAAGACGGCGACATCATTGTCACGTCGCTGCCGCATCAGGTTTCCGGTGCCAAGGTGATGGAACAGATTGCCGCGATGATGCAGGCAAAGCCATCGAAGGCGCCGCAAGTTGCTGACCTGCGTGACGAGTCAGACCACGAAAACCCGTGTCGCCTGGTGATCATTCCGGTCAATAGCCGGGTCGACCACGATGCGCTGATGCAGCACCTGTTCGCCAGCACTGACCTGGAGTCCAGCTACCGGGTCAACATCAACATCATCGGCCTGGACGGCAAGCCGCAGCTGAAAAACCTGCGGGCCTTGCTGGTGGAATGGCTGGAGTTCCGGGTCAAGACCGTGCGCCGGCGCTTGCAATTCCGCCTGGACAAAGTAGAGCGCCGCCTGCACCTGTTGGACGGCTTGCTGATTGCGTACCTCAACCTGGATGAAGTGATCCACATCATCCGTACCGAGGAGCACCCCAAGGCCAGCCTGATCGCCCGTTTCGCCCTGAGCGAAATCCAGGCCGACTACATTCTCGATACCCGCCTGCGGCAGTTGGCGCGCCTGGAAGAAATGAAGTTGCGCGCCGAGCAGGATGAATTGCTCAAGGAGCAGGCCAAGCTGCAAGCCTTGCTGGGCAGCGAAGCCAAGCTCAAGAAACTGGTACGCACCGAACTGCTCAAGGACGCCGAAACCTACGGTGACGACCGCCGCTCGCCTATCGTCGAGCGCGCCGAAGCCAAGGCACTGACCGAACATGATCTGTTGCCGAACGAGAAAGTGACGGTTGTGCTGTCGGAAAAAGGTTGGGTGCGCTCCGCCAAGGGGCACGACATCGACGCTGCCGGGCTTTCCTACAAGGCTGGGGACAACTTCAAGGCCTTGGCGCCGGGACGTTCCAACCAGTTCGCGGTGTTCATCGATTCAACCGGGCGCAGTTATTCGGTGCCGGCCCATACCTTACCTTCGGCTCGCGGCCAGGGCGAACCGCTGACCGGACGATTAACTCCTCCGCCGGGTGCAACTTTTGAATGCGTGCTGATGCCTGATGATGACGGGCTGTACGTTATCGCGTCGGACGCCGGTTACGGGTTCGTCGTCAAGGGTGAGGACCTGCAAGCCAAGAACAAGGCGGGCAAGGCGTTGTTGAGCCTGCCGAACAACGCCAAGGTCATTGCGCCGCGTCCGGTCACCGACCGCGAGAACAATTGGCTGGCCTCGGTGACGACCGAGGGTCGGTTGCTGGTGTTCAAGATCAGCGACCTGCCACAGCTGGGGAAAGGCAAAGGCAACAAGATTATCGGTATTTCCGGCGAACGGGTGGCGAGTCGCGAGGAATATGTCACGGATATTGCAGTGATACCCGAGGGTGCCACGCTTGTGCTTCAGGCAGGAAAGCGGACGCTATCTTTGAAAGCGGACGATCTTGAGCATTACAAGGGTGAACGCGGTCGGCGGGGCAACAAGCTTCCGAGGGGTTTTCAGAGGGTGGATGCGCTGCTCGTCGAAAACCTCAATTAAGCGTGCTAGAGGCCTCGGTCTGCGATTAAAACCCGCAGATCGGAACTTTGGCGCTGGAGTCGGGACGCATATTCACGGATGATAGGCCCTTTCAAGCGCCGGCGTGGCCGGGCGTTCTTCATATGACCGAGTATTTTTCACTGTGGTAAGCCTTGTGGCCGCCACCTGGACGAGACGATGACTGTTCTGCGCCTTCCTATTTTGTGGCTCGCCGGCCTGCTTGGCCTGGCGGGCTGCAGCATGAATCAGCCGGTGTCCTTGTACCAACTGGACAGCGGTACCCCAGCCCAGCCTGCGCAAAGCACAGGCATGGCCGTATTGCTCGGCCCGGTGCTGATTGCCGACTACCTTCAGCGTGAAACCCTGTTGCAACGCCAGCCAGACGGCAGCCTGCAAGCCGCCACGGATGGACGCTGGGCTGGCAGCTTGTCTTCCGACATCGATCAGTTGTTGCTGCGCCAGGTTGCGGGCCATTTGGACAGTCAGCGCGTAGTGCTGGCCCCGGCCACCCAGGGATTCTCCCCGGATGTTCAGGTCCTGCTGTCAATTACCCGGCTGGACTCAGGCGAATCCCAGCCAGCGGTCCTCGATGCCCAGTGGCGACTGATCGACCGTCGCGGCAAGGTTCGCGAAAACCGCATTGTTCATCTGCAAGAGCAGCACGCGGGCTCCACCGCTGCGCAGGTCCAGGCACAAGGCGTGCTCTTGCAGCGCCTGGCCGAGCAATTGTCCGTGTCGCTCAAGCCGCTGGCCAACCAGCCGCCTATCGCAGAGGTCCCACGCAAGGCTGCTCCCGCCCCAGCAAAACCGGTTGAAAAGGAAAAGGACAAGATTCCCATGGCCTTGCCGATTCGTACGGACATGGAAGTGTTCAGGTTCTGATAGCCGGACCGGATACAGAGCAAAGCCCGCATTGATGCGGGCTTTGTTGTTTATATGAAAAGCCCGCTGGCGATCACTCGCCAGCGGGCTTCGTTATTTCAGATGCCGAGGCTCAGGCCTGGCGCTCATGCATCCGCGCCAATTGCCGCTCCAGCATCGACGGATACGGCTCCATCAATCGCTCTACACAGCAGGCGCCTTCGGGACTGGCGATGGGACGGATACGCGCGCGCTGGCGGATCAGGGCGTCGTCGTTGATCTTGCGCTCCACCAGCAGCAGGTTGCGGCTGTGTTGGGAGAGGGCCAGTGCGTCCTGGGCTGTTTCGGTCAACAGCAGATCGATCTGGCTCAGGCCGAACAGGCTGTCGCCGAGGGTCAGGCCTAATTGCAATTGCAGGGTGATGCCACTGTCGGCAACCTCGATCTGCAACTGATGACCCAATGCCCGCAGCAATTCACCGCAGCAGATGGCGTTGGTCAGGTAGTCGTCGCCGCTGTCCTCGGTGTGGAACAGCATCAGTGTGCTGCCGTCGTTCAAGGTGTGCAGTTCGCCCTGATAAAGCGATGCCGCCTGGTCGAGGCAGTCGCGATAACGTTCCAGCAGTTCCTTCAGGCGGGCCTGGGGCAGGCGTCGCAATTGATCCTGGGCGCCCAGTTGAACGGCTAGTACGGCGCTGTGCTGTGGCAGGTTCGAGGCGACAGGGCGGGCGATCGGTTGAGGCGCGTCGGCGACCGTTTCATCTCGCAAGTCGGCGAAGGCATCGTCGTCTTCATCGTCTTCAACCGTACGCACCACATGACGCCGCACAGGGCGGGAAGCAGGCATCGGCGCACTTTCGTCAAAGCCCGGGTCCCGCAGGTTGCGCACTTCAAATTCCGGCTCGGCATCGTCCTCATCGACGTAGTCGATGTCCTCGGGCTCAGGCACGGGCTCAGGCTCCGGCGCGAAACTGGCGTGAAGTTGCCGGGCCAGGTCGCCAATTTCGTCCTGGCGCTGGGTGGCGGGTGTGTGTTCGTCGATGTCCCGCAGCCAGACGCGCAATTGCAGCAGCGGCGTGGAAATATGCCGTCCCAGGCGCAGGCTCAAGGCCAGTGCCAGTGCCAACAGTATCGCGCTGAGAATGCCCATGCTCTGCAGGCTGATGGTCATCGGTTGCTGGAACTGGTCCATGTCCAGGCTGATGCGCAGTTGCCCGGCGGTCACGTCCTGGAACGTGATCTTGCTCTGGTACATGCCACCGGTTTCACCCAGCAGGCCCGGCTTGGGACGCTGGCCGGCCTCCGCCAGGATGCGATTGTCCACGCTGTAGATGGCGGCGTGGGCGACCAGTTTGTTCTTGGTCAGGTTGTTGAGCAGCACGTTGAGGCTGAGGATGTCGTTGGACACCAGCAACTCGGTGGCGGACGTGGCGGTCTGGGTGGTCAGGCTTTCGCCCAAGGCATCAGCCTGCTCGTGCATGGCCTGCTTGAACTGCAAACCCATCACGCAGGCATAGATGACCAGGGCCAGGGCGACCAGGATCACGTTATGGCTGGCAATGCGTAATGCAATCGGCACGCGACGATGGCGCAGTGCACGGAAGATCAGCAGAAAGAAATTGTCGGTTTTGACTGGCGTGGGCCGGTTCACTGAGCTCGGCTCTTTGTCCGTGAAATTGACGCGCAGTATAGCGATAGCCCCATGACCGGCAAAGCACTGGCGGTGCCCGATGGTCACTGAATGTGGGTAGAATGCGGTTTTTTTCCACCTGCGGGGGTGCGCCTTGCGCGAAATTGTCCTGATAAACATCACTGGCAGCGACCGTCCGGGTCTGACTGCGGCCATTACAGGCGTTCTGGCCCAGGGTGGTGTGAACATTCTCGACATTGGACAGGCGGTGATCCACGACACGCTGTCGTTCGGCATCCTGGTTGAAATCCCGGACACCGAGCAGGGCAAGTCGGTGCTCAAGGACATCCTGTTTACCGCCTACAAGCTTGACCAGCAGGTACGGTTCACTCCGGTATCGGAAGCCGATTACCAAAACTGGGTGGCCGGGCAGGGCAAGAAACGGCACATCGTGACGCTGTTGACTCGCAAGGTCACCGCCGAGCAATTGCAGCGCGTCAGTTCGATCACGGCGAAATATGGCCTGAACATCGACCACATCGATCGGCTGTCCGGGCGCATGCCGCTCGATACCCCGGCCGACCAAGGCAAGGGCTGCATCGAATTTTCCGTGCGCGGCGAACCTGCCGATCCCCAGGCGTTGCGTGCTGAGTTCCTCAGTGTGGCCCAGGAGCTGAACGTCGATATCGCGTTCCAGGAAGACTCGCTGTTTCGCCGTAACCGCCGCCTGGCGGTGTTCGACATGGACTCGACGCTGATCGAAGCCGAAGTGATCGACGAGTTGGCCAAGGCTGCCGGCGTCGGCGACAAGGTGTCGGCCATCACTGAGCGGGCCATGGCTGGCGAGCTGGATTTCCGGGCCAGCTTCAAGGAGCGCCTGGCGCTGCTGCAAGGCCTGGATGTGAGCGTGCTGGATTCCATCGGCGCTTCCCTGCGCCTGACCGAAGGCGCCGAAACCCTGTTTGCCGAACTCAAGCGCCTGGGCTACAAGACCGCGATTCTGTCGGGCGGCTTCACGTATTTTGCCAAGCAATTGCAGGCCAAGCTCGGTATCGACTACGTGTTCGCCAACGAGCTGGAAGTGGTGGACGGCAAGGTGACCGGCGTGGCGGTCGAGCCGATCGTCGATGCCCAGCGCAAGGCGGATCTGCTGCGTGAACTGGCCGCCAAAGAGGGCCTGCGCCTGGAGCAGACCATCGCCGTAGGCGACGGAGCCAACGATCTGCCGATGCTGGCCATCGCCGGGCTCGGCGTGGCGTTCCGGGCCAAGCCGCTGGTCAAGCAGTCGGCCAGGCAGGCGATTTCAACCTTGGGGTTGGATGGGGTGTTGTATCTGCTGGGCTTCAGGGACCGCGACGGGCAGGTTTGAGCCCTGCATCAATTTCCAGGGCATACGCTCTTGTGGCGAGGGCGCAAGCTCCCTCGCCACGGGAACTGGTCGCTTTCTAGAGTGACTTCCACAACGAATCGAAATCCCCTTCTTGCGCGCCGCCGTCCCCGGCCGTGCCCGAATCCTCCTGGCGGTAGGCAAACTGGTTGAAGCTGTGGGTGCTGGTGACCCGGCGATCCAGGCCGGCACGACGTGCCTGCCCGTCGGTATTGATCAATACTTGCTGCCCTTCCTGGAAAGGCAGGCGCGGGGCAATAACGGTGGGCGGCAGGTCGATGGCGCTGATTTCGGGCAGTAACAATCCTCGCAGGTAATGTCCCTGGTCGCTCTGTTCGCGGATCAGTTGCAACCCGCAAGGCTGGGCGTGGGGTGCGACCAGCTCGATGCCCATCTGCATGGCGCCATTGCGTACCTGGCGGATCCAGCGCACCACGGCGATGCTCCAGGTCTGGTCGTTGGCGTCACGAATGCCGACCATCTCCCCGGCCTGCAATTGTTCCGGCACCTCTTTCGGCCAGCCAAGGCAGTAACCGCCCGGGCTGTGATTGATGATTGGCAGGTCGTAGGTTGGAAAGTGATGCTGATTGTCGGAGCTGGTGCTGTCGTCATCGGCCGGATTGACCGGGTACTCGATTTCTTCGTAGGGCAGCAGCTCGCTGTCACCGGCTGGCGCGGCGTCGAAGGCCTGGCTCCAAGTGTCGTTTTTTGTGGTCGGCGAGGCCTCGAACCGGGCCTTGCGCGTCGCTGGATTCTTCAGGATTTCGCTGAAGGAGCGCTCGCCTCCAAGGTAGTAGTGCAGCGCGCTCATGCCCACGCACAACGTCAGCGTTCCGTTGCCCTCGGTGCGCTGGAAGCTGCGTTCGACGGCCTCGCCCCAGGCGGCTTGCAGGTGGTGCAGGGTGTCGGCACTCATGCCGGCGGGTACTGGCAGCGATGATTCGACAGGGTGCGCCAGATGGGTGGTAATCGCGCGTACCAACGGCTCAAGATCGAAACCTTGCAGGCTAGGTTGCTGCTCGGCGCGGAATTTGGAGCGATACCGCGGTCCGACATCCAGTTGCGGTGCGACGGCGAAAAGGCTGGTGGCGGCGCTGGCGGGCGGGTCCAGCTTGACCCACTGGCTCCACGATTCCAGTACCTCGGCCAGTCGCGCGATCTGGCTCTGGCGCAACTGATTGCTGCGCGAGGCGCCTAGCAGCAGGGCGACGACGTAGGTCTGTTCGGCGTTCAACTGATGAACCTGGCTGGCAAGCTCATCGCTGACGCTCAGGTGTTGCAACTTGTGCTGGCAGGCAATCCGGTACAGCTGGTGCAAATCAAGCCAAAGTCCCTCGGGCACCGGGCTGTACAGCTGGCCGGCGCGCAACAGGTTGCCGTCGAGGGCATGTAGCGCCCGTTGCAGTGCGGTGGCGAGCACGCGCGCCCGATCCTTGGTGAACTTGGGCGAGAGGCGTACGACTATTTGCTTGTAACCCATCGCCAGATGGGTCTGCAGGGCCTGGCACAGGTTGACGATCTTGCGCGAGCGGTCGTCCAGCACAATGGCCTGCTGCAGGAAGTGTCGCTCCAGGTGCTTGCAGACGTAATAAACCTCGGGCCGCAGCAGTTCGAGCAGTTGCAGGCGGTTTTCGCTGGGGGTGAGCAGCAGGTTCAGCTCGCCGAGCGCCTGATACAACAGGCGGGCGGTTTCGCCGATGTTGGCCTTGGGCAGGTTGGCAATCCAACGCTTGAGGTCGCGAGGCGTGGCATCGCAAAAGGACAGGCGCGACTGGGTCGGTGTCGAAACACGCAGTAGCTGGAGAGGGCTGGTCTCATTCATGCCGTGGACGGGCTCCGGCGGGAAATGAAGGGGATGTTCCAACTCTAGCAGTTATGTGCGAAAAGGCGCGTCCGATGTCGGGTGCCAGGTGGGAGCGACAGGCCTCGCCCGCACCTAGCCGATGAATCAGGCTTTGGGCAGCGCCAAGCCTTGGCCCATCTGCACCGGCGAGCCGGCAACCAGGTCTTCGGCCCATTTCACCTGGTCCGGGCCAAACAGCACGATTGCGGTGGAGCCCAGTTTGAATCGGCCCAGTTCTGCACCTTTTTCCAAGTGGATCGGTGCACGGGCGGCTTCGTCGTAACGGAAGGTTTTCAATTCGCGCTTGGGTGGCGTTACCAGCCCGGCCCAAACGGTTTCGATAGAAGCCACGATCATTGCACCCACCAGCACCACGGCCATCGGGCCGCGTTCGGTGTCGAAAATGCAGGCTACGCGTTCGTTACGGGCAAACAGTTCCGGGACGTTTTCGGCAGTGGTCTGGTTGACCGAGAAGATCCGCCCTGGGGTGTAGACCATTTCCCGCAAAGTGCCGGCCAGCGGCATGTGCACGCGGTGATAATCCTTGGGCGACAGGTAGATGGTGGCGAAATCGCCGCCCATGAACGGCGCCGCGTTGGCCGCATCACCGCCCAGCAGCTCCAGCACACTGAAGCTGTGGCCCTTGGCCTGGAACACCCGGCCATGCTCGATCGGGCCGAGCTGGCTGACGGCGCCATCGGCAGGGCTGAGGATCGCGCCGGGGGTTTCGTCCAGAGGGCGCGCTCCCTCTTTCAGGGCGCGAGTAAAGAAGGCATTGAAGTGCTCGTAAGCCGTCAGGTCTTCCACCAGCGCCTGGGACATGTCCACCTGGTAGCGCTTGGCGAACCAGGCCGTGAAGGCATTCTTGAACCAGCGCACTCGGCACTCGGCGATGCAGCCGGCCAGCCGCGACAGCAAATGGTGCGGCAGCAGGTACTGGGAGAGGATGAACAAGCGGTTTTTCATTAACTGTCCTTAAAAATCTTCAAAGCTCGATGGGGGTGTCAGGGTGATTGCCCCATTCGCCCCAGGAACCGGCATAGCCTTTGACTCGCGGATAACCGAGCGCCTTGGCCACCAGATAGGTGAAGCCAGAGCGGTGGTGAGTCTGGCAGTGGGTGATGACTTCTTTGTCAGGCGTAATGCCCAGTTGTTCGAGTATTTGTGGCATGTCCTTGCGGATACGCAGGTTGCGTGCCGGGTCCATGCCTGCGGTCCATTCAAAGTTGATTGCCCCAGGGATGTGTCCGCCCCTGGCCGCAACGACTTTTTCGCCGGAATATTCGAGCGGGCCGCGCGCATCCCAGATCGCCAGGTCGCTGGCGCCCAGGCGGCTTTGCAAATATTCGCGGGTGGCGGTGGGTGCTTCGTGCAGGGTCAGGCTTACCGAGCCCGCGACTGCCGCCGGAACTTCAGTGGAGACTGGCAAGCCCTCGTCCAGCCAGGACAGCAAGCCGCCATCGAGGTAGTGATAGTTCGAATGGCCAATCACGTCCAGCAGCCAGATAAAGCGCCCGGCCCAGCCGCCGCCCTCGTCGTCATACACGACGTAGATCGCATCGGGATTGTGGCCGAGCTCGCCGAACAGTGCCTCCAGCTCGGCATTGGCAGGCAACAGGCCTGGCGCGGGAGGCTGGCCCAGTTGCGTGCGCTTGGGGTCGACGAAGCGCGCGCCAGGAACATGTCCGGTGCCATAGCGGGCGGCGCTGGTCAGGTCCACCAGAATCAGATTGGCAGCATCGAGGCGCGGCAGCAGCTCGTTAGGCTCGATTACCAGCGGCAAGCCAGAGAAGTCAGGCATATGAGGTCTCCTGGGGCGCAAAGGGAAAAGATTGTACCAAGTTCAGCGGCCACGGTTGGTAAAGCTGTGCAGGGCCCTTTCGATGCATTGCGAGGTTTTGCCGAAGGCCTGTACGGTCACGTCCGAGAACGGCCCGCCACCCTGGTCCACAGCGACCAACATGATCACCCGGCCGTTGCAGGTCAGTGAGCGCAACAGCAAGTGCTCGCCCTTGAACAGGCTGCGCAGGCCCGGCGGCAGCAAAGCCGAATATTGCGCATTGTTCTCCGGGTTCAGGCGAACCTGGGCCTGCTGGGCCAGCAGTCGCTGCAGGACCTTGCTCTGGCTGATGGAGAAACTCATCGCCGCCGCCTCTTTGGGTAGGCCGGCGGTCTGATGCACGCGCACGCTGGTCTGGCTGCGGTCGGCCATCAAGATCATGACCCGGCGCATTCCGCACGCCACCAAGGCGTCGCGGGCCGAGGTCGTCAGATGCATGGCATTGCTGAAGGGGCTGGGTTCCACCAACAGCGCGGCGCATTGCTTGCGCCATTGGGTCAGGTCTTCGGCGCTGGGCGGCGCGGCCGGGAGCAAGCCCGGGTGAACGCGGCGGCTGCCCCAGGGCCAGATCAACGCCACGGCGGGATGCCAGAGGTCTGGCATGGCGTTTTGGCGGGCGCTGGTGACAGCCTGTTGATGAAGCTGCTGCTGGAGCTCATCCATTGGCATTTGCAGATACAGGCTTGTGAGGTACTGCCAACGAGCGCTGGACGGGCTGTCCCAAGCCTGTTGCGCCGCCAGTGCCAGGCCGTTGGCCAGCAACACGGTATTGGCGGGCTGGTTGAGCCAGCGCCGCAGGGTTGGATCGTCGTCCAGCCGATTCTGCTGGCGTAGCGGGTGATCGCTGTCGCGTGCGATGCGCAGCACTTTGATCAGTTCGCGGCGCTCGTTGAGCAACAGACGATAGCCCTGCATCACCCACGCTGGCAGGTGCCACCTCTCCACCAGCGCGAGGCAGATTTTCAGCAGGCTGACGCCGAACAGTTCGCGCTCGACCCGGTCGGCTGGCTCGCCTTTATGGACCACCCGCAACTCCCACTCACCCAGCAGCCGCGGGTGCGTCAGGGCCAGTGGCCAGAGCGGCGAGAGAAATAACAGGCTGCCCCAATGGATGTCCTGCCACAGCCGAGCCAGGCGGTTGGCGAAAAAACCGTTGGCCTGTTGCGAGGCGTGCTGGCTGATCAATTGCACTTGGCGCAGCGCCACGGGAATTTCATGTTCCGGCAACGAGGGCAGGCGGGCGAGCAGTTCCTCGGTGCGTTTGAGGCCGAGGCGGTTGATGGCCACCTCGAGATTTTCCGCCGGTTCCGCCAGGGTGCCGTGGGTGTGATGGTTAGCTTCGCGGATGACACTCAGGGCCAGGGCGGGGCTGCCCTGCATTAGTTCGGCAATGTCGCGCAACGAGCGGCGGCTGTCGGCAATAGCCTTGCAGACCAGGTCATGACTGGCCAGGGGCACCGGCAAGTGGATGCCTTCGAGCAGCTTTACCCAGCCTTCGAGCGTGGTGGGTCGCGGAGTTGGAACCTTCGTTTCGTTAGCCATGACTAGACGCGATCTTCACATGAGGTATCAACGCCCGGAACGGGGCAAAATTGGCTTTTCGCCAGAACTGGCTATAGTCTGGCGCAGTTTTGCCGATAAGTAGAAGAAGAGATTTTTCAGCTTCCGAATATGACCTTGAACCCGACTTAAATAAGTACTTTCTACCTATGGCTAAAATTATCGGCATCATTGTCGTGTTCGCGAGCGTACTCGGCGGATACGTGCTCTCCCATGGCAAGATCGCAGCCCTGATCCAACCTTTCGAGGTATTGATCATCGGCGGTGCGGCCCTTGGCGCATTCCTGCAGGCCAACCCTGGCTATATGACCATGCACGTGCTCAAGAAATCCTTGAGCATGTTCGGCTCGCGTTTCAGCCACACCTTCTACCTGGAAGTGCTGGGGCTGGTTTACGAGATCCTCAACAAAAGCCGCCGTGAAGGCATGATGGCGATTGAGGGCGATATCGAAGACGCCGCCTCCAGCCCGATTTTCGCCAAGTACCCCACCGTACTGAAGGATGAGCGCATGACCGCGTTCATCTGTGATTACCTGCGCATCATGTCGTCCGGCAACATGGCGCCCCATGAGCTCGAAGGCCTGTTCGACATGGAGCTGTACAGCCTCAAGGAAGACTTGGAACATCCGTCGCACGCGGTCAACGGCATCGCCGACGGCATGCCCGGTTTCGGTATCGTCGCGGCGGTATTGGGTATCGTGGTGACCATGGCCTCCCTGGGTGAGGGCGATCAGGCGTCCATCGGCCTGCACGTAGGTGCGGCGCTGGTAGGTACGTTCTTCGGTATTCTGGCCGCCTATGGCTTTTTCGGCCCGCTGGCCCATTCCCTGGCCCACGACGCCAAGGAAGAGCTCAATGTCTACGAGGCCATCAAGGCTTCGCTCGTGGCCTCCGCCTCGGGCATGCCGCCATCCCTGGCGGTGGAGTTCGGTCGCAAAGTCCTGTACCCGGCGCATCGTCCAAGCTTCGCCGAGCTGGAACAAGCGGTTCGCGGTCGCTAAGCAATGGAAAATAATCAGCCGATCATCGTAAAGCGCATCAAGCGCATTGCCGGCGGACACCATGGCGGTGCCTGGAAAATCGCCTTTGCCGACTTCGCGACGGCGATGATGGCGTTCTTCCTGGTGCTGTGGCTGCTGTCCACCGCGACCCCGGAACAGAAGATCGCCATCGCCGGGTACTTCAAGGATCCGGTCGGTTTTTCCGAGAGCGGCACGCCGTACATTATCGATCTGGGCGGCTCGCCCGTCCTCGCGCCGGAAAATACGCTCAACCCCGAGGTCAAGTCGCAGCCTCAGCCCGACAAGGCGACCGTCGACGCCAATGAGGCCGAAGGCATGGCCGAGCAGGTCGAGCGCGAGCGCCTGGAGTTGCTGCTGCAGGAATTGCAGAACAAGGTCGAGGAGAACCCGGAGCTGCAGAAATTCAAGGACCAGATCCTCTTCGAGATCACCCCGAACGGCCTGCGCATCCAGATCATGGACGCCGATAACCGGCCGATGTTCGACTCGGGCAGCGCGCGGCTGAAACCCTATTTCGAAGACATCCTGTTGGCCATGGCCGATACCATCAAAGCGGTGCCGAACAAGATCAGCATCAGCGGTCATACCGATGCCAAGCCGTACGTTGGCAAAGGCGACTTCGGTAACTGGGAGCTCTCGGCCAACCGGGCCAACGCAGCGCGGCGCGCCCTGGTGGCGGGCAGCTACCCGGACGAGCAAGTGGCGCGGGTCGTCGGTTACGCGTCCTCGGCGCTGTTCGATCGCAAGGAACCGTTCAACCCGGTCAACCGGCGTATTGATATCGTGGTGTTGACCAAGAAGGCGCAGAAAGCCATCGAAGGTTCGCAGACCGACGATCCGGCGCCAGACCCAGCTCAAAGCGAGGGCGCGCCGGGTGAAGCGCCCACTGCACCCGTGACGCCTGGTGCGGCGGCTGATCCGAACGCGCTGCCAGCGGACCAGCAGCCGGTGCCGGCCCATGAGTTGCGCGAACGCCTGAACCTGTTCGACGACGCCGCACCGAAACCGACGGAACCGCCGGCGCAGTGACCCACAAAAAAGCCGACATCATCGTCGGCTTTTTTCCGTCTGATCGTTCCCGCGCTCTGCGTGGGAATGTCGCCCAGGACGCTCCGCGTCCCTTGTGACGCAGAGCGTCACCGGATGCGTTACCACGCAGAGCGTGGGAACGATCGTCTAACTGGGGTCAGTAACTGCTTTCCGGCAGGCTGGCGATGATCGAGCGGTAGCTGTTCATCCGTTGCTGATGCACGCGACCTTCTTCCAATGCCTTTAGCAGGGCGCAACCGGGCTCGCGGTCGTGCTTGCAATCACGGAAGCGGCAGGTGCCGATCAGCTCGTTGAACTCGATGAACCCGGCCTCGACATCGGCCCGGCTGACATGCCCCAGGCCGAATTCCCGGATACCCGGCGAGTCGATCAATTCTCCGCCACCGGGGAAATGGAACAGCCGCGCGGTGGTGGTGGTGTGGGTGCCCTGGCCAGACAATTCGGACAACGGCCCGACGCGGGTTTCGACTTCTGGCAGCAGGCTGTTGACCAGCGAAGACTTGCCGACGCCGGACTGGCCGACGAACACGCTGATGCGCCCGTCCAGTTGCTGCTGCAACTGCTCCATGCCATTGCCGTGATGAGCCGAGACTTCCAGCACCGGGTAACCCAGGTCCCGATAGACCGACAGCAGCGCGTTCAACGCCGGGGCGTTGTGTTCGTCGATCAGGTCGAACTTGTTGAGCAGCAGCAACGGACGGATGCCGGCGTGCTCGGCTGCCACCAGGTAGCGGTCGATCAAGTTGGCATGAGGCTCGGGCAGCGGGGCGAACACGATCACGATCATGTCGACGTTGGCGGCCACGGGCTTGAGTTGGCCTCGGCTGTCCGGACGGCACAGCTCGGTGTGGCGCGGCAATTGCGCGACGATCACGCCGATGCCCTGGTTACCGGCGCGCCAGACGACCTGGTCGCCGGTCACCAGCGCTGGCAGGTTGGCCCGCAAGTGGCATCGAAAAACCTGGCCGGCCAATTCGCCTTCCTTGGCCTCGACCTCGACCTGCACACCGAAGTGAGCGATCACCAGCCCGGTCTGTTCCGGGCCCAGGTCACCGCCTTCCAAGGCTTCGACAGCGCTGGACTCGCGTTTGGCGGCGCGGGCGGCGCGCTCGCCCTGGATCTTTTCGATGCGCCAGTTCTGACGACGATTGAGTTGGCGTTTGGCCATGGGTGTTCCGTATGAAGAAATGCAGCGAATAGGGTAAAACGGCGGCGAGTTTAGCACGCCCCGGAGGCTGCCTAGGCTAAACTGCGCAGCTACGCCGAGGAGCTTTCCCATGCAAAACCCGCAAAACCTCATCTGGATCGACCTGGAAATGACCGGTCTGAACCCCGACACCGACGTCATCATCGAGATGGCCACCATCGTCACCGACAGCGATCTCAACACCTTGGCCGAAGGCCCGGTAATTGCGATCCATCACAGCGACGAGATCCTGGCCGGCATGGACGAGTGGAACACTCGCCAGCACGGTGGCTCGGGCCTGACCCAGCGGGTGCGCGACAGCAAGATCAGCATGGCCGAGGCGGAAGCCCGGACCATCGCCTTCCTCGAGCAATGGGTGCCGAGGGGCAAATCGCCGATCTGCGGCAACAGCATCTGCCAGGACCGGCGCTTCCTGTATACCCACATGAAATCGTTGGAAAGCTATTTCCACTATCGCAACCTGGACGTCTCGACCCTCAAGGAGCTGGCCGCCCGCTGGGCCCCCGAAGTTCGCGACAGCTTCCAGAAAGGCAGCACGCACCTGGCCCTGGATGACATTCGCGAGTCCATCGCCGAGTTGCAGCATTACCGCAAGCATTTCATCAAGTTCTAACCGGCACTCCAGCGACTGGCGGGATTGCTTTTGTGGCGAGGGAGCTTGCTCCCGCTGGCCTGCGTAGCAGGCCCCAACAGTTTTCCAGGAAGACTCAATCGTCTGGTTTGCGACTGCTGCGCAGCCGAGCGGGAGCAAGCTCCCTCGCCACAGGGGATTTAGCCGTTGAGCGGCGCCGCCCTCTTTTGGTGCCAGCCCAAACTGGCTAGACTGCGCGCCTTCCTGCAAGGACCGCCATCATGCTGCTGATGCTGTATCTGATCGCCATAACCGCCGAAGCCATGACCGGCGCGCTGTCCGCCGGGCGACGGGGCATGGACTGGTTCGGCGTGGTGCTGATCGCCTGCATCACGGCGCTGGGTGGCGGCTCGGTGCGCGACGTGCTGCTGGGGCACTACCCGCTGACTTGGGTCAAGCATCCGGAATACCTGGTGCTGACCACCGCGGCGGCCATGCTGACGGTATTCCTGGCGCGCTGGATGCGTCACTTGCGCTCACTGTTCCTGGTGCTCGACGCCGTGGGCCTGGTGGCGTTCACCTTGATTGGCTGCATGACCGCACTGGAGATGGGGCACGGCATGTTGGTGGCGTCGGTCAGCGGCGTCATAACAGGAGTGTTCGGCGGCATCCTCCGGGACATTTTCTGCAACGATATCCCGCTGATCTTCCGCCGTGAGCTTTATGCCAGCGTCTCGTTTGCCGCCGCGTGGTGCTATTTGTTATGCGTTTTCCTGCAACTGCCCAGCGAACAGTCGATCCTCATCACGCTGTTTGGCGGTTTCCTGCTGCGGCTCCTGGCAATCCGCTTCCACTGGGAGATGCCCAAGTTTGTCTATAACGACGAAGTCTGACGCTCGGCGTGCTGGCGCAACGCCCATTCCACATGTTCCTGCACCAAGGCTGACGGATAGTCCCGTCGCGCCTTCAACGCTTCCATTACCGGTATCGTCGTAGGCGCGTTCCCGAGCCCCACCGCCAGGTTGCGCAGCCAGCGTTCGTAACCGGCGCGGCGCAGTGGCGAACCTTCGGTGTTGCTGAGGAATTTGTCCTCATCCCACATGAACAATTCGGCCAGTTCAGCATTGTCCAGGTTGTGGCGGGGCTTGAAGTCGCCTTCCCCCGACGGCCGGGCGAAGCGGTTCCACGGGCAGACGATCTGGCAGTCGTCACAGCCGAACACCCGATTGCCGATCAATGGCCGCAGGTCCTCCGGGATGGCATTTTTCAGCTCGATAGTGAGGTAGGAAATGCACCGCCGTGCATCCAGTATGTAGGGGCCGACGAATGCGTTGGTAGGACAGATATCCAGGCAGGCGGTACATTTTCCGCAATGTTCGCTGGCATGGGGCGGGTCTACCGGGAGCGGAAGATCGACGAACAGTTCGCTCAGGAAGAAATAGCTGCCGGCCTTGCGGTTCAGCACCAAGGTGTTCTTGCCGATCCAGCCCAGCCCGGCCTGTTCGGCGATGGCTTTTTCCAGCACCGGCGCGCTATCGACGAACGCGCGATAGCCAAAGGGGCCAATGGCCGCCTGGATTTTTTCTGCCAGTTGCTGCACGCGTTTACGGATCAATTTGTGGTAATCGCGGCCCAATGCATAACGCGAGACGTAGGCTTTTTCCGGTTGGGCAAGCCGTTGCGCCATTTGCGTGTCGCCCGGCAGGTAATCCATGCGCAGGGACACCACGCGCAAGGTGCCGGGTACCAATTCTTCTGGATGCGAGCGCTTGTTGCCGTGGGCGCCCATATAGTCCATTTCGCCGTGGTAACCGGCCTCGAGCCAGCGTTGCAGGTGCTGTTCATGCTCGGCGAGGTCCAGGCCGCTGATGCCGACCTGCTGGAAACCCAGCTCGCGGCCCCAGTCCTTGATGGATTGGGCGAGAGTGGCAAGATCGGTGGGAATGGCAGGCATGAGGCGAGAGAAACCGGAGCTGAGATGCGTATAATTCTGCCAGACATCGGAGCCCGAAGACGCATGCCGCAGACTAAAGATGATTTTCCCGACGCGCTGTACAGTGCCGCGCAGGTCCGGGCCCTCGACGCACAACTGATCGCGGCGGGCACCAGCGGCTTCGAATTGATGCAGCGCGCCGCCCGTGCCACCTGGCGAGCCATTGTCCGGCGCTGGCCCGAGGCCAGCGAGCTGACCGTGCTGGCCGGCCATGGCAACAACGCCGGCGATGGCTACCTGGTCGCGACCCTGGCCCGGCGCGCCGGCTGGTCGGTCCGAGTGCTGGCGGTGGGTGAGCCCCGGCGTTTGCTCGGTGATGCCGCCAATGCTCACGCCGAAGCCGTGGCGGTTGGTGTGCCAGTAGAACCCTGGACGGACGAATGCGAGTTGCGGGGTGTATTGCTCGACGCACTGCTCGGCACGGGGCTGAGTGGCGATGTGCGCGAGCCTTATGTGCGGGCCATCGATACCATCAACGTCAGTGGCCTGCCGGTCGCCGCCGTGGATATCCCCTCGGGATTGTGTGCCGATACCGGTCGAGTGCTGGGCACTGCGGTGATAGCTGACCTGACCGTGACGTTCATCGGCCTGAAGCTTGGCCTGTTCACGGGGGATGCGGCGGACCGGGTCGGTGAGTTGTTTTTCAATGACTTGCACGCGGCCCCGGACATCGTTGAATCGGCACCGGCCAGCGCTCTATTACTCCTGCCGCGCAATCTGCCACGTCTGACGCCTCGCGCGCCCACATCCCACAAAGGCAAGTTCGGTCATGTGTTGTTGATCGGCGGCGACCGGGGCTTCGGCGGCGCGATCCAGATGAGCGCCGAAAGCGCCCTGCGCTGCGGCGCGGGCATGATTTCCATGGCGACGCGCAGCGAGCATGTAACCTGCGTCCTGGCGCGTTTGCCGGAAGTCATGGTGCAAGGCACCCATTCGGCGAACCAATTGATGGGCTTGCTCAAGCAGGCCAGCGTGCTGGTGGTCGGGCCGGGCCTGGGCCAGGCCGCCTGGGGCCGTAGTCTGTTGTCGGCGGCGGCCAATGCGCCGTTGCCGCAAGTTTGGGATGCCGATGCGCTGAACCTGTTGAGCAGCGGCGCGGTCAGCCTGCCCGGGCATTGCGTCATCACCCCACACCCGGGCGAGGCGGCGCGATTGCTGGGGATCTCCACGGTCCAGGTGCAGGCCGATCGTCCGGCGGCTGCCCATGCGTTGAGCAAAAAATATACAGCCACCGTGATCCTCAAGGGCGCCGGCAGCCTGATTGCGAGTCCGGACGGTCGCCTGGTCGTTTGCCGCCAGGGTCATCCGGCCATGGCCACGGCTGGCCTGGGAGATGTATTGGCCGGCGTGGTCGGCGCCTTGCTGGCCCAGGGTCTGGAAGGCTTCGACGCGGCCCGCCTGGCAGTCTGGTTGCACGCCAGTGCCGGCGCGCAAGCCGGTCAACTGGGACGTGGATTGGTGGCGACCGACCTGATTCCGGTCATTCGTCAGTTGTTGGAGGAGCATTCACCGTGTCTGAAGTAACCCTGTACGTGGCGGACGAACATGCCATGACACAATTTGGTGCCCGCATCGCGCAGATCACCGCCGGCCACGGCCTGATTTTTCTTGAAGGGGATCTCGGCGCGGGGAAAACCACCTTGTCCCGTGGCATTATCCGCGGTCTCGGCCACGTCGGGTCAGTCAAGAGCCCGACGTTTACCTTGGTCGAGCCCTACGAAATCGGTGACATCCGCGCCTTCCATTTCGACCTGTATCGGCTGGTGGACCCCGAAGAATTGGAGTTCCTCGGTATCCGTGATTATTTCGAAGACGACGCCTTATGCCTGATCGAATGGCCCCAGAAAGGTGCAGGTTTTTTGCCAAAGCCCGACCTGACCATTACCATTGGCGCGCAGAATGGCGGGCGTTCGTTGAAACTGACTCCGCAGGGCTCGCGTGGCGAGTCGTGGTGTGCCGCTTTGGCATTGGAAAACTAATTGATGATGGGGTTTGGTATGCGCTTTCGCGCGGTGGTTGCTGTCGTAGGACTGTTGCTTACGGCACTGGCCGTCGATGCTGTGGCTGAGACAAAGGTCAACAGCGTTCGCCTTTGGCGGGCGCCGGACAATACAAGGCTGGTGTTCGACCTGACTGGCCCGGTGCAGCACAGCGTCTTTACCCTCACGGCCCCGGATCGCCTGGTGATCGACATCAATGGTGCGTCCCTCGGCGCGCCGTTGAACGTGCCCACCTCCAATACACCGATTACCGCGATGCGCTCGGCCCAGCGTACGCCGACCGACCTGCGGGTGGTCATCGACCTGAAAAAAGCCGTGACCCCGAAGAGCTTCACCCTGGCCCCCAACGCCCAGTACGGCAATCGACTGGTGGTGGACCTGTTCGACAACCCGTCCGATGCCGACCCGCCGCCACCGCCGCCGACCAAGGTTGCCACGGTGCCCGCGGTGCCGGTGACCCCGACCGAGCCTGCGCTCAAGCTCCCACCGGCGCCTGCTGGCAAGCGCGACATCATTGTCGTGATCGACGCCGGCCACGGTGGCGAGGACCCGGGCGCCTCAGGTTCGCGTGGGCAGCGTGAAAAAGACGTGGTGCTCTCGATCGCCCGCGAATTGCAGCGCCAGGTCAACGGCATGAAAGGCTTCCGCGCCGAACTGACCCGCACTGGCGATTATTTCATCCCGTTGCGCGGCCGCACGGAAATTGCTCGCAAGAAGGGCGCCGACCTTTTCGTCTCGATCCACGCTGACGCCGCGCCTTCGAAAGCCGCATTCGGGGCCTCGGTGTTTGCCCTGTCCGACCGCGGTGCAACCTCCGAGACCGCCCGTTGGCTGGCCGACAGTGAAAACCGCTCCGACCTGATTGGTGGTGCGGGCAATGTCAGCCTCGACGACAAGGACCGGATGCTCGCGGGTGTGTTGCTTGACTTGTCGATGACCGCTTCGTTGACCTCCAGCCTGAACGTCGGCCAGAAAGTCCTGAGCAATATCGGGCGCGTCACGCCGCTGCACAAGCAGCGCGTCGAGCAGGCCGGGTTCATGGTGCTCAAGTCGCCGGACATCCCGTCGATCCTGGTGGAGACCGGGTTCATCTCCAATGCCAACGAAGCCTCGAAACTGTCGTCTGCGAGCCATCAGCAGGCCCTGGCCCGATCCATCAGCAGCGGCGTGCGGCAGTTCTTCCAGCAGAATCCGCCGCCGGGCACCTACATCGCCTGGCTGCGCGATTCCGGCAAGATCGTCCAGGGTCCACGGGATCACCGGGTCAATCCTGGCGAAACCCTGGCCATGATTGCCGTGCGTTACCAGGTGTCGCCCGCCACCTTGCGCAGCGCCAACAATCTCAAGAGTGACGAGCTCAAGATCGGCCAGACCCTGACCATTCCGGGCAATGAAGTGGCGGCCAAGCAATGAGTGACGACGTGATCGGCAGCACCGCCCGCATCGAACTGCTCAGCCCTCGGCTGGCGAACCAGATCGCCGCCGGCGAGGTGGTCGAACGCCCGGCCTCGGTCATCAAGGAATTGCTGGAAAACAGCCTCGACTCCGGGGCCAAGCGCATCGATGTCGATGTCGAGCAGGGCGGCGTCAAGTTGCTGCGGGTACGCGATGACGGTGGCGGCATTCCTTCCGACGATTTGCCGCTGGCCCTGGCCCGTCACGCCACCAGCAAGATCCGCGACCTCGAAGACCTGGAACGGGTCATGAGCCTGGGGTTTCGTGGCGAGGCCCTGGCCTCCATTAGCTCCGTGTCGCGCCTGACCCTCACCTCTCGCACCCGCGACGCCGAGCAGGCCTGGCAGGTCGAGACCGAAGGCCGCGACATGGCCTCTCGCGTCCAGCCCGCGGCCCATCCGGTTGGCACGTCGGTGGAAGTGCGCGATCTGTTCTTCAACACCCCGGCCCGGCGCAAGTTTCTCAAGGCCGAGAAGACTGAGTTCGACCACCTGCAGGAAGTCATCAAGCGCCTGGCCCTGGCGCGTTTTGACGTGGCGTTCCACCTGCGTCACAACGGCAAGACCATCCTCAGCCTGCACGAGGCCCACGACGATGCGGCCCGCGCCCGACGTGTCGGCGCGGTGTGCGGTGCGGGTTTCCTGGAACAGGCATTGCCTATCGAGGTGGAGCGCAATGGCCTGCACCTGTGGGGCTGGGTTGGGTTGCCGACGTTCTCCCGCAGCCAGGCGGACTTGCAGTATTTCTATGTGAACGGTCGTGCGGTTCGCGACAAACTGGTGGCCCACGCCGTGCGCCAGGCGTACCGCGATGTGTTGTTCAACGGACGGCATCCGACTTTTGTATTGTTTTTCGAGGTCGACCCTTCGGTGGTGGACGTCAATGTCCATCCGACCAAGCACGAAGTGCGTTTCCGTGATGGGCGCATGGTCCATGATTTCCTCTATGGCACCTTGCACCGGGCGCTGGGCGACGTGCGGCCGGAAGATCAACTCGCGGCTCCGGCGGCAGTGGCGGGCATGGTCCGGCCAACGGGGCTGGATGCTGGCGAATTTGGACCTCAGGGCGAAATGCGCCTGGCGGCCAATGCGCTGCTGGAGCAACCCCAGCCACAGCCGAGCTACAACACGGCCGGCAACGGTGCCGGCAGCGGCTATCAGTATCAATACACCCCACGCCCGCAATCGAACGTGCCGGCAGCCGAGGCCCAGGCGGCCTATCGGGAATTCTTCAAGCCATTGCCGGAGAACGGCGCGGCGGCACTTCCCGACGGCCAGGGCGACATCCCGCCGCTGGGTTATGCCCTGGCTCAGCTCAAGGGCATCTATATTCTCTCGGAAAACGCCCAGGGCCTGGTCCTGGTGGACATGCACGCCGCCCACGAGCGGATCATGTACGAGCGCTTGAAAGTCGCCATGGCCAGCGAAGGCCTGAGCGGGCAACCGCTGTTGGTGCCCGAATCCCTGGCGGTCAGCCAGCGCGAAGCCGATTGTGCGGAAGAGCATGTGAGCTGGTTCCAGCGCCTGGGCTTTGAGTTGCAGCGGCTGGGGCCGGAAACCCTGGCGATCCGGCAGATCCCGGCCTTGTTGAAACAGGCCGAGGCCAATCGGCTGGTCAGCGATGTGCTGGCGGACTTGATGGAGTACGGCACCAGTGACCGGATCCAGGCGCACCTGAATGAACTGCTCGGCACCATGGCCTGTCACGGCGCGATCCGTGCCAACCGGCGCCTGGCCCTGCCGGAGATGAACGGCCTGCTGCGGGACATGGAAAACACCGAACGCAGTGGCCAATGCAACCACGGCCGGCCGACCTGGACCCAACTGGGCCTGGACGACCTGGACAAACTGTTCCTGCGCGGTCGTTGATGAACCAGCTCCCTCCTGCGATTTTCCTGATGGGGCCGACGGCCGCCGGCAAGACCGACCTGGCCATTGAACTGACCAAAGTCCTTCCCTGCGAGTTGATCAGCGTCGATTCGGCGCTGGTGTACCGCGGCATGGACATCGGCACCGCCAAGCCGTCAAAAGAATTGCTGGCCGAATTTCCCCATCGCTTGATCGACATCCTGGACCCGGCCGAGGCTTATTCGGCAGCCGATTTTCGCCGTGACGCGCTCCAGGCCATGGCCGAGATCACCGCCCGGGGCAAGATCCCGCTGCTGGTGGGCGGCACCATGCTGTATTACAAGGCCTTGGTCGACGGGCTGGCGGACATGCCGGCGGCCGACCCCGAAGTGCGCGCGCAGATCGAAGAAGAAGCCGCGCGCCTTGGTTGGCAAGCACTTCATGAGCAATTGGCGGTCATCGACCCGCAGTCGGCGGCGCGTATTCACCCCAATGACCCGCAGCGGCTCAGCCGGGCCCTGGAGGTCTATCGGGTCAGCGGCCAGAGCATGACGGCCCTCAGGCAGCGACAATCTGCGCAAAGTACTGAAGCAGCCGCTTCGGGACTGCAACAATTGCCCTATACTGTCGCGAATCTGGCCATCGCTCCGGCGGACCGGCAAGTGCTGCATCGGCGAATTGAACAAAGATTCGCATTAATGTTGGAACAGGGATTCATAGACGAGGTCGTAGCCCTGCGTGAGCGAAGTGACCTGCATGCCGGGTTGCCGTCTATACGTGCGGTAGGTTATCGACAAGTCTGGGACTACCTGGACGGCAAGCTGACGTCAGCCGAGATGCGCGAGCGCGGAATTATCGCCACGCGCCAATTGGCAAAGCGCCAGTTCACCTGGCTGCGCAGCTGGACTGACTTGCATTGGCTCGACAGCCTTGATTGCGACAATCTGCCACGCGCCTTGAAATACCTTGGGACCATCTCCATATTGAGCTGAGTCCTTGCAATTGCCGTCTATCCTTGGGGGTGTGACGGCCCAAGCCATCTGATTCCGATTTTTATAATTGATCCTTAAAGGAGTGCGGCACATGTCAAAAGGGCATTCGCTACAAGACCCTTACTTGAACACTTTACGTAAAGAAAAAGTTGGGGTGTCCATCTATCTGGTCAACGGGATCAAACTGCAAGGCACGATCGAGTCTTTCGACCAGTTCGTCATCCTGCTGAAGAACACCGTCAGCCAAATGGTCTACAAACACGCTATCTCGACAGTGGTGCCGGTTCGTCCAATTCGTCTGCCTAGTGCAACCGAATCCGAAGGCGGTGACGCTGAACCGGGTAACGCTTGATAGGAGCCTCCTTTGTTCTTTGAGCGCCACGGTGGTGGTGAGCGGACTATTCTCGTTCACTTGGAAGGACAGGACCCTGAGGCGCGCGAAGATCCGCAGGAGTTTCAGGAATTGGCAATTTCGGCCGGCGCCGAGACCGTCGCGTTTGTCAACGTGCCGCGTCATCGGCCAACCGCCAAGTTCCTGATCGGCAGTGGCAAGGTCGAGGAGTTGCGCGACCTGGTCAAGGCCGAGCACATCGATCTGGTGATTTTCAATCACATCCTTACGCCCAGTCAGGAGCGCAACCTCGAACGTGTCTTCGAGTGCCGCGTGATCGACCGCACAGGGCTGATTCTCGACATCTTCGCCCAACGCGCACGTACCCATGAAGGCAAGCTCCAGGTCGAACTGGCCCAGCTTGAACACATGAGTACGCGGCTGGTCCGCGGCTGGACTCACCTTGAACGCCAGAAAGGCGGGATCGGCCTTCGTGGTCCGGGTGAAACCCAGCTGGAAACCGACCGGCGCCTGTTGCGGGTTCGCCTGCGCCAGATCAAGGGGCGGCTGGAAAAGGTCCGCAGCCAGCGCGAGCAGTCGCGTCGTGGTCGCAAGCGGGCGGACATCCCGACGGTTTCACTGGTGGGTTATACCAACGCCGGCAAATCGACCTTGTTCAACAACGTCACTCAGTCCGACGTCTACGCCGCCGACCAGTTGTTCGCCACGCTCGACCCGACCCTGCGCCGGCTCGACCTGGCTGACCTCGGGCCGATCGTGCTGGCCGACACCGTGGGCTTCATCCGTCACCTTCCGCATAAACTCGTCGAGGCTTTCCGGGCTACGCTCGAAGAGTCGAGCAACTCCGACCTGCTGCTGCACGTGATCGATGCCGCCGAGCCGGACCGGATGCTGCAGATCGAGCAGGTAATGATCGTGCTGGGCGAGATCGGGGCCCAGGACTTGCCGATCCTCGAGGTATACAACAAACTCGATTTGCTCGAGGGCGTGGAGCCGCAGATCCAGCGCGATGCCGACGGCAAGCCGCAACGGGTCTGGCTGTCAGCTCGTGATGGCAGTGGACTGGACCTGCTCAAGCAGGCCGTGGCGGAGCTGTTGGGCGATGACTTGTTCGTCGGCACCTTGAAGCTGCCCCAGCGTTTTGCCCGGCTGCGTGCCCAATTCTTCGAGTTGGGCGCGGTGCAGAAAGAAGAACATGATGAAGATGGCGTCTGCCTGTTGGCCGTTCGCCTGCCTCGGGCGGAACTGAACCGGTTGGTCAGTCGTGAAGGGCTGCAACCGATGGAATTCATCGAGCAACACACTTTGCAATAAAAGCCTGAGAAAGCTGTGTCAGGCATTCTGTAGCATTGGCCGGCGCGCCGTGGGCGCGTCTTTGCTTTATCAGATGGAGAGCGCTATGGCTTGGAATGAGCCGGGTGGCAACTCGAATAACCAGGATCCCTGGGGCGGCAAGCGTCGTAACAACGGCGACCGCAAGGGACCACCGGATCTCGACGAGGCCTTCCGCAAGCTGCAGGAAAGCCTGAACGGTTTGTTCGGTGGTGGTAAGAAACGCGGTGACGATGGCGGCAGCCGTCCGGGCAAGGGCGGCGGTTTTGGCCTGCTCGGCATCGGTCTTGTCGTGCTCGCGGCTGTCTGGCTGTACAGCGCGGTCTATGTCGTGGACGAGCAGGAGCAGGCCGTGGTGCTGCGCTTCGGCAAGTACTACGAAACCGTAGGCCCGGGCCTGAACATCTACTTCCCGCCGATCGATCAGAAGTACATGGAGAACGTCACGCGTGAGCGTGCCTACACCAAGCAGGGCCAGATGCTGACCGAAGACGAAAACATCGTCGAAGTGCCGCTGACCGTGCAGTACAAGATCACCAACCTGCAGGACTTCGTGCTGAACGTCGACCAGCCGGAAATCAGCCTGCAGCACGCGACCGAAAGTGCCTTGCGCCATGTGGTGGGTTCCACCGCCATGGACCAGGTGCTGACCGAAGGTCGTGAACTGATGGCCAGCGAAATCAAGGAGCGCCTGCAGCGCTTCCTCGACACCTATCGCACCGGTATCACCGTCACCCAGGTCAACGTGCAGAGCGCAGCGGCACCGCGTGAAGTCCAGGAAGCCTTCGATGACGTGATCCGTGCCCGTGAAGACGAGCAGCGTTCGCGCAACCAGGCCGAAACCTATGCCAATGGCGTCGTGCCGGAAGCCCGTGGTCAGGCCCAGCGCATCATCGAGGATGCCAACGGTTATCGCGACGAAGTGGTCTCCCGCGCCAAGGGTGAGGCTGATCGCTTCACCAAACTGGTAGCCGAGTATCGCAAGGCCCCCGAAGTGACCCGCCAGCGTCTGTACCTGGACACCATGCAGGAAGTCTTCAGCAATACCAGCAAGGTCCTCGTGACCGGCAACAAGAACGGCCAGAGCAATCTGCTGTACTTGCCGTTGGACAAGATGGTCGAGAGCGGTCGCAACACCAGCACGCCGCCGACCAGCGCGGCAGCCGCCAGCAATGAAGCCAATGCCCGCGCGGCGGCGGATCTGCAGCAACAGCAAGCACGTACCAGGGAGAGTCGCTGATGAGCAATAAATCGCTGATCGCCCTTATTGTCGGTGTCGTCGTGGCGATCGCTGCCTGGAACTGCTTCTACATCGTGGCTCAGACCGAGCGGGCGGTGTTGCTGCAATTCGGTCGCGTGGTCCAGGCTGATGTCCAGCCGGGGCTGCATGTGAAAGTGCCGTACGTCAACAAGGTGCGCAAGTTCGACGCTCGCCTGATGACGTTGGATGCACCGACGCAACGCTTCCTGACGCTGGAAAAGAAAGCCGTGATGGTGGATGCCTATGCCAAGTGGCGCGTGAAGGATGCCGAGCGCTTCTACACCGCGACCTCGGGCCTCAAGCAGATCGCCGACGAGCGTCTGTCACGTCGCCTGGAGTCGGGCCTGCGGGACCAGTTCGGTAAGCGCACCCTGCACGAAGTGGTGTCTGGTGAGCGTGATGCGCTCATGGCCGACATCACCCGTTCGCTGAATGCGATGGCGGAAAAAGAGCTGGGGATCGAAGTCGTCGATGTCCGGGTCAAGGCCATCGACCTGCCGAAGGAAGTGAACCGCAGCGTGTTCGAGCGGATGAGCACCGAGCGTGAGCGTGAAGCTCGCGAGCACCGCGCCAAGGGTAACGAGCTGGCCGAAGGCATCCGTGCCGACGCCGATCGCCAACGCCGCGTGCTGCTAGCCGAAGCCTATCGTGAATCGGAAGAGGTCCGTGGTGATGGTGATGCCCAGGCCGCTTCGATCTACTCCAAGGCTTATGGTCAGGATCAGGAGTTCTACGCGTTCTACCGTAGCCTGCGTGCCTACCGTGAAAGCTTCGCGAACAAATCCGACGTTCTGGTCCTGGACCCAAGCAGTGACTTCTTCCAGTACCTGGAAAAGTCCAAGCCTTGATGCGACGTTGACCTGAAGCACTCCGCCCGGCGGCTAAAACGTCGGGCGGGGTGATCCTTTCGGAAAACGTGTGTATGATGCGGCAGCCGGGAAATTCCCGGCTTTTTTGCGTCTGCACGTTTGATTGTGGTTACAGGTGCAGGTGTCGGGTTGAACGACTCGACAGGTTTTTCGAGGAAAGTGCTTGGCGAGGCCGATCCAGGGCCATTCGTCACGTCGCCCTTGCGCGTGGTTTGCGGATCTTCGCATGGCGCCGGCATTTTCTGCTTCACTCAAGGCCAGCCTGAAGGCTGGCCGCCCGGACCATAGGGGAATGGCGTAATGGCAACGGTAGACCGCTGGCTGCTGCCAGATGGCATCGAAGAAGTACTGCCACCGGAAGCTGCGCGTATTGAAGTTGCGCGTCGGCAGGTGTTGGATCTGTTCCAGAGCTGGGGTTACGAGTTCGTCGTTACCCCGCATATCGAGTACCTGGAATCCCTGCTGACCGGCGCGGGCCAGGACCTGGACCTGCGCACCTTCAAGGTTATCGATCCTCAGTCGGGTCGGCAGATGGGCTTTCGTGCCGACATCACGCCGCAAGTGGCACGCATCGACGCCCACACCCTGCGCCGCGAAGGTCCCAGCCGGCTGTGCTACGCCGGCAGTGTCCTGCATGCCCAGCCGCGTGCCTTGTCGTCTTCGCGCAGCCCGATCCAGCTGGGCGCCGAGCTGTATGGCGACGCCAGCCCGAGCAGTGACGTAGAAGTCATCAGCCTGATGTTGGCTATGCTGCAACTGGCTGACGTGCCGGATGTCCACATGGACCTGGGGCATGTCGGCATCTACCGTGGCCTGGCCCGTGCGGCCGGTTTGTCCGGCGAAGTGGAACAGCAGTTGTTCGACGCGCTGCAGCGCAAGGCCATCGACGAGGTTGTCAGCCTGACCGAAGGCCTGCCGGCCGAGTTGTCCGGCATGTTGCGTGCGTTGGTGGATCTGTGTGGCGGCCGTGAGGTGTTGGCTGCGGCCCGTGAACGCTTGGCCCATGCGCCGGCGCCGGTGTTGGCGGCACTGGACGATCTGCTGGCGATTGCCGATCGTTTGTCGGTGCGCTTCCCCGAGTTGCCGCTGTATTTCGACCTGGGCGAGTTGCGCGGTTATCACTATCACACCGGCGTGGTGTTCGCCGTGTTCGTGCCGGGTGTTGGCCAGTCCATCGCCCAGGGCGGTCGCTACGACGACATCGGTGCCGACTTTGGTCGCGCCCGTCCGGCGACCGGTTTCTCTACCGATTTGAAAACCCTGGTGACCCTGGGGCGTGCTGAAATCGAGCTACCGTCTGGCGGTATCTGGATGCCTGACAGTACGGATGCGGCACTCTGGCAGATGGTCTGCCAGTTGCGCAGTGAGGGTCAGCGTGTTGTCCAGGCATTGCCTGGGCAGCCTTTGGCCGCCGCCCGTGAAGCGGACTGCGACCGGCAATTGATTCAGCAGAACGGGCTTTGGCAAGTATTGCCGCTGGCTTCTTGAGTTTTCCTGCCGGCCATCAGCCGGCACCAAGTTTGCGCGAATGAGGACAAGTGTTATGGGTAAGAATGTCGTAGTCCTGGGCACCCAGTGGGGTGATGAGGGCAAAGGCAAGATCGTTGATCTGCTGACCGAACATGCTGCCGCCGTAGTGCGCTACCAGGGTGGCCACAACGCAGGTCACACCTTGGTGATCGATGGTGAAAAAACCGTCCTGCACCTGATCCCGTCGGGCGTATTGCGCGAAGGTGTGCAGTGCCTGATCGGCAACGGCGTGGTGGTTGCGCCCGACGCCCTGCTGCGGGAAATCATCAAGCTGGAAGAGAAGGGCGTGCCGGTGCGCGAGCGCCTGCGCATCAGCCCGTCCTGCCCGCTGATCCTGTCCTATCACGTTGCGCTGGACCAGGCCCGTGAAAAGGCGCGTGGCGAACTGAAGATCGGCACCACCGGTCGCGGCATCGGCCCGGCCTACGAAGACAAGGTCGCCCGTCGCGGCCTGCGCATCGGTGACCTGTTCCACCGCGAGCGTTTCGCCGCCAAGCTGGGCGAGTTGCTGGACTACCACAACTTTGTCCTGGTCAACTATTACAAAGAGCCGGCCATCGACTTCCAGAAGACCCTGGACGAGTGCATGGAGTACGCCGAGCTGCTCAAGCCGATGATGCTCGACGTCACCGCCGAGCTGCACGAGCTGCGCCGCGCCGGCAAGGACATCATGTTCGAAGGCGCCCAGGGCTCGTTGCTGGACATCGACCACGGCACCTACCCGTACGTCACCAGCTCCAACACCACCGCGGGCGGCATCGCCACCGGTTCGGGTTTTGGCCCGATGTACCTGGACTACATCCTGGGCATCACCAAGGCCTACACAACCCGCGTCGGCTCGGGTCCGTTCCCGACCGAGCTGTTCGACGATGTCGGTGCCTTCCTGGCCAAGCGCGGCCACGAGTTCGGTGCTACCACCGGTCGTGCTCGTCGTTGCGGCTGGTTCGATGCCGTGATCCTGCGTCGCGCCATCGACGTCAACAGCATCTCGGGCCTGTGCCTGACCAAGCTGGACGTACTGGACGGCCTGGAGACCATCAACATCTGCGTGGGCTACAAGAACCAGGACGGCGCGGTCATCGACGCACCGACCGATGCCGACAGCTACATCGGCCTGGAGCCGGTGTATGAGCAGATGCCAGGCTGGACCGAATCGACCGTAGGCGCCAAGACCTTGGAAGAGCTGCCTGTAGCGGCTCGCAATTACATCAAGCGTGTCGAAGAGTTGGTCGGCGCGCCGATCGACATTATTTCGACGGGGCCGGACCGTAACGAAACCATCGTTCTGCGTCACCCATTCGGCTGATAAGTCGTTGATGTAAAACACAAAGGACCCTCGTTAGGGTCCTTTGTCATTTCTGCCGCCCGTGCGGCACGACACTTGCTTTGCAACTCCATTACCGGCACGTCTATACGAGTGCTATCAAATTAATGGCGTTAGTAGAGGGATTCTCCTGTGTCGGCCGTTCTCTCACTGTTACAAAGCCGTCTGCTGCGGCCGGTGTTCGTTACCCTCGGTATCGCCCTTTTGGTGCAAGTGCTGGTCGCCGTTGCGCTGACCCGAAGCACGGTCACCGCGCTGGAGGCCGATCTAAACGCGCGGCTGGGGGGCGACAGTCAAAAGTTGTCTGGTGAACTGGAGCAGGCCGGGCATGAAGTCACCTCAAGCCTGGACAGCTTGTCGGCCAGCACCCGGCAGCGCCTTACCGCCGGTTTGTCCACGCGATTGAAGGACGAGCAGGCGCAACTGCGCACGACGCTGGAGAAAAGCCTCAAGGAGTCCGCCAATGATATGGCGCAGCTTCTGGCTTCGGTCGCTCCGCGCGCCATGTGGGACAGCGACGTGCCGACCCTTTCTGAATTCGCCCGCCGGGCCCAGCGCAATCCCAACGTGCTGTTTGTCATTTATGACGACGCCGCCGGTGAACACCTTACGCGCTACCTGAACCGGGAGAACCCGATCAACAAGGCCTTGCTGGAAAAGGGCAAGGGCGAGCGCGCGCTGGACAAAGTGCTGGATGCTGCGAAGAACGATCCCTCCGTGTATTACCTCGAAGCTTCGATCAACCCCAACGGCGTGGAAATCGGCAAGGTGTTGATGGGGGTGTCGACGGCCTCCGTTGAGACCGATCTGAGGGCTCTCGACCAACGCTTTGCTGCGTTGATTGCCAGCAGCGACCAACTGGTGGGCGACAGCCTCAAGGGTGCCGCCGCCGACAGCGCCGCCGCCATGCGCGGCCGCTTGGGTTCGGCGCAGGCAACCGCCACGCAAATGCAGACCAACACCGCCGCTACCGTGCAAGAGGCCGCAGGAACCTTGCGCTGGCGTATCGGCCTGGGCCTGGCGTTGGTGGGCTTTGGCGTTCTGGTGTTGCTGGCCGTGGTGCTGGGGCGTCGGGTGGTCAATCGCCTGAAGCTACTGATCGCGGCGATGAACGACCTGGCGGCGGGCGAGGGCGACTTGACCAAGCGCGTGCAAATCAACAGCAAGGACGAGATCGGCGAGATGGCCTCGGCAGTCAACCGCTTTGTGGATAAGTTGCAGCCCATCGTGCGCGAGGCAGGGGATGTGGCCCAGCGGACCGGTCAGGAAATTGGCGCGATGACCTTGCGCAACTCCGGTGCCGATGCGGCGGCCGGCATGCAGCGCGATGAAGTGGCCGAGAGCTTGCGGGCGCTGTCGCAAATGGCCGACGAAGCGCAGTCGGAAAGCCAGGCGATGCAGGCGGCGTTGCAGCAGGTGGTGGAGATTCGCAAGGCGACCGACGAAAACACCCGCACTTCGGCCAAGGTGGGGGGGTTGATCGAGGCGTTGGCCGGTCAGGTCGATACAGGGGCGAAAGTCATCGAGCGGCTGGCGCAGCAGAGCGAGCAGATCGAAGTGGTGCTGACTGTGATTCATGGCATCGCCGAGCAAACCAACCTGCTGGCCTTGAACGCAGCCATCGAGGCGGCGCGGGCCGGCGAAACCGGACGTGGGTTTGCGGTGGTGGCGGATGAGGTGCGGGCGCTGGCGAGCAAGACCCAGAGTTCGACCGGCGACATCCAGGCCCATATCGTCGCCTTGCAACAGGGCGCGCGTGAAGCAGTGGCTGCGATTGGTCAGGCCGGGCGCCAGGCCAGCGAGGGTTTGTTGGTGCTGCGCGACAGCGCGCGGTTGCAGCAGTCGGTGCAGGCCTCCGTCGAGCAAGTCCATGCGGCCATCGGCCTGGCAACCCAGGCAGCCGCGCATCAGGCCCAAGGCGCGCAAGCGGTGCGCAGCCGAGTGGAAACCATTCATGTCCAGGCCGAAAAAGCCGCCCAGGCCGTGGTCGAGACCACGGCCAGCGGTAAGGTGCTGGACAATTTGGCGGCGCAGTTGAAGGCGAGCCTGGGGCAGTTCAGGGCTTGATCGAAAAGCCTGCGCTGGCCTTTCGCAGGCAAGCTCGCCCACAGGGTTGCCTTGTGGAACGAGCTTGCTTGCGATGGCCGCTTCAGCGGCTCAGATACATCCGCGTCGTCAGCAGATAAACCGGCAGCCCCGACACCAGGATCAACAGCGCTGCATAAGGCGCAGCTGCTGCGAACTCCACATTCGACGTATGAGCCCATACGGCTGTTGCCAACGTGTTGAGCCCGGTGGGGCTGAGCAGCAGCGTGGCGGTCAACTCTTTCATCGCATCCAGGAACACCAGCGCGAACGCCGCGCCCAGCGCCGGGAAGATGATCGGCAGCGTCACGCGGCAGAACGCACTGAGCGACGAAGCTCCCAGTGTTCGCGCGGCCTCTTCCAGCTGCGGCGCAGCCTTGTTCAGCGCGGTACGCACCGGCGCTTGGGCCAGCGGCAGGAACAGCAGCGCATAGGCAATCAGCAGCAGACCTGAAGTCTGGTACAGCGCCGGTACATAATGCAGGGCGAAATACACCAGGCTCAGGGCGATCACCAGCCCTGGCAGGGCGTGCAGCAAGTAGGGCAGGCGTTCGGCCCATAGCGCCAGGCGACCCTTATGACGTACCACCAGCAGGCCGACCGGCACCGCGAGTATCAGGCAGAGCGCGGCGCCGCCAAGTGAAAGCGCCAGCGATGACAGCAGCGCCTCGCCGATTTCGCCCGCCGGAAATGCGGCGGAAGTGCCCACCGCCAGCCAGTACGCCAACATCCCCAGCGGAATACCGCTGCCAATGACCGCCAATGCCAGGCAATACAACTGACCGGGTACTGCCCAGTCACCGAGTCGCACTTGCTCGGGCTGTCGCGCCGCGCCCTGTCCGGTGCGCACATGACGGCCCCTGCCGCGCACTCGCAACTCCAGCCACAGCAGGGCCAGGCACAGCGCCAACAACACGGCCGACAGCATGGCGGCATTGGCATTGCTGAATTCCAGCTCGAATTGCTGATAAATCGCTGTGGTAAAGGTTTGCAGGCCGATGATCGACAGCGCGCCGAACTCCACCAGCATGTGCAGGGCAATCAACAATGAGCCGGCCAGCAGCGAAGGCCAGAGCAGCGGCAGGGTGACGCGAAAGAACACGCCCCAGCGATTCTGCCCCAAGGTGCGCGCGGACTCTTCGAGGGAAGGGTCGAGGTTGCGCAGGGTTGCTGCCACGGGAAGAAAGATCAGCGGGTATTTGGACAGGGTCATCACCAGGATTGCCCCGCCCAGCCCTTCGAATTGGGCGCTCAGGGAGACCCAGGTGAAGCTGCTGACAAACGCCGGCACCGCGAACGGCAGGCACAAAATGACGCCCCAGACCCGGCGGCCCCGCAGGTCACTGCGCTCCAGCAGCCAGGCCAGGGACAGGCCGATGATGCCGCAGGCCAGCGTGACGCCGATCATCAGGGCCAGGGTGTTGCGCAGCAAGCCGAACACGTAAGGCCGCCAGAGCAGGTGCAGCGCCTCGGCCCAGCCGGCTTGCCAGGCTTTTACGGTGACGTACAGCAGCGGCAGAGCACTCAGCAGCACCAGCAGCAACACGGGAACCAGCAACCCGATCGACGGGCGCTTGCGCCGCGGAACGTAATTCCCGGCAGTCAGCGAAGGCGTCATCAGTTCAGGCCGACTTCACGTTCCAGCTCCAGTGCTTCTTCGGCGTTGCCGAGGTCGGCCGGGGTGACTTTCGGTGGTTCGAGTTCGTTGAAAGGCTTGAGGCCGCGATCCGACGTCATGCCCTTGTGCAGCGGGTATTCGGCGGACGTCTGGGTGATCACGCGCTGGCCTTCTTCACTGGCCATGTAGGCGAGCAATTGTTGGGCTTCCTTGGGGTGTTTACTGGATTTGAGCGCAGCTGCGCTGGAGACGGTAACCAGGCCGCCGGCATCGCCGCCAGTGAAATAGTGCAGCTTGGAGTCGAGCTGGCCTTTTTCCCGCTGCAGGGCGAACCAGTAGTAATTGTTCACCAGCACGGTCGCCACTTCGCCGTTCTCCACGGCCTTGAGGGCAACCATGTTGTTGCTGTAGACCTTGCCGAACGCGCGCAGCCCGGTGAGCCATTCTTCGGCTGCTTCCTTGCCATGCAATTTGATAATGGCGACGGCTTGTTCCTGGAACGCACCGCTGGTCGGAACGAAGCCGACCTTGCCCTGCCATTGCGGCTGAGCAAAATCGAGGACGGTTTTCGGCAGGTCTTTTTCGTCGATCAGCTTGGGGTTGTAGGCGACCACGCGCACGCGGGCGGTCACGCCCATCCAGGCGCCGTCGCGGGCCACATAGTCCTTGGGCAGTACGTCGAGGGTGGCGTCATCGATCTTCGCCAGCAAGCCTTGCTCGCCGAGTTTGTTCAGCGGAGGCGATTCTTCGGTGTAGATCACATCGGCTGGGGAGCGCTCACCTTCTTCGACCACTTGGCTGGCGAGCTGGTTGCTGCTGCCCTTGCGCACGTTGACATGGATACCGGTCTTGGCTTCGAAGGCCTTGGCCAATTCGTCGCCTACTTCTTTGTGCTGGCCGTTGTAGAGGGTCAGTTCTACCTTGTCGGCGGCTTCGGTGAGGGGCGTGGCGAGGGTCAGGCCGAGCAGGGTGAAGGTCAGGGCGCGGCGCAGGGTGGTTCGAAACATCATTCGCGGGGTTCCTCACTGTCGTGTAGCAAAAACTTGTAACAATGATAAACGATATTGTTTCTCATGTGCGGCTTGGGGAGTCTGGTTTGTCTGGCGGATTGTCAGGGAGGGCTGCGCCCTCCAGCGGGAGCAAGCTCCCTCGCCACGGAGGGGGCGTTAAGCCCGGAAACGCAAAAACCCGCTTTCGCGGGTTTTTGTGAGGTTCAAGGTGTGTAAACCTTGAAGCTTGAATTGGTGCCCAGAAGAAGACTCGAACTTCCACGACCTTGCGGTCACCAGCACCTGAAGCTGGCGTGTCTACCAATTTCACCATCTGGGCAGCATCTTCAGCGTTGCCGCTGTTGATGTGGCGCACTATACGGAGCGCGTTTTGATCTGTAAACCCCTGTTTTTGTTTTGATAATTGCCAAAACGGAAAACCAGTGGGGCGAAACGCAAAAACCCGCTTTCGCGGGTTTTTGAGAGGCTCAAGGCAAGAAACCTTGAAGCTTGAATTGGTGCCCAGAAGAAGACTCGAACTTCCACGACCTTGCGGTCACCAGCACCTGAAGCTGGCGTGTCTACCAATTTCACCATCTGGGCAGTATCGACAACATGTGTATGTCGTCGATGGCGCGCACTATACGGAGCGTGTTTTTAACTGTAAACCCCTGCGAGCAAAAAAACCGTTAAATTTCACCAGTGGTGCGATCCAGGGCTTTAAAGGTCGGTCAAAAGACTTTAGAAAAGGCATCTGACGCTTGAAATTTCCCGTTTCATTACGCCTATGCCAAACTAACCCGCATATAGACAAGGTGAAAACTCTCTAATGGCCGATTGGCAGTCCCTCGATCCCGAGGCCGCTCGTGAAGCGGAAAAATATGAAAACCCTATTCCTAGCCGCGAACTGATCCTGGCGCACCTCGCCGATCGGGGTTCGCCTGCTAGCCGCGAGCAGCTGGTCGAAGAGTTCGGCCTGACCACCGAGGATCAGCTCGAAGCCCTGCGCCGCCGTCTGCGTGCCATGGAGCGCGATGCTCAACTGATCTATACCCGGCGTGGCACCTATGCCCCGGTCGACAAGCTCGATTTGATCCTGGGTCGCATCGCCGGCCACCGTGACGGCTTCGGTTTCCTGATTCCGGACGATGGCAGCGACGATCTGTTCATGAGTCCGGCGCAGATGCGCCTGGTGTTCGATGGTGACCGTGCGCTGGCCCGCGTATCCGGCCTGGACCGTCGTGGGCGCCGCGAAGGCGTGATCGTTGAGGTGGTGTCCCGTGCCCACGAAACGGTCGTCGGCCGCTATTTTGAAGAAGGCGGTATCGGTTTTGTCATTCCGGACAACCCGAAGATCCAGCAGGAAGTCCTGGTCACTCCGGGCCGCAACGCCAACGCTCAGATCGGTCAGTTCGTCGAAGTAAAAATTACCCACTGGCCGACCCCGCGCTTCCAGCCTCAAGGCGATATCGTGGAAGTGGTCGGTAACTACATGGCTCCGGGCATGGAGATCGACGTTGCCCTGCGCACGTACGATATTCCCCACGTCTGGCCTGATGCGGTCCTGAAAGAGGCCGCCAAGCTCAAGCCGGAAGTCGAGGAGAAAGACAAGGAGAAGCGCATCGACCTGCGCCACTTGCCGTTCGTGACGATCGATGGTGAAGACGCACGGGACTTCGACGATGCCGTCTACTGCGAAGCCAGGCCAGGCAAGTTGCGCCTGTTCTCCGGTGGCTGGAAGTTGTACGTCGCGATTGCCGACGTCTCCAGCTACGTGAAGCTCGGCTCGGCGCTGGACGCCGAAGCCCAGGTGCGCGGCAACTCGGTGTACTTCCCCGAGCGCGTGGTGCCGATGCTGCCGGAGCAACTGTCCAATGGGCTGTGCTCGCTGAACCCGCAAGTCGATCGCCTGGCCATGGTTTGCGAGATGACCATCTCCAAGTCCGGCGAGATGACCGACTATTGCTTCTATGAAGCGGTGATCCATTCCCACGCCCGCCTGACCTACAACAAGGTCAGCGCGATGCTGGAAACGCCGAAGCTGGCCGAGTCGCGCAAGCTGCGTGGCGAGTACACCGATGTGGTGCCGCATCTCAAGCAGCTTTATTCGCTGTACAAGGTGTTGCTGGCAGCACGTCATGTGCGGGGCGCGATCGATTTCGAAACCCAGGAAACCCGGATCATCTTCGGCTCCGAGCGCAAGATCGCCGAAATCCGTCCGACCGTTCGCAACGATGCGCACAAGCTGATCGAGGAATGCATGCTGGCGGCCAACGTGGCTACCGCTGAATTCCTGAAAAAGCACGAGATTCCCGCGCTGTACCGGGTCCATGACGGTCCGCCGCCTGAGCGCCTGGAAAAACTGCGAGCGTTCCTCGGTGAGCTGGGTCTGTCCCTGCACAAAGGCAAGGACGGCCCTTCGCCGAAGGATTACCAAGCCTTGCTGGCCAGTATCAAGGATCGCCCGGACTTCCACCTGATCCAGACCGTCATGCTACGTTCGCTGAGCCAAGCGGTGTACAGCGCCGATAACCAGGGCCACTTCGGCCTGAATTACGAAGCCTATACCCACTTCACGTCGCCGATCCGTCGTTACCCCGACCTGCTCACGCACCGGGCGATCCGCAGCGTCATCCATTCGAAGATGGACACGCCGCACGTCAAGCGTGCCGGTGCGATGACCATTCCCAAGGCGCGCATCTATCCGTACGACGAAGCAGCCCTGGAGCAACTCGGCGAGCAGTGCTCGATGAGCGAGCGGCGTGCCGACGAAGCGACTCGCGACGTAGTGAACTGGCTCAAGTGCGAGTACATGAAGGATCGCGTGGGTGAATCGTTCCCAGGCGTGATCACCGCCGTGACCGGTTTTGGCCTGTTCGTCGAACTGACCGATATCTACGTCGAAGGCTTGGTGCACGTCACCGCGTTGCCTGGCGACTACTACCACTTCGACCCTGTGCATCACCGCCTGGCGGGCGAGCGCACTGGCCGTAGCTTCCGTCTTGGCGACACGGTTGAAGTGCGCGTGATGCGCGTCGACCTTGACGAGCGCAAGATCGACTTCGAAATGGCTGAAAAAACCATCAGCGCGCCGATTGGCCGCAAGAAGCGCGGTGCCGAAACCGCGGCGCCTGCGGCCAAGACCGGCGCCGAGCCAGCATCGTCCAAGTCCGGGCGTCGCGGTCCGGCCAAGGAGAAGGCCGCCGAAGCCTATCGCCCGAGCGATGCAGCGGCAAAAAACGCCGAGCTGCGCAAAAGTCGTGAAATGAAGCAGGCGTTGCTGACCGAAGCCAAGAACGGCGGTAAAGCGTCGTCTGGGGGAAAGGCCGCAAGGTCGGCCCCGGACAAGGCGACCAGCAAGCCGGGCAAACATCGTAAAGGCCCGCCGAAAGCAGGCTCGACTCCAGCCAAGAGTGGCGGGGCGCGTAAACCCAAGGCCAAGTCATGAGTCAGTTGGAGAAAATCTACGGCGTGCATGCCGTGGAGGCGCTGTTGCGTCACCACCCCAAGCGGGTCAAGCAGATCTGGTTGGCGGAGGGGCGTAGCGATCCGCGGGTGCAGGCCCTGATTGAATTGGCCGGCGAAAATCGCGTGACGGTCGGTCAGGCTGAGCGTCGTGAGATGGACGCCTGGGTCGAAGGCGTGCACCAGGGCGTCGTGGCTGAAGTCAGCCCGAGCCAGGTCTGGGGCGAAGCGATGCTCGACGAGCTGCTCGACCGAACCGAAGGTGCGCCCCTGTTGCTGGTGCTGGACGGTGTGACCGACCCGCACAACCTCGGTGCCTGCCTGCGTTCGGCGGATGCCGCCGGTGCGCTGGCGGTGATCGTGCCCAAGGACAAGTCGGCGACGTTGACGCCGGTGGTGCGTAAAGTCGCTTGCGGCGCGGCGGAAGTGATTCCATTGGTGGCGGTGACCAACCTGGCGCGCACCCTGGAGAAACTCCAGCAACGCGGCTTGTGGGTCGTGGGCACGGCGGGCGAGGCCGAAGTCAGCATTTATGACCAGGACCTGACGGGCCCGACCATCCTGATCATGGGTGCCGAAGGCAAGGGCATGCGTCGCCTGACTCGCGAGCATTGCGACTATCTGGTGAAGCTGCCGATGGCCGGCAGCGTCAGCAGCCTCAACGTTTCGGTCGCGACCGGTGTCTGCCTGTTCGAGGCCCAGCGCCAGCGTGGCGTCAAGGCTGCCGCTAAAAAGCCCTGAGCCAACGCATGATGAAAATGTGGGAGCAAACTTGCTCCCACATTGTTTTGTGTAGGGCAGGATCGGCGGTTGTTCAAATATTCGCCAATTGCCTTGCGCCGCCTTGAGCCCTTCTCTACAATTGCGCCCCTTGCTGTGATGGCAGGCACTTATGTGTCTAGCGTCCTCAAGTCCATAAGTGTCATTCACTCCTTGTCTGACCGTTTTTGAGCGGCAGGCTACAACCCGTAAGGAGCATTCATGCGTCATTACGAAATCATCTTTTTGGTCCACCCGGATCAAAGCGAGCAAGTCGGCGGCATGGTTGAGCGTTACACCAAGCTGATCGAAGAAGACGGCGGCAAAATCCACCGTCTGGAAGATTGGGGCCGTCGTCAACTGGCCTACGCAATCAACAATGTTCACAAGGCTCACTACGTGATGCTGAACGTTGAGTGCACTGGCAAGGCCCTGGCCGAGCTGGAAGACAACTTCCGCTACAACGATGCAGTGATCCGTAACCTGGTCATCCGTCGCGAAGAAGCCGTCACCGGCCAATCCGAGATGCTCAAGGCTGAAGAAAACCGCAGTGAGCGCCGTGAGCGTCGCGACCGTCCTGAGCACTCTGACAGCGCCGATGGCGATGACAGCGATAGCGACAGCGACAACAGCGATAACGCTGACGAGTAATCCACGGACCTTTTAAGGAGCCAATCACATGGCACGTTTCTTCCGTCGTCGTAAATTCTGCCGCTTCACCGCTGAAGACGTGAAGGAGATCGATTACAAAGATCTCAACACTCTGAAAGCCTACGTATCCGAGACCGGCAAAATCGTTCCAAGCCGCATCACCGGTACCAAAGCTCGTTATCAGCGTCAGCTGGCCACCGCTATCAAGCGCGCCCGCTTCCTGGCCCTGCTGGCCTACACCGACAGCCACGGCCGCTGAGACCGGGCAGTCGACAAGTAGTAAGGGATTGAATGCATGCGCGCCTTAGCTGACTTCATCATGCGGGGACGTGTGCAGGCCACTCTGGTAGTGGCTGGATGTGCGGCATTGCCGTTGTTGTACTGGTTGGGTGCTGCCGCGGGTAGTCTTGTACTCCTGCGGCGCGGATTGAAGGACGCCTTGGGCGTTCTTGCTCTGGGGCTTCTGCCGGCTTTGCTCTGGTGGATGTATTCCGCTGACCCGCGCGCACTCATGGTGCTGCTGGGGTCTTCGGCGCTGGCGTTGGTATTGCGCGCCAGCGAATCCTGGAACCGCGTGCTGCTGGTCAGCATAGCGATAGGCGTGGTGTTTTCAGTGGTGCTCGGGGTGGCTTTCGCACCCCAGATCGAGATGCTGTCGCAGGCTTTGATAAAAATCCTGCCCGAGGCGCTCGGTGATCTCTACCAGAAGATGTCGGTAGAGGAGCAGGCGCGTTTCGCGTCCCTGATCGCCCCCGTCCTGACCGGCCTGATTGCGGCCTTGTTGCAGATCGTCAGTGTGCTGAGCCTGGTTATCGGGCGCTACTGGCAGGCGTTGTTGTACAACCCGGGTGGTTTTGGTCGCGAGTTTCGCGCCATCCGCTTCCCGCTTGGACTGGCGATGTTGCTGCTGGCGGGCATGCTACTGGGACCGAACTTCGGTCCGCAGATGGCCATGCTCACGCCGTTGTGCAGTGTACCGCTGGTGTTCGCCGCACTGGCCCTGATTCACGGGCTGGTGGCGCAAAAGCGACTGGCCAGGTTCTGGCTGGTGGGGTTGTACGTCACGTTGTTGCTGTTCATGCAGCTGATCTATCCGTTGCTGGTGGTCCTGGCCATCGTCGACAGCCTGATTGATTTTCGCGGTCGTATGGCGCCGAAAGACGCCGACAACGCGAACGGTGAAGGTTAAAAGTTAGAGGATTTTCACATGCAACTGATCCTTCTGGAAAAAGTCACCAACCTGGGCAACCTGGGTGACAAAGTAAACGTTAAGGCCGGTTACGGTCGTAACTACCTGCTGCCTTACGGCAAAGCCACCGCTGCGACCGCTGCCAACCTGGCTGCGTTCGAAGAGCGTCGCGCCGAGCTGGAAAAAGCTGCCGCAGACCGTAAAACCTCGGCTGAAAGCCGTGCTGCCCAACTGGCCGAGCTGGAAGTGACCATCACTGCCACCGCGGGCGACGAAGGCAAGCTGTTCGGTTCGATCGGTACTCACGACATCGCTGACGCACTGACCGCCTCCGGCGTTGAAGTTGCGAAAAGCGAAGTTCGTTTGCCGAACGGCACCATCCGCAACGTAGGCGAATTCGACGTAGCCGTGCACCTGCACGCCGAAGTTGAAGCCACCGTACGCGTTGTCGTGGTAGCAGCTTAAGCAAAACCTGTCGGCTGGTACCCTCGGGTGCTTGCCGGTAACATCGGGCACGATCCTGTTTACAGGTCGTGCCCTTTGTCTTTCTGCAATTCCTGATTTTCATAACCAGACGTGGCCATGAACGAAATCACCGCCCCCGAGCAATACGATCTGCAAACCGCTGCCCTGAAGGTGCCTCCGCATTCCATCGAGGCCGAACAGGCCGTGCTCGGTGGCCTGATGCTGGACAACAACGCCTGGGAACGCGTGCTCGATCAAGTCTCCGACGGCGATTTCTATCGGCATGACCACCGGCTGATTTTCCGCGCGATCGCCAAGTTGGCCGATCAGAACATGCCGATCGACGTCGTGACCCTGGCCGAGCAATTGGACAAGGAAGGTCAGACATCCCAGGTCGGCGGCCTCGGTTACCTCGGCGAACTGGCGAAAAACACGCCGTCGGTCGCCAACATCAAGGCCTACGCCCAGATTGTGCGCGAGCGGGCGACCTTGCGCCAGTTGATCGGCATCAGCACTGAGATTGCCGACAGTGCGTTCAACCCGGAAGGTCGCACCGCCGCTGAGATTCTCGACGAAGCCGAGCGGCAGATCTTCCAGATCGCCGAGGCCCGGCCGAAAACCGGCGGCCCGGTGAGCGTCAACGACCTGCTGACCAAGGCCATCGACCGCATCGACACCTTGTTCAACACCGACAACGCCATCACCGGCCTGTCCACCGGCTATACCGACCTCGACGAGAAGACCAGCGGCCTGCAGCCGTCCGACCTGATCATCGTCGCCGGCCGTCCATCCATGGGTAAGACCACCTTTGCGATGAACCTGGTGGAAAACGCCGTGCTACGCAGCGAAAAGGCGGTGTTGGTGTACTCCCTCGAGATGCCAGGCGAATCGCTGATCATGCGTATGCTCTCGTCCCTCGGGCGTATCGACCAGACCAAGGTCCGTTCCGGCCAGCTGGAAGACGACGATTGGCCGCGCCTCACCTCGGCGGTCAACCTGCTCAACGACCGCAAGCTGTTCATCGACGATACGGCCGGTATCAGCCCGTCGGAAATGCGCGCGCGAACCCGTCGCCTGGTGCGCGAGCACGGTGAAGTCGGGCTAATCATGATCGACTACCTGCAGTTGATGCAGATCCCCGGTTCCAGCGGTGACAACCGGACCAACGAGATTTCCGAAATCTCCCGTTCCCTCAAGGCCCTGGCCAAGGAATTCAACTGCCCGGTGGTGGCACTGTCCCAGTTGAACCGTTCCCTGGAACAGCGCCCCAACAAGCGTCCGGTGAACTCGGACTTGCGGGAATCCGGAGCGATCGAGCAGGACGCCGACGTCATCATGTTCGTTTACCGTGACGAGGTGTATCACCCGGAAACGGAGCACAAGGGCATCGCCGAAATCATCATCGGCAAGCAGCGGAACGGCCCGATCGGGTTTATCCGCCTGGCGTTTATTGGCAAATACACGCGCTTCGAAAACCTGGCGCCGGGTAGCTACAATTTTGACGACGACGAATAACCTGTTCGCTTAAACCGCCTTTGTGGCGAGGTAGCTTGCTCCCGCTGGGCTGCGCAGCAGACCCCTGGCCGCTGCGCAGCCGGATGGGAGCAAGCTCCTTCGCCACAGTTGGTTAATTTTTGTGCTATATTCCGCGCCCGCGATTTTTCATCTTTTATACCGGTCATCGACATGCAAGCAGCCAAGCCGTTATTTGACTATCCCAAGTACTGGGCCGAATGTTTCGGCCCGGCGCCGTTCCTGCCCATGAGCAGGGAGGAGATGGATCAGCTCGGCTGGGATTCGTGCGACATCATCATCGTGACCGGTGATGCCTACGTCGATCACCCGTCGTTCGGCATGGCTATCATCGGCCGTTTGCTGGAAGCCCAGGGCTTTCGCGTCGGGATCATTGCCCAGCCGAACTGGCAGTCCAAAGACGACTTCATGAAGCTCGGCGAGCCCAACCTGTTCTTCGGTGTCGCGGCCGGCAACATGGACTCGATGATCAACCGCTACACCGCCGACAAGAAGATCCGCTCCGATGACGCCTACACCCCGGGCGGATTGGCAGGCAAGCGTCCGGACCGTGCGAGCCTGGTCTATAGCCAGCGCTGCAAGGAAGCCTACAAGCACGTGCCGATCGTACTCGGCGGCATCGAAGCGTCGCTGCGCCGCATCGCCCACTACGATTACTGGCAGGACCGGGTGCGCAACTCGATCCTGATCGACGCTTGCGCCGACATCCTGCTCTACGGCAACGCCGAGCGGGCGATTGTCGAAGTCGCCCAGCGGCTGTCCTATGGTCACAAGATCGAAGACATTACCGATGTGCGCGGCACCGCGTTCATCCGTCGTGACACACCGCAAGGCTGGTACGAAGTCGATTCCACGCGCATCGACCGTCCGGGCAAGATCGACAAGATCATCAACCCGTACGTCAACACCCAAGATACCCAAGCCTGCGCCATCGAGCAGGAGAAGGGGCCGGTCGAGGACCCGAGCGAAGCCAAGGTCGTGCAGATCCTGGCGAGCCCGAAGATGACCCGCGACAAGACCGTGATCCGCCTGCCGTCGGTGGAAAAGGTCCGTGGCGACGCGGTGCTCTACGCCCACGCCAACCGTGTGTTGCACCTGGAGACCAACCCGGGCAACGCCCGCGCCCTGGTGCAGAAGCACGGCGAGGTCGACGTCTGGTTCAACCCGCCGCCCATTCCGATGACCACTGAAGAAATGGACTACGTGTTTGGCATGCCTTACGCGCGCGTCCCGCATCCGGCGTACGGCAAGGAAAAAATCCCCGCCTACGACATGATCCGTTTCTCGGTGAACATCATGCGCGGCTGCTTTGGTGGCTGCACCTTCTGCTCGATCACCGAGCATGAAGGTCGAATCATCCAGAACCGTTCCGAAGAGTCGATCATTCGCGAGATCGAAGAGATCCGCGACAAGGTCCCGGGCTTTACCGGGGTCATCTCTGACCTCGGCGGTCCGACCGCGAACATGTACCGCATCGCCTGCAAGAGCCCGGAAATCGAATCCGCGTGCCGCAAGCCGTCCTGCGTGTTCCCTGGCATCTGCCCGAACCTGAACACCGATCACTCTTCGCTGATCCAGCTGTACCGCAGCGCCCGGGCATTGCCTGGCGTGAAGAAAATCCTGATTGCCTCCGGCCTGCGTTACGACCTGGCGGTCGAGTCGCCGGAATACGTCAAGGAGCTGGTGACCCACCACGTCGGCGGCTACTTGAAAATCGCGCCGGAGCATACCGAGGAAGGTCCGCTCAACCAGATGATGAAGCCGGGCATCGGCAGCTATGACAAATTCAAGCGGATGTTCGAGAAGTACTCCAAGGAAGCCGGGAAAGAGCAGTACCTGATTCCGTACTTCATCGCGGCTCACCCGGGCACCACCGACGAAGACATGATGAACCTGGCGCTGTGGCTCAAGGGCAATGGCTTCCGGGCCGACCAGGTGCAGGCGTTCTATCCGTCGCCGATGGCCACGGCCACCGCCATGTACCACTCGGGCAAGAACCCGCTGCGCAAGGTCACCTACAAGAGTGATGCGGTGACTATCGTCAAGAGCGAGGAGCAACGCCGCCTGCATAAGGCCTTCTTGCGTTATCACGACCCGAAAGGCTGGCCGATGCTGCGCGAGGCATTGACCCGCATGGGCCGCGCCGACCTGATCGGGCCGGGCAAGAACCAGTTGATCCCGCTGCACCAGCCGGCGACCGACAGCTACCAGAGCGCTCGTCGCAAGAACTCGACGCCAGCCGGCAGCCACAAGGTAGCCAAGGAAACCACCAAGATCCTGACCCAGCACACCGGTTTGCCACCGCGCGCGAGCGACGGCGGCAATCCTTGGGACAAGCGCGAACAAGCCAAGGCCGCCGCGTTTGCCCGCAACCAGCAGGCCGCCAAGGAGCGCAAGGACGCGGCGAAGGGCAAAGGACCCAAGCCCGCACGCAAGCCCGTCGTGCCGCGCTGATCGCTAAAGCTACAACGCAAAACGCCAGCCTTAAGTGCTGGCGTTTTGCTTTCTAGCGAGGGTGCTGGCCGTTTGTTATCGTGGCGCCCGCCCATGCAGAGCTCTCGCACAGGGTTCAGTGTGGATAAGCCTCACCTTCCATTCCTCAAGGACGATTCATATGAGCAGTGCTTCAACCGGCATCGGCATGGACTTGAGCTATTCCCAGTTCATGGCCCGCAAGCGTATCGAAAGCCAGATCAACCTGCCGCGCCTGTTTGCTGCGATTGACGCCGACCCTGGCATCGTCGGCGCGGGGGTGGTGTACATCGATTCGGACTACAACGTAGTCACGCTGCGCGAATTCAAGCCGATTTGCAGCATCGCGCCCAAGCGCATCATCTTGCGCGAAGCCAAAAAGTACATCGCCCCACAGCAATTCATCGATCAGGTAAAAAGCAGCCCGCGTGAATCGAAGCTTGGATTTGAAGCGGCCAACGCTGGCCTGTCCTGCGTGGCCGCCGTGATTGGTTGGGTCGTGGTGTTCAGTGGTAGCGTCGCCGTGCCTTTTACCGCCGGGGCAAGTGCTTTTGTCGTTGCCCTTGGCGCCGCGGCCGCGACGGCCAGTACCGCGCAGTGCGTCATTGGTGGGATGCGGGTGGCGAATGAGTTGACCAATCCTACTGGCAACGATGAGATGAACGACGCTGATTGGTACAACATCGTGTCGCCGATTCTTGACGGGGTGTCCTTGGTCGGCGTTGGCGGCTCGGCCCTGACGACCGTCCGATTGCTCAAAGCCAATAAAGCGGCGGGCACCGGCAAGAGCTGGTATCAATTGCTCAAGGGTTTGAATCGTCAGGAGCGCAGCAAACTGACCAAGGAATTGCTGACCCTGAAAGATCCGAGCCTTACTGCGAAGCTGCTTAAACTGCAGCAACGCGCGGGCGCTCTGCCCAAGCGTTATTCTTCAGCTGAAATCAGGCACGCCACGCTGACCCAGATAAAGGATTCCCTCGGCGGCGCTCTGGGGATCATCGGCAGTTATACGGGCGGAGGCGCCGTGAATACCGTTGCCGTCGGCCTGTATGAGGAGTTCACGGAATGATCGGGGGCGGATCTCTGAAACAGTTCCTGGCCCATTACTTTCCGGTTTTCATGGGGACGATCCTGCTGGGCTGCTTTTCCGGCTCGACGCTGCTTGTTTTGGCCGGGGCCACATATTGGCGTGCCCTGGAGCCGTCGACCAGGACCGACTATGTCGGGCTCGGCACTTTGGCCCTGGTGCTCATCCTGGTGCTGGGCAACCTCTTGATCGCCCGCGGACGCGCCTGGGCAATCTGGTGGGTGGCGGGTTATTTCCTGACCTGCCTGGCCGCGGTGCTGCCGACGTTCGCCTACGGTCCGCACCAGGGCGTGTTTATCTTCGCCGTACTGATGCCCCTGCTGGGGCTGTTACTGCTAAACAGCAAACGCCACCGCGAAATGCGCGGCAAGCTCGTGGAGATCCGCCACCAACGCGAACTCATCATCAAGTCCGCCAAGGCCTCTCGCCCCCGCCGCTGAGTCGAACCGCCAGCGCCTGCGCCGCATTTATGTGCGGCCTGTGCAGATCAATACAGGCATCGCGCGGTTTTAGTGCTCTACTGCCTTGAGTAGAAGTAGAAAGTGTCCGACCTGCCTGCATGGCATAAGTCTTGCGCCGCTTTCGATAACGCCCAGGCTCCGCAGGAGGCACGCCGTGTCGATCCATGTCGCTTTGCATCATGTCACGCATTACCGCTACGAGCGCGCCGTCGAGCTCGGCCCGCAGATCGTCCGCCTGCGCCCGGCACCCCATAGCCGCACGCGGATTCTTTCGTATGCGTTGAAGGTCTCGCCCGACCAGCACTTCATCAACTGGCAGCAGGATCCTCAGGGCAACTACCTGGCGCGACTGGTGTTTCCGGAAAAAACCGCTGAGCTGCGGGTCGAAGTCGATCTGGTCGCCGAGATGGCGGTGTTCAATCCGTTCGATTTTTTCCTCGAGCCCTACGCTGAAAAAATTCCTTTTACCTACGCCCCCGACGAAAAGCATGAGCTGACGCCTTATCTGGAAAAACTGCCGCTGACGCCCAGGTTCCAGGCGTATCTGGACGGCATCGACCGCACCCCGCTGCCGGCGGTGGATTTCCTGGTGGCGTTGAACCAGCGCCTGAGCGAAGACATCAGTTACCTGATCCGCATGGAGCCCGGCGTACAGACGCCGGAGCACACCTTGGAGCACGCGTCCGGCTCCTGCCGCGACTCGGCCTGGTTGCTGGTGCAGCTGTTGCGTCACCTGGGGCTGGCGGCACGTTTTGTTTCCGGTTACCTGATCCAACTGACCGCCGACGTGAAAAGCCTCGACGGCCCGTCCGGTACGGAAGTGGATTTCACCGACCTGCATGCCTGGTGCGAGGTCTATTTGCCGGGTGCCGGCTGGATTGGCCTGGATGCCACGTCCGGGTTGTTCGCTGGCGAAGGACACATCCCGTTGGCGTGCAGTCCCGATCCGTCTTCGGCGGCGCCGATCAGTGGCCTGGTGGAGCCTTGCAAGTCCGAGTTCAGCCACGAAATGTCCGTGGAGCGCATCTGGGAAGCGCCACGGGTGACCAAGCCATACACCGAAGCGCAATGGTTTGAGATCCAGGCCCTGGGCCGGCAGATAGATGCCGACCTGCTGGAAGGCGACGTGCGCCTGACCATGGGCGGTGAGCCGACCTTCGTCTCCATCGATGACCCGGACGGCGCCGAGTGGAACACCGCGGCGTTGGGGCCGGACAAGCGCCGTCTCTCCGCCGAGCTGTTCCAGCGCATGCGCACGCACTACGCGCCCCAGGGGCTGGTACATTTCGGCCAGGGCAAATGGTACCCCGGCGAGCAATTGCCGCGCTGGTCGCTCAACTGCTACTGGCGCCGTGACGGCGTGCCGATCTGGCAAAACGGCGCGTTGATTGCCGACGAGCAGCAGGACTACGGCGTCGATGGCGAACTCGCTGGACGTTTCCTGGCGAGCGTCGCCGAACGCTTGAAGATTCCCGCGCGATTCGTGTTCCCGGCCTACGAAGACAACTTCTATTACCTCTGGCGCGAAGGCTCATTACCGTCAAACGTGACAGCCGAGGATCCTCGGCTGGAAGAACCTTTGGAGCGGGCACGGTTGCGCAAGGTCTTCAGTCAAGGATTGGACAAGGTCATCGGCCAAGTCCTGCCACTGGCCCGCACCGCCAAGGGCGATCAATGGCAGAGCGGCCGATGGTACCTGCGCGACAACCATTGCAGGTTGGTGCCGGGCGATTCTCCCCTGGGCTATCGCCTGCCACTGGCGTCCCAGCCGTGGGTGACGGCGGCTGAATACCCGTTTATCCATCCCACCGACCCGAATCAGGATTTGCCCGAGTTGCCCGACACTTCGCAACTGGCCGATCACGGCGAGCCGGCGCTGGAGCAGGAGCGCGCGCCGAAGATCGACGAATCGGCCGACTGGCTGACCCGCACCGCTTTCTGTGCCGAGGCCAGGGAAGGACGCCTGTATCTGTTCATGCCGCCGCTGGAGCGGGTCGAGGATTACCTGGAGTTGGTCAGCACAATCGAGGCGACGGCCGAGGAGCTCAATTGCCCGGTCCTGTTGGAGGGCTACGAGCCGCCGAGCGATCCGCGCCTGAGCAATTTTCGTATCACGCCGGACCCGGGTGTCATTGAGGTCAACGTGCAACCGTCGGCGACGTGGGACGAGTTGGTCGAACGCACTGAGTTTCTTTATGAGCAAGCGCGGCTGAACCGACTGACCACCGAAAAATTCCTGATCGATGGCCGGCACACAGGCACCGGTGGCGGTAACCATTTCGTCCTCGGAGGCGCGACGCCGGCTGACTCACCTTTCCTGCGCCGTCCCGACTTGCTGCGCAGCCTGATCAGCTACTGGCACAACCACCCGTCGTTGTCCTACCTGTTTTCCGGCTTGTTCATCGGTCCGACATCCCAGGCGCCCCGCGTGGACGAAGCGCGCAATGACGCGCTGTACGAATTGGAAATCGCCTTCGCGCAAATGCCCGAGCCCGGCGAAGCGTGTGCGCCCTGGCTGGTGGATCGGTTGCTGCGCAACCTGCTGATCGATGTGACGGGCAATACCCACCGCGCCGAATTCTGCATCGACAAGCTCTATTCTCCGGACGGTGCCACGGGGCGACTCGGCCTGTTGGAATTGCGCGCTTTCGAAATGCCGCCTCACGCCCGCATGAGCCTGACCCAGCAATTGCTGTTGCGAGCACTGGTCGCGCGGTTTTGGCGCGAGCCCTACGCGCCGGCCAAATTGGCGCGCTGGGGCACTGAGCTGCATGACCGCTTTCTGCTCCCGCATTTCATCGAGCAGGATTTCGCTGACGTCATCGCTGAGCTCAATGTCGCCGGTTATCCGCTGCGCGCCGAGTGGTTCGCCGCGCACCTGGAGTTCCGTTTTCCAAAGGTTGGCGATTATGCGGTCAACGGCATCGAGCTGCAGTTGCGTCAGGCGCTGGAGCCTTGGCATGTGCTGGGGGAAGAGGGTGCGGTGGGCGGCACGGTGCGCTATGTGGATTCGTCCCTGGAACGCTTGCAGATCAAACTCAGCGGCCTGGCGCCGCAACGGTATCTGCTGACGTGCAATGGCGTGCCGGTCCCCTTGCAACCCACCGGTCGGGTGGGCGAGTTCGTCGCCGGGGTGCGTTTCCGCGCCTGGCAACCGAGCAATTGCCTGCAACCGACCATCCCGGTCCATGCGCCGCTGGTCTTCGATGTACTCGACACCTGGATGCAGCGTTCACTGGGCGGTTGCCAGTATCACGTGGCGCATCCGGGTGGGCGCAACTACGACAGCCTGCCGGTGAATGCCAACGAAGCGGAAAGCCGGCGGATGGCGCGTTTCTTCCGGATCGGACACACGCCTGGGAAGCTTCCGATACCCAACCTGGCAGTGGATGACGAGTTTCCGCTCACGCTCGATCTGCGCCGTTTCTAAGTCCCACAGGATGCCCGGATATTTCACCTATCCGGGCATCATGCGCTTGCGCTAGTCTCACCTTTCATTGCCGTCCTGCCGAGCTTTCCATGCCTGACCTGCTTGACCGTTACCCGTTGACGACGGGCACCTATCACGAATTGCTGGATGACAGCGGTGCGGTGCGTGCGCACTGGCGGCGGCTGTTCGACCAGTTGCAGCGCAGCACGCCGGCCCAACTGCTCCAGCGTCAGGCCCTACTGGCCCGGCAGATCCAGGAAAACGGCGTCACCTACAATGTCTACGCGGACCCGAAGGGCGCCGACCGTCCATGGGAGCTGGACCTGCTACCTCATGTCATCGATGCCCAGGAATGGAAGCTGCTGTCGGCCGGCATCGCCCAGCGGGCACGTTTGCTCAATGCGGTGCTGGCCGATCTGTACGGGCCGCAGCGACTGATCAGCGAAGGGCTGCTGCCGGCGGAGCTGGTCTTTGGACACAATAATTTTCTCTGGCCGTGCCAGGGCATCACCCCACCAGACAGCGATTTCCTGCACTTGTACGCCGTGGACCTGGCGCGTACGCCCGATGGTCGTTGGTGGGTCACCGCGGATCGGACCCAGGCACCTTCAGGTGCGGGCTACGCGCTGGAGAACCGGATGATCGTGTCCCGGGCGTTTCCGGACCTGTATCGCGACCTGAAGGTAAAGCACCTGTCTGGCTTCTTCCGCACCTTGCAGGAAACCCTGGCGCGGCAGGCCCCTTGCGATGGCGAGGCGCCGCTGGTGGTGCTGCTGACACCGGGGCGGTTCAACGAAAGCTATTTCGAACACCTTTACCTGGCGCGCCAGCTCGGCTATCCGCTGGTGGAGGGAGGCGACTTGACCGTGCGAGATGCCACGGTGTACCTCAAGACCCTCAGTGGGTTGCGCCGGGTCCACGCCATCATGCGCCGGCTTGACGATGATTTCTGCGACCCCCTGGAGCTGCGCACCGATTCGGCCTTGGGCGTGCCAGGTCTGTTGGAGGCGGTGCGTCAGGGCCGGGTGCTGGTGGCCAATGCGCTGGGCAGTGGCGTGCTGGAATCCCCAGGGCTCCTGGGTTTCTTGCCGAAGATCTGCCAGTTCCTCTTTGGCGAAGAGTTGATGCTTCCCTCCATTGCCACGTGGTGGTGCGGTGAGCCGCCAGTATTGGCGCAGGCGTTGGAGAAACTGCCGCAGTTATTGATCAAGCCGGCGTTTCCTTCCCAGAGCTTCACCCCGGTGTTCGGCCGTGACCTGAGCGAGGAGCAGCGCGGCCAACTGGCAGCGCGCATGCAGGCAAGGCCCTACGCCTACGTTGCCCAGGAACTGGCGCAACTGTCCCAGGCGCCGGTCTGGCAGGCCGAAGACGGCCAGATCCAGCCCCGGGCCATCGGCATGCGCGTGTATGCCGTGTCCGGAAAAGATGATTATCGGGTTCTGCCAGGTGGCCTGACCCGCGTGGCCGCCGAGGCCGATGCCGAAGTGGTGTCGATGCAGCGCGGTGGCGCTAGCAAGGACACCTGGGTCCTCGGCGAGCAGGCGCCTGGCAGCGAGCAGTGGAAGGCCCAGCGAACCGTGGGCGTTCATGACCTTGTGCGACGCGACCCGTACCTGCCATCCCGCGTGGTGGAAAACCTGTTCTGGTTTGGGCGTTACTGCGAACGTTGCGACGACAGCGCCCGTCTTTTACGGATCATGCTGGCGCGCTATGTCGACGGTGACGACCCGCAGGCCCTGCAATCGGCTGTCTCCTTGGGCGAGAGCCTGATGCTGCTGCCCGAGGAGGGCGAATTACCCGAGCGCCTGCTGGCGGCGATGCTGGGGGATGACTGGTCATTCAGCCTGCGCTCCAACCTGCAGCGCTTGCAGTGGGCTGCGTCACAGGTTCGCGGCAAGCTGTCCCGTGAGAACTGGCAGGCGTTGGTGGAGCTGCAGCGCGAAGCCCTGGAGCTGGAGACCAGCGAACCGGACTTTGGTGAGCTGCTGGACTTTCTCAATCGATTGGTAATGTCGTTGGCCGCGTTGTCCGGATTCGCCCTGGACGACATGACCCGTGACGAGGGCTGGCGCTTCCTGATGATCGGTCGACGCCTGGAGCGTCTGCATTTTCTCAGCAGCAGCCTGGCGGCATTCTTGCGGGGCGAGGCGGTTTTCGATCAGGCCGGGCTGGAATGGCTGCTGGAGTTGGGCAATAGCAGCATCACGTACCGCTCGCGTTATCTGGCGGTGGCGCAGTTGATTCCGGTGCTCGACCTGCTGCTGCTGGACGAACAGAACCCTCACGCTGTGCTGTTCCAGCTGAAATTGGTGGCACGCACCCTTAAACGCCTGAACGATGATTTCGGCGCACCGCGGGAAACCGCATTGCCGGCGCTGGTGACGCGCCTGTCACGCTTTGACCTGCGCTGCCTGGAGAATCCCCTGTTCGGCGAGGCCAGCCTGCGCGCCGCTCTTGATGGATTGGCCGATCTGTTGCAGGAAGTGGCCGACGTCAGCGGACAGGTTTCCGATCGCTTGGCGTTGCGCCATTTTGCTCACGTCGATGACGTCAGCCAGCGCACGGTGTCCGTCTGATGAGCGCCCGTTACCAGATACTCCATGACACTCATTATCACTACGACAGCCCGGTGTCCCTCGCCCAGCAGCTTGCCCACCTGTGGCCGCGAGCCTGTGACTGGCAGCGTTGCACCGAACGAGAGCTGCTGATCAGCCCCGAGCCGACCACCCGGCGCGATGAACGGGACGTGTTCGGTAACCCGCTGACCCGCCTGGCTTTCGAGCGGCCCCATGACGAGTTATTGATCAATGCCCGCTTGAGCGTCGAGGTGCTGGCCCGACCCGAGCTGGACTTCAATCTGTCCCCCGCCTGGGAGTCGACCGCTAACGCGCTGACCTACAGCGGGCGGCCACTCTCAGCGACGCTGCTGGACGCCTGCCGCTACCGTTTCGAGTCACCCTACGTGCACCTCAAGCGCAGCTTCGTGGAATTTTCGGAAAGTTGTTTTCCGGCGGGACGACCGTTGATGCTTGGCGTTCGAGCGCTGATGGAGAAGATTTTCGAGGAGTTCACCTTCGATGCGGAGGCCACCCAAGTGGCGACACCGTTGGTGGAAGTGCTGGAGCGACGCCGGGGTGTGTGCCAGGACTTCGCCCACTTGATGCTGGCTTGCGTACGCTCCCGTGGGCTGGCGGCGCGTTACGTCAGCGGCTACCTGCTGACCCAGCCGCCACCCGGCCAGGCGCGGTTGATTGGCGCCGACGCTTCTCACGCCTGGGTTTCGGTGTTCTGTCCGGTATTGGGTTGGGTGGACTTCGACCCGACCAACAATGTGCAGCCGGCCCTGGAACACATCACCCTGGCCTGGGGCCGGGATTTTTCCGATGTGTCGCCGTTGCGCGGGGTGATCCTGGGGGGCGGTACCCATGACCCCGAAGTACGAGTGACGGTGATGCCGTTGGAACAGTGATCCAATTCCTGAAATCCAGGCGGTTTCGTGCCGACGATCAGTCATGAACACAAGGAGATCGGGCTGTTCGAGCCGGGCCAATTGCCGGAGAACTGCCTGTGGGTTATCGCCTGTCGATTAACAAGGCGCTAGAGCTGTGAGGGCCGGCAGCGAGGCGGCCGGCCCTGGACACAGAACTGAGGGTCTCAGGCGTCAGGCGCCTGGTCTTTCGGTGCATCAACATCGTCTTCTGCCGTCACTTCGCCTTCGGTATCCGGGTTCAGTGCTGCGGCTTCCTCTTCAGCTGTAGCTTTCTTGCGCTGAAGCTTTTCCTCTTTCTTCTGCTCCTTGGCCAAGTCTCTCTGACGTTTGGCGAAGGAATAATTGGGTTTAGCCATGGGCGATCCTCTGGGGTCGAAGGTGAGGTTGAGCGGCGCGTATTCTGCCCTGTATCGGGGCCGAGCCGTTAGCTGGGTTTTTGCTCGGCCCATTTTGGTTGCACCGACGGTTGCCATTCGTCCAGTGCGTCGAGCAGATTGTGCGCTGATTCGCTCACTTGCAGCATGTCACGATGGGGCGCGCGGACGAAGCCCTCGCCGACGATATGATCGAGAAAACCCGTGAGTTTGCTGTAGAAACCGTTCACTTCCAGCAGCCCCAGCGGTTTTCCATGATAGCCGAGCTGGCCCCAGGTCCAGACTTCAAACAGTTCTTCCAAGGTGCCGAGGCCGCCGGGCAGGGCAATGAAGGCGTCGCTGAGTTCGGCCATGCGCGCCTTGCGTGCGTGCATGCCGTCCACCACTTCCAGGCGGGTCAGGCCGCTGTGGCCGATTTCCTTGTCCTTCAGGCTCTGCGGAATGATGCCGATGACCTCGCCGCCGGCCGCCAGGGCCGCGTCAGCAACGATCCCCATCAAGCCGACCGCGCCACCGCCGTAGACCAGGGTCAGTTTCCGTTCCGCCAATGTGCGCCCCAAAGCCTGGGCCGCTTCGCGATAGGCTGGATTCGCGCCGGTGCTGGCGCCGCAAAATACACAAACAGACGCTATAGACATGCTTTACTCCGTGATCGGTAACCGGTCCAGAGTAAGGCCTGTCCTTTATTGCGCAAAGGAATTAAACCTCGCGGCGAGGTTTTTCATAGTTGCCACTGGCGCCGCAGGCATAGGCGGCGAGCAAGCTGCATAACAGGCTGTTGAGGTTCATGAGGGGCGCTCCAAAGAGGTGATGGCGCTGATCATAGGGAGCGAGTCAGACTTCTGGCTGGTTGATTATGTCCATCAGGCTGATAGGCTTAAGTTGTATACAATCTTTGACTCAGGTCATAGGAACTTGTCTGAAATTCAGGCAGTCTTCCCCTTTGACGGAATTTTGTTAACCATGCCTTGGAGATTCACGATGTTTGCCAAACTTGTTGCAGTATCCCTGTTGACGCTGGCCAGCAGCCAACTGATGGCAGCGGAGTGCAAGACCACCATCGATTCGACCGACCAGATGTCCTTCAATACCAAGGCCATCGAAATCGACAAGAGCTGCAAGACCTTCACCGTTGAGCTGACTCACTCGGGCAGCTTGCCGAAGAACGTCATGGGCCATAACTGGGTGCTGAGCAAAGAGGCCGACATGCAGCCGATCGCCACCGATGGCCTGGCCGCAGGCATCGACAAGGATTACCTGAAGGAAGGCGACGCTCGCATCATCGCCCACACCAAGCTTATCGGCGCCAAGGAAAAGGACTCAGTAACCTTCGACGTGTCGAAACTGGCTGCTGGCGAGAAGTATGGTTTCTTCTGCTCCTTCCCAGGCCACATCTCGATGATGAAAGGCACGGTTACCCTGAAGTAACCGATTTTCCGGACACAAAAAAAGCGCCCCATGTATGCAGGGCGCTTTTTTTTACCTGGCGAAACAGCCCTGTAGCGGGCGTCCGGTCATGGGGCGTAAGGCATGACCCGCTTGTGCTCGGTCTTGCGATAGGTATCGCAAATGATCCTGGCCGCCTCTTCACGAATGGGTTGCCCATGCAGGAAGGCGTCAATCTCGCCATAGGTCACGCCATGGGCCGCTTCGTCCGGCTTGCCCGGGGACAAGTCTTCCAAGTCAGCGGTGGGGACTTTCTCCACCAGCGACTCAGGCGCGCCAAAGTCACGGGCGATGGCCCGGACCTGGTTTTTCACCAGGCCGCTCAGCGGGGCCAGGTCACAGGCGCCATCACCAAACTTGGTGAAGAAACCCATGACTGCCTCGGCCGCATGATCGGTGCCGATCACCAGGCCTTGTTCCGCGCCGGCGATGGTATATTGCGCCACCATGCGCATCCGCGCCTTGGTATTGCCCAGCACGAAGTCCCGTGAACCCGGCGCCTTGCCTTCGAACGCCAGGACTTCTTTTGCCAAGGCTTTGACCGCGGGGCCGATGTTGACGGTGTGACGCTCGTCCGGCTCGATGAAGTCGACGCAGGCTTGGGCTTCGTGCTCGTCGAACTGGGTTTCATACGGCAGGCGCACGGCAATGAACTTGTATGCCGCATTGCCGGTTTTTTCCCGCAGCTCGCGCACGGCACGTTGGGCCAGCAGGCCGGCGGTCAACGAGTCGACCCCGCCGCTGATACCCAGCACCAGGCTCTTGAGCCCTGAGTTGACGAGGCTGTCCTGAATGAAACCCACCCGGCGAGCGATTTCGGCCTTGAGGGCGGCGTCATCGGCGAACGGTGGCTGGACCTTGAGCTGTTCAGCAATCTCACGCTGTACGGCTTGCATGAATTCACTCCTTGCTTGATGTGCCTTAATGGGCGGCAGGTACTTGGAAAACATGTCGCATGTAGGCGACGAAATTCGGGTCCTTGCAGTGGGTCTTGCCGGGCTCGTCTGAAATCTTGGCCACGGGTTGCCCGTCACAGCTGATCATTTTAAGCACGATGCTCATCGGCTCCACGCCTGGAATGTCACAGGTCAGGTTGGTGCCGATACCGAAGCTCACATTAATGCGACCACGCAAGGCACGGAAAATATCCAGGCATTTGGGTAATGTCAGGCTGTCGGAGAACACCAACGTCTTGCTCATCGGGTCGATGCCGAGGTTATGGTAGTGAGCGATGGCTTTTTCCGCCCAGATGACAGGATCCCCTGAGTCATGGCGCAAACCGTCGAACAGCTTGGCGAAGAACAGATCGAAGTCCTTCAAGAAGGCGTCCATGGTGATGCAGTCGGTCAACGCAATGCCCAGCAGGCCTCGGTACTCGCGAACCCAGCAATCGAGCGCGGCGATCTGGCTGTCGATCAGCCGTGGGCCCAGTTGTTGGTGGGCCATTATCCACTCGTGGGCCATGGTGCCCAAGGGTTTCATGTCCAGCTCCCGGGACAGGTGCACGTTGCTGGTGCCGACGAAGCGCCCCGGGAAATCGTGCTTGAGCACGTTTACCACTTCTTCTTGGACCCGGTAGGAAAACCTGCGCCGAGTGCCGAAATCGGCGACTTGCAGCTCGGACAATTCCTCGGCGCTGGCGTTGGCAGCCAGCCAGTCGAACTTGCGATAAAGCTGCTCGCGCGCTTGTTCCAGAACGATCTCACGGTAGCGATAGCGATTGCGCACTTCGCTGACGATGGCGAGCAACGGCACTTCGAACAGGATGACGTGCAACCATGGCCCACGCAGGCGGATGAACAATTCACCGTTTTCGATGCCGGTGTGCACGTACCGCAGGTTGAAACGAAACAGCCCCAGGAACCTGAGGAAATCCGGTTTCAGGAAGCTGATGCGCTCAAGGAAACTCAGCTGGTCGGCGCTCAGGTTCAGCTCGGACAGGCGCTCGATCTGGAAGCGGATCTCCGCCAGGTACGGACGCAGGTCCTCGCTGTTGCGGCAACGAAACTCCCATTCAACTTCGACGTTGGGGTAGTTGTGCAGGACGGCCTGCATCATCGTCAGTTTGTAGAAGTCGGTGTCGAGCAGGTTCTGCACGATGCGATCGGCAAACACACTCTCGCTCATAACGGGAATCTCCAGACAGATGCTGCGGTGGCAGCGGCGTACGGCTGTTCGTGGTGTAAGGGCTAGTGGCGCATATTGGAGAGGTTGATTGCCAGTATTTTTTTGGGCGCCGCGTTTTCTGCCACAGGCTGTGCTGGCTTTTATTGCTGCGGCTCCTGCGGGCTATCGATCTGCTCCAGCATCCACTCCACGAACAGTCGTACTTTGGGCACTTCCGCTGCATGTTCCGGGTAGGACAGGTAATAGGCACTGGCGCTGGGCATCGCATGTTGCCAGGGGATGACCAGTTTGCCGTCGGCGAGCTCTTCTTCCACCAGGAATTTTGGCAACAGGGCCACGCCGCAGCCGACCTGGGCGGCACGAATGCACATGTAGAAGGTTTCGAAGCGCGGTCCGTGGTAGCTGTGTTCGGTGTGGTAGCCCTGGCTGTCGAACCAGTCGTGCCAGGCTTGCGGGCGCGAGGCGTTTTGCAGCAGCACCAGGTCGGCCAGTTGCGTCGGGTCGGTCAAGGGCCGGTCCGGCAGACTGCCTGGCGCGCAGACCGGCACCAACTCTTCGCCGAACAGTTTCAACGATTCGGTTCCCGGTCGGGAGCCCTGGCCGAAGTAGAACGCCAGGTCGCTACGCCCTTGCTGCAAGTCGTCGGCTTCGTGCTCGCTGCACAAGTCCAGATGAATCGACGGATGCCGCAGGCGCCAGCCCTTGAGCCGCGGAACCAGCCAGCGGGCGCCGAAGGTCGGAGGCGTGGAGACTCGCAGGACTTCGGTGTCGCCGCCGTAGGAGCGCAGGTAATGGGTCGACATCTCAACCTGGGTGAGGATTTTTCGCACCTCCCCCAAGTACAAGTTTCCTGCCGGTGTCAGTTGCAGGCGTCGGCGCACGCGCCGGAACAGCAGGTGCTGCAACAGCTCTTCAAGCTGCGCGACCTGTTTGCTGACGGCGCTCTGGGTCAGGTTCAGTTCTTCGGCGGCGCGGGTAAAGCTCAGGTGACGGGTCACCGCTTCGAAGCACTGTAGCGCTGTAATCGATGGCAAATAGCGTTTATTGAGCATGATCAGCCCTTATTTCTTGTTGCTCTGCTTATCCGGTAACGGCCAGCATGAATAAACGGAATGATATCTCGCTTAAAGGTCGTTTGTTGGCAAGTCTCGGGCCAGCTACAACTACAGGCCTGATCAGCCGTGATCGTCCGGCTGCCCAATTTTGTCTCTCGCTTGAGGAATTTACCCATGGTTGCTGCATTGCTTGATCGTCTGGGCGTCAACCCGGCCTTGTACCAGAACGGCACACAGCCCGTGCACTCGCCCATCGATGGCAGTCGCATCGGCGCCGTGAACTGGGAAGGCGCCGCTGAAGTCGAGCAGCAGGTCAGCCGCGCGGAGCATGCCTTCGACCTGTGGCGCAAGGTGCCGGCGCCACGGCGCGGCGAGCTGGTGCGTCAGTTTGGCGACCTGTTGCGTGAGTACAAGGCCGACCTCGGCGAGCTGGTGTCGTGGGAAGCCGGCAAGATTACCCAGGAAGGCCTGGGCGAAGTGCAGGAGATGATCGACATCTGCGATTTCGCTGTCGGCCTGTCCCGCCAGTTGTACGGCTTGACCATTGCGTCCGAGCGTCCTGGCCACCACATGCGTGAAACCTGGCACCCGCTGGGCGTGGTTGGAGTGATCAGCGCGTTCAACTTTCCCGTGGCGGTCTGGGCCTGGAACACCACCCTCGCGCTGGTGTGCGGTAACCCGGTGATCTGGAAGCCTTCCGAGAAAACCCCGCTGACCGCCCTGGCGTGCCAGGCCTTGTTCGAACGTGTGTTGAAGAATTTCACCGATGCGCCACCGTACCTGAGCCAAGTGATCATCGGTGGGCGTGATGCTGGCGAAGCGCTGGTCGACGATCCGCGCGTGGCGCTGATCAGCGCCACCGGCAGCACGCGCATGGGCCGCGAGGTCGCGCCGAAAGTCGCAGCGCGGTTTGCCCGCAGCATCCTGGAACTGGGCGGCAACAACGCGATGATCCTGGCCCCGAGCGCCGACCTGGATATGGCCGTGCGCGCCATCCTGTTCAGCGCCGTCGGCACTGCGGGCCAGCGTTGCACCACGCTGCGCCGCTTGATCGCCCATGAATCGGTGAAGGAAGAGATCGTCACCCGTCTCAAGGCGGCCTATTCGAAAGTGCGCATCGGTCATCCGCTGGAAGGCAATCTGGTCGGGCCGCTGATCGACAAGCAGAGCTTCGAGAACATGCAGGACGCGCTGGAGCAGGCGTTGAGCGAAGGCGGGCGAGTGTTTGGCGGCAAGCGCCAACTCGAAGACCAGTTTGCGAATGCCTATTACGTCTCGCCCGCCATCGTCGAGATGCCGGAGCAAAGTGACGTGGTGCGTCACGAAACCTTCGCGCCGATCCTCTATGTGGTTGGCTACAAGGACTTCGCCGAAGCGCTGCACCTGAACAATTCGGTGCCACAAGGCCTGTCGTCGTGCATTTTCACCACCGATGTGCGTGAAGCCGAGCAGTTCATGTCGGCCGTGGGCAGCGATTGCGGGATCGCCAACGTCAACATCGGCCCGAGCGGCGCGGAGATCGGCGGAGCGTTCGGCGGCGAGAAAGAAACCGGCGGCGGCCGTGAATCCGGCTCCGACGCGTGGCGTGCCTACATGCGCCGCCAGACCAACACCGTGAACTATTCGCTGGAGTTGCCGTTGGCGCAGGGTATTACTTTCGATTAAGGCGTGAGCCAAGCGGTGATCCCAATGTGGGAGCAAGCCCGCTCCCACAATTGAACTGTGTAGTGGTTGGGTTTCATTTCGGAGTCTGGCAATGCCGTTACGCGAAGAATGTCTGTGGGAAATATTGACGCCACAACGGCCCGACAACACCTCGCTCAAGGGTGAAGTCACGGTGGACGTGTGCGTCGTCGGCGCGGGCTTTACCGGGTTGTCGGCGGCGGTGCACCTGTTGGAGCAGGGCAGGCGCGTGGCGGTGCTGGAAGCTCATCGGGCCGGGCACGGTGGGTCGGGGCGCAACGTGGGATTGGTGAATGCCGGGATGTGGATCCCGCCGGATGACATCGAGGCCGGGTTCGGCGAAGCCGTGGGCAGCCAGCTTAATCGCATGCTTGGGGCCGCGCCGGCCTTGGTGTTCAGCCTCATCGACAAATACGACATCGATTGCCAGCTGCGTCGCGAAGGCACGCTGCACATGGCCCATAACGCCCGGGGCGAGGCGGATCTGCGCAGTCGCGAAGCACAATGGAAGCGCCGTGGCGCCCCGGTAGAATTGCTGACTGGCCAAGCCTGCGCCGAAGCCACCGGCACTGACAAGATCGCTGCGGCATTGCTCGACCGCCGCGCCGGTACGCTCAACCCCATGGCTTATACCAGCGGACTGGCCGCTGCCGCGAAAAAACTCGGCGGCCAGCTTTTCGACCATTCGCCCGTCACCCGCCTGGAGCGCCAGGGCCAGCGGTGGTTGGTGCAGACGGCCCAGGGTTCGGTGCTGGCCGAGCAAGTCGTGATTGCTTCCAATGCTTATACCGAGGGCGACTGGACCGAGTTGCGGCGCAATTTTTTCCCCGGTTACTACTATCAGGTCGCTTCCGTCCCGCTGACCGACGAGGCCGCCCGGCGCATTTTGCCGGGAGGGCAGGGTTCGTGGGATACCCGCCAAGTGCTAAGCAGCATTCGTCGGGACAAGGAAGGCCGCTTGCTGTTGGGCAGCCTGGGCAACGGCAACCGCAAGCCGACCTGGTTTCTCAAGGCCTGGGCCGACCGGGTGCAGCAGCATTATTTCCCGTACCTCAAGTCGGTGGAGTGGGAGTGCACGTGGACCGGTTGTATCGCCTTTACGCCCGACCACCTGATGCGCCTGTTCGAGCCGGCGCCCGGCCTGGTGGCGGTCACCGGCTATAACGGTCGCGGCGTGACCACCGGCACCGTGGTCGGCAAGGCGTTCGCCGACTACCTGTGCCATGGCGATGCCAAGGCGTTGCCGATTCCCTTCGCGCCGATGCAACCTTTGGCTGGCGTTGGCCTGCGCAGCTGCCTGTATGAAGCGGGTTTTTCCCTATATCACGCGGGCCAGTGCTTGCGGATCGTCATCTGATTGTTGAAAAGTGTTACGGACAGCGGCGTTTTCCAGCCCAGCGGCTAGCCTGTTATGGTGCGGGTTGTAGCAGCCGCGCACCGACAGTGTGCAGTTAGGTGACGCAGGTTGTTACACAGTGGTTGCACGCCGTTTAGTGTGGCGGTTGCAATGATGGCTCACGGAGGGTTTCACCTGCTTTTAGAAAAGGTTGCACCTCGTGCGGTTTAGACGGTTGCACGCCCTGTGAAAAAGGGCCCGAAACAGTCGAAATAACAATAAAGCAGCGACTTTTTTCAGAATAAAAAACCGATGGCACGCCCCTTGCTCTTAGCTTTTCAGTGAAGTGAAGTCGCAGTGCCAACTAAAAAAAACCTTGGAGCACCACCTCATGTCCCAGACGTTTTACAAGAAAGGCTTTCTGGCCCTCGCAGTGGCAACTGCGCTGGGTGTTTCTGCGTTTGCCCAGGCTGATGTGAAATTTGGTGTGGCGGGGCCAATGACCGGTGCCAACGCCGCGTTTGGCGAGCAGTACATGAAAGGTGCGCAGGCCGCGGCCGATGTCATCAACAAGGCCGGTGGCGTCAATGGCGAGAAAATCGTCCTGGTCGCCGGTGACGATGCGTGCGAACCGAAGCAGGCCGTGGCCGTGGCCAACCGACTGGTTGACCAGGACAAAGTGATTGGCGTGGTCGGGCACTTCTGCTCATCCAACACCATCCCGGCCTCCGAGGTCTATGACGAAGCAGGCATCATTGCCATCACCCCAGGTTCCACCAACCCGGCCGTTACCGAACGCGGCCTGAGCGCGATGTTCCGTATGTGCGGTCGTGACGACCAGCAAGGCATCGTGGCCGGCGACTACATCGTCGACGTGCTCAAGGGCAAGAAAGTCGTCGTGCTGCACGACAAGGACACCTACGGCCAAGGCCTGGCGGATGCTACCAAGGCCCAGCTCGAAAAGCGTGGCGTGAAGCCCGTGCTGTATGAAGGCCTGACCCGTGGCGAGAAAGACTTCAGCGCCGTGGTCACCAAGATCCGTGGGGCTGGCGCCGACGTGGTCTACTTCGGCGGCCTGCACCCGGAAGCCGGTCCTCTGGTTCGCCAGTTGCGTGAACAAGGCCTCAAGGACGTCAAGTTCATGTCCGATGACGGCATCGTCACCGACGAACTGGTCACCACCGCCGGCGGCGCGCAATACGTCGACGGCGTGTACATGACCTTCGGTGCCGACCCGCGCCTGCTGCCCGACAGCAAGGCTGTGGTCGACGCCTTCCGTGCCAACGGCGTCGAACCTGAAGGCTACACCCTGTACGCCTATGCCTCGGTCCAGGCCCTGGCTGCTGGCTTCAACGGTGCCAAGTCCAACAAAGGCGAAGACGCGGCCAAGTGGCTGAAAGCCAATCCGGTCCAGACCGTGATGGGCAAGAAAGAGTGGGACACCAAAGGTGACCTGAAAGTCTCCGACTACGTGGTCTACCAGTGGGACAAGGATGGCAAATACCACCAGTTGGAAAAACAGAAGTAAGGGCTGAAGCGATCGATCAAACCCTGTAGGTCCCGGCCAAGTCCGGTTTCTACAGGGAGCACTGGTCGCGCCTGGCATTGCTCCGACGTAAATCTGTATTTTCCTTAGAAGAGCCGCACGCCCCAAGGGCGTGCAGGTTCTCACTGCGTGAGATTGCGTTATGGATGGTATTTTCCTGCAGCAACTGATCAATGGCCTGACCCTCGGGTCGGTCTATGGTCTGATCGCCATCGGCTACACAATGGTCTATGGCATCATCGGCATGATCAACTTCGCCCACGGCGAGGTTTACATGATTTCCGCTTACCTCGCGGCAATCAGTCTGGCTCTGCTGGCTTACTTCGGTATTGAATCCTTTCCGCTAATGATCCTTGGCACCCTCGTGTTCACGGTCGTGGTCACCGGGGTATACGGCTGGGTCATCGAACGCGTCGCCTACAAACCCCTGCGCAACTCCACCCGCCTGGCACCGCTGATCAGTGCCATCGGCATTTCGCTGATCCTGCAGAACTACGCGCAGATCAGCCAGGGCGCCCGCCAACAGGGCATCCCGACGCTGCTCGAAGGCGCCATGCGCGTCGACATCGGCAGCGGCTTCGTGCAGCTCACCTACACCAAGATTTTCATCCTGGTCGCCGCATTCGCCGGCATGGCCCTGCTGACCTACATCATCAAGTACACCAAGCTCGGCCGCATGTGCCGCGCCACCCAGCAAGACCGCAAGATGGCCTCGATCCTCGGGATCAACACCGACCGGGTGATTTCCTACGTGTTCATCATCGGCGCGGCCATGGCGGCCCTGGCTGGTGTGCTGATCACCATGAACTACGGGACCTTCGACTTCTATGCCGGCTTCATCATCGGCATCAAGGCGTTCACCGCGGCGGTACTCGGCGGCATCGGCTCCCTGCCTGGGGCAATGCTCGGCGGGATCATCCTCGGGATCTCCGAGTCGCTGTTCGCCGGTCTGATCAACTCCGACTACAAAGACGTGTTCAGTTTCTCGCTGCTGGTGCTGATTCTGATCTTCCGTCCCCAAGGCCTGCTGGGTCGCCCACTCGTGGCGAAGGTATAAGTATGTCTGCTGCCAATAAACCGCTTGATATCAAAAAGAGCGTCATCGACGCGATCCTGGCCGGCCTGATCTCGCTGATCGTGTTCGGACCGATCGTCGGCGTGGTGCTCGACGGCTACAGCTTCAATCTGCAACCGGCCCGCGTCGGCTGGCTGGTGGCGATCGTGATGGTCGGGCGCTTCGCCCTGAGCCTGTTCCTGCAAACCCCCAAGGGACTGAAGATTCTCCAGGGTTTCGAGAGCACCGGCTCCGGCGTGCACGTGTTGCCGCCAGACTACAAGTCGCGCCTGCGCTGGATCATCCCCGCGCTGATCGTGATTGCCATCGTGTTTCCGTTCTTCGCCAACAAATACATCCTCACGGTGGTTATCCTCGGGCTGATCTACGTGCTGTTGGGTCTGGGCCTGAACATCGTGGTCGGCCTGGCGGGGCTGCTCGACCTTGGTTACGTGGCGTTCTATGCCATCGGTGCCTATGGCCTGGCCCTGGGCTATCAATACCTGGGACTGGGTTTCTGGACCGTATTGCCGCTGGCGGCCATCGCGGCGGCGATGGCGGGCTGCATATTGGGATTCCCGGTGTTACGAATGCACGGTGACTACCTGGCCATCGTGACCCTGGGTTTTGGCGAGATCATTCGGCTGGTGCTGAATAACTGGCTGTCGTTCACGGGTGGGCCGAATGGCATGCCGGTGCCGTCGCCAACCTTTTTCGGCTTGGAGTTTGGTCGAAGGGCGAAGGAAGGCGGGGTGCCTTTCCATGAGTTCTTCGGCATCGACTACAACCCCAACATCAAATTCCTGTTCATTTACATCGTACTGTTCATCACGGTGCTGCTGGTGCTCTACATCAAGCATCGCCTGACCCGCATGCCGGTCGGTCGCGCCTGGGAAGCCCTGCGCGAAGACGAAATCGCCTGCCGTTCCATGGGCCTGAACCACGTGCTGGTCAAGCTTTCGGCGTTCACCATCGGTGCGTCGACCGCTGGCCTCGCAGGTGTGTTCTTCGCCAGCTACCAGGGCTTCGTCAACCCGTCATCGTTCACCTTCTTCGAGTCGGCGCTGATCCTGGCGATCGTCGTGCTGGGCGGCATGGGCTCGACCGTGGGCGTGGTGATAGCCGCCTTCGTGCTCACCGTGGCACCGGAGCTGCTGCGCAGCTTCTCCGAGTACCGTGTGTTGCTGTTTGGCGTGTTGATGGTGTTGATGATGATCTGGCGTCCGCGTGGCCTGATTCGTATCAGCCGTACCGGTGTGACGCCGCGCAAGGGGGTAGCGCCATGAGCGAAGTCGTACTCAAAGTTGAAAACCTGATGATGCAGTTCGGCGGCATCAAGGCCCTCAGCGACGTCAGCCTGCAGGTCAAGCGCAACTCGATCTTTGCCCTGATCGGCCCCAACGGTGCGGGCAAGACCACGGTGTTCAACTGCCTGACCGGTTTCTACAAGGCTTCGGGCGGCAAGATCGAGCTCAGCGTGCGCGGCGAGCAGACCGACGTCATCAAGCTGTTGGGCGAAGCGTTTCGCCCAACCGACTTTGTCTCGCCAAGATCCTTCGCCAGCCGGCTTTACTACAAGATGTTCGGCGGCACCCATCTGGTGAATCGCGCGGGCCTGGCGCGTACGTTCCAGAACATTCGGCTCTTCAAGGAAATGTCGGTGCTGGAAAACCTGCTGGTGGCCCAGCACATGTGGGTCAACCGCAGCCTGGTGGCGGGCATCCTCAACACCAAAGGCTACCGCAAGGCTGAAAGCGACGCCCTGGACCATGCGTTCTATTGGCTGGAAGTGGTCGACCTGGTGGACTGCGCCAACCGCCTGGCCGGGGAGCTTTCCTACGGTCAGCAACGCCGTCTGGAAATCGCCCGGGCGATGTGCACCCGTCCGCAGATCATCTGCCTCGACGAACCAGCCGCTGGCCTCAACCCTCAGGAAACCGAAGCGCTGAGCGCGATGATCCGGCTGCTGCGCGACGAGCACGATCTGACCGTGGTGCTGATCGAACACGACATGGGCATGGTAATGAGCATTTCCGACCACATCGTGGTGCTGGACCACGGCAACGTGATCGCCGAGGGCGGTCCCGAGGCGATTCGCAACGATCCGAAGGTGATCGCGGCTTACCTGGGTGCCGATGAAGAGGAATTGGTATGAGTGGACCTATCCTCGAACTCAAGGAGCTGGATGTGTTCTACGGGCCGATCCAGGCCCTGAAGAAAGTCTCCATGCACATTGGTGAAGGCGAAACCGTGAGCCTGATCGGCTCCAACGGGGCCGGCAAGTCCACGCTGCTGATGTCAATCTTCGGCCAGCCGCGGGCGGCGGGCGGGCAGATCATCTACCAGGGCGTGGACATCACCCAGAAGTCGTCGCACTACATTGCGTCCAACGGCATCGCGCAGTCACCGGAAGGCCGCCGGGTATTCCCCGACATGACCGTCGAGGAAAACCTGCTGATGGGCACCATCCCTATCGGTGACAAATACGCCAGCGAAGACATGCAGCGCATGTTCGAGCTGTTCCCGCGCCTCAAGGAACGGCGCAACCAGCGGGCCATGACCATGTCCGGCGGCGAGCAGCAAATGCTCGCCATCGCCCGGGCATTGATGAGTCGGCCCAAGTTGTTGCTGCTCGATGAGCCGAGCCTGGGGCTGGCGCCGATCGTGGTGAAACAGATCTTCGCGACTCTGCGTGAACTGGCCTCCACGGGCATGACCATCTTCCTTGTGGAGCAAAACGCTAACCACGCCCTCAAGCTGTCTGACCGGGCCTATGTGATGGTCAACGGCGAAATCCGCCTGACCGGCACCGGCAAGGAACTGCTCGCCAACGAGGAAGTGCGCAACGCGTATCTGGGCGGGCATTGAGTTGATGTTGCAATGAAAAACCGGCGAGTGATCGCCGGTTTTTTTATCCCCGAAATCCAGCCTTTGGCCATCTCCGGCAATTGTGGAAAACAATCCTGAACCCTTGTGAAACCGCGACATAAAGTCGCCGCAAATAGTTGTTTTGTCACGGTTTTGACTTGTCCCCGTTTGCTGTGGAGCCGGCTGTGGGTAACGTGGGAGTATCTGGCTGCAAGCCTTTCATTCCGTGGCTTACAGCGCTGCGATCATTTTTTGATCAGGCGTTTTTGCTCAAGCAGGAGTGGCGGTTGTCAACAGTTTTCTACGGAGTGAAAGAGCCTCGATAGCCGGCGTGCAAGCCTGTGGATAAGTCTGTGACTAAACTCTGGAAAGACGGCGCTGAGTGCCGTCGTTGCTGGCTTGGAGCCATCGCCGTATTGAGCGCTGCTTATAGCAGGGAAATTGCGCTGCACAACCTGACTTGCTCGGTCAAGCGAAAAAATTTTCCAAATCTTCCGCAAAGCCTTATGCACAGCGGCTTCCAGTGTTTGTACTTGCCCCCGGTTATTGTGGACCTGCCTGTGGATAAGGTGCGTGCAACCCGCTACAGCCCTTGTTGGGCAAGGCCTGACGGAGGTTGGTTGTTTTTTGAGCACCTTCCCGGCTAAAAGCCCCTGCTCAAGCCTTGCCCCTGGCATGCCCGGCCGGGCATGCTGTGGGCCGATTTCCATTCAATGGCTTTGAGCCCAAGCAAGGAGAACACGATGTCTGACACCCTGTTTATCACCGGCGCGACGTCCGGTTTTGGTGAAGCCTGTGCCCGTCGTTTTGCCGAGGCGGGTTGGAAACTGGTGCTGACCGGTCGTCGTGAAGAACGCCTCGATGCACTCTGCGCCGAGCTATCGAAGCAGACCGAAGTCCACGGCCTGGTCCTGGACGTGCGTGATCGCAAGGCCATGGAAGACGCCATCGCCAACCTGCCGCCGTCCTTCGCCAAATTGCGCGGGTTGATCAACAACGCCGGCCTGGCCCTGGGTGTCGATCCCGCGCCCAAGTGCGACCTCGATGATTGGGACACCATGGTCGACACCAACGTGAAAGGCCTGATCTACAGCACGCGCCTGTTGCTGCCGCGCCTGATTGCCCATGGCCGTGGCGCCGGGATCGTAAACCTGGGTTCCATTGCCGGCAGCTACCCGTACCCAGGCAGCCACGTGTACGGTGCGAGCAAGGCGTTCGTCAAACAGTTCTCCCTGAACCTGCGCTGCGACCTGCAAGGTACGGGCGTGCGGGTGAGCAACATCGAGCCGGGTTTGTGTGAAAGCGAGTTTTCCCTGGTGCGCTTTGGCGGCGATCAGGAACGCTACAACGCGACCTATGCCGGTGCCGAGCCGATCCAGCCGCAGGATATCGCCGATACGATTTTCTGGGTGCTCAACACCCCGGCGCACATCAACATCAACAGCCTTGAGTTGATGCCGGTGAGCCAGACCTGGGCCGGTTTCGCCATCGAGCGCAACAAGGCCTGACCGCTGAGGTACTTGAGCTGGAAATGTTGAGCCCTTGTGGCGAGGGAGCTTGCTCCCGCTCGGCTGCGAAGCAGTCGTAAGCTTTTTGGGGCCGCTGCGCGGCCCAGCGGGAGCAAGCTCCCTCGCCACAGTGGAGGGTCAAGCCAGGTAATCAGCCAGCCCGCGATAGCAGGTCAGCAGGTGATATGGCGTGGTGGACGGCATGTCCCGGCGGCTGATGTTGCCACCGGCGTCGAGGCATTCGTTCCAGCCTTCAGGGCTCAAGAAATGTTGCTGAAACGCCTGTAATTGACGCAGCAAAGTCCCTTCGCTTCCTGGACGCAAGGTCAGCGCTCGCAGGTATTCCGCCTGGGCCCAGATGCGTTGGGTGGCGTCACGCGCGAGCGCCTGTGGTTCCAACGCCAGCATGGCGCACACTGCGCCAGACTGCTGGTCTACGCCCTGTTGCTCGGTATGGCTGAAACTGCGCTCCACGGCTGTGTGCAGTTTTCCCCCGCGCAGCAAGGGCGATGAGGCCAACAGGAAATACCATTCAAACTGGTGGCCCGGTTCGTACCAGTTATCCACAGCCTTGAGTGGCTTCTCCATCATGACCTGCCGTTGCGGGTCAACGAAGTATTTGAACATGCCGTCGCAAAGGCTCCGCAACGCCTGGCGCACATTGGCATCGTCGCGAACCGAAAGGATCGCGAGAAACGCTTCTGCCAAATGCATCAACGGGTTCTGCAACGGGCCGGATTGGCAAGTCGACCAATCCCGCCCAAGGTTGGCTTCGTAAAGGCCGTCGTCGGTGGCGAAGCGTCGCGTGATCACTTCCAGCGCCGCATTCAGCGTGGACTCCACCAACGGCTCGCGAACCTTGCTCCAGTAGTGAGCGCAGGCGAAGAGGATGAAGGCGTGGGTGTAGAGATCCTTGCCGGTATCCAGCGGCGCACCCTGCGGATCGATGCTGTAGAACCAGCCGCCATGTTCGGCATCGTGGAAATGCCGTTGCAGCGAGCGGAACAACGCAGCGGCCCGCTCTACGGCATCCGGTACTTCTCCGATCAGGCTGGCGAACACATACAACTGTCGTGCACAGGCCATGGCCCGGTAACGTTGCGGCGGCAGCGGCGTGTGCTGGGAATCGAGGGATTCGTAGGGCAATGCCAACTCGGCATTCCAGCCCGGGCCTTGCCACATGGGCACAATCACGTCGTGAAAATGCCTATGCACCGTGGTGAACAGGGCAGTCAATTCAGGCTGGTGAGCAGGGCGGGAAGCATCAGGCATTGGCAAACGTCGTCACGGCTGGGGAGCGATTGCGCGACATGGTAGCAGAGTGGTCGACTTCGTAGAGATGCGCCTGCACGACCCATATCGCGAGCAAGCCTGCCCACGATAAAGGTCGTGCAGGCGTTAGCGGGTCAGCCTGCCAACAACCAAACCCCAGCCGCCGCCGACGCCGCTCCAGCCAAGCGCACCAAGGGCGCGGCCGCCCGTGGCAATACCCGCACCAAGGTGAAACCCGCGCCATGCAGTGCCGCCGTTGCCGCGACGAAACCGATCGCATAAGCCCACGGACTCGACATGTAAGGTAGCTCCAGGCCATGGGCCACGCCGTGGAACAGCGCGAACAATGCCGTCGCTGCCACTGCCAGACTCAGTGGCGGACGCACCGCCAGCGCCACCGCCAGGCCCAGGGCCAATACAGACGCCGCAATCGCGCTTTCCAGCGCCGGCAGATCCAGGCCCTCGAAGCCCAGCAGGCCGCCGAGCAACATTGTGCCGACGAACGTGCACGGCAGCGCCCAGCGCGCCGCGCCTTGTTGTTGCGCTGCCCACAAGCCCACCGCCAGCATCGCCAGCAAATGATCGAGCCCGCCGATGGGGTGGCCCAGCCCGGCGATCAGGCCGTTATCGCCGTGGCCTGGGTGGGCGAATGCCAGTGCGGGGCTTAGCAGCAAAGCGAGGGCGGCGAGGGTGCGTTTGAACGTCATGGATAAAGCTTCCTTGTTGTAAGTGAAAATGTTCACGCGGCGGTCAGCAGGCCCTGGCGCTCGATAAAGGCAATGATGTCCTCCAGGCCCTGGCCGGTTTTCTGGTTGCTGAACACGAAAGGCTTGCCGTTGCGCATCCGCTGGGTGTCGCTGTTCATCAATTCCAGCGAGGCGCCCACCAGCGGCGCCAGGTCGATCTTGTTGATCACCAGCAAGTCGGATTTGCAGATGCCCGGTCCGCCCTTGCGTGGCAGCTTGTCGCCGGCGGACACGTCGATCACATAGATTGTCAGGTCGGACAGTTCCGGGCTGAAGGTCGCCGACAGGTTATCGCCGCCGGATTCAACCAGGATCAGGTCCAGCCCGGGAAAGCGCCGGTTCAACTGGTCCACTGCTTCGAGATTGATCGACGCGTCTTCGCGGATCGCCGTGTGCGGGCAGCCGCCGGTTTCCACGCCGATGATCCGCTCCGGCGCCAGGGCTTCGTTGCGCACCAGGAAGTCGGCGTCCTCGCGGGTATAGATGTCGTTGGTGACGACCGCCAGGTTGTAGCGATCGCGCAAGGCCAGGCAGAGGGCCAGGGTCAGCGCGGTTTTGCCGGAGCCCACTGGGCCGCCAATGCCAACGCGAAGGGGTTGTGTGTTCATGTGAATCTCCTAGGAACGGAACAGGCGGCTGTACTGGCGTTCATGGGCCATGCACGCCAGGGACAGGCCAAACGCGGCGCTGCCGTAATGTTCAGGGTCGATGGTCGAGGCGATCTGCTGGGCCTGCTGCAGCAACGGCAACAGTTCGCTGGTCAGGCGCTGGGCGGCTTGCTGGCCCAGCGGCAAGGTCTTCATCAGCACCGCCAGTTGGTTTTCCAGCCAGCTCCAGAGCCAGGCGGCAAGGGCATCCTGCGGCTCGATGCGCCACGCGCGGGCGGCCAGGGCCCAGCCCAGTGCCAGGTGCGGTTCGCTGCGCTGTTCGAGGCTGAGCTGTTCGAGACTGAGCTGTTCGAGACTGAGCTGTTCAAGAAAGCCCCGTGCTGCGCGATCGAGTTCCGGCAGGCCAACGAGCAATTGCTGCAACGAGTAGCCCATTTGCCGACTCTCTTGATAGAGCTCGCGGGTTTCCCGGCTGGCGCGGTGTTCTGCGCACAGTCGTAGCAGCGCCTCCCAATCGTTGGCCGCGGCTGCGGTGCAGTGGGCCAGCAGCAAGGGCGCTTCGAAGCGCGCCAGGTTCAGCAGCATTTGATCACTGATCCAGCGGCGAGCATCGTCAGGCGTCTTGACCTGGCCATTGTCGACGGCCATTTCCAGCCCTTGTGAATAGCTGTAGCCGCCGATCGGCAGTTGTGGACTGGCCAGACGCAGCAGCGCCCAGGCCGGATTCATGTGCGCACGCCGAACTGATGCAGGCGCGGGGCATAGTTGAAATCTTCATCGCCGTGCCGGGAATGGTGATGACCGCCACCATAGGCGCCGTGTTCGGGCTGGAACGGCGCTTCGATGGCCTCGACGCTGGCGCCGAGTTGTTCAAGCATTGCCTTGAGCACGTAGTCGTCCAGCAGGCGCAGCCAGCCGTCGCCCACTTGCAGCGCCACATGGCGATTACCCAGGTGGTAAGCCGCGCGGGTCAGTTCGAACGCACTGGTACAGGTGACGTGCAGCAACTGTTCGGGGCGGGCGCAGACGCGCACGATGCGCTCATCTTCGGCTTGCAAGCATTCACCGTCGTACAGCGGCGGCTGACCTCGCTCCAAAAACAGACCCACATCTTCACCCTCGGCACTGAAACAGCGCAGACGGCTTTTACTGCGGGCATCGAAGGTCAGGTGCAACTCGGCGTCCCAGCGCGATTGGGCGGCGATTCTGCGGTGGATCACCAGCATTGGAGTGCTTCCAGCAATGAACAATGCTGTGTTTAGAGCAAGGGGCTTGCCAATCGAAGAGGGTGTAGGAAATATCTGGGGATGGCGTTTCAGGATGGGCTGGATTGCGTGCCATGTTGGTGCGTATCGGGATTGTGCGCACCATTTTGCGGCTGGTATAAAAAGACATTGTGGCAGCGAGCCTGCTCGCGATAGCGGTGCATCATCATTAACATCAATGCTGACTGACCCGACGCCATCACGAGCAGGCATGCTGCTGGGTCATCTTCGCTTGGGGCGTCGGCTCAGCTTGCATCAAGACAAAGCGTTATCCCTTGGCGCCAGGCGCCGCCATCTCCTTAGTCTCCAGATGATCCAATGCCCGCTCGACCAACAACTGAACTCCATCGGCCATGCGGCTGATTGCCAGGGCGATGCAGCGGCGCGATTCGTCGATGTCGTCGGCCAGGTCGGCGGCGATGGTGCTGATCGACAGCAGGTCTTCGGAGGCGTTGGCGAGCAGGGTTTCGGTGTCGATGTACGGGGAGACGATGAAGAGCTGGTCTTTGTCGGGTTCCGGCGGAGGGGCGGGCTGGGGTTTCAGGTAGTAGTCGAGGGCGCGGTTGGTGGCGTCTTCGAGGCGTTTTTCTTCGGGTTTTTCGACGCGGGATTTGTGTTCGTTTTGCGGTGGATTTGGTGACGGCTTGAACATAGTTGTACTCCGAAATTTTTAGGAGCCAACACCGCCTCGCTTGCACAGTCGAGAGAGGTGGCAGCTATGCATAGGTGTGCAAGACCGGTCGGAGTACCCGGCAGACCCGAAGGTCTCCCATACACAGCTGCCATAACGGTCCGCGAGCATAAAAAAATGCTCGATGAATAGCCATCGACAATTGTGTCCTCCGTCGGACTTGCACGTCCGTGTCACCGTTTTTGCGATGACGAACAGAGGTTAGCGGCGCTCGAAAGCGCTGCCTAGTTCATGAACAGCCCGGCGTGTTGAAGGAAATGTCCGAGGGTTTGGCGGGGAAAAAGCACCGAAAGATCACAGCGGTCGGCAGCTCCTACAGAAATTGCCTAGCGGCTGCCGAAAGCTGCGATTTTTTGATTTGAATGTCTGATGGAGCGCGAGGGTTGGTCAACTCCGCCATCGCGAGCGGGCTCGCTCCCCCAGAGGAAGCATGCGGACAGTTATTCAGTACTGCCCAACCCGCGCCAGTGCTTGAGACCAATGAAGATGAATCGCAATTGCTGGGTAATCTTCGCTTGGGGGGTGAGGTGTTCGGGCAGGGCTTCGGCGGGCGGGTCGATGATGTCCGGCAACGTGGCGAAGACACTTTTGACGATGAGGTCGGCCATCACGTTCAGCCCCGCCAGGTCCAGGTGCTGCAGTTTCGGCATGAGCGCCAGGTCGGCGGTCAGGTCCGAGCTGATGTCCTCGCGCAGTCTTGCGATGGCTTGGCGTACCGGCTGTGAACCACCGTACTGCTCGCGTGCCAGGAACAGAAACTGTGACCGGTTGGCGTGGACCACGTCGAGAAAGATCCGCACCGACGCATCGATGATGCCGCCCATCACGAATTCATTGTGGCGCACCAGCCGGATGGTCGCGCGAAAGGTCTGGCCGACTTCACTGACGAGCGCCAGGCCCAGTTGGTCCATATCATCGAAGTGTCGATAGAACCCGGTGGGCACGATGCCCGCCGCCTTGGCGACTTCGCGCAGGCTCAGGCTGCCAAATCCCCTGCCGCACTCCATCAAATGGCGGGCTGCGTCCATCAGGGCATTTCGGGTCTGTTGTTTCTGTTCGGCGCGGGGCAGCATCGCAAGACTGACTTCCGAGTCATGGGAGCGATGCACTCTAGCAAATCGGCTTTGCCGTCGTCGAACGGTAGAGGAGGTTCAGGCTGGAAAACGAGGGGCTTGAAAAGTCAAAAGCCCGATTCAAGGAATCGGGCTTTTTTCCGGGCCACCATGGGCTCAGCTCACTGTGCTGTTGCGTTCGATCACGCGATCACCACCGCCTTCGGCGAGGGTCTGGCCTGGGGTGCGGTCGGAGCCGTCAGCCGCCAAGGTTTGGCCTGGAGTGCGGTCGGAGCCGTCAGCCGCCAAGGTTTGGCCTGGAGTGCGGTCGGAGCCGTCAGCCGCCAAGGTTTGGCCTGGAGTGCGGTCGGAGCCGTCAGCTGCCAGGGTTTGACCTTGTGGGGTGCGCGAAGAACCGTCTTCGGCGAGGGTCTGGCCGGGAGTACGGTCGGAACCGTCAGCTGCAAAGGTATCATTCTGCTTGGTGCGGTCATAACCGTCCTCGACCAAGCCTTTTTCTTCCAGGCGGTCACGACCACCTTCGGCTACGGTTTGGCTATAGCCAGACTGGCTATCCTTGACCTGGGGGGTGGCTTGTTCGGAGGCTGGCAGGGCGAAAGCCGTAGAGGCCAGCAGTGAAAGGGACAGGCTCATCAGTAATTGGCGTTTCATGATCGTTGCTCCTCGGGAGGGCTTAAAAGTGGGTACGAGGGCAATGCTACTCTCGATAAGTCGATATAAAAGTTCATAAACGCAATGGTAATAATCAACAGAATTGATTGTTCAGCGGAAAGGCTCTAGAACGGGCCTTTCGGAGGGGGCGTTTTGCTCTGGAGTGGGTAGTTTGTACTCACTTGCGCTCCGCAATAGTGCGGTGCCGGTAACAGGTAGCTGACGATCTGGTCAGGATCCAGAGTGTTTTTTCGTGCCGTTCCCTGCTCATGGTGGTAAACCTGTCGGCCGTTTCGCCAGTCCAATCATTTATGCAGCGAGCCGGTCCAGATTCGTGTTGCCCAAGCGTCGCGGTCCGGACGCTGGTTTGTCATCAGGAGCCTTGTGCATGACGCGCACCTCGAAAATTCTTGCTTGGGGCCTTGCCTGCCTCGTCGTTCTGCTGGCGGTGCTGGTGTTGTTCCTTGCATTGTTCGACTGGAACCGCATCAAGCCTGCGCTCAATGCCAAGGTGTCCGAGGAGTTGCATCGTCCGTTTGCAATCAATGGCAACCTGGCGGTGGTGTGGCGGCGCGAGCTAACCGAAGGCGGGTGGCGAGCGTGGATGCCCTGGCCCCATGTCGTGGCCGAGGACTTGACCTTGGGCAACCCGGACTGGTCGAAGACACCGCAAATGGCCACGCTCAAGCGCGTTGAATTGCGCGTTTCGCCTTTGGCCCTGCTGGCCCAAAGGGTGGTGATTCCGCGCATCGACCTGACTGAACCCAACGCCAATCTGCAGCGCCTGGCCGACGGGCGCGCCAACTGGACGTTTCAATTCGATCCGAAGGACCCACAGGCCGAGCCGTCCAATTGGGTGGTGGACATTGGCGCCATCGGTTTCGACAAGGGCCATGTCGTCCTTGATGACCAGACGCTCAAGACCCGGCTCGACCTGCTGATCGACCCGCTGGGCAAGCCGATTCCGTTCAGCGACATCGTGGGTGAGAAGACTGCGAAAACAGTTCGGGAGCAGGGCGCGGCGCCGCAGGATTATGCCTTCGCCTTCAAGGTTGACGGGCAGTACCACGGCCAGGCGCTCAGCGGTTCCGGCAAGGTCGGCGGACTGCTGGCCTTGCAGGATGCATCGCAACCATTCCCGTTGCAGGCCCAGGCAAAGATCGCCGATACCCGCATCGAACTGGCCGGCACTCTCACTGACCCGAAGAACCTCGGCGCCCTTGACCTGCGCTTGAAGCTGGCCGGCAACAGCCTGGCCAACCTTTATCCACTGACGGGCGTCACCCTGCCGGATTCGCCGCCCTACGCCACCGACGGTCGATTGATCGCCAAGCTCCACGAGCCGGACGGCGCGCAATTTCGCTATGAGGCGTTCAACGGCAAGGTCGGCGACAGCGATATCCATGGCGACCTGGCCTATGCCGCCAGTCAGCCCCGGCCGAAACTCAGTGGCGCGCTGGTTTCGAACCAGTTGTTGTTCAGCGACCTGGCACCGCTGATCGGTGCTGACTCCAACACTGAACAAAAAGCCCGGGGCGGCGCGAGCAAGCAACCGTCCGACAAGGTGTTGCCGGTGGAGGAGTTCCGCACCGAACGCTGGAGCGTGATGGACGCCGACGTGGAGTTCACCGGCAAGCGCATTGTCCACAGCGAGCAGTTGCCCTTTAACGACCTCTACACACACCTGGTGCTCAACGATGGTCAACTGAGCCTCGAGCCCCTGCGCTTTGGCGTAGCCGGTGGCCGGCTCGATGCGCAGATCCGCCTCAACGGCCGCACCCAGCCGCTCGAAGGGCGGGCGAAATTGACGGCGCGGGGCTTCAAGCTCAAGCAGCTATTCCCCGGCTTCGAGCCAATGAAAACCAGTTTCGGCGAGCTCAATGGCGACGCTGATCTCTCCGGGCGCGGCAACTCGGTGGCGGCCCTGCTGGGGACGTCCAATGGCACGCTGAAGATGCTCATCAATGATGGCGCTATCAGTCGGGAGTTGATGGAGCTGGCCGGACTCAACGTCGGCAATTACGTGGTAGGGAAAGTCTTTGGCGACAAGGAAGTGAAGATCAACTGCGCGGCGGCTGACTTCGACATCAAGACTGGCCTGGCGACCACGCGCCTGTTCGTATTCGACACTGAGAACGCAATTATCTATATCGACGGCACGGCGAACATGGCGACCGAGCAGTTGGACCTGACCATCACCCCCGAATCCAAAGGCTGGCGGTTGATTTCCCTGCGCTCGCCGTTATACGTGCGGGGGACCTTCGCCAAGCCCGCTGCCGGGGTCAAGGCTGTGCCGCTGATGCTGCGCGGGGCGGGGATGGTGGCCTTGGGTGTCATCGCCGCCCCAGCGGCCGGGTTGCTGGCGTTGGTGGCGCCTAGCGGCGGCGAGCCGAACCAGTGCGCGCCGCTGCTGGAGCAGATGAAGGAAGGCAAGGCGCCGAGGACGGTAAAGGACTGATCGCGTTTGCGAAGTGGGCGGATGTTTGCTGGGTAGCAGAAAGTTAATGGGCTGTCTGTTCTATTAGTTTCTGAGTTGGTTAGTGTTATTGGTCGAATTGTAACGCCGTTTTGGTTTTTAACGAATCGGACAGGGTTGCATGCGGCCGCTTGGATGGTGGTAACAAGCAGTCATGGATGAACTGTGGAAAGTCCGGGCTTATGTGATTAAGTTGGCGCTTGCAGTCAGGTGGCAAAACAAGAAACAACAATCACTTATTAAAAGGAAAAATATCATGAGTATCTTATTGCCCAGCATCGACGAGAGTATGCGCTTTTTTGAAACGGTAAGGCTTGCGCCCGTCAGTGTTGCTGATTTATCTGCAGGTGCACCAAGAAGTTCCCGTTTAACGGCTATGGCTGAAAAGTCGGAGAGTCAGTCAGTTGCCCAGGCAGACGTATTATTAGCCAACGAGAATCCCGCCATTATCGGCTTTGCCGATAATTTGGACGGAGATACAAAACACGCGGCGGCGGACAGTATTCATTTTGCTGAACGTGTTGCCACTTTCAAGTTTGACAAGAACACGCAGCCCCTCGAGTGGCACGAACTGTACAGTGATGCAATGAGGCATTGCGGATGGACGATGACCAGCAATAAATATCAGGAGCTTACGACTTCAGAAACAAGTCTGACGATGGATTCCATCGTTCTGGAAATTGTCCAGGCGGTGGCAGGCCGAAATGCTCCGGCGATGCTTGATTTATTGTTAGGCGTCTTTGATCGGGTGCGATCCGACGAGGAGCTGGTAAATCTTTTTGATAGCACCAGTGCAAAAGGTGCGGATAAGGACTTCAGAATCGTACCCTGCATCCAATCCCCAGGGGGAACTCCGATAACGGCTTTCCTGGCGGTCGACTGCACTCTCTCTTCAAGCCAAGGCGGGGCTTGGTTCTGGAAATGGAAAGTGTCGAGGCTTCAAATGAAGCGCGTGGCTACGATGGCCGAGCTCAATATGCGCATACATGATCGGAACAGGGACCTGATCTATCAGAAGCTGGATAAGAGCTCTGACGAGTTTTTCAATAGTATCGAGTTATAAGCGCTCACCGGGTTGTTCGAATGAGCAACCCATCTTGGAAGGTGGTCTGTCATGTTGAATGAGGAAATACTGCTGCTTCCGGAAGGGCTGTTGTCTATTTCGCAAGGCGTGCCAAAGGAGTGGCGGCAGAAGTTGAAATATGCGTTGCTCTATTCCCATCTGTACGCACGCTCCAGCGGTGACAAGTTTGATGCTTTGGGGAAATGGCGTTCAGGTTATTCCCGCGTCATGGGAAATCTGGAATGGGCGACCATGGCGAATAAAGCGTCCAGTTTCGAGCCGAAGGACGAGGCTGTCATTGTGCTGAGCGACTTGCTCAGGGAAAAATTGATATCGGATTTCCAACCGCAAGAGTTGGCGCAGCTTGATCGACTGATCGCCAATGTTGAGGCGGCGCCGGGTTCAGAGCCGCCGGGTGCTGCGATCAGGGAGCAGTTGCTTTCACCCGTTCAGTCGCTGAACAACTCCGATACGACTATTTTCGTGCATATCAGCCTGATAGGCGTCGGCCCCGTTGTTTATACGGTATCTGTGAGGTTTCGGACCTCGCAAGGTGTTGATGAGCTTTTTTTCCAGCAGCGTTTCGCAGGCAAGCATGTAGTGGGACAGGTCAGTGTGGCTGTTTCCAAAAGACAACTCAGCACAGCCCGTTACGAAGGAAACGGTATTGAACAAAAGGTGAGGCGCGGCCTGCCGGCCAACGCGGACTCATTGCTCGTCGAGCTTTCTTCAGCAGGCGATCCAAAGCCTCATGCTCTGCCAGCATGATCGCTCTGGCTCTGGGCGACCCGATCCTGGAACAGTTTTAACGAACTCGTCAGTGCGTGCCCGGACTGCCGCGCCTCTTCCTCCAGCCATTTGAAAAGCGCTCGTACTGGTGGATGGCGTTCCCGGCCCGGAACGCATAAGGCGCTGTAGCCCGCGCCGTTGACTTGGACGTGCGGGCGGTAAGCGACCAACAAACCGCTGGCGACGCTTTCGGAGACCAGGACGTTGCTCGCCAGTACCAGGCCTTGCCCGGCGATTGCCGCTTGCAGGGCGTAATGTTCCTCGTCGTATTCGCGTATGCAGGGCTGGTGGGTCAGCCAGGTTTCTCCCGCTTGCGCGCACCAGGCGTCCCAGCCATGGGCATACAGCTTGGTGTTGTGCCATCGCACACTGATCAGCGTCGTCGGTTGCCGGGTCGCCAGAGCGGCTATTTGCTCAGGTGACCCGTATACGCCGAAGGATTCGTCGAACAGGCACAGGCCATACAGGTTTGAATAGTTGTCCAGGCTGTAGCGCACCACCATGTCGACGCTGGCGTCCTGATGCAGGTCGATGACTTCGCAATGGGTGTCCAGCCTTACGTTGATGTTCGGATGACGCGCATAGAACCGGCCCAGGCGTGGCACCAGCCATAAGGCGGCAAATGCGGCCGTGGTGGAAATCGTCAAGTGGCTGGTGCTGCGTTGTGGGCGCAAGGAGTCCACGCTTTGCGCGACTTCCAGCAAGGCGCCGTGAAGGCTATGGAACAAGCGTTGCCCGCCTTCGGTGAGTCGTACCTGGCGGGGCAATCGTTCGAACAACGACAAGCCCAGCCAGGTTTCCAGCGCGCGGATCTGATGGGAAACCGCCGTCGGTGTGACCGAAAGCTCCTGGGCCGCCGCCTTGAAACTGAGCAGCCGTGCGGCGGATTCAAAGGCGCGCAGGGCATTGAGGGGCAAGGTGGCAAACATCGGTAATCTCCAATGAATGAGAAAAACTCATCCAGGTGCATTAACGCTCATTTGAGTGAAAACGGATCTGAGCTTCAAGCTGAAAGCCACAGACAGTTCCGATTGTAGTCACAGATGAGGCGTTATAGATGAGCAATATTCTTGTAGTGCAGGGCAGCCCTCGCGGTGAGCGGTCCCATTCCCGGCGTCTGGCAGAAACTTTCATAAGCGCCTGGCAGGACGTCAATCCACAGTCCCAAGCGACCCGCCGCGAAGTCGGCCGAACGGTCATTGCGCCAGTCAACGAAGCCTTTATCGCGGCAGCGTTCCACCCCGAGCCGCAGGCACGGCCGCTGACAATGCGGGCCGACCTGGCCTTGAGCGACACCTTGGTGGCGGAGCTGATGGCCCACGAGCGGCTGGTGATCTCCGCCCCCATGCATAACTTCGGCGTGCCCAGCGGGATAAAAGCCTGGATCGACCAGATCGTGCGCATCGGCCTGACGTTCAATCACAGCCTGGATAACGGCGTCTCGCAATACGAACCGTTGGTGTTGGGCAAGAAGGCTTTGATCGTGACCAGTCGTGGCGATTTTGGCTTTGGCCCCGGTGGCCAACTGGAGGCCATGAACCACGCCGACACGTGGCTGCGTACCGTCCTGGGATTTATCGGCATCAGCGATGTGACGGTGGTGGCCGCCGAAGGAGAGGAGTCGGCGGAGCACAGCTTTGCCCGTTCCTATGCCGAGGCCGAGCAGCGGTTGTTGGCGCTGGCGCGGACATTTTGAGTGGCAGCAGGCTTGGTCCTGGATTCAGCGCGGGCTGAAGTGACCCGGGTGTCATAGACTGGTCATCATCGATACCGATGCTGACCACTTTTGATCTCAAGGATGTCGCCATGTCGCAGCGCTGCGCCACTCGCTACCCGCTGGTACTGGTCCCGGGCATGCTCGGTTTCATTCGCCTGGTGTTGTATCCGTACTGGTATGGCATCGTCGCGGCGCTGCGCCGAGGCGGAGCGGTGGTGGTTGCGGTGAAGGTCTCGCCGCTGCATTCCTCGGAAGTGCGTGGCGAGCAGCTTTTGGCGCGGATCGAGGAAATCCTGCGCGACACCGGCGCGCAGAAGGTCAACCTGATCGGCCACAGCCAGGGCGCTCTCACTGCTCGCTACGCCGCAGCCAGGCGCCCGGACCTGGTCGCGTCAGTCACCTCGGTGGCCGGCACCAACCACGGTTCCGAACTGGCGGATTACCTGCACACCCATTACCCGGCCGACAGCGCCAAAGGACGATTGCTGAGCGCCTTGTTGCGGTTGATCAACGCCATGATGAGCTTGCTGGACAGCGGGTATCACGGGCCAAGACTGCCGGTCGACATTCAAGCCTCCCATGCCTCGCTGACAACCGCCGGGGTAGCGCTGTTCAACGAGCGTTATCCACAGGGGTTGCCACAGACCTGGGGCGGGCAGGGGCCGGAAGAAGTCGGTGGCGTGCGCTATTACTCCTGGTCCGGGACCTTGCAGCCGGGCAAGACCGATAAAGGGCGCAACCTGTTCGACGGGACGAACCGCAGTTGCCGGTTGTTTGCTCGCACCTTCGTGCGCGAGGCGGGGCAGTGCGACGGGATGGTCGGACGCTACAGCTCGCACTTGGGCACGGTCATCCGCGATGACTACCCGCTGGACCATTTCGACATCGTCAATCAGTCGCTGGGGTTGGTGGGCAAGGGCGCGGAACCCATTCGCTTGTTTGTCGAGCATGCCGAACGATTGAAGTCAGCCGGCGTTTAGGCCGTCCTGCATTAGCGACTTCAGCGCCAGCAGCGACGCGAGAGTCGACCTGGAAAGGTGTAACGGGCTTTGTCTACACTGCACCTCATCGCCGTCCTCCTCGGGCGGCAACCAGGAGAAACACCATGAAGATGCTGCGCGTGCCATTGTTGATGATCGGTTTGCTGCTGTGTTCCCAGGGCTTCGCCGCCACGGCCCAACAGACCAAGATGACTACCTGCAATGCCGACGCGACTGCCAAGGCCCTCAAGGGGGACGAACGCAAAGCTTTCATGAGCAACTGCCTGAAGGCCACTCCGGTCGCCGCCGAACCGAGCACGCCGCAGGAACGCATGAAGACCTGCAACGCCACGGCCACCACCCAGGCCTTGAAGGGCGATGCTCGCAAGACCTTCATGAGCGAATGCCTGAAGAAAAAATAACGCCTTGGATTTTTCTACGCCCCTGAGGCAAAAAAACACCTGAACCCCGACCAAGGTCGGCCGATACAATGCCTAGTGCTGCCAGCGGAACGCTGGCAGACTGCCGATCCTTTCACGCTCGTTTTGTTCTGGGGCTGTATGCCAACGTTTTCTCAGCGTCATGTGTTGTTGGTGATCAGTTGGGTGATCATTTTTGGTGGGTTGTTGCTGGTGCTGCCGCTGCGCCTGTTGCCGAGCCTGTTGGCCGGGTTGCTGGTGTTCGAGCTGGTCAACATGCTCACGCCGCAGCTGCAACGGTTGATCGAAGGCCGGCGCGCCCGTTGGGTAGCGGTGGCGCTGCTGGGGACGCTGGTGGTCAGTGTACTGAGCCTGATTTTCGCCGGTGCCTTCAGCTTCCTGCTGCATGAAGCGGAAAACCCTGGCGCTTCCCTGGATAAATTCATGGGCGTGGTGGACCGCGCCCGAGGGCAATTGCCGCCCTTCATCGACGCGTATCTGCCGGCCAGCGCCGCCGAGTTCCGGGTGGCGATCGGTGACTGGATGAGCAAGCACCTGAGCGACTTGCAACTGGTGGGCAAGGACGCGGCCCATATGTTCGTCACGCTACTGATCGGCATGGTGCTGGGCGCCATCGTCGCCTTGCAGCGCATCCCCGACCTGACCAAGCGCAAGCCCTTGGCCGCCGCGCTGTTCGATCGGCTGAACCTGCTGGTCAAGGCGTTTCGCAACATCGTATTTGCGCAGATCAAGATCTCCCTGCTCAACACCTTCTTCACTGGGATTTTCCTGGCGGTGGTACTGCCGCTGTTCGGCATCCAGCTGCCGTTGACCAAGACCCTGATCGTGATGACGTTCCTGCTGGGGCTGCTGCCGGTCATCGGCAACCTGATGTCCAATACGCTGATCACCATCGTCGCCTTGTCGCTGTCGATCTGGGTGGCGATGGCGGCGCTGGGCTACCTGATCGTGATCCACAAGCTCGAGTATTTCCTCAATGCCCGTATCGTCGGCGGACAGATCAGCGCCAAGTCTTGGGAATTGCTCATGGCGATGCTGGTGTTCGAAGCCGCATTCGGCCTGCCGGGGGTGGTGGCGGGGCCGATTTATTATGCGTATCTCAAGAGTGAGTTGAAGCAGGTGGGGATGGTTTGATCCCATAGGCGCGGCGCCTGGACTGACCTCACAGCGAGCAGGCGCCTCGGTACTGCATCAGCCCTGCGTCCCATACCGCTTCATCGCCTCGATCGCCAACCCGCTGCCAATACTGCCGAAGATATTGCCTTCCACATGCCGCGCCTGGGGCAGCATGGCCGAGACGCTGTTGCGCAGCGCCGGGATGCCACTGGAGCCGCCGGTGAAAAACACGGTATCGACCTGATCGACGCGCACGTTGGCATCGTTGAGCAATTGCGTGACGCTGCCGCGCACCCGCTCCAGCAAGCCGTCGATCGCCGATTCGAACAGGGCTCGGCTCAGGTCCACGCTCAGGCCCGGCTCGATGCGGTCCAGCGCGACATGGCGTTGGTCGGCGTGGGTCAGCTGGATCTTGGTTTCCTCCACTTCCATCGCCAACCAGTGCCCGGCACGCTGGTCGATCAGCTTGAACAGCCGGTCGATGCCGCCGGTGTCTTCGATGTCGTAGCGCATGCTGCCCAGGGCCAGGGTCGATTTTTGCGAGTAGACCGCGTTGATGGTGTGCCAGGTCGCCAGGTTCATGTGGTGGCTGGTGGGCATGTAGGCGCCGCTTTTCATCCGGCTGCCGTAGCCAAACAGCGGCATCAAGCCTTGCAGGCTGAGTTGTTTGTCGAAGTCGGTCCCGCCGATGTGCACGCCACCGGTGGCGAGGATGTCGGCGTGACGGTTGTCGTGGGTGCGACGTTCGGGGGACAGGCGCACCAGGGAAAAGTCCGAGGTACCACCGCCGATGTCGACGATCAGCACCAACTCTTCTTTTTCGATGGTCGACTCATAATCAAAGGCTGCCGCAATGGGCTCGTACTGGAAGGAGACTTCCTTGAAACCAATGGCTCGGGCGACGTCCACCAAGGTGTTTTCCGCTTCCTGGTCAGCCATTTCATCGTCGTCGACGAAAAACACCGGACGACCCAGCACCACTTCTTCGAATTCCCGACCGGCGGTGGCTTCGGCACGTTTCTTCAACTGGCCGATGAACAACCCCAGCAGATCCTTGAAGGGCATCGCCGTGCCGAGCACGCTGGTGTCCTGCTTGATCAGCTTGGAGCCCAGCAGGCTCTTGAGCGAACGCATCAGCCGGCCTTCATAGCCTTCCAGGTATTCGTGCAGCGCCAGGCGACCGTACACCGGGCGACGCTCCTCGAAATTGAAGAAGACCACCGAGGGCAGGGTGATCTTGTCGTCCTCCAGCGCGATCAACGTTTCCATGCCGGGGCGCAGCCAGCCGACAGTGGAGTTGGACGTGCCGAAGTCGATGCCGCAGGCACGGGCCGGGGATGCGTTTTTCATGTCTTTCGGGTTCCAGTTGAAAAAACGGCCGCGCAGTGTATGTCAGTGCGAGGCGGATTCGTAGGCCGGTTATCCGCTAATTCGCAAACAGCGGCCTTGAAAGACGACTCGACACCCCCAAACTTGCTGGCATGGGTCCGGTAGCACAGGGCGGTACAAGAACCGCTGCCGGCTGCCGATAAACTTCTGATGCACCGTCCGGTCACAACCTTGAGGCCGGTCAACCGGTGTCCGGACATCCGGGCATGCCGTGCGTGGCGGTGCGACATCGATAACGGATGGTAACGCTTAGATGGACTTCAAAGACTATTACAAGATTCTGGGTGTGGAGCCGACGGCGGACGACAGCACGATCAAGGCTGCCTACCGCAAGCTGGCGCGCAGATATCACCCGGACGTGAGTAAAGAAAAAGACGCCGAGACCAAGTTCAAGGACGTCTCCGAAGCGTACGAAGCATTGAAAAGCGCCGAAAAACGTGCGGAGTACGACGAGCTGCGCCGTTACGGCCAGCACGGCCAGCCTTTCCAAGGGCCGCCGGGTTGGCAGAGTCGCGGCGGCTTTGGGGGCCAGGACACGGGTGACTTCTCGGACTTCTTCAGTTCGATCTTTGGTAATCGCGGGCCGGGTTTCGGTGGCGGACAATCAGGTCGCAGCGCCGGCCGGCGAGGGCAAGACGTGGAAATGGAATTACCGATCTTCCTGGAAGAGACCCTGTCGAACGAGTCGAAGAAGGTCACCTTCCAGGTGCCTCAGTACAACGCCGCGGGCCAGCACGTCAGCAATACCAGCAAAAGCCTGAACGTGAAGATTCCATTGGGCGTGACCGATGGCGAACGTATCCGCCTGAAAGGCCAGGGTGCGCCCGGTATCGGTGGTGGCGCCAATGGTGACTTGTACCTGACCATTCGCTTCGCCCCGCATCCCAAGTTCGACGTCGAGGGCCAGGACCTGATCATCACCTTGCCGCTGGCGCCGTGGGAATTGGCGCTGGGCACCGAAGTGGCGGTGCCGACCCTCACCGGCAAGATCAACCTCAAGATCCCGGCGGGCAGCCAGAATGGCCAGCGCATGCGCGCCAAGGGTCACGGCTTGCGTAACAAGGCCGGCGAGCGAGGCTACCTGTTCGTGCAGCTCAAGGCGGTGATGCCGAAGGCCAGCGACGAATCAGTCAAGGCCTTGTGGGCTGAACTGGCGAAGAAAGCCGCGTTCGATCCACGAGAGAATTTCTGACCGCTGCGGACTTGGGCGACCGCCCGTTAAAGCATTGGGAGAAGCAGATCATGAACAACCCGATCGTTGAACTGAACCTGGTGGATTTCTGCGAGGCCGCTGCGTTGCAGGATATCCATGTCATCGAAATCGTCCGGCATGGCATCCTCGAGCCTCACGGTGCGGCACCGACGGACTGGCGCTTTACCGATTACGAACTGATCCTGGCCAAGCGTGCCGCCAAGTTGCGCCGCGAGTTGGAGCTGGAATGGGAAGGGGTCGCCCTGGCACTGGACCTGCTGGAAGAGGTCCAGCAACTGCGAAGCGAAAACCGCATGCTCAAGCAGCGGCTGGGGCGGTTGGTGGAGTGACACGCGTTCGCTGGGCCGACTGCATTTGTGGCGAGGGAGCTTGCTCCCGCTGGGCCGGTCCGACGCTTTGGGCGCAGCGGCCGCGCTTTTTTGCGGCTGCTACGCAACCGAGCGGGAGCAAGCTCCCTCGTCACAGGTTCTGCGCTCGGTCAGGTATCTCCTTTCATCAAAACAGAAAATACCGCTGCGCCATCGGCAGCACATCAGCCGGCTCGCACCACAACAACACCCCATCGGCCTTGACCTGATAGGTCTGCGGATCGACATCGATGTTCGGCAGGTAGTCGTTGTGGATCAGGTCAGTCTTCTGCACATCGCGGCAACCCTTTACCACGGCGATTTTCTTCTTCAGCCCTAGCTGTTCCGGCAACCCAGCCTCGGCGGCGGCCTGGCTGATGAAGGTCAGGCTGGTGGCATGCCGCGAGCCGCCAAAGCTGGCGAACATCGGCCGGTAGTGCACGGGTTGCGGCGTCGGAATCGAAGCGTTGGCGTCACCCATCAGGCTGGCGGCAATCGCCCCGCCCTTGAGAATCAGCGTCGGCTTGACACCAAAGAACGCCGGGCGCCAAAGCACCAGGTCGGCCCATTTCCCGACTTCGACGGAGCCCACTTCATGGCTGATGCCGTGGGTGATCGCTGGGTTGATGGTGTACTTGGCGATGTAGCGCTTGATGCGGAAATTGTCGTTGCCTTCGCCATCGCCGGGCAGGGCGCCGCGTTGCTTCTTCATCTTGTCGGCGGTCTGCCAGGTGCGGGTGATGACTTCACCGACGCGGCCCATCGCCTGACTGTCGGAACTGATCATCGAGAAGGCGCCGAGGTCGTGGAGGATGTCTTCGGCGGCGATGGTTTCGCGACGGATGCGGCTTTCGGCGAAGGCCACGTCTTCGGCGATGCTCGGGTCGAGGTGATGGCAGACCATCAACATGTCCAGGTGCTCGTCGATGGTATTGCGGGTGAACGGCCGGGTCGGGTTGGTCGAACTGGGCAACACGTTAGGGAAGCCGCAAGCCTTGATGATGTCCGGCGCATGGCCGCCACCGGCGCCTTCGGTGTGGTAGGTGTGGATGGTGCGGCCCTTGAACGCGGCCAGGGTGGTTTCGACGAAGCCGGATTCGTTGAGGGTGTCGGTGTGGATCGCCACCTGTACGTCATATTGGTCGGCGACGCTCAGGCAGTTGTCGATGGCCGCCGGCGTGGTGCCCCAGTCTTCGTGCAGCTTGAGGCCGATGGCGCCGGCCTTGACCTGTTCGATCAATGGTTCCGGCAAGCTGGCGTTGCCCTTGCCGGTGAAACCGATGTTCATCGCGAACGCGTCGGCGGCCTGGAGCATGCGCGCCAGATGCCACGGGCCGGAGGTGCAGGTGGTGGCGTTGGTCCCGGTGGCCGGGCCCGTGCCGCCGCCGATCATGGTGGTGACGCCACTCATCAGCGCCTCTTCGATCTGCTGCGGGCAGATGAAATGGATGTGGGTGTCGATACCCCCCGCCGTGAGGATCATGCCTTCGCCGGCGATCACTTCGGTGCTGGCGCCGATGGCGATGGTCACATCGGGCTGGATGTCCGGGTTGCCGGCCTTGCCGATGGCGGCGATGCGCCCGTCCTTGAGGCCGACATCAGCCTTGACGATGCCCCAGTGATCAATGATCAGCGCGTTGGTGATCAGCGTGTCGACGACCTCGGCGGCCAGCAGCTGGCTCTGGCCCATGCCGTCGCGAATCACTTTGCCACCGCCGAACTTCACTTCTTCGCCGTAGGTGGTGAAGTCCTTTTCCACTTCGATCCACAGCTCGGTGTCGGCCAGACGGACCTTGTCGCCGACGGTGGGGCCGAACATGTCGGCGTAGGCTTGTCTCGAAATCTTCATGTGCTTTCCTGATCGTTCCCACGCTCTGCGTGGGAATGCCGCCATGGACGCTCTGCGTCCGCTTGTGTGACGCGGAGCGTCACGGGATGCATTCCCACGCAGAGCGTGGGAACGAGCTGACGCTTAGTCCAGGTCGCCCATGACCCGCCCGGCAAACCCGAACACCCTGCGATGCCCGGCCAGATCCACCAGCTCCACCTCGCGGCTCTGGCCCGGCTCGAAACGCACGGCGGTGCCGGCCGGGATGTTCAGGCGCATGCCACGGCTGGCGGCGCGGTCGAAGGCCAGGGCGTCGTTGGTTTCGAAAAAGTGATAGTGCGAGCCGACCTGGATCGGCCGATCACCGCTGTTGGCGACTTTCAGCGTAAGGGTGCGGCGGCCGACGTTGAGCTCGATGTCGCCGGGCGCGATCTGGTACTGACCTGGGATCATTGCGGTTGCCCCAAAATTTTGTAGTAAATGGCGGTCGGGGTGTAGGTCCCGTCTGGGCTCTGGCAGTAGTTGGGCAGTTCACCGACGCGGGTGTAGCCCATCGCGCGGTAGAACGCCTCGGCCTCGGAGCCGGCCTCGGTGTCGAGGTACAGCAGGCCACGCTTGTGCTGGCGGGCACCGAGCTCCAGGGCGTTCATCAATTGTTGGCCCAGGCCGCGGCGACGGGCGTCGCCACGTACCAGCAGCTTTTGCACTTCGGCGCGGTTCAGGCCGTTGGGTTTCTGGCACAGGGCGAGCTGGACGCTGGCCTGCACCTGCTCGTCCTTGACCACCACCCAAAGCAGCAGATCGCCCTGGTCGAGGCTGGCCTGGACCTCGTCGAAATAGGCGCGGGCCTGGTCGGCATCGAGGTCGGCCATGAACCCCACACTGGCGCCATAGCCCACGGCGTCGAGCAGCAGATCAATCAAGCCTTGGCGGTAATGCGCGAAGCTTTCAACGTGGACTCGTCGCAACTGGGCGGCGTTCATCGGTATCACTCCTTGTCGATGGCGGGCGGTGACGCCCCGGGGTTGAGGACCAACTGCATGAAGGTCAGGTCCAGCCAGCGGCCAAACTTGGTACCCACCTGGGGCATCTGCCCGGTGATGGTGAAACCCGCGCGTTCGTGCAGGCGAATCGAGGCCGCGTTGCCGCTCTCGATGGCGGCGACCATCACGTGTTTACCGCAGGCCTTGGCGCGTTCGATCAGGGCCAACATCAATAACGGGCCGAGGCCATGACCGCGTTGATCGTGGCGGACGTAGACCGAATGCTCGACGGTGTGGCGAAAACCGTCGAAGGGCCGCCAGTCACCGAACGAGGCATAGCCGAGCACGTTTTCCTCGGTATCGACGACCACCAATACAGGGTAGCCCTGGGCTCGCCGGGCGCTGAACCAGGCCTGGCGATTACCCAGGTCCACGGCCTGTTCGTTCCAGATCGCCGTGGTGTTGAGCACGGCATCGTTGTAGATATCGCGGATTGCCGGCAGGTCGGCAGGTTGCGCGTCACGAATGTGATAAGTCATGCCGCGACCTCAGGCGATGGGTTGGTGGACGGTGACCAGTTTGGTGCCGTCAGGAAACGTCGCTTCGACCTGGATCTCCGGGATCATTTCCGGGATGCCTTCCATCACCTGCTCGCGGCTCAGCAGCGTGGTGCCGTAATGCATCAGCTCAGCCACGGTCCGGCCGTCACGGGCGCCTTCGAGCAGCGCGGCGGAAATATAGGCCATGGCTTCCGGGTAGTTGAGCTTCACACCTCGGGCCAGGCGCCGTTCGGCGACGAGGCCGGCGGTGAAGATCAGCAGCTTGTCTTTTTCGCGTGGGGTCAGGTCCATGTGCAATCCAATAAGGCAGATAAATAAGTTCGGGCTGGATACAGATCCCTTGTGAAGAAAGAGTCAGGTACTCCAGATTCTTGGCGGCATGGCCTCTCTTCCCAACAGTGCTGGCCTGAGCAAACGCCACAATTCGATCAACCATCCCCGCGCGAGCAGCGCCTCGCTCGCCAGGCAACGTGCCACGAGCAGGCCGGGTAATTGCGTCAGGTCGCCGCGCACGGCATGGCCCAGCGATCGGCATTGCTCCAGCAGTTCGCCGTCGATCTCGCCAGTGACTAATAACGTGGCGAATACCGGATCGCCACCCAGCCCGATGGGCGAGTCGAGCAAGCCGTCGTCGCCGACGATGCGCTGGCGCTCGTGCCACAACAACTGGCCGTCGCGGCGGATGTCCAGGCGCGATTGAAAATGCCCGAGATCGAAGCGCTCGTGACTGGCCGGCCGGCCGAGGGCAACCATGTCCCAGTAGAACAACCGGGCGTCACCCTGCAGGTCGATTTCGGTGCTGAGTTCCGCCTGGGCCGCGCTGAACACGATGGTTTCCTGGGGCAGCCATTCCAGGGTTGCGCCGGGCGCCACGCTCAGCTTCAGTTGCTGGTACGCCGGGCCGGCGGCGCGGTACCACTTGGCCGCGCCGGGGCTCGTCAGTTGCGCCCAGGCACCGGCGCCGACGTGGGCCGAGATGTCCAGCCGATCGCCGCCGGCAATCCCGCCGGGCGGGTGCACGATGATGTGTTGGCACACCTCGGGCCCCTCGGCGTACAAATGCTTTTGCACCCGCAGCGGGCCTTTGTGGCGACGCTGGACCGGGCGTGTGCAGTCGCCGAATCGGGCATAGCCCAATTCCAGCTCGGCGTGCCAGCTGGGGGTGAACAAGGCTGAGGGCGAGACAGGTAGATTCATGATTTCTGATTATTGTCGTGACGCTACAGACTAGATGGTAACCAGCCCGCGCACACCCTCGGCTTCCATATTTTCTCCGCGCCCTTGCTGCACGATCTCGCCCCGGGACATCACCAGGTATTGATCGGCCAGCTCGGCGGCGAAGTCGTAGAACTGCTCCACCAGCAGGATTGCCATGTCGCCCCGGGCCGCGAGTTTCTTGATCACCACGCCAATTTCCTTGATCACCGAAGGCTGGATGCCTTCGGTGGGTTCGTCGAGAATCAGCAGGCGCGGACGGCTGGCCAAGGCCCGGCCAATGGCGAGCTGCTGTTGCTGGCCGCCGGACAAGTCGCCGCCACGGCGTTGCTTCATTTGCAGCAGTACCGGGAACAATTCGTAGATGAACGCAGGCACTTCCTTGGCCTCTGAACCGGGAAAGCGCGACAGGCCCATCAGCAGGTTTTCTTCCACCGTCAGCCGACCGAAAATTTCCCGGCCCTGAGGCACGTAGGCAATGCCTGCGTGGACGCGTTGGTGCGGCTTGAAGGTGGTGATGGCCTTGCCTTCCCAATTCACCGCGCCTTCCTTGGCCGGCAACAGGCCCATCAGGCATTTGAGCAGGGTGGTCTTGCCCACGCCGTTGCGCCCCAACAGGCAGGTCACCTCGCCGACCTTGGCGTCGAACGACAGGCCCCGCAGGATGTGGCTACCGCCGTAGTATTGGTGCAGCTTGTCGACTTGCAGCATGTTCCAGATTCTCCTCAATGATCGTTCCCACGCTCTGCGTGGGAATGCATTCTGTGACGCTCTGCGTCACCATTGCGCAGGTGTGAATCCGGCGCAAACCAAGGGACGCGGAGCGTCCCAGGCGGCGTTACCACGCAGAGCGTGGGAACGATCAAAACCAACTCCTATCGCCTCAGCGACCGAGATACACCTCGATCACTCGCTCATCGGCCTGCACCTGTTCCAGCGACCCCTCGGCCAGCACACTGCCCTGGTGCAGCACGGTGACGTGGTCGGCAATCGCGCCGACGAAGCCCATGTCGTGCTCCACCACCATCAGCGAATGCTTGCCCGCCAGGGACTTGAACAGCTCGGCGGTAAACTCGGTCTCGGCGTCGGTCATGCCCGCCACCGGTTCGTCGAGCAGCAACAGTTGCGGGTCCTGGACCAACAGCATGCCGATCTCCAGGAATTGTTTCTGGCCATGGGACAAGAGACCGGCGGCGCGATTGACCGAGGTGGTGAGGCGGATGGTCTCGAGCACTTGGCTGATGCGGTCGTGCTGCTCGCCGTTCAGTTTTGCCCGCAGGCTGGCCCACACCGATTTGTCGGTCTTGAGCGCCAGCTCCAGGTTCTCGAACACGCTCAGGGCTTCGAATACCGTGGGCTTCTGGAACTTGCGCCCGATGCCGGCCTGGGCGATCTGCACTTCGCTCATGGTCGTCAGGTCGAGGGTTTCGCCGAACCAGGCCTTGCCATGGCTGGGGCGGGTCTTGCCGGTGATCACGTCCATCAGGGTGGTCTTGCCGGCACCGTTGGGGCCGATGATGCAGCGCAATTCGCCGACGCCGATGTACAGGTTCAAATCGTTCAAGGCCTTGAAACCATCGAAGCTGACGCTGATGTCTTCCAGGGTCAGGATGGTGCCGTGGCGGGTGTTCAGGCCCACGCCGGCCGCCTGGCCAAGGCCGATGGCGTCGCGGCTGCTGCCTTGGTCTTTGTTAGGCTCAAGGATCGGTTCGAGCATGAAATCGGCTGTCGGGGTGATTCTCATTGTTCGCCTCTCTTCTTCAGCAAGCCGATCACACCTTTAGGCAGATACAGGGTCACGACGATGAACAATGCACCGAGGAAGAACAGCCAATATTCAGGAAACGCCACGGTGAACCAGCTCTTCATGCCGTTGACCACACCGGCGCCCAGCAACGGCCCGATCAACGTGCCGCGCCCGCCAAGGGCAACCCACACAGCGGCTTCGATGGAGTTGGTCGGTGACATCTCGCTGGGGTTGATGATGCCAACCTGCGGCACGTACAGCGCACCCGCCAAGCCGCACAACATTGCGCTCAACACCCAGACGAACAGCTTGAAACCACGGGGATCGTAACCGCAGAACATCAGGCGGTTTTCCGCGTCGCGCAGGGCGGTCAATACCCGACCGAACTTGCTGCGGGCCAGGCGCCAGCCGATGAACAGGCTCGTCACCAGCAACAGCACCGTGGCAAAAAACAGCACCGCCCGGGTGCCCGGCTCGGTGATGCCAAAGCCCAGGATCGAGCGGAAATTGGTGAAGCCGTTGTTGCCGCCAAACCCGGTTTCGTTGCGGAAAAACAGGAGCATCCCGGCGAAGGTCAGGGCCTGGGTCATGATCGAGAAATACACGCCCTTGATCCGCGAGCGGAAGGCGAAGAAGCCGAACACCAGCGCGAGCAAACCCGGCGCCAGCACCACCAGGCACATCGCCCAGAGGAAACTGTCGGTGCCGGCCCAGTACCAGGGCAGTTCAGTCCAGGACAGGAAAGTCATGAACGCCGGCAAGCCATCGCCAGCAGCTTGGCGCATCAGGTACATGCCCATGGCATAGCCGCCCAGGGCGAAGAACAGGCCATGGCCCAGGGAGAGCAAGCCGGCGTAGCCCCAGACCAGGTCCAGCGCCAGGGCGACGATGGCGTAGCAGAGAATCTTGCCCACCAGGGTCAGGGTGTAGGCCGAGATGTGCAGCGGATTGTCCGCCGCCAACAGCGACAGCAACGGCAGGCTCAGCAGCACGGCCAGGATCAGCGCGCCGACGGCGAGGGTGACTTTGGGGCCGGCCTTTTGCGTGGCCGTGAGCATCAGGGGCTGGTTCATCAGTCGATTACCCGTCCTTTGAGCGCGAAGAGGCCTTGCGGACGCTTCTGGATGAACAGAATGATCAGCGCGAGGATCAGGATTTTGCCAAGCACGGCGCCGATCTGCGGTTCGAGGATCTTGTTGGCGATGCCCAGGCCGAACGCGGCGAACACACTGCCGGCCAACTGGCCGACGCCGCCGAGCACCACCACCAGGAACGAGTCGATGATGTAGCTCTGGCCCAGGTCCGGGCCGACGTTGCCGATCTGGCTCAGGGCCACGCCACCGAGTCCGGCGATGCCCGAACCGAGGCCGAAGGCGAGCATGTCTACGCGGCCGGTGGGCACGCCGCAGCAGGCGGCCATGTTGCGGTTCTGGGTCACGGCGCGCACGTTCAGGCCCAGGCGTGTCTTGTTCAGCAGCAGCCAGGTCAGCACCACCACGAACAGGGCGAAGGCGATGATCACGATGCGGTTGTACGGCAGCACCAGGTTCGGCAACACCTGGATCCCGCCCGACAGCCAGGCCGGGTTGGCGACTTCGACGTTCTGCGCACCGAACACCAGGCGCACCAGTTGGATCAGCATCAGGCTGATGCCCCACGTGGCGAGCAGGGTTTCCAGCGGACGCCCATAGAGATGACGGATCACCGTGCGTTCCAGGGCCATGCCGATGGCTGCAGTGATGAAGAATGCCACCGGCAGGGCGATCAACGGGTAGAACTCGATGGCGTTCGGGGCGAAGCGCTGGAACAGCATCTGCACCACGTAGGTGGAATACGCGCCGAGCATCAGCATCTCGCCGTGGGCCATGTTGATCACCCCCAGCAGGCCGAAGGTAATCGCCAGGCCGAGGGCGGCGAGCAGCAGGATCGAACCCAGGGACATGCCGCTGAAGGCTTGGCCCAACAGTTCGCCGATCAGCAGTTTGCGCTTGACCTGGCCAAGGCTGGTTTCAGCCGCGGTGCGCACGGCGGCATCGGTTTCGACGCCGGGTTCGAGCAAGCCTTCGAGGCGGGTGCGGGCCAGCGGATCGCCGGTCTCCCCCAGCAGCCGGACAGCGGCCAGGCGCACAGAGGGGTTGGTGTCCACCAGCTGCAGGTTCGCCAGGGCCAGGCTCAGGGCGGCGTGTACGTCTTCGTCCTGCTCGCCGGCCAGTTGCCGGTCGAGGAAGGCCAGTTGCGCCGGGCGGGCGCTTTTTTGCAGTTGCTGCGCGGCGCCCAGGCGTACGCCGGCATCGACGGCGAGCAACTGGTGGCTGGCGAGGGCGGTTTCGATGAGCCCACGCAAGCGGTTGTTCAGGCGCAGGCTTTTGGGTTGGCCGTCGACGGTCAACTGGCCTTGCTGCAAGGCATTGATCAACTCGACGCGCGTCGGGTCGGGCTGCGCGGCCCAGGTTTCCAGCAGCTTTGCCTGCTGGGTCGGGTTGGCGGCGACGAAGTCTTCGGCGTCGCCGGCGTGGGCTCCCAGTGGTAACAGCAGCACCAGGGCGAGGATGAGGCGGTAAAGGGCGGTGGGCATATGCTTGGCCTTGCGTGTTTGATCGTTCCCACGCTCCGCGTGGGAACGCAGCCCGGGACGCTCCGCGTCCCATGGTGGACGCAGAGCGTCCGGTGAGGCATTCCCACGCAGAGCGTGGGAACGATCAGCAGGGTTAGGGGCTTTTTCCCGGGCTCAGTTGCTCTTCACCGCATAGTCAGGCTTCTTGTCGTTGCCGGAAATGAACGGGCTCCAAGGTTGCGCGCGGATCGGCCCTTCGGTCTGCCAGACCACGTTGAACTGACCGTCGGCCTGGATCTCGCCGATCATCACTGGCTTGTGCAGGTGGTGGTTGGTCTTGTCCATGGTCAGGGTGTAGCCCGACGGTGCGGCAAAGGTCTGGCCGGCCAGGGCTTCGCGGACTTTATCGACATCGGTGGACTTGGCTTTTTCCACCGCTTGGGCCCACATGTGGATACCCACGTACGTGGCCTCCATCGGGTCGTTGGTCACGGCTTTGTCGGCGCCCGGCAGGTTCTTCGCCTTGGCGTAGGCCTTCCAGGCGTCGACGAATTTCTTGTTCGCCGGGTTATCCACGGATTCGAAGTAGTTCCACGCCGCCAGGTTGCCCACCAGCGGCTTGGTGTCGATGCCGCGCAGTTCCTCTTCGCCCACCGAGAACGCCACGACCGGTACGTCGGTGGCCTTCAGGCCCTGGTTCGCCAGTTCTTTGTAGAACGGCACGTTGGAGTCGCCATTGACCGTGGAGATGACCGCGGTCTTGCCGCCGGCCGAGAACTTTTTGATGTTGGCGACGATGGTCTGGTAATCGCTGTGGCCGAACGGGGTGTAGACCTCTTCAATGTCCTTGTCCGCCACGCCTTTGGAGTGCAGGAACGAACGCAGGATTTTGTTGGTGGTGCGCGGGTAGACATAGTCGGTGCCGAGCAGGAAGTAGCGCTTGGCGCTGCCGCCTTCTTCGCTCATCAGGTATTCCACCGCCGGAATCGCCTGCTGGTTCGGCGCGGCGCCGGTGTAGAACACGTTCGGCGACATTTCTTCGCCTTCGTATTGCACCGGGTAGAACAGCAGGCCGTTGAGTTCTTCGAACACCGGCAACACCGATTTGCGCGACACCGAGGTCCAGCAGCCGAACACCACGGCGACCTTGTCCTGGGTCAGCAACTGCCGGCCCTTTTCGGCGAACAGCGGCCAGTTCGACGCCGGGTCCACGACCACCGCCTCAAGCTTCTTGCCGTTCACACCACCCTTGGCATTGATCTCGTCGATGGTCATCAGCGCCATGTCCTTGAGGGACGTCTCGGAGATCGCCATGGTGCCGGACAGCGAATGCAGGATGCCGACCTTGATGGTCTCGGCGGCCTGGACGGTCCAGGCCATGCCCATCGCGGCAATGCTCGCCGAGAGTGTAAAAGCCTTGATCAAGCTACGACGCTTCATGGTGCGATCTCCGTGGTCTTGGTATTTTTCTGGATGGCAGATGCAGACGCTGAAGGCGCTTTTGCAAGGGGTGTGCCCGGTCGGGGAAAGGCTTGGAAATGCGGGGTTGGCTGGGGATGCGTGGGAGCGGATGCACCATGAGTGAACGAGATGCGGGGGCTGGTGCGAGGAGGTGCGCCACATTAGTGCGAGGGATGCAATTCCCATGGGCTCCAGTTCAATTGTGGCGAGGGGATTTATCGCCGGCGCATCAGGCCGATAAAGAACAGTCCACCGATAGCTGCGGTAGCGACTCCAATCGGCAAGTCCTCCGGCGCGATCAGCGTGCGGGCCGCCACGTCCACCCACACCAGGAACAGGCTGCCGAGCAGTACGCAGGCTGGCAGCAGCCGACGATGCTCGGCACCCACCAGGCGTCGCGCGATGTGCGGGACCATCAGCCCGACGAAACCAATCGAGCCGCTGATGGAGACCAGCACGCCGGTCATCAATGACGCGATCAGGAAGATCCACAACCGCACCTTCGCCGCGTTCAGCCCCAGCGTCACGGCGGTCTGCTCGCCCGCCATCAGCGCGTTCAACGGGCGGGCCATGCCCAGCAGCAACACCAGTCCCAGCACCACACTGGCCGCCGGCACGGCCAGCAGTTCCCAGCGCGCCAGGCCCAAGCCGCCGAGCATCCAGAACATCACCGCTGAACTGGCGCGATGATCACCAAGGAACAACAGCAAGTTGGCCGCCGCCATCATCACGAACGACACCGCGACGCCGCACAGCAGCAGGCGATCACTTTCCAGGCGACCCTGGCGGGCGGCGATGGCCAACACCAGCAACATGCTCAGCAATGCGCCGATAAACGCGGCGAGGGGCAAGGTGAGCAGGCCGATGATTTCGCCGACATGCAGCACCACGATGACCGCACCCAGGGTCGCGCCGGACGTCACGCCGAGAAGATGCGGATCGGCGAGCGGATTGCGCGTGACCGCTTGCAGCACCGCACCGATCAACGCCAGCCCCGCGCCCACCAGGGCGCCAAGCAGCAGGCGCGGTACGCGGATCAGCCAGACGATGTGCTCCTGCCCCGGCGTCCAATGGACATCGCCCACGCCGAAAGCCTTGTTCAACAGAATGTCCCAGACCACGCCCACCGGCAGCCGCGCGGGCCCGAAGCCCAGGGACACCACGCACGACACGAGCAGCATCACGCCGAGCAAGATCAACAGCGCGCCATAGCGACGAGTGTTCATTGGCGGTGCAGACCCTTCGCCAGGGTTTGCACCGCCAGCACGTTATCGATGCCTGGCGTGGCCTGTACGTAGGGAATCACGATGAAGCGCCGATGCTTGATCGCATCCACCGAGTGCAGTGCCGGATTATCCAAAAGGAATTGCTGCTTCTGCTCGGCGGTGGTTTCGCCATAGTCGACGATCACAATCACCTCGGGGTTGCGCTCCACCACGTTCTCCCAGTTGACCCGGGTCCAACTGGTTTCCACGTCGTCGAGGATGTTGCGCCCGCCCGCTGCGTCGATCAGCGCCTGGGGCATGCCCAGTCGCCCGGATGTCATCGCTCGATCCTCGCCGCTGTCGTAGAGGAATACCCTAGGTCGCTCGGACGGCAGGTGTTGGCGGACTTCGGCCACCTGGGCCTGCATCGTCGCGATCAGCGCATCGGCGCGATCCTGCACGTCGAAGATCTTCCCGAGGTTGCGCAGGTCGTTATAGGTGTCCTCCAGCGTGGCCGCCGGGCGCTTCATCACGAATGCACAGGATTCAGTCAGTTCGTAGACATTGATGCCCAGCGGCTGCAGGGTTTGCGGCGTCAGATCCCCACCCACCCGCATGCCGTAGTCCCAACCGGCGAAGAAGAAGTCGACGTTGGCATTGAGCAACGTTTCCACCGAGGGATACTTGGCGGCCAGTTCCGGCAGGCCATCGAGGATCTTCGCCATGTCCGACGTTACCGATTTCCAGCCACTGATGCCGCTGTAGCCGACCATGCGCGGCTTGAGGCCCAGGGCGAGCATCATCTGGGTCATGTTGATGTCATGGCTGACGGCGTGCCGGGGCGCCTCGTTGAACACCACTTGGCGGTTGCAACTCTGGATCGTCAACGGGTAGCGAGTGGCTTCGGCCAACGCATGGGCACTGCCCAGCAGCAAGGGCAGCAACAGCAGGGAACGCAAGATCATGGTTGGGTTATCCAAGTGATTCGTGGGTAGCCGGCCAGTGGGTGTTCGTCCACCAGCGCGTCAACGCCGAACACCTCACGCAGCAGTGCGCTGGTCAGGACGTCCTTGGGCGTGCCGCTGGCGACGATCCGTCCGTGTTCGATCACATACAGGCGATCGCAGAACGCGGCGGCCAGGTTCAGGTCGTGAATGCTGGCGAGGGTGCCGATACCCAGGCGTTTGATCAATTGCAGCAATTGCAGTTGATAACGAGGGTCGAGGTGATTGGTCGGTTCATCAAGAATCAACAACTGCGGTTGTTGGGCCAGTGCCCGGGCGAGGATTACCCGCTGTTTTTCTCCGCCTGACAGGGTCGAGAATGCATGATCGCCAAAGCCATCGAGTCCCGCCGATTGCAAAGCCTGGAGCACCAGGCACCGGTCTTCGTGATTGTCGCCGTCGAACAGACCCTTGTGGGGCGTGCGGCCCATGGCGACCACTTCCTCGACCGTCAGGCCAAAGGCGTCGGGAAACTCCTGCAACACCACGGCGATGCGTTGGGCGCACCAGCGCGAGGACTGTTTCCAGAGGTTGTGGTGCTCGAGTTTCACCTCGCCATGTTCCGGTCGACTGAAGCGATAGGCGCAGCGCAACAGGCTGGTCTTGCCGCTGCCGTTGGGACCGATCAACCCGACAAACTCTCCGGCCGCCACCTGCAACGTGGCGTCGCGCAGCTGGAACTGGTGATGGCAGTGGCCATGGCCCAAGGGCGTCCAGGCGAGATGGGAGAGGGTCAGCGAGGTCATGCATGCACTCAGGATTTGGTTTGGAACATATCGGGCTGTGTTCATCGTTGGAAAGCGGCGCGATTGTAGAGGCATCTCGCCGCTTTCCGTTAATGCACTCTCTTCAGCTTGACGATGAGGCCGTCTCAGGCTGGCGATTGAACCGCGTGACCAGGCGATCCAGCAACCACACCACTACCAGTGAAGCTCCCACCAACGGGAACACTACCGCCAGGGCCAGCATGATGAACACGCCGCTCTTCCAAGCCGGCAAGTCGTGACGCAACGGCGGCACGCCGAACTTGCCTTGCGGCCGGCGCTTCCACCAGATCACCAGGCCGCTCACGGCGCTGAGCAGGATCATCAGGCAGATCAACAGCACGATGATCTGGTTCACCGGGCCGAACATCTTGCCTTCATGCAGCATCACCCCGGTTTCGGTGGCGCGGGCCACGAGGTTGTAGTGCTCCCAGCGCACATCGGCCAGGACCTTGCCGGTGTATTGGTCAACATGCAGGGTCGCGTCATTGCGCGGGTCGTCGGCGAACACGGCGATGGTGAAAACGCCGGAGGCAGTCGTCGGGAACGTGATGCTGTAGCCGGGTTCGACGTTGCGCTCGGTAGCGATGTCCTGCACCGCTTGCAAGCTGACGGTCGGGGCGGCGGGGCCTTCGTGCATGCCGCCATGGGCCATGTGTTCGGCATGGTCTCCGGACATCGGCATCGGCGTGTTTTCCATGGCCCAGGGCACGGTCTGGCGATGGGCGTGGTTGAGGCTGCCGGCCTCCACGTCGGACTTCGGTACGTCGTTCCACATCGCTGCCGGGAAGCGGTTCCAGAGGTCGGCGTATTGCTTGCCCCAGAAGCCGGTCCAGGTCATGCCGCTGAGCAGCATCACCAGCAAGAACGCCGAGCCCCAGAACCCGATAACGACGTGCAGGTCACGCCAGAACACCCGGCCGCGAGTGTTCCAGCGCGGCCACAGCACGCCGGCCGACGATTGCCCGCGCGGCCACCACAGGTACAGCCCGGAAACCAGCAATACCACGCCCCAGCCGGCGGCCATTTCCACCAGCCGATCGCCGACGGTGCCGATCAGCAACTCGCCGTGGATCGCCCGCGCCATGGCTTGCAGGTTGTCTTTGGCGTCCTGCTCGCCGAGGACATCGCCGTGATACGGGTCGATGAACACGTTCAATTCCCGGCCCTTGTCGATCACCACGAATTGCGCGCTGCGTTCGGCATTGATCGGCGGCAGGTACTGTGTGACCTGGCCCTCTGAATAGGCCTGGTGAACCTGCTTGAGCAGATCGTCCGCCGCCAAGCTGTGATGGCCGGCCGGCACGTTCAGCAGATCGCCGTACATCAGGGGGTCGAGTTGTGGCTTGAACAGGTAAATGATCCCGGTCAGGGCCAGCATCACCATGAACGGCGCGACGAACAGACCGGCATAGAAATGCCAGCGCCAGGCCAGGTTATAAAAATTCGGTTTCGGTTGGCTCATTGCAAAGCGCTCCGCAGGGCAAAATGGATTGTTATGTTTTTCTGTTCTGATCGTTGATCGTTCCCACGCTCCCGCGTGGGAACGCATCCAGTGACGCTCTGCGTCACCGCAGGACGCGGAGCGTCCCGTGCTGCATTACCACGCAGAGCGTGGGAACGATCAAAATCTCCGGTGCCGGTTAGAAACTCATATCCACCTTCGTCCAGAGCGTGCGCCCCGGTTCGTTGATGGCCTGGGGGTCGCTTGCCGGGTAGCCGAACCCGGCGTTGCCGGCCAGGTTCAAGTGCTCGGCGTAGGCTTTGCCGAACAGGTTGTCGACGCCGCTGCTGATCTTCCAGTGCTGATTGATGCGGTAGGCGCCGTTGAGCGAGAAGACCCCGAACCCCGAGCTTTTGCCGTAGTCCTTGCCGACCACGTTGCCCTTGTTCTCATCGACCCGGTGCTGCGCCGCCACCACCCGCCACAAGGCCCCGGCGCTCCAGCGGTCTTCGCTGTAGGTCAGGCCCAGGCGTGCGTCCAGCGGCGGCATTTGCGCCAGGGCGCTGCCGTCGCTGCTGTTCTTGCCCCAGGCGTAGGCCAGGGTCGCGTCGGCTTTCCAGCGCTCGGTCAATTTGTAGGCCGCGCCCAATTCGCCGCCCATGATCCGCGCGTCGATGTTCTCGGCCCGGGAAGTGGTGCCCATCATCCCCGGCGTGTAGTCGAACAGGATGTAGTCGCGTACCTGCCCGACGTACCCCGATGCCCAGGCTTCGAGGGTGTCGGTCTTGTACTGCAGGCCGACGTCGAGCTGGGTAGTTTTCTCCGGCTTGATCGCGTCGAAGGCGTTCAGCGAACCGCTCGGGCCGGCGTCCGGCGAGAACAGCTCCCAGTAGTCCGGGAACCGTTGCGCGTGACCGATGCCTGCGTAGAGGGTGGTGGGGTTGTCGGCCAAATCGTGTTCGTAGCGGACGAAACCGCTGGGCAGGGTGTCGGCGCGGGTGCCGTCGGCGGTGGGATTGGGGCGGGTCGACATGCCGGAGCCGATGCTCTGGCGGTAGTCCTTGGCCGAGGCGCGGTCGAGCCGGGCGCCGGTGATCACTCGGTCACGGTCGGCGGCGTACCAGGTCAGTTCGCTGAACGCGCCGTAATTGTGGAAGTCGGCGTCCTTGGTGTACGGCAGGTCCTTGTAGGTGTCCACGCCCATGCTGCTGCGTTGGCGATGTTCGTTGGTCTGGGCGTCCAGGCCGCTGATCAGTTGCACATCGGCCCAACGCCAGGTGGCCTTGATGCGGGCGCCGAGGGTGCGGCGGTCGACGTTGGACGCCATGGGCCCGGCCATCATCCCGGTGCCGGACGGCGTGCGCAGTGTGTAGTTGTCCATCACGTGGTCGGCGTAGTTGTAGTAGACCTGGGCCTCGACCTTGTCCAGCACCTCGCCGATGTTCGAGCGCTCGAAACGCAGCCCGAGGCTTTCACGCTTGAACTGCGAGCCGTCCATGCCGCGCCCGGCGTAGCGTGCTTCACCGTCGCCCCTGCCGGCCGTCAGCTCCAGCAGGGTATCGGCGTCCGGCGTCCAGCCGAGGGTGACGTCGCCATTCCACTTGTCATAGCGCGACGGCACGCTGTCGTTATTGCCGTCGCGGTAATCGTCCGAATGCGCGGTGTTGCCGATCACCCGGACATAACCCTGCGGCCCCCCGGCGGCGGCATCCAGCACTTTGTCGAAACGACCGTTGGAGCCGGCCAGCACACTGGCGTTGACCCGCGTGCCCAGTTCCCCGAACTGTTCCGGCTCGCGCTCGAACAGCACGGTCCCGGCCGATGCGCCGGGGCCCCAGAGCACGGTTTGCGGGCCTTTGATGACGGTGAGCTTGTCGTAGGTTTCCGGCGATATGTAGGACGTCGGCGCGTCCATCCGACCTGGGCAAGCACCCAACAGCATGCTGCCGTTGGTGAGGATGTTCAGTCGTGAGCCGAACATGCCGCGCAACACCGGGTCGCCATTGGTGCCGCCGTTGCGCACCAGGGCGAAGCCGGGAATGGTCTTGAGATAGTCGCCGCCATCACTGGCCGGCACCGGTTGGCGCGGGTCCTTGGGGTTGGTGACGACGGTCAGGGGCGAGCTGGGGGCGATGGCGGTGATGACCGTCGGGCTCAGTTCCTCGACCTGATGGTCGTGATGCTCGTGCTCGTCGGCCAGCACGAGCGGGGTAAGCAGCAGGCCGCACAGTGCGGCGAGGGTTTGGCGCAAACGAACCCGTGGCTCGTTCAGGGGGCAGCTAACCTGGGCAGAGCCCAAAGCGATGCCAGCAGAAAACCTGGACATGATGATTCCATCGAACAGACGTAGACGACACGGTCGGGCAGCCTGGGGCTGTCTTTTTGCGACCGGGTGAGTAAGTGTCGGGGCTACGCGACGATGGGTGGTGCGCGCGTGCGGGCACCGGGGAAGAATGCTGGCCGGGCGTGGCCCAGGCGTGGGGAAGGGCTGGTGTAGGTGTTGGTGTGGGGCGTGTCGAAGACGGCGAAGGTGTGACCGCCAGGCAGCGCAGGGCAATTGAACAGCAGGCTGCAATAACCGCACTTCTCCCATAACGCATGGTGCTCGCTCTGGGGCGGGCAATGTTCGGCTGCCGGCGCGTCGTGCGCCGTCATGTCCATGCCCATCTCCATGCCCATGTCCATGCTCATGGACACCGGCATGGACGAAGACATGCGCTGATCCATCGGCATCGACTGGGAAATCAGCGGACCGATAAAGATCATCAGCATGGCGAACAGGCTGATCCAGCTGCCGCGGGTCAGGCTCATGGGCTGACGGCGGTGCGTGGACAGGCTGGCGCGAGGAGATTGCATTGGGCGGCTACGTCTTATTGGCCGTGCATATGTTTCTTGGTGCCGTCGGGTGCTTTTTTCTGCACCGCGACATCAACCGTGACATCCCCGGCCTTTTCGAAATGCAGGGTCATGGGGAAGCGTTTGCCGTCGCTGAGCAGGCTTCGGTCCTTCAGGTCCAGCAGCATTACATGGTAGGCCATCGGTGCGAAGGTGATGGTCGCACCGGGAGCGATACTCACGACGGGCACCGGCTGCATCTTCATCAAGTCGTTTTGCATCACATGCTCATGAAGCTCGGCCTTGCCGGCAATGGGCGAGTCGACGCTGAGCAGCTTGTCGGCGGTGGTGCCGCTGTTGTGGATGACGAAATAGGCGGCCACGGTCGGCGCGTTGGGCGGCAACTCCTGGGACCACGGATGAGCGATTTCAAGATCGCCCGCCTTGTATTGATGAGCTTGGGCGAAGCCGACGGGAAGCAGCAGGGCAGCCAGCAGGATAAGTCTGTTCAACATGGCAATTCTCCGGAACGATTCAGGGCGCAGTTTTATGCGGAAGAATCAGGCCAGAGGTGAGGCGCGGGGATTGAGGCTGGGCCATTGCTGGCGCGGCGTGGGGCTGTCGAGCGTCGAGTGGACGGCACCGTGATGGGCCAGCTGTGCATCCAGATACAACTGCGGGGCATGCCCGGCGAGCGCCACCAACGGCGCCGGACCTGAGCAGCACCAGCAATGCTGCATCGTCGAGTGATTGTCTTGCTGTGGCGTGCCCTGTTCGACCGTGCCCAGGGACACCGCGACCATCTTCGTGCCGCTGGAGGAGCAGAAACTGCCCCATAGCAGTTGCTCGGCTGGCGAATTGGCGGTCGCGCCACCGCTGTTGGAAAGCGGCATGGCAAGCATGTTGAACAGCACTGCGAAGCAGGCGATCCAGGCAAATGCAAGCCGTTGTCGGGACATGGGGCAATCCGCTCGGTTGGGCGATCAGGTGGCGGTATTTAGCCTGATCGGGGGACAGAAGTAAAAAAGCCACGTGCGGTGTAGGGTCGCAGGGCTGGTGTTAACAGTAGCAAGATATTTTCAGGTGAGTGCTTTCGTGGCGAGGGAGCTTGCTCCCGCTGGGCCGCGAAGCGGCCCTAAAACCGGACATTGCGGTGTTTCAGCAAAATAGCGTTCACCTTTTTGGGGCTGCTGCGCAGCCCAGCGGGAGCAAGCTCCCTCGCCACAGGGCTCAGATGGCATTGAAGAGATTGCGAAGGATCATTCTCGCCATCTCCTGCTCTCCGTTCAAAAGCAGAGTGACGGCTTCATCCAGCAGGATTTTGGCGAATTCAGGATCACACCTGACGCGTTCGATGATCGTGTGCTTATAGCTTCGTGTGAGAGGCATAGCATTACCTTTGAAAATCTAATGGCGTGAGCATTCATTGTGGCGAGGGGATTTATCCCCGCTGGGCTGCGTAGCAGCCCCAAGAGCAGTGAATGCAGTCCGCCAGACAAAACTGTGAGCTTATGTTTTGGGACTGCTTCGCAGCCCAGCGGGGATAAATCCCCTCGCCACAGGGGTGGGTTTGACCAATCGATTTTGATCAAACCCAACGTCCTGTCGCTTATCTCGGGTCGACCACATCCAGCGCCCGATTTGCCAACAACTGGCTCAACTCAATCATCTGCTGGACCCCTTGCGCGATATGTCGTCGCGAGCCCTCCAGATCGAATGCGAGGTCGCTGACCATGGCTGTCCCTTCGGGAATGTTGCCCCCGTCTGAAGACGAATGAGATCTTTGTGGCGAGGGAGCTTGCTCCCGCTGGGCCGGGCTGGCGCTCCAGCGTGGAGCGGCCCTAAAACCGGACATTGCGGTGTGTCAGGAATATCGCGTCCACTTTTTTGGGGCTGCTGCGCAGCCCAGCGGGAGCAAGCTCCCTCGCCACAGGGCGGCGGCTGTGCGCAGGTTAGTCGACCGGGGAGTCCAGCATTACCGGCGCGCCCGAAGGCGCCCTGCGCACAACCACCATTAAGTGCAGGGATGAAATACCTGACTGACGAAGCTTGTGAACCCGCTGAAAACCTCGGGCGACTAAACCCGATCACTGAAGGGCAGTGACGGGAATCAAGTTACCGAGGGCCTCCAAGGCGCACAAGCCGGCGGATTCTGGCGTAGTTGTAGGCAGCGACGCAAGGTGATGTAGCCTGCTGACGTAGTTCTGACAGGACAGGCTTGTAGGACGGTGCAGTTTTCTGTCAGATCAACTGCCGCAGCCCCTGCAACACCTCATCCACCGTCCCAAACTCCCGATCCACCCCCACCAACACCGGCCGCTTCAGCACCAACACCGGCACCCCTCGCTCCCGCGCCACCTCCAGCTTCGGTTCAGTAGCCGTACTGCCGCTGTTCTTGCTCACCAGCACATCGATCTGCCGTCGTTCGAACAGCTCTCGCTCGCCCTCGATGTGAAACGGCCCACGGGCCCCAATCACTTCGCAGCGTTCGTTACCGGGATAAACGTCCAGGGCACGCAGGGTCCAGAATTGCTCCGGCGGAATTTCATGCAAATGTTGCAGCGGCTCACGGCCGAGGGTGAACAAGGGGCGTTGGAAGGGACGCAGCGCCTGGATCAATTCGGCCCAGTCGGCCACTTCGCGCCAGTCATCGCCAGCCCGGGGTTGCCAGGTCGGACGGCGCAGCGCCCAGCAGGGAATGCCACAGGCGCGGGCCGCGTGGGCGGCGTTGTGGCTGATCTGGGCGGCGTAGGGGTGGGTGGCGTCCAGCAGCAGGTCGATGCCCTCGGCGCGGATGAATTGCGCAAGCCCTTCGGCGCCGCCGTAGCCGCCGACGCGGACCTGGCAGGCCAGGTCGTTGGGGATGCGACCGATGCCTGCCAGGCTGTAGATGTGCTGGGGGCCAAGCGTGCGGGCGATGGCCAGGGCTTCGGTGACGCCACCGAGCAGCAGGATGCGTTTCATCGCAAGGCTTTTCATGACAAGTCTCTTCATGACAAGGCTCCGGCATGACCGACAATCCCGCCCTGGCGGTCGATGGCGAAGACTTCGACCTGGACCTGGGCCGGCACCACACTGCGCGCGAAGGCCAACGCGTGCTCGCAGACAGCGTCGCCGAGGGCAATGCCGGCGGCACTGGCCATCGCCAGGGCCTGTTGGCTGGTGTTGGCTGCTCGGATGCCTTGCTGCAACACCTCATCGGCACCGATGGCTGCAGCCCATTCGGCCAGTTGCGGCAGGTCGATGCTCGAGTGGCGGCTATGCAGGTCCATGTGGCCGGCGGCCAGTTTGCTGATCTTGCCAAAGCCGCCGCAGAGGCTGAGTTTTTCCACCGGCACCTTGCGCACATGCTTGAGCACGGCGCCGACGAAGTCGCCCATTTCGATCAGGGCGATTTCCGGCAGGTTGTAGACCCGGCGCATGGTGTCTTCGCTGGCATTGCCGGTGCAGGCGGCGATGTGCAGGTAGCCGTTGGTTTTCGCCACGTCGATGCCCTGATGGATCGAGGCAATGTAGGCCGCGCAGGAAAACGGCCGGACGATGCCGCTGGTGCCGAGGATCGACAGGCCGCCGAGGATGCCCAGGCGCGGGTTCATGGTTTTCAGCGCCAGGGCTTCGCCGCCCTCGACATTGACCGTGACTTCGAAACCACCGGTGTAAGCGCTTTCCTCGGCCAAGCGGCCCAAGTGATCGTTGATCATCTGGCGCGGCACCGGGTTGATCGCCGGTTCGCCGACGCCCAGCACCAATCCCGGTCGCGTTACCGTGCCCACGCCACGACCGGCGACGAACCGCACGCCGGGCTCGGCGACCAAGCGTACTTGGGAAAACAGCAGGGCGCCATGAGTCACGTCCGGGTCATCGCCGGCGTCCTTGATCGTGCCGGCCTCGGCGCCTTGCTCGGTCAACCGGCAGAACTCCAGGCGCATCTGCACCTGCTTGCCCTTGGGCAATACGATTTGCACGGCATCGGCTTCGGTGCCGCAAAGCAGCAGTCGCGCGGCTGCCAGGCTGGTGGCCGTGGCGCAGCTGCCGGTGGTCAGGCCACTGCGCAAGGGGGCGGGTTGTTCAGCGGTTTCGTCACGCATCGAGAGGTTTCGTCAGGTCCAGCAAGGTGATCGGCAAGGCCTGGCGCCAGGTGTCGAACTCGCCCAATGGCTGGGCCTGGGCGATGTGGATGCGGGTCAGCTCGCCGCCGTGGCGTTCGCGCCAGTGCATCAGGGTCATTTCGCTTTGCAGGGTCACGGCATTGGCGACCAACCGACCGCCGGGCTTGAGCTGGGCCCAGCAAGCGTCGAGCACGCCTTCTCGGTTGACGCCGCCACCGATGAACACCGCGTCCGGACGTTCGAGGTTCTCCAGCGCCTGCGGGGCACTGCCGCGAATCAGTTGCAGGCCCGGTACGCCGAGGCTGTCGCGGTTGCGTTCGATCAAGCCTTGGCGACTTTCGTCGGCTTCGATGGCCAGGGCCCGGCAACTGGGATGGGCGCGCATCCATTCGATACCGATGGAGCCGCTGCCGGCGCCGACATCCCAGAGCAATTCACCGGGCGTCGGGGCAAGGCGGGCGAGGGTGATGGCGCGCACGTCGCGCTTGGTCAACTGGCCGTCATGCTCGAATGCGCTGTCTGGCAGACCGGCCAGGCGTGACAAGCGCTGTGTCGACGGTTCGGCCCGGCATTCGAGGGCGATCAGGTTCAGGTCGGCGACGGTTTCATCGGACCATCGCGTCGCAGTGCTTTCGATCCGTCGTTCTGCCGCGCCGCCTAAATGTTCCAGCACCGTCATGGCGCTCGGGCCGAAGCCGCGCTCGCGCAGCAACGTCGCCACGGCGGCAGGGCTGTGGCGGTCGTTGCTCAGCAGCAACAGCCGGACACCTGTGGATAAATGCCCATTGAGCGCGGCCAAGGGGCGCGCCACCAGCGACAGCGTGACCACGTCCTGCAGCGGCCAGCCCATGCGTGCCGCCGCCAGCGAACAGGACGACGGCGCCGGGATGACCAGCATCTGATCACTTGGCACCTGTTTCGCCAGGCTGGCGCCCACGCCGTAGAACATCGGATCGCCGCTGGCCAGTACACACACCGGTTCGCCCTGGCGGGCGAGCAGCGGTTCCAGGGAGAACGGGCTGGGCCACGATTCCTGTTCGCCACGGATACACAGCGGCAGCAACGCCAACTGGCGAGCGCTGCCCACAATGCGCGATGCCCGTAGCAAGGCATGGCGGGCCGTTCGGCCCAGGCCCTTGAAGCCGTCTTCACCGATGCCCACTACGGTCAGCCAGGGGGTCATCTCTGTTCCTCGAATAGATGGGGTTGATCGACAGGCAGGTTGCCGCCGCGAACCGGGCCGCCATAATACCGCGCCCCGGCGGATCAGGCGTGAACCATCCGTGTGTGCCCACCACCAGCATTCCGACCCGCAAGCTTTTCATGACCCGCGGCAAAGCAGGCATAATGGCGCTCCTCGCCACTGTGGCGTTTCTTATTTGCCGGTCTTCCTTTGAACGAACGTCCATCCTCCCTCGTCGTACGCCCCTCCGGTTGTCCGGGGTTGCTGCGTGTCGTCCAGGCGCTGGATGGGGGGATCTGTCGGATCAAGCTCGATGGTGGCTGCATCCAGGCGGATCAGGCCGAAGCCGTGGCGGCGGTGGCCGAGCGGTTCGCCGGGGGCGTGATCGAGGCGACCAACCGGGCCAACCTGCAAATCCGTGGGATCGGTCCCGAGCACAACGCGCTGATCGAGCCACTGCTGGCCGCCGGGCTTGGCCCGCGCACTCCGGCTGGCGATGACGTGCGCAACCTGATGCTCAGCCCGTCGGCCGGGATCGATCGGCAGATGCTGTTCGACACCCGCCCGTTGGCCGCGCAGATCCTCTTCACCCTGCAAACTCATGAACGCTTCCATGAACTGTCGGCCAAGTTCGCCGTGCAACTGGACGGCGGCGAAGCACTGGCGATGCTCGAACATCACCACGACCTGTGGCTGTCGGCCCTTTTGCGCGACGGCGAGCCCTGGCTGGCCTTTGGCCTGGCCGGTACCCCGCTGGACAAGCCCGCGGGCAGGGTGCCCCTGGCCCAGGGACATACCTTGGTGGTGACGGTGCTGGAGCTGTTTCTCGATCTGGCCCGCCCGGACCAGACGCGCATGCGCCATTTACTGGCCGAGATCGCTGAAGATGAACTCGTGACCCGATTGGCCTCTCGCGTGCCCCTGCAACCTTGCCTGGATTGGCAGCGGGAAGCGTCGATCGATGAATTGCACATCGGTATCCATGCCCAGCACAACGACCGCGTCTACGTCGGTGCGGGGGCGCCTCTTGGCCGGCTCGATGCGGCCATGCTGCGGGAGGCGGGGCAGGTGGCGCGGGAGAAGGGCGACGGCAGCCTTCGTTTTACCCCTTGGCAAAGCCTGCTGCTGCCCAACGTGCGCGGTGAGGACGCCGGGGAAGTGTTGGAACGGCTAGAGGCGTTGGGCCTAGTGTGTTCGCTTGATCAGCCGCTGGCGCACATCATCGCCTGCACCGGTTCCAGTGGCTGCGCCAAGGCCCTGGCCGACACCAAGGCCGACGCCCGTCAACTGGCCGAGCTGCTGCAAGGCCAGCGTCATGCCGTGAAGGTTCATCTGTCCGGCTGCCCGCGTTCCTGCGCGGCGGCCCACATCGCGCCTGCCACCTTGCTGGCGGTCGCTCCCGGTCGTTACGACCTATATTTTCGCGATGCCACGCTGCCGGGTTTCGGCGCGCTGCAAGCACACAATCTGACAATCGAAGCGCTCGGCCGCTGGCTCGACGCTCACCCCCGGAGCCCCCTTGATGCTTGATTACATCCGCGACGGTCAGGAGATCTATCGCAACTCCTTCGCGATCATTCGTGCCGAGGCCAACCTTGCGCGCATTCCGGCCGATCTGGAGAAACTGGCCGTGCGAGTGATCCACGCCTGCGGCATGGTCGAGGCCATCGACGGGCTGCAATTCTCCGAAGGCGCTGGCAAGGCCGGGCGCGAAGCGCTGGCTGCTGGCGCGCCGATTCTGTGCGACGCGCGGATGGTCAGCGAAGGCGTAACCCGCGCGCGTTTGCCGGCCAATAACCCAGTGATCTGCACCCTGCGCGATGACAGCGTCCCGGAGCTTGCCCGCGAGTTGGGCAACACCCGCTCAGCCGCCGCCCTGGAGCTATGGCGCCCACATCTGGAAGGCAGCGTCGTGGTCATTGGCAACGCGCCGACCGCGCTGTTCTACCTGTTGGAAATGCTCGATGCCGGCGCGCCGAAACCGGCACTGATCCTCGGTTTCCCGGTGGGCTTCGTCGGTGCCGCCGAGTCCAAGGCGATGCTGGCGGCCGACAGCCGTGGCGTTCCGTTCGTGATCATGCAAGGCCGGCTCGGCGGCAGTGCCATGGCCGCCGCCGCCGTCAATGCCCTCGCCACGGAGGTTGAATGATGCAGCAGCCTGGACGTCTGATCGGCCTTGGCGTGGGGCCAGGTGATCCGGAACTGATTACCGTCAAGGCCTTGCGCCTGCTGCGTGAATCGCCCGTGGTGGCGTACTTTGTCGCCAAGGGCAAGAAGGGCAACGCCTTCGGCATCATCGAGGCTCATTTGCAGGATGCGCAGACGTTGCTGCCGCTGGTCTACCCAGTCACCACCGAAGCGTTGCCGGCGCCGCTGTCCTACGAACAGGTGATCGCCGATTTCTACGACACCGCCGCCGAGCAATTGGCGGTACACCTGGATGCCGGCCGCGACGTGGCCGTGATCTGCGAGGGCGATCCGTTTTTCTACGGATCCTACATGTATTTGCATGATCGGTTGGCCGAGCGCTACGAGGCCCAGGTCATTCCCGGCGTGTGTTCGATGCTGGGCGGTGCCTCGGTGCTCGGTGCGCCGCTGGTCTATCGCAACCAGAGTCTGTCGGTGTTGTCGGGCGTGCTGCCGCACGAGGATCTCAAGCGGCGACTGGCGGATGCGGATGCGGCGGTGATCATGAAGCTGGGGCGCAATTTCCCCAAGGTTCGCCAAGTGCTCCAGGAACTGGGCATGGACGGGCGGGCGCTGTACGTCGAACGCGCGACCATGGCCAACCAGAAAATCGTCCCGCTTGATGAAGTAGAGCCGATGTCTTCGCCGTATTTCTCGCTGATCATCGTCCCTGGCGAGCGGTGGCAGGGATGAGTTCAAAGGCTCCGGCAATTGTCATCCTCGGCCAAGGCAGCCTGGCGACGGCCCGACGGATTCAGCAGCGCTACCCAGACGCCTTGATCCACGGCCTGGCTGGTCGAGTCGAGGGTGATCGGCAATACCTCGAGTTTGGTGCGACGTTGCGCGAACTCTACCAACGGGACACGCCGATCATCGCCCTGTGCGCGGCGGGCATTGTCATCCGCACCCTGGCGCCGCTGTTGCTGGAAAAAGGCGCCGAACCGCCGGTGCTCGCGGTGGCCGAGGATGGCAGCGCCGTGGTGCCACTGTTGGGCGGCCTCGGTGGTGTGAATGGCATGGCCCGGGACATCGCGGCAGCGCTGCACGTCGCGCCAGCGATCACCACCAGCGGCGAATTGCGTTTCGGCACGTGCCTGCTCAACCCGCCAAGCGGCTATAGCCTCGGCGACCTGGAACAGGGCAAGCGCTTCGTGTCCGATCTCCTCGCCGGTGAAACGGTGCGGGTCGAAGGCGCGGCGCCTTGGCTGGATCAGGCGCAGTTGCCTCAGGACGCGCAGGCGCGGCTGGCGATCCGCATCGACAGTGCCGCTGGAGTACCGACAGCGGACGAGCTGCGCATCTATCCGCGCAATGTGGTGATCGCGGTGAGTGCTGGCGCGACGGATATATCGAACCTCAGTGTGCAAGCGCTGGCCCAGGCCGGTCTCGCGCCCCAGTCGCTGGCATGCCTGTTGGCAGCGGACAGCGATATGCCGCGCTCCGAATTGCAGCAAGCCGCTTCGGCCTTGGGCGTGCCGCTGCGCTTTGTTGCGGCCAACGCAAACGTGGCGCAGTGGCTGGGCGATGCCATGGGCCAGCCGGTATCCCTTCAGGTCTTGGACGGCGTAGCCATCGCCGTGGCCGAGCAACCCGTCGACCCGCAACGAATCGGCCGTCCGCGCGGTCGTCTGGCAGTGATCGGTCTTGGTCCTGGCGCGGCCGAGCTGATGGTGCCGGCCGTGCGCGCCGAGCTGGATCGCGCTACGGACGTGCTGGGCTATGAAACCTACGTGCGCATGGCCGGGCCTTTCCGGGCCGACCAGGTGCAGCATTGCACCGACAATCGCGAAGAGATGCAGCGTGCCCGACATGCTTTCGAACTGGCCGCCGAGGGGCGATCCGTGGTGGTGGTGTCGTCGGGCGACCCCGGCGTTTTCGCCATGGCGGCCGCGGTACTCGAGGCCTTGCATGAGTCCAGCGATACGCGCTGGCATAGCGTGGACCTGCAAATCCTGCCGGGCGTCTCGGCCTCTCTGGCCACCGCCGCCCAGGCCGGCGCGCCGCTGGGGCATGATTTCTGCGTAATGTCGCTGTCGGACAACCTCAAGCCTTGGTCGATCATCGAGAAGCGCCTGGACCTGGCGGCCCAGGCCGACCTGGCCCTCGCGTTCTACAACCCGATCTCGCGTTCCCGACCATGGCAGCTGGGGCGCGCTTTGGAGATAGTCGCGCAACATCGCACGCCGCAAACCCCCGTCGTCCTGGGACGTGATATCGGGCGGCCGGGCCAGACCTTGCGTGTCACGACCCTGGGGCAACTAACCCCGGATCAGGTGGATATGCGCACCATGGTGCTCGTTGGCTCATCCACGACCTGCATGTTTCCTCGCGCCGAAGGTGGCGACTGGGTGTACACCCCTCGCTGGTACGGCAACAAACCGGCGGGATGAAAGCCGGGCGGTCCGTTCGGACCGCCCTTAATGAAGTGTTCATTGTTTTATCTCATGTTTTTCTACTTGTGCGCTGAGTGGCGGAAAGTAGTGAGTCTGATGTTAGTGAGTGGCTCCGACCCGCATGATGTTTTTGGTTGGATACTTGCGGCGTAGTTTTATTTTGAACAGGTATTGAGTGTCTTGTTGGTTGAGCGAGTCTCGGCGGCGCGTTATGTTCGGTTGCGCTACGCAGGTGGTTTATTTGATTGGCATGTTCTGGCGTTTTTCCGCCTGAAGTGCATCATTCGACTTGGTTTGTTTTTTTATCTTTCTTATCGATAGGCTCGTTGGCGTGTCGGGGTACCCCTGCGCACAGGAAGTGCCTGCTGCTGTCGAATCTGGTCGTAACAATAAATGGAATTATTGTGTTATGAATGATTTTGTCGCTTTAAGTCAGTATGTAGAGTTTAGTAAATTATTAAGTCAGGAAGATCTGCAAGGATTGCTGTTGCCTTATAAAGAATCTGAACACTATCTGGCTGCGCTCCGATATCACGCCAGTTGTATCGAGGCTCAGGACAGCCCTCGTATGCTGACGCCCCTGGCATTGCTGAAGCGCACGCTTGACTTGTTCCAAGCGAATAGCAGGCGACGCCGCGCTCCCAATTTACGGGTGAGCCCCGACAGCGCCGGAGGGCTGGCGGGGGCTCAAAGCAAGATAGAAGATTACGAAGCGCGCCTGCAGCATAGTCTCGAACTTCTGAAGCAACCTGCCACCGAAGTGCCAAAAAAATTGCATTTCGTCTGGCTGGGCGGAGGCTTGGGTGACATTCAATTGGACTATCTTCGCATCTGGAAAAAAACAATGCCCGACTTCTCTGTGAATGTCTGGCATGACCCGGACGGGTTATTAGTGCATGAAACCAATCGGATCATTGTCGAGGCGGCCAAAGCGGATACGTGGCTCAGCGAAGAACACGCTGTTACATCAGCCGATGATCTGGCTGATCTCTATGAAGCGCGAGTAACGGCATTGAAACGCCAGATGTTCATGCATGTCCAGCAGGCGCTTGAACAAGGTAAAAGTGCCGATGAGGCGCGTATCGATCTTTTGGTTAGTGGCTATGGTCGCGACGAAGCAGTCCTGCATGCGCTGAAGACAGAGAATGCCCAGGTCATGGGCAGTCTCAAAGAAGAAAATATCCAACTGCGCGATGTTCGAAAGCTTCAGGCATTTTCTCGACTGGAAGATTTTTATAATCGTGAAATGTCCTTGCGCGGTAATCTCGCGGCCGCGTCGGACCTTGCGAGGTTAGTGGTGGTGCATGCCGAGGGTGGTGTCTACAGCGACGTGGATTTTTTGCCGCCACTGGCCAATGACCTGGCAGGTATCGAAGTCAATCAACTGATGCCCGCCGCGCGGCTGGGTGTGTTGCAGTTGCTGTTGAACAATAACCCCCACTGGATGCCGGGTCGCGGGGCATTGCTCAATCGATACGAGGACTACACCACGCTTATTCCTGCGGAGCATCTCGAAGCGTTGGAACGATTCGCAAAAAGTGCCCCGCCGTTGGAGAAAGTATTGGCGCCGTTCACGCAGGGCAGCGCTCCGGCCGACAGTTTGCGATTGGCGGAAATTGAGGGGGCAGAATCCAATGCGCTGATTGTCACCCATCCCGGATCGGCGACATGCGAAGCCATCATCGAGCGCTTGCAGACTCACTATCAGGCGCTGCTCGCGGTCGAGCGAGAAGCCGGAAAGCGCAATATCGAATTTTTTCAGGCCGATCCCATTTTCGAGCTCACGGTCGAAGTGCTCAAGGATGAATTCAATATCGTCAGCAATGAAGCGAGCATGGGTGAGGACCCAGCCACGAACTTAAGCCTCGGGATCAGTGATTACTTCAGTGATGGCATTCGTCCGAAGAGTCAGGGCTCGATATTCCTGACGGGGCCGGGCGCTGTGCGAGCGGGTCTGCTGGAATATGCCCGCAGGTATTCCACGCCAAAAGTGGCTGAGCAGGTGCGCAAAGCCATTGGATTGAGCACCGGTTTCAACAACGCTACGGAGGAGGAGAAAGATCATTCCTGGACGGAGAACGCTAAAAGCATCGACAATTGGTTCACGGCCGAAAAGGCTCGCTGGACCGAGGGGCGGATGCGAGCACGCTACGCAGCGGATTTAACAGAATTGCTCAAGTGGCGAAGCATCGATTTCCAGCAGGGCTGGCCGGTGATCGAAGGACGCCATGTGCTGTCCACCGATTTGTTGCAGCAACTGGCCGATAACCTCGGTGAGCCCTTCATGACGGCCATGAACCTTGGCCATACCGGGACAGTGACCTTCGACAGGCTCATTCCCCTGGGGTTTGATGACCGCCAGTCGATCGTTGCCCAAAGCGCCAGTGCAATGCCGCCAGCGTCGTTGAGCGATTCACAGACGCAACCATTGACTGTCTCGCAAGTTCTGCACCAACTCGCCGAAGGTAACCTTGATGTCCCTCGGTTGAGCCCCTTGCAACGTCTGCAACTGGGGGCCTTGATCGGGGCAAAGGCGTTGGATAATCGCAGCTTCGAGGCGGTTCGCCCGCAATTGGACAACTTGATCAATGGTTTCAGGAAACCTGGAACGGTCAACGATTACGCGACCATCGAGCGCGCATTGTTCGCTCATCAAGCGCCGGCATTCGTGGCGGGGTTGGCCAGCATGGCGGACGTTCTTCCCAGGCATGATGAAACCGCACTGGGCCTGAAGAAAATAAGCCTTGAACAACCGCTGACGTTACGTCAATGGGGCCAGCATGCTGCCCGTATCCAGCAGGCAGCGCTGCACGAGTATCGGGTCCGCGTCGTCATGCGGCTGAACGATATCCTGTCGGCGACCGACCCCGACAAGTTCAGGTCGGTACCGCAGGATCTGTTGCTCCAGGGGCCGGGCGATCGGGTGGCCGGGCGGTGTTATCCGTTGTCCCTGGTGATGGCGGCAGCCTTTTCGAAGGGGCTGGGGGCGGTTAAAACCCTGTGCGATCGATTCGACTTGGCGATTGTCGAGCATGACACTCGTGATTCAGCGGTTTTCCTGCACAGTCTAGAGTCGATGCGTGACATGCGAGTTGGCGATGTAGGGAGTGCGCTGGCGCGCGCTGACCTGAAGGGGGTCGTCAGCATCCTGCTGAATAAGCCGGCGGGTACGCTGATGCTCAATTCCGATAACCACGCCATGCTGGTCGCCAAGACGTCTGAAGGCAAAAGCAGTGCCTATCACTTCTACGATCCGAACTTTGGCGTGTTCGAGTTCGAAAGCGCAACAGATTTCGCCGAGGCGCTGGAGGCGTTTTTCGTCAAGCAAGGAATGGCCAGCCAGTATGCCGCCTATGGTGATGCGGCTCGTCCCTCCTTCGACTTGATCGAGCTGGACGGCGCGCGAGTGACACGGGAGGTGTTACCCAATTCAGTGAGGGTTTCGGAACTTTTGCAACCCGACGCATTGCCAGGACAGTCGCAACGTTCGGTCAGGCAGCGCGTTGCCAGTGCCCGAGGGCAATCGTTGCAGGACAACCCGCGGCTGGGTAGTTGCCTGCTGACGTTGGATGGCCACTGGTGGGCGCAACAGATCGCCGAAACGACCACTCACCTGCAGCAGATGAATAAGCTCAAGCCCGAACTCGCACCGTTGTTCGATACCCTGGAGGTCATGTCGGACGGGACGTACCGGATGAGCATGATCGATCCCGCCGATTCTGAGCATCCCATCCAGATCCAGACGAATGACGCTCGTGTTTTGCGAATAAAGACCTACCTCACAGAACGTTTTTCAACGTTGGCCAACCACCCTACCGTTTCGAACGATCCCACGGCGGTGGGCAGCGTTCACACCTTGAACGCCGGTTTCGCCATACAAGCCTTGATGAACGCATTGAGGGGGCGGGAGGGGGACGCTCGCACGCTTTCCTGGGCGGTGCGATTGCATGCCTATGTCAACTACGCGCAGTTAACACATGGCAACGTGACCGACATCGTCGAGCTGGTCGGTCTGGTCCGCAAAGCGTTGGCGCAAGAGAAGTTGATTGCCAACACCGTCGCGCCAGTGGTCAAGGCCTCCGTGGGCACCACCGCGAGCGAAGCGACTGGAGGGCTCTTGCAGTTGGCGAATGTTGGGTTCGATATCTATCAATTAGCCAATGCAGACAGTGAAGTTGAACGTGCCCAGTTCGGCACCCAATTGGCTTTCGACTCGGCCGGGCTGGTGTTGTCGGGGGCGGCGTTAGGAGCCTCCGTGGTCGGCGCTGCGACAGCCGGGACGATGCTGGGTGGCGCTTCGGTGATACTGGGAGGGCTGGCGGTAGGGGTGGCGGCATTGGCCCAAGGATTCGCCACCATTGCCGAAGAAGCCAAGCAAGTCGGGCTGTTTTTCGATGAGGTGGAGCACGCCCATCTTCACCCCTTTAAGTTCAATGCTGACTCGAACGCTTGGCTGCCGCGCCCGTCACTGATCGTCCAGACGGTGGACTTGGCTAGAGGCGTGCTGGTGCTGGACAGCCCTAAGTTGTATCCCCAGCGTGACCACCTTGGGGTACCGACATTGGAATGGGATTACGAGCGAGCGATCAATATTCGTGAGGGGTTGAGACTGCCACATCAGGTCGGATTCGCACCGCCCGCCGGCCAGGGCATCGTTTTGCCCTGCACGCCACAGACTTGTTATTTATATGAATACAAGGCTCTGCCCGGCGCTACGACACGCAATGACAAAGGTTTCGACACGGGGCGACGTCTGGAAGAGAACACTGCCGGTAAGTGGCTGTTTGATTTCTGGGGGCCGTGGGAATACATAGTCCATCGCCTATTCAATCCTGACTTTCGGCCAACGCGGATCGATGTGGTAATCGATGACAATGCTCGTTCATTGGTTGTGCCAGTACTGCCTGCAAACTGGCATGGCCTGGTCTCTTATCAGATCCAGGGGGCAGGCAAGCAATGCGCAGTGCGGCTCAATCCCGGCGTGAGCGTTACTTTCGATTCGGTGCGACCGTTGAACTCGAGTTGGGTACTCGATGCCCCTGGAGCGAAGGAAAGCGATATTCGGTTCGAGTCTTCCGGGAACAAAATCTCCATTGGTGAAATTGAGGTTTCCTTCACTGGAACAGGACAACACGGGGTTCTGATCCGGATCGGCACTGAGCAGCTATTTCAAGTGGATTGGAGCACGCGTCTGCTCAATGTTGTCGAGCAGGTGGTGCCATCGGGACTGGATCAACAGGTATTGCGGGAGCATCTCAAGGCCCTGAACCACCAGCATCGCCTGGTGGCGCCCTATACGCCGGTACATGATTATCTGGTTCCATTCGAAGACCCGAAAGAAAACCGACGCGTCATCGCCTGGTACGATGCAAAAGAGGACCGCTTTCTCTACATCCGTGACGAACTCGTAGGCGATGAGCCGACGTTTCTGGGGGCGGTAGTGAATGGTTATGCCTGGTTCTACGATCCGAAAGACCTAAGGATCTGCCAGGTCGATGCCACCACCGGCGTGCTGAGTCGGCTCTATTGGCTATGGGGATCCATGACTGAGGACGCGGTAATCAAAAGTGTCGAGGCAGACGCACAGGGGATCATCCATGTCGTACAGCACATCACTCGCAAGGGCGGGGTCCATGATGAGCTGGCCTATGTGATTTACGATGAGCAACTGCTGCTGACTTCAGTCATCCGAGACCTCGACACTGAGTTGGAAACGCTCCTGAGCGCCAGCCAACACTTGAGCGAATGGTCAAAAGTGCTCCCCGATGGCTACGTCTATGCGCCATCCTTCGGCAACGAGCACACCTACGAGACCGTCACTTGGCAACCGGCTCCCTTTGTAACCGTCTGTTGGAAGCCAGATGAAGCGTACCGGGATATGGCCTGGATACGTCGCGACGACAATCTGATCATTCGTCCCGCCCCAAGACCCAGGCATCATCGTGGTTGGCCTGACTCCATAAAGCATATGACCGGGCTGAGGTTGTTGGCGCAAGCAGGGGAAGACGATGCGTTTGCCATTTATGACGAAACTAACAAGGCCGTGTGCCGCAGGCAGCGAACTGTCGTGGACGGCATAGGACAGTGGTCCAACCGGTGGATGCAGACCGGGAACGTAAAGGAGGTTTTTGTCGCCCACCATGGATACGTGGCCGCGACTTTCGATGACGTGTTCTTTAACCTGACCAGCGAAGGAGCCTTGGTGCTGGGCGGCGTGAACAACCAGTGGTTCAAGAATCAAGAGCAGGCTTGGTGGCCTGCGTTGGAACCATTGGCCCGGCGGCATTCCATTGAACGCTTTGCTCTTATGGGCTTGACCGATTCCAGCGGTAAAACCAGCTTGTACGCCTGGTACATCGATAACCGGCTATTGCTGGTGGATTCGAGGCAGGCAACGCAAGTCCGCCTGCTGGACGTAACGCCGGATGGCGAAGCTGCCTGGTTATTCGACGTTGAGAGGGGCGAGGTATTGCGCCAGTCCCTCATCGACCTGAAACAGGCAGGGGCCGCGTTCGGGCAAGGGTCGCGATTGCTACAGGCTGATGTATTGCTCGAGGCGGAGCGTGAGTGGGCGCCCTGGCGGTTTATCGGGCTGGTGGCCGATGGGCCGGGACTGCGCGGCGTCACCGATGAGGGGCTGGTGGTCAGACTGCGCGATCATGAGCCGGCAATGATCACTGGCGTCACCCAAGAATGGGTAGTCGCCCAGGGCGGTCATGAACAGGAGGCACTTGAGCGGCTGGCCAGCTCCCCGTCCCACAGCGCACTGCTGACGGTGGAGGACCCCGACAACCTGACGTGGTTCGTCGCCCGGACCGGGCAGGTCATCCGAGTGCCCAAGGCGGCCCTTCCGGCCGCATATGAAGTGCTGGGAACCCAGCGGCAGAACAATGTATTACTTCGCGAAAGCAAGAAAGGGACATTGCTGACTTTTCCGCGGGAGGGGCAAGCTGGGCCGCTCAACTATGCCCAGCGCAAAGGCGAAGTAATGGTCGTCGAGAGCCAGGGAACCCTCCTCGATGATCTCCTGGCCGTGATGCCTGACGATGTCACCACCGTGGTCTTGCGCGTGGGTCTAGGTGCGGTGACTTACCGATTGTCGAAATCGATCTGGCGGCGGGTTGAGTCAGTCATTCTCGACTGTCGACATTCGTTGGGCGACGTGGCGACAACGCCCGGCAAGGTGATCTGGGAACTCGAAGAGCCCGACCAATTGCTGTTGAGCCATGTCGATGAGCATTTGGTGATCATTGACCCGAACAGCGGATGCAGTGTGGTCTGTCGTGAAGTGTTTGCCACTGATGTCAACTTACGTGGCGAGGTCGTGCTCGACTTCGGCGGGAACCGACACTATGCCGTTTCGACGCTCGTAGCGCAGTTAGGCGCTTTGCCAGACATTCAGAGCGTTACTACGCTGGAGGAACTTTTGGAGTTGTCGCTGGAAACAATGTGAGTTGATTGTCCTGCACACCGGAAGAAATAAAAGGGTTGCAGCTGCGACCCTTTTATTTGTGCGCGTCAGATGAGGCGGTTTTTTCGCAAGTCAAAGCGCTTCATGAGTTGTCCACTCGACTTCTGTTTGAGATAAGCTCTGACTCGATCCATTTCGTTTCGGTCAAGCCTCATGTATGCCTTGTGCTGGATGATCGTTGCGGAGTGTTCTTCCAGACTCCAGAATAAAAAACTGCTTTTTCTTTTGCTTACCCTCAGCTCAAGCTTGTAAAAGGCAATATGGAGGTTGCCATCCGAGTCGTAGCGCGCCGGGACAATCTGGAATGACTCACCTTGTCGGCTTTCTGAATCGAACGAGAGCATGGCCGGGTTATTGGATTTCATTGCATCCAACGTATCGATCATCGCATTGGCCTGTCGAAAATCCTTCATGGCGTCGGCGCTTTCCACCAGGAAGTCCGCTACCGAATTCGCAACGACATGTCGTGTACTGGTAAAGGTTGAGTCCTGATACAGCGACCACCCCATGTATCTCATGGTGTAGATATAGTATTCAAACCAGTTTTTCTGATCGCTGTAACGATCATGTTCGATGTCGGCGGATAGAGTTGCAAGGTGGTTGGAGATGGCTATGTCGTCGTGCTCTTGGGGTAAAAATTCTCCTATGTATGAAAACATATTCAGGCCTGTTACCAGTCCGCTTAAGGGTGGGTTGTCCATAAAGATAGTTCCGTTATTAGTTGAGTCTGCATCAATACAGTAACGGTAGCGATCTTCAAGAAAGTTGGGCGATTTATTGGTTTCCAAGTATTTGGGTCGCGCTGTGGGCGTGGGGCTGATACATATGCTGTATCTAGTTTTGTTTGTTGTATCGGATTCGACAATTTAGATTGTTGCTTGGCCGCAGGAGCGGTCGTTTAAATTTAACTAAGGAAGTGTTATGGAACGTTTTGAAAGTGAGCTGAGTACCGAACACAGTGTTGAGTTGATCGCTGCGCGTATCGAGAGGCGCAAGGCCAGGGTTTCTGCCAGCCGTCGTGTGCGCAGGTCGGTCATGCAGTCGGTGCAGGACAATCCAACGAAGGAAATGGACGCGCTGATGCTAGGCGATGCGCTGGTAGGCTACGGCAATAACATGTCGCTCAATAACATGGCGATCATGGAGAACATCATGACCATGTCGATCATGGAGGCCAACGATCTTGTACCAGGCGGCAAAAACACCCATGCGTGGTACATGGAATTCATCAAATGCCTGCAGGACCTCGGATGTTTCATCTCGGATGATGGTTACTCGCGTTATACCGAGAGCTCCCTGCAGGTGGACATGGACTTGGTGATCAAGGATATCGTCAAAGGGATCATCGACGGCGTGAAAGCGAGCGTTCCAGCGGCGTCGGTGCTGGGCACGGTGGTCAGCACCACGATCGATGGTTTGAAACAGGACGAGGGAGCCCTCAATCTGTTCAGCACCCAAGCCCTGTCGGCCGATGGCGCACGGTTGTCTGTCATCCCTTGCGAGCAATTGTCCAACGGTATCTTGATCGCCTCCTCCAGTTCGATCAGACAGACCGGCACTTCAAGTAACGGAGGTGTTCTTTTCGTGAACTGGCGTGCTTCGGCGCGGGAGATTTTCCGTGGCAAGTCGTACGTGACCTTTAATCCGGCGAATTACGAGCACTTCAGGCAGCTGATTGAAGAATATCTGGGCGAGCATCGCCGGGAGGTTCTGAGCAACCGCTTCAGCCGTCGCAAACGGGCCTGAATCACCACGGCCGAGCTTATGGCACCAGATAGCCTCTCACTCCCGTAAAGATGATCTGCGCCGCCAGGGCGCAGACAAACAGCCCCATCAACCGGCTGACAATCTGCAAGCCCTGGTCGCCCAGAATCCGCTCGATGCGGCTGGACAGATAAAGCACCACGCCCACGGTGAAACTCGCCAAGGCGATACTGATGATGGCCATGAGTTTGTCGTCCCAGTGCGGCTGGCTCACGCCCATCACCAGCAGGGCACCGATGGTGCCAGGGCCGACGGTCAAGGGGATGGTCAGCGGGACGATGGTCACGTCCTGCTGGACATTGTCGGTCTGAACCGCCGACTTGCCCTGGGCCATGCCCAGCGCCGAAATAAACAACACGCTGCCGGCGCCAATGCGGAACGCGTCCACGGTGATGCCGAACACGCTGAAAATCACCCTGCCAAACAAGTACAGCAATACGCTCGAGACCAGCGTCGCGGTCGCGACCTTCCAGGCCAGGCGACGCTGTTCCTTGCGCGAGTAGCCTCGAGTCAAGCCGATAAAACACGACAGTACGAAGAAGGGGCTGTAGAGCACCAACATTTTCAGGTAAACGCTGAACAGCACATGGAGCATGGTCAAGGCTCAGTACGAAGGAAGACGACGGGAGTCTATCAGGCGCTTCGGCGTCTGTCGGCTCAGGACGTTTGCGCCGTGTGGTTCTGCTGGTCGCGCTGGGCCACCCAGTGTTCGATCAGTTCGCGCAGCTGCGACAGCTCCACCGGCTTGGCCATGTGTCCGTCCATTCCGGCTTGGCGGGCGCGCTCCTTGTGTTCGGCCAGGATGTGAGCGGTGAGCGCTACCACGGGGGTACGTGTCCGTTGGTTTCCCATTTCCCAGGCCCGCAGTTGCTGGGTGGCGGAAAAACCGTCGAGGATCGGCATCTCGCAATCCATCAGGACCAGGTCGTAGCGGTGCTCCTTCATGGCCTTGAGCGCTTCTTCGCCATTGCTGGCAGTGTCGGGTTGCAGGTTGAGCTTGCCGAGCATGCCGCGGATGACTTTGGTGGAAATACTGTTGTCTTCTGCCACCAGGATGCGGAAATCGCTGGGTACCTTTACCGTAACGGGAGGGCCGGCGTTGACCGGGATGTTCGGCGCCTGGCCTTTGTTGCGCTGGTTCAGTTCGTCCGCCAGGGTGGTCTTGAGTGTATAGCCGGCCACCGGTTTGGCGAGGATGCGCTTGACCCCGCTGTTGCGCGCCACAACCTTGCTCGGGGCGTTGCTGATGCCGGTCAGCATGATCAGCAGTATGTCGTGGTTCAGGCTCGGGTCTTCCTTGATCTTGGCAGCCAGTTGCATGCCAGTCATGCCAGGCATGTTCTGGTCCAGCAACACCACGTCGAAATAATCTCGCAGGTGAGCCTTGGTACGCAGCAGCGCCAGGGCTTCCTTTCCCGAGGGAACCGCGCTGACATTCAAGCCCCAGGCGCTGCATTGCTGGACCAGCACCTTGCGGCAGGTATCGTTGTCATCGACGACCAACACACGTGCCCCTTGCAGCGGGCCGTCGAGGTCGGAGGTCGGGTGCTCAAGGCGATCCGGGTCCAGCGGCAAGGTCAGCCATAAGGTACTGCCCTGGCTGCTGCCGCTCTTGATGCCGAATTCGCCATGCATCAGCATGATCAACTGGCGCGCGATGACCAGGCCCAGGTTGCCACCCAGCCGCGTGGCCGAGAGGACATTCTTGCTGTGCAGTTCGGCGTGCATCAGCATGTCGCGCTCTTCGGCGTCCATGGGCGATCCGCTGTCCTGCACCGCGATGCGCAGGCGTGGCTTATCGCTGCGCTCGTCGAGGGCGACGACGATCAATACCTCGCCTTCATCGGTTTTCTTCAAGGCATTTTCCAGCAGGCTCAGCAGCGCCTGGCGCAGCCGTGTCGGATCGCCGCTGATCACCCGCGGAACCTGGGGCTGGATGAAACTGATCAGCTCGACATTTTGCTGTTCGGCTTTGGCGCGGAAGATACTCAGGCAGTCCTCGATCAGTGCGTTGAGGTCAAACTGCACATCGTCCAATTCGATCTGCCCCGACTCGAGACGGGAAATGTCGAGGATTTCGTTGATCAGGGTGAGCAGTTCATTACCGGCGCTATGGATCGTCTGTACGTAATCGCGTTGCTTGACCGATAGCGGCGTGCCTAGCAGCAGTTCCGTCATGCCCAGCACGCCGTTCATCGGAGTGCGGATCTCATGGCTGATCTTGGCCAGGAATTCAGCCTTGGCGTTGATCTCGGCGTTACTTGCCGCCAGGTCGCGGCTGATACTGAAGCGACTCTCGTTTATCGATCGCTGTCGCTCGCCTAACGCGACGCTCATCAGCAGGCCGCTGATGCAGATGATTACCAGCAGCGTGACGATCAGTCCCTGGGGGGCGACTTCCGTCAATCCTTGCAGCGCCGGGAGAATGATCAGCGTACCCAGGTTGAACACCACCATGGCGGCGACAAACAGCCGTGCCGGGCGATAGCCCTTCTGCCAATGCCAGGCGCTGACGAACAGCATGCTCAGACCGGCCAAGGCCACCAGTGCGTAGGTCATGATATTGAGCGGCAGCGTGTTGACGAACAGCAGCAACAGGCTGCACAGCATGATGAAGACAATTTCGCCCAGCAACAGCCGGTTCAGCGGATGCGATCCCAGCGGCGCGAAGTAGCGATAGGCGAACATCAAGCCACAGGGTGCTGTCAGCAGCAGGGCCAAGTAAGCACCTGGCGTCTGGATCGCCGGCCAGTTTGGCAGCCAGGCGCCGGCCAGGTTCAGCAGCAGGACCAGGCTGAGCATCAGCAGTCCTTCACAGGCCGCCAACCACAGGCAACTACGTGACCGGGTGTAGGCGTAGCGGGTGAGGTTGTGCAGGATCAGCATGGCGATGCAGCCGAATAGCAGCCCATAGATCAACGTCTGGTTCTGGTCGGCTGCCGCCATGACGGCCGGTTGCAGGGTGACGTAGGGGCGCAGTTCGTAACGGGATGCCAGCCTCAGGTAGACGTCGAGGGTTTTATCGCTGCGAGGCAGTGCCAGTATGAAATCGCTGCTGGGCACGGGTTGTTCGGAGCTTGGCAGCGCATTGCCGTTGATCTGTTGATCAACCAGGGCATCGCCGTCCAGTACGTAGAGATTCAGGCGCAACAGGTCAGGCGCGAAAATGCGCAGTATCTGCTCATGCTTGTCGGGGGCCAGTCGGAAGCGCAGCCACAGGGCTCCACCCGGCTCGGCTGCCTTGAGGTGGTCCAGGTCAATGGGGCTGAATTGATTGGTATAGCGGGCTGAGCGGATGTCGCTCAGTTTCAGATCGCCCTGTTCGTCGAGCAATATCGCCCAGCCACTGCCGGGCGCGGCCAGGGCCGGGAGCACGCAGAGCAGCGTCAGCAGGGTAACGGTCAAGCCTATGGCAATCCTGAGCCAGCGCACGGCGAAATCCCTTCGTAGTTGATGCCAGATGATAACTATGCGCGGCGCCCGGTCAGCCAGGCAAGGGCCATGAGCCCTTGCCTGGCTGAATGGCCGGGTTATTCCAGGTTTTCGCCACGCTCGCGGGCAATGGCACGGTAGCCAATGTCCTTGCGGTAGAAACAGCCTTCCCAATCAATTTGCGCGGCAAGCTTGTAGGCTTGCTGCTGTGCGGCGTCGACACTGGCACCCATTGCCGTGGCGCACAATACGCGACCACCGGCGGTAACCACTTGGTCGTCCTTCAATGCCGTGCCAGCGTGGAACACCTTGCCTTCCAACTGGGCCGCGCCTTGCAGGCCGTTGATAACGCTGCCCTTGGCGTAGTCGCCGGGGTAACCACCGGCTGCCAGTACAACGCCAACACTCGGACGCGGGTCCCACTGGGCTTCTACTTTGTCCAGTGCCTGGGCCAGGGCGGCTTCCACCAGCAACACCAGGCTCGATTGCAGGCGCAGCATGACCGGCTGGGTCTCAGGATCGCCGAAACGGCAGTTGAATTCGATGACTTTTGGGTTACCAGCCTTGTCGATCATCAGGCCTGCATAGAGGAAACCGGTATAGACATTGCCTTCCTCGGCCATGCCGCGCACGGTTGGCCAGATCACTAGGTCCATTACGCGCTGATGTACGTCGGCGGTGACCACCGGAGCGGGAGAGTAGGCGCCCATGCCGCCGGTGTTCGGACCGCTGTCGCCGTCGCCGACACGTTTATGGTCCTGGCTGGTGGCCATTGGCAAGACATTCTTGCCGTCGACCATGACAATGAAACTGGCCTCCTCGCCGTCGAGGAACTCTTCGATCACGACGCGTGAACCGGCGTCACCGAAGGCATTGCCGGCGAGCATGTCGCGCACCGCGTCTTCGGCCTCGGCCAGGGTCATGGCAACGATCACGCCTTTGCCGGCGGCCAGGCCATCGGCCTTGATCACGATCGGTGCGCCTTTTTCACGCAGGTACGCCAGCGCTGGTTCGATTTCGGTGAAGTTCTGGTAGTCGGCGGTCGGGATCTTGTGGCGTGCCAGGAAGTCCTTCGTGAAGGCCTTGGAACCTTCCAGCTGCGCGGCGCCGGCAGTTGGGCCGAAGCAGTCCAGGCCGCGGGAGCGGAACAGATCGACTACGCCGGCGACCAGCGGTACTTCCGGGCCGACGATGGTCAGCGAAACGTTCTTCTCGGCGAAGTCGGCCAGTTGTTCCAGGGCCAGTACGTCGATGGCAACGTTTTCGCACTTGGCTTCGATGGCGGTGCCGGCATTGCCTGGCGCCACGAAAACCTTCTGCACGCGGGGATCCTGTGCCACTTTCCAGGCCAGGGCGTGTTCACGGCCACCGCTGCCAATGATCAAAACATTCATTTCAAAAACCTCGGATGACGCTGATTCTGTTCGGAACCTAGGGCGCTTTGCGCCGTAGGAGGTCGCAATGAAGTCGGTAGATGCAAGGCGGAGTCGACCTCGATGAGCGGAGTTGCCTTTTGGCAATGAGCATCATCGAGGTCGGCTCCAACGCAGCAGATGCCGGCTTCAGTGCGGCCGTTGTCTTGTTAGTGACGGAAGTGGCGCATGCCGGTGAACACCATGGCGATGCCGGCTTCATCAGCAGCAGCAATCACTTCTGCATCACGCATCGAACCGCCCGGCTGGATCACTGCGGTAATGCCGACCTTGGCCGCATTGTCGATACCGTCGCGGAACGGGAAGAACGCATCGGAGGCCATGACCGCGCCTTGTACCTGCAAGCCGGCGTGTTCAGCCTTGATCGCGGCGATGCGGGCCGAGTTAACGCGGCTCATCTGGCCGGCGCCGACGCCGATGGTCTGGCGGTTCTTGGCGTAGACGATGGCGTTCGACTTAACGTACTTGGCGACTTTCCAGGCAAAGATCAGATCATTGATTTCCTGTTCGCTCGGGGCGCGCTGGGTCACCACTTTCAAGTCTTCGCTGCCGATCATGCCGATGTCGCGGCCCTGGACCAGCAAGCCGCCATTGACGCGCTTGTAATCCCAGGCTGGCGCACGGTCAGTCGACCATTGGCCGCAGGCCAGCAGGCGCACGTTGGCTTTGGCGGCAACAATGGCGCGGGCCTCTTCGCTGACCGAAGGGGCGATGATCACTTCGACGAACTGACGCTCGACGATGGCCTTGGCGGTCTCGGCGTCCAGTTCACGGTTGAAGGCGATAATCCCGCCGAACGCCGACTCGGTGTCGGTGGCGTAGGCCAGTTCGTAGGCCTGGCGGATGCCGCCCTCGGCGTCCGGGCTGACCGCGACGCCGCACGGGTTGGCGTGCTTGACGATCACGCAGGCTGGCTTGACGAAGCTCTTGACGCATTCCAGCGCGGCATCGGTGTCAGCCACGTTGTTGAACGACAGTTCCTTGCCTTGCAACTGGGTGGCCGTGGCGATGCCGACTTCGGCAGGCTTGGCTTCCACGTAGAACGCCGCGCTCTGGTGCGGGTTCTCGCCGTAGCGCATTTCCTGGGCCTTGATGAATTGGGTATTGAAGGTTCGCGGAAATTCGCTGCGGCCTTCGGTGCTTAGGGTTTCGGCGGCCTGGTTCACGGTGCCCATATAGTTGGCGATCATGCCGTCGTAGGCGGCGGTATGTTCGAAGGCCTTGAGCATCAGGTCGAAACGCTGGGCGTAGGTCAGGCCGCCGGCCTTGAGACTCTCCAGCACACTGGCGTAGTCGCTGGCGTTGACCACGATGGCCACGTCTTTATGATTCTTGGCCGCCGAGCGGACCATGGTCGGGCCGCCGATGTCGATGTTCTCGATGGCGGTCGGCAGGTCGCAGCCGGGCTTGTTGATGGTGGCTTCGAACGGGTAGAGGTTGACCGCTACCAGGTCGATCGGCTTGATACCGTGCTCGTTCATGATGGCGTCATCGATGCCGCGACGACCGAGGATCCCGCCATGGATTTTCGGGTGCAGGGTCTTGACGCGACCGTCCATCATTTCCGCGAAACCGGTGTAGTCCGCGACTTCCACTGCCGCGACGCCGTTGTCCTGCAGCAACTTGAAGGTCCCGCCGGTAGAGAGGATCTCTACGCCCAACTGTTGCAGCTCGCGGGCGAATTCAAGGATCCCGGTCTTGTCGGAGACGCTGATCAAGGCGCGGCGGATCGGCAGGCGGGTAGTCTGGTCGGTCATTTCAAGTTCCATCAAAAGCAAGGGAAGTCAGCAAAAAAGGCGACCGTTTTTTACGCGGGCGCCTTTCTGGTTTGATTGAATGCTTACAGCAGATCGTACTGCTTGAGTTTCTTGCGCAGGGTGCCGCGGTTAAGGCCCAGCAGCTCACTGGCCTTGGTCTGGTTGCCCTTGACGTAGTTCATTACGCTTTCGAGCAGCGGCGCCTCGACTTCGGAAAGCACCAGGTTGTACACATCCGTGACGGCAGCGCCCTCAAGGTGGGCGAAATAATTGTGCAGCGCCTTCTCGACGCTCCCGCGAAGGGTCTGGCCTTCTTCGCTGGGCGTGTTGAGGTGCTGTTTCAAATTCACGTTGTCGCTCACGGGTGCTATTCCACTCACTAAAGTCTCGGTCATCATCGTCATGCGGCCACCCCTTCGTCCCCTGTCAGGCTCTTGTAACGTTCGGCGAAAAACGCCTGAACGTCGGCGCATTGTGCTTGCGTACCATCCAAACGATTGAAACGGGCGCGAAACTCCCTGGCGCCCGGCAGGGTTGCGAGATACCAGCCCACATGCTTGCGAGCGATGCGTACGCCCATGACTTCTCCATAGAAGGCATGCAGCGCGGCCAGATGCTCTAGCAGAATACGTTCCACCTCGGACAACATCGGCGCAGCGAGTTTTTCGCCGGTGCGCAGGTAGTGTTCGATTTCACGAAAAATCCATGGCCGCCCCTGGGCGGCCCGGCCAATCAACAGGCCATCGGCGCCGGTCGCGTCCAGCACGTACCGGGCCTTCTCGGGCGAGTCGACGTCGCCGTTGGCAAAGACCGGGATGGACACCGCCTGCTTGATCGCGGCAATCGTGTCGTACTCGGCTTCGCCGGTGTACAGGTCGGCACGGGTGCGGCCATGGACCGCCAGCGCCGTGATACCTGCCTGCTCGGCGATCTTCGCCACCGTCAGGCCGTTCTTGTTCTCCCGGTCCCACCCGGTGCGGATCTTGAGGGTCACCGGCACATCGACCGCGGCGACAACCGCCTGCAGGATCTCGGTGACCAGCGCTTCATCTTTCAACAGCGCCGAGCCAGCAGCCTTGTTGCAAACCTTCTTCGCCGGACAGCCCATGTTGATGTCGATGATCTGTGCCCCCAGTTCGACGTTGGCCCGGGCCGCCTCCGCCAGCATCTGTGCGTCGCCACCGGCAATCTGTACCGAGCGGGGCTCGGGATCGCCTTCGTGGATCATGCGCAGCCGCGATTTGCGGGTGTTCCACAAGCTCATGTCGCTGGTCACCATTTCCGAGACCACAAGGCCCGCACCCAATCGTTTGCACAACTGACGAAAGGGCTGATCGGTGACGCCCGCCATGGGGGCGAGAACCAGACCGTTCTGCAATGTATATGGGCCGATGCGTACCGCCGACATAGGACTTCCCTGAAGTGGGGCCGGATCATGAGACTTCGAAAAAGGGTTGGCATGATACCCGCTCTCGATGACTGGATAAAGGTCGAATTGGATAAAATCTGAACAGCTATTTTGTTATCGCCAGCGGTTTGGTCTGGGTCAGGTGAGTCAGAAAGCTGTCGTCAATCGGCCGGCCCTGGCGGGCTTCATTCGGGCGAATGAAAGCTCAGGCTGTAGTTCACTGCTTTGGGGCCCGGGTCCAGGATATCCAACGCAATATGGATCGGCGTCTGCGGAGGCATTTCCCCCCGGCCTTCGAGGTCGCCACCCAGGTACTCGCCTGGCTTGAAGCGACGGCTGGCGATCAGGTGACCATTGAGGTCGGCAAAACGCAGCTCCAGCAGTGGGAAGGGCTGGGAGAAGGGCGCGCGGTTGTAGATGATCGCGTCCACCACCAGGGCGCCGCTGAATTCCGGATGGCTGCGCACCACCAGGTTGCTGCTTTTGATCTTGGCAATATCGACCTTGGACGGCACGTCGCAGCCAATTGCCGGACAGGCTTGCAAGAACCAGGGACGGTATTGGTCCTGGCGGGCCAGTTCTTCGAAATGGTACGCGATGTACTGACCGCCCAAGGCTGCGGCGGCAAGCAGTATCAACAGCCCCCAGAGCAGGCGACGGCCCCAGGGCGTGCGGCGCTTGCGCCAGTCCAATTGCAGCGGGTCGTCGTCCAGGTCGTGGAGGGCTTCGGCGCGTATCCCCGGTTCCTGGCGTTCCCGTGACTTGCGCAGCGGCACCGGTTGCTCGGGTTCGTCGTCGAGATCGTCAGTGGCGGACAGGCGTTCGAGGTGTTCGTGGGGTTCGTCGTCCAGCGTGAGGCTCAGCGGGGCGACAGGTTCGTCGTCCGGTTCCAGCGGCTCGAGCGCCAGCGACAAGGATGGTTCGGTCCGCGGCGGTCGCGCGGGTTCATGGGGCTCGAACGGCTCGAGGGGCGGCTGGATGGCGGCTTCGGCGCGTTCGGCGGGGGACTCGCTGTAGAGGCTGTCGGACCAGGGTTCCTGCTCGCTCGAAAGATGTTCGCGCTGGGCACTCAGGTTGTCTTCACGACGCCGGCCAAAGGTGTCTGGCGCTCGCTTGTCACGCCGTTCCAGGCGAGCCAGTTCCTTATCCAGGTCATCGAGGTCCAGCTCGGCGGCCGTCCATTGTTTCTGGCTGATGGCGCGCGGGGCTTCGACGGCAGGCTTGGCGGGCGAAACCGGCGGCGCGGCGACGTCCTTGACAGCGCGTTGCTCCAGCAATTGCCGGGCGGCATTGAACACTTGCAGACACGAGCCGCAACGAACCACGCCGCGTGCCACGCTCAATTGACCATGGCTGACGCGGAAACTGGTGTGGCAATGCGGGCATTGAGTGACGAAGCTGTCGGTCATGCGGCAATCCGGTTGATACAGGCGGCCATTCTAGCGCCGACGTCCGCTGATGCGCACCCAGCCATCGCGATTGGCGATCGGGTCCAAGTCAAAGTCCGCGGCATAAGCGGCGGCGACTTCCTCGCCCTGTTCGGCAAGGACGCCCGACAGCGCCAGGCGTCCGCCCGGCTTGACCAGGCTCGACAATTGCGGCGCCAGGGATACCAGCGGACCGGCGAGGATATTGGCCACCAGTACGTCGGCCTGGACCTGTGGCAAGTCCTGCGGCAAGTACAGCGGGAACAGCGCTTCGGCAATGTTGTTGCGCCCGGCGTTGTCGCGGGAGGCTTCCAGGGCCTGAACGTCGATGTCGGTGCCGACCGCTTCCCGGGCGCCCAGCAGGAGCGCGGCAATCGCCAGGATCCCCGAGCCACAGCCGAAGTCGAGTACGTTGCAGCCCTTGAGGTCCTGGCCGTCGAGCCACTCCAGGCACAGCGCGGTCGTCGGGTGAGTGCCGGTGCCGAACGCCAGGCCCGGGTCCAGCAGCAGGTTCACAGCATCCGGTTCCGGCGCGGCATGCCAGCTCGGGACGATCCACAGGCGCTGGCCAAAGCGCATCGGCTGGAAGTTGTCCATCCAGCTGCGCTCCCAGTCCTGGTCCTCGATCACTTCGCTGTGATGCTCAGGCAGCGGACTGCCGGTCAGCAACTCGAGATGGGCCAGCACGCTGGCCGCCTCGGTGCCGCCTTCGAACAGGGCCAGCAAATGGGTGTGGGACCACAGCGGGGTGGTATTGAGCTCCGGCTCGAAGATCGGCTGGTCTTCGGCGTCCATGAAGGTTACCGATACTGCGCCTACTTCAAGAAACGCGTCTTCGTAGGTTTCGGCTTGTTCCGGGCTGATGGCCAGGCGTACTTGCAGCCAAGGCATGGCGGGCACCTTTGAAAAAATCTACAGGGGGGCAGCACTGGGCTGCAAAGGCGCGCAGTGTACGCCAGGTCGCCGTCAAAGTGGATAAGCGTCCTGGCGCGCTCAAAAACAAAGACCCCGGCCAATGGACCGGGGTCTTTTTACATCACGCGAAACATCAGTGCTGGTTGCCCAGCTTGTGTTCCAGGTAATGGATGTTGACGCCGCCTTTGCAGAAACCTTCGTCGCGGACCAGGTCGCGGTGCAGCGGGATGTTGGTCTTGATCCCGTCTACCACGATTTCGTCCAGCGCATTGCGCATGCGCGCCATGGCTTCTTCACGGGTTGCCCCGTAGGTGATCAGCTTGCCAATCAGCGAGTCGTAGTTCGGTGGAACGGCATAACCGCTGTACAGGTGCGAATCGACGCGAACGCCGTTGCCGCCTGGAGCGTGGAAATGCTTGACCGTGCCTGGGCTTGGCATGAAGGTTTTCGGGTCTTCGGCGTTGATCCGGCATTCCAGCGAATGGCCGCGAATCACTACGTCATCCTGGGTGAACGACAGCTTGTTGCCGGCGGCGATGCTGAGCATCTCCTTGACGATGTCGATACCGGTGACCATTTCCGAGACCGGGTGCTCGACCTGGACGCGGGTGTTCATTTCGATGAAGTAGAAACTGCCGTTCTCGTACAGGAACTCGAAAGTGCCGGCACCACGGTAGCCGATGTCGATGCACGCCTTGACGCAGCGTGCCAGGACTTCTTCACGAGCCTGCTCGTCGATGCCCGGTGCCGGCGCTTCTTCGAGGACCTTCTGGTGGCGACGTTGCAGCGAGCAATCGCGGTCGCCCAGATGGATCGCCTGGCCCTGGCCGTCGGACAGCACCTGGACTTCGACGTGACGTGGGTTGGTCAGGAATTTTTCCAGGTAGACCATCGGGTTGCCGAACGCCGCGCCTGCTTCGGAGCGGGTCAGTTTCGCCGAGGAAATCAGGTCTTCTTCCTTGTGCACCACGCGCATGCCGCGACCACCGCCGCCGCCAGCGGCCTTGATGATCACCGGATAACCGACTTCGCGACCGATGCGCAAAGCGGTTTCTTCGTCTTCAGGCAGCGGGCCGTCGGAGCCCGGAACGGTCGGTACGCCGGCGGCGATCATGGCGTGCTTGGCCGAAACCTTGTCGCCCATCAGGCGAATGGTGTCGGCTTTCGGGCCAATGAAGGCAAAACCGGAGTTTTCCACCTGCTCGGCGAAGTCGGCATTTTCCGCCAGGAAACCGTAGCCTGGGTGAATGGCGGTGGCGCCGGTCACTTCGGCAGCGGCGATGATCGCCGGGATGTGCAGGTAGGAGTGCGCAGCCGACGCCGGACCGATGCAGACGGATTCATCCGCCAGGCCCAGGTGCATCAGTTCTTTGTCGGCCTTGGAGTAAACGGCGACGGTCTTGATGCCCATCTCTTTGCAGGCACGCAGAATCCGCAGAGCGATCTCACCGCGGTTAGCGATCAGGACTTTTTCCAACTTCGCAGTCATCAAAGGCTCTCCGCGGTTCAAACGATGGTGAACAGCGGTTGGTCGTACTCAACCGGCTGGCCGTCTTCGACGAGGATGGACTCGATCACACCGCTGGTTTCAGCTTCGATGTGGTTCATCATCTTCATGGCTTCGACGATGCACAGGGTGTCGCCTTTCTTCACGGTCTGGCCAACTTCAACGAAGGACGGCGAGGATGGCGAAGACTTGCGATAGAACGTGCCCACCATTGGCGAACGAGCGACAGTGCCGTTGAGCACGGGGGCTGTCGGGGTGGCTGGTGCTGCCGCAACCGGGGCTGCTGCTGGAGCAGGTGCGGCGGCAGGAGCCTGCATCGGTGCCGGTGCATAGAACTGCTGGGCCGGGGTCTTGCTGTGGCGGCTGATGCGTACGGACTCTTCGCCTTCCTTGATCTCGAGCTCGTCGATGCCGGACTCTTCCAGCAATTCGATCAGTTTCTTAACTTTACGGATATCCATGAATCATCAACTCCCAAGGGTCGGTCAGGGGCGTTTAACGCTTGTTTTTCAAGCTGTTGCCTGTTTTTCAAGCTGCTCTAGGGCGGCCTCCAGGGCCAGTCGGTAACCGCTGGCGCCAAGGCCGCAGATCACTCCCACCGCTACATCGGAGAAGTAGGAGTGATGGCGGAAAGGTTCGCGTTTGTGCACGTTGGACAAATGCACTTCGATGAATGGGATGCTCACTGCCAGCAGCGCGTCACGTAATGCGACGCTTGTATGTGTAAAAGCTGCAGGATTGATCAAAATGAAGTCCACGCCTTCGCCGCGCGCGGCATGGATGCGGTCGATCAATTCGTATTCGGCGTTGCTTTGCAGATACAGCAAATGATGGCCGGCATTGCGGGCCCGCTGTTCCAGGTCCTGGTTGATCTGGGCCAGTGTCACGGCGCCATAGACGCCCGGTTCACGGGTGCCAAGCAGGTTCAGGTTGGGTCCATGCAGGACCAAAAGGGTCGCCATCTGCTGTTCCTTGTTATCTGTGAGCAGGTGTCAGAACCCGGCGACTATGCCGCAAAGCCTTTATGACTGTCCAGTTCTCAGCAATAGCCAGCACGATGAGCGATGTTTGCGCGAAATATGTGACCATGTCCTAGGATCCGGTCACTTGCAATGGATGCGCAGGGTCAAACCCTGAATGCTTGCACCGCAGTGTGCAGCCGCCCACCGAGCAGCAGCAGGTTGTCGCCCTGTTCCCGCCCCTGGCCGATGCGCATCAGGTTATCCCCGCCCAGTTGATGTATGCGCTCGCTATGATCGCGGATCTCGCTGACGGCGCCGCTTTGCTGGGCAGTGACGTCGGCGATGCGCACGGCCGTATCGGCGATGGTCTGGATGGCGCCGACGATCTCATCCAGTGCGCCGTCGGCTGCTTGTGCCTGGCTGGCGGTGGCTTCGGCGTGTTCGACCTGGGCACGCATGCCATCCACCGATTGACGCGCGGCCAGTTGCAGGCGCGCGATCAGTGCCTGGATCTCGGCGGTTGCGCCCGCCGTGCGTTGGGCCAGGGAACGGACTTCCTCGGCCACCACCGCAAAGCCTCGACCCATTTCTCCGGCGCGGGCGGCTTCGATGGCCGCGTTGAGGGCCAGCAGGTTGGTCTGGTCGGCAATCGAGCGGATGACGGTCAGTACCCCGCCGATGGTCGCCGACTCCTCGGCCAGTTGTTCGATCATTTGCGCGTTGCCTTGCACTTCACCGACCAGCGCGTGAAGGCCGGCGAGGCTCAGGCCAATGACTTTCTGGCCATGTTCCACCGCGTCTCCGGCACTGCGGCTGGCAGCTGCGGCCTGGCTGGCATCGCCGGCCACCTGCTGGATGGTCGCCTCGAGTTCGCTGAGGGAATCGCGGATCAATGCCGTGTCGCCGGCCTGGTATTGGGCGCCGCTGTGCAGTTCGCCGCTCAACTCCGCCAGGGTCCGGCTGCTATCCGCCACTTGCTCGGCGTTCAGGCGAATGGTGCCCACCAGATCCACCAGATACGCGCGCAAGCGATTGAGGGACGCTTCGATATCGCGCAGCTCGCGGTTACTCGCGCCGACGTGGACATCATTGCTGAAGTCGCCTTCGGCCCATGTCGACAGGGCTGGCGCCAGGCGGGTCAGGGTGCGGGCCAGGTGTCGTTGCAGGGTATCGATCAGCAGGGCGATCAAGAGGATCAACCCGATCATCACGCCCTGGATCAACCGTACTTCGCCCTGGATCTGTCCATGCTGGGCGCGCACCGCCGGCTCCATGGCGTCGATTGCCTTTTGCACGTCAGCGGTCTTCAGGAGGGTGGCATTGCCCAGCTCGGTGCGTTTCTGGATCAGCTCGCGGGTGCGCGCCAGTTCCGCTGGATAGCGGCCGAGCAGGCTGTTGAGTTCACGCTTGAGCGCGATGCCGGCATCTTCGGCGACGGTTTCTTCCTGGGTTTGCAAGCCCATCAACGCGGCGAAGTCATCGCTGCCGGAGTCGTTGCTGGCGGCGACGCCGAGCAATGCCAGGTTATCGAGCTGTTGGGCCTGGACACGAATACTGGCCAGTTCGCGTTCGACATCGGCGGCCAGTTCGCTGCGGCCGCTGCTGACGAGTTTGTCCCGTGTGAGCGACAGGCGGCCCAAGTGCTGCGATGCGGCGAACAACGGCGGCAGATAAGTCGGTGCGCCGTTGGCGTATTGGGCGAGTTGATCGAGGTTGGCGCTCAGCTCACGTTCGGCCTGCAGCAGCAACGCCTGGGGATCCCCGGCCAGTTTGCCGGCGGCCAGCAAGTCGGTCCTGCTGAAGCCATCGAGGTTCGACAGGCTCGGGCGCAACGTCTTGGCCAGTTCCGGTGGGAATTGATCGAGTTCTTTTTGCAGGGATTCCAAAGCTTGGGTGGCTGCGCTGAGGCGCAAGGCGTCGCCGCTGGCCAGATAGTCCTCGATGTTGCGCGCCACCTCGCCTTGGAACTGCCGTGACAGGCCCAAGTAGCGCTCCATCAGCAGATAAGGACGCTCCAGGGCGATTTGCGACCACCAAAGCGTGGCGCCGAGGCCAAGGCACACGGCAACTAAAAGAAGGGTATTGAGATTGGTCAGCAGCTTCAGGCGCATCAAGGGTCTACCGGGGGCAGAATCGTAAGTGCCTGAAGTTATTGCGTTTACGTTACACGTTTATGACCGAATCGGTTGATTCAGATGAAAAAGTGGCACTTTGCTTTGATTGCCGCGCGCTTTGGACCCTGTTGCGCCCAGCGTGCTTGGCGCGGTACAGCGCTTCGTCCGCCTGGCTTGCCATCACCAGGCTGTCGGATTCGTCGCTCATTTCGACCACGCCGGCGCTGAAGGTGCACCACAGGTCTTGAGGTTGGGCCGGGTAATGGATTTCGGCAAAACGCTGACGGATTTCATCCAGCACCTTGTAGGCGGCGTCGATGTCGGTGTCGGGCATGACGATCGCGAACTCTTCACCGCCGTACCGTCCGATGAAGTCCGTCTTGCGCAGTCGTTGCTTGAGAAACAGCGCCAGGCTCTTGATCACCCTGTCACCCATGGGATGGCCATGGCTGTCGTTGACCCGTTTGAAGTGGTCGATGTCCAGCATCGCAAAGCTCAGTGGCTTACCTTCCCGGCGCGCGCGGAAACTGCAGTCCTCGAGCAATTGCAGGATGTGGGTGTGGTTGTAGAGGCCGGTGAGGCTGTCGCGCACCATTCGCGCCTTGAGATTGCGGGCCCGGGCCGCGCGGTTGCGCACGGTGGTGATCAGGTGCCGGGGCTTGATCGGTTTGGTCAGGAAGTCGTCGCCGCCTTCGCTCATGGCGTCGAGCTGTTTGTCCAGGTCGTCTTCGGCGGACAAGTAAATGATCGGCACGCTGACGTAGCGGTCGTTGTGGCGGATCACCTTGGCCAACTCCGTGCCGGTGCAGGCGGGCATGTACATGTCGAGGATGATCAGGTCGGGCTGGAAATCCGCCAGTTCGGCCATGGCCTGGATCGGCTCGATCAAGGTCCGGGTGACGATCCCGGCGCTGTTGAGCAGGCGCTCGGTGTGCAGGGCCTGGGCCCGCGAGTCGTCGATGATCAGCACTTTATAGGGGTCGTATTGGGCGACACAGGTCAGCACTTCGATCTTCTCCAGCAGACTCGAGGCTTCGAGCGTGCCGGTGAGAAACTCCTGGCCACCGGCGCGCACCGCCGCCAAGCGAGTTGGCGTATCTGTTTCGAGCAAGCTGAAAAATAACAGCGGAATGGCTTGGTCGAGTCCTTCCTGGGCTTGGGCTGCGAGCTTCAGGCCCACACCAGGGCCGTTGAAATCCACATCCATGACAATGGCCGCAGGCAGGCGCTCGATCATCGAGGCCTTGAACGTTGCGACGCTGTCCAGCGCCTGGGCACTGAGGCCGAAGAACTCCAACTGCCTGGCCAGTCGCTCGGCGCGGTCGTGGTCTTGCAGCGCCACATAGACCGGCTTGCGCAGCGGCGGCAGGAACGTTTGCTCGAGCTGGTCGCCGTGGCGCAGGCCGGTGCGGGACAGGCGTTGCATCAAGCGATTGATTTCAGTAATCAACTGGCTGCTCAGGCGGCCGCGATTGGCATCCACCGCTTGCAGCGACTGGCTGATATCTTGGGCAAGCTGATAATGCTCAGGCTGTTCAAAGCGCTCGGCAAAGCGCAGCAGGCGCAGATTGGCTTCGCTGAGCTCAGAGAGGTCGGTGCTCGACCACTCGCTGCGTTGCAGGCGCTGCCATATCTCAAGGATCTGGCGAGCCTGGTGAATTACCCGCTGGGCAAAGTGGTGCTTGAGGCGCTCACGGCTGGGGTCTTCTGACTCGGTCATATCCTGACTACTAGTTAGGGGGCATGCTGAGGTCGACTGGTGGCTCTATGCTAGCACCTCTTTTCCCTTACATGAGTGTCGTACGTCAATAATCTGCCAAGTGGGGCCATTCAGTTTCTGACCGAACAGTCTGGAATGCGCCGTTCGAGGTAGAGGGAAGGCCCGGGAAACAGGGGGTTCAGTGCTTCTTCGAGGAATATCTGCGCGGTACTCCGTAGCGCGATCCAATGCGGGCTCAGGTCTTTAACGATGCTGTTTGCCTTGGATTGATGGCTTGCACGGTTAAGGGAATCCCTTACAAGGCTTTCGGCTTCGCGACAGTAAATCTCCGATAAGCCCAACGACGGATGCCGGCTGAGGCACGTTGATGTAAGGTTGTGGTCGAACCGTGAACTCAAGTGATTGAAGGGACATCGTCATGCTGGACTGGAAGAACCGCGCGGGCAGCGCGCCTGAACGCGCCGCCGAGCCGAAATCAGACACCCGCAGTTACCTGGGCGGGGTGTTTTTCAGCCGGGCACTGGCCACGCTCATCGGACTTTATCTGCTGGTGACCATTGCGGTTGGCTGGTATTGGAGCCAGGAACCCGCGTTGTTCCCCGTGCAGCAGAACGCCCAGGCGGCGGCCGAGAAGGACGGCAGGCAAATGGTGGTCGGCTACACCACCGTTGAAACCCTCAAGACCGTGGCCGGCACTTTGTTGACCAAGCAGGGCGGTTACATTTCCAATGATCGCTTCCCGCCGGGCCTGTGGATGGACAACATGCCGAGCTGGGAATATGGCGTGCTGGTACAGGTACGCGACCTTAGCCGCGCGTTGCGTAAGGACTTCGCCCGTTCCCAGTCGCAGTCTGCCGAAGACGCCGATCTCGCCAAGGCTGAGCCGCGGTTCAACTTCGACAACCGTAGTTGGGTGCTGCCCTCCAGCGAGTCGGAATACCAGGAAGGCATCAATTCGCTGAGCCGCTATCAGGCGCGCCTGTCCGATCCGGCGCAAAAAAGCGCACTGTTCTACGCTCGCGCCGACAACCTCAATAACTGGCTGGGTGATGTCGGCACTCGCCTGGGGTCGTTGTCCCAGCGCCTGTCCGCCAGTGTCGGCCGGGTCAAGCTCAACACTTCTTTGAAAACCGAAGTCCCGGCGCCGGGTCAGGTGCCGCAGGTGGACGAAGAGGTGGTCGAGACGCCGTGGATGCAAATCGATAACGTGTTCTATGAAGCCCGCGGTCAGGCTTGGGCGTTGTCGCATTTGCTGCGCGCCATCGAGGTGGACTTCGCCGATGTGCTGGCGAAGAAGAACGCCACGGTCAGCGTGCGGCAGATCATTCGCGAACTGGAAGCTTCGCAGGAACCGGTCTGGAGCCCAATGATCCTCAACGGCAGCGGCTTCGGTGTATTGGCGAACCACTCGCTGGTCATGGCCAACTATATTTCCCGCGCCAATGCGGCGGTGATCGACTTGCGGCAGTTACTGAACCAGGGCTGATCAATGGACGAAAGCGCCCGTGAGGTTGCTCACCGAGTGGCCTCGGATGCCGAGCAGATCGCTTGGGTCGACGAACACGACAACCTGCTTGGCAGCCTGGTGCGCTCGCAGCTGCGCGAGCGCGGCCTGATCGGGCGCGGCACCTACATCATGCTGTTCAACTCGGCCGGCGAGTTGTGCGTTCACCGAAGAACCTTGAGCAAGGCGATCTACCCGGGTTTCTGGGACGTTGCGGCAGGGGGCATGGTGCAGGCGCACGAGACCTACGCCGAGTCGGCGGCCCGCGAGCTGGCCGAAGAATTGGGAGTAAGCGGCGTCGAGCTGATCGCCCACGACCATTTCTATTTCGAGGACACCGGCAGTCGCCTGTGGTGTGCGGCATTCTCCGCGGTGTGGGACGGTCCGTTGATCCTGCAACCGGAGGAAGTGCTGGAAGCGCGTTTCCTGCCGGTCGAGCAGGTCCTGGATGAAATCCGCTACAAGCCTTATTGTCCGGACTCTCTGGCGGCGCTCGGGCGCTATTTGAAAGCCCGCGAACAGGGTGTCGCAAAGAAGCTGTAAATTGGCGCCGATTGGCCCTTAGCAAGTCGGCTTTTTGCCGTTACACTGCGCGACTTTTCAAGCTTGGCCGACATCGCTCGGTCCAGTTGCGCTGCCCCTGCCTGAGTGGGGCTTCGCGGTCGAGGCACTTTCGCTCCTCGACCAGTCATTGTCCTCCGAAGAGGATTGCCGGTGGCCAAAAAAGCCGCATCCTTCGCCGCCCTGGGTGGCCTGGTATTTTCTACCGACGCCGGTCGTCATTGCCCTGATTGCCGCCAGCCGGTGGATGCCTGCATCTGCAAACAGACCGCCATTCCCGCCGGGGACGGTATCGCTCGCGTGCGCCGCGAAAGCAAAGGCCGCGGTGGCAAGACGGTGACCACGATCACCGGCGTGCCGCTGGCCGAAGACGCGCTCAAGGAGCTGGCGACAACGTTGAAAAAACGCTGTGGTACCGGTGGCGCGTTGAAGGACGGCATCATCGAAATCCAGGGCGATCACGTCGAGCTACTACTGGCGGAACTCACCAAACACGGTTTCAAGGCAAAAAAATCCGGCGGCTAGCAGCTTCTGTGAAAGCCACCTCGGCTTGATCCGGACTCCGGGTTCGGGATCGTCCGCAGGGTTTTCACAGAACCTGTTCGGAACGGGTTTTAAACTCAGCGCTGCGGGCAGGGTCTACCTTGCTTACAGGCAAATCGTCATTTCCATTCTCTAGACTGCGCCAGCCTCCGACCGGATGGTGCATTTTGACTTCTTTATAGGGGACTTCGATGTCCGTACGACGCACACGCAAAGACGATGGCAGCCAATGGACAGTTGCGGACAGCCGCAGCGTTTACGGGATCCGCCATTGGGGGGCCGGGTATTTCGCGATCAATGACGCCGGTCGCGTCGAAGTCCGTCCGAACGGCCCCGACAGCTCGCCCATCGATTTGTACGAGCAAGTCGACCAGTTGCGCCAGAGTGGCCTTTCGTTGCCCCTGCTGGTGCGCTTCCCCGACATCCTGCAAGACCGTGTGCGCCAGCTCACCGGCGCGTTCGACAGCAACATCGCACGCCTGGAGTACCAGAGCCAGTACACCGCGCTTTATCCGATCAAGGTCAACCAGCAGGAAGCGGTGATCGAAAACATCATCGCCACCCAGAACGTTTCCATCGGCCTGGAAGCCGGTTCCAAGCCTGAGCTGCTGGCGGTGCTGGCCCTGGCGCCAAAAGGTGGGACGATTGTCTGCAACGGTTACAAGGATCGCGAGTTCATTCGCCTGGCACTGATGGGCCAGAAGCTCGGTCACAACGTCTTCATCGTGATCGAGAAAGAATCCGAAGTCGGCCTGGTGATCGAAGAAGCCGCGTCGCTCAAGGTCAAGCCTCAGGTAGGCCTGCGGGTGCGCCTGTCGTCCCTGGCGTCGAGCAAGTGGGCCGACACCGGTGGCGAGAAATCCAAGTTCGGTCTGTCGGCCGCGCAGCTGTTGTCCGTAGTCGAGCGCTTCCGCGGCGCCGGCCTGGATCAGGGCATCCGTCTGTTGCACTTCCACATGGGTTCGCAGATCGCCAACCTGGCGGACTACCAGCACGGTTTCAAGGAAGCGATCCGTTACTACGGCGAACTGCGCAACCTAGGCCTGCCGGTGGATCACATCGACGTCGGCGGTGGCCTGGGCGTGGACTACGACGGTACGCACTCGCGCAACGCCAGCTCGATCAACTACGACATGGACGACTACGCCGGTGTCGTGGTGGGCATGCTCAAGGAATTCTGCGACGCCCAAAGCCTGCCGCATCCGCACATCTTTTCCGAAAGCGGCCGCTCGCTGACGGCTCACCACGCGATGCTGGTGGTGCAGGTGACCGACGTCGAGAAACACCACGACGATGTGCCGGTGATCGAGAACAAGGAAAGCCTGCCGGAAACCGTGCAATGGCTGGTGGACCTGCTTGGCCCAACCGATATCGAGATGGTCACCGAGACTTACTGGCGCGCCACCCATTACATGAGCGACGTGGCTGCCCAATACGCCGACGGCAAGCTGACCCTGGCTGAAAAAGCCCTGGCCGAGCAATGCTACTTCGCCGTCTGCCGTCGCCTGCACAACTCGCTGAAGGCCCGCCAGCGCTCGCACCGCCAGGTGCTGGACGAACTCAACGACAAGTTGGCCGACAAGTACATCTGCAACTTCTCGGTGTTCCAGAGCCTGCCGGACACCTGGGCGATCGGCCAGGTGTTGCCGATCCTGCCGTTGCATCGCCTCGACGAAGAACCGCTGCGCCGCGCCGTGCTGCAAGACCTGACCTGCGACTCCGACGGCAAGATCAAGCAATATGTCGACGAGCAGAGCATCGAGACCAGCCTGCCGGTCCACTCGCTGAATCCAGGCGAAGACTACCTGCTGGGCATTTTCCTGGTGGGTGCCTACCAGGAAATCCTCGGCGACATGCATAACCTGTTCGGTGACACCGATTCGGTGAACATCTACCAGAACGCCGACGGCAGTGTGTACCACGCCGGCATCGAGACCCATGACACCATCGAAGACATGCTGCGCTACGTGCACCTGTCGCCGGAGGAATTGATGACGCATTACCGTGACAAGTGCGCCAGCGCTCGCATCACCGCGGCCGAGCGCACCCAGTTCCTGGATGCGCTGCGCCTTGGGTTGACGCGCTCTTCCTACCTGTCTTCCTGATCGGCCAGGCCGTTCACGGCGGGGTGTATGCACGACTTTATGCAGGGAGATTCATGGATGACCGTTCGACCCAAGCACACCCTGTATCCGCATCAGCCGGTACCGGCGCTCCCGGCCGGAGGGCTGATCGGAGTGATTGCGCCTGCCGGTCCGGCGCCGCTGGACACCGATAAAGCCGTGCAATGGATGCGCGCCCACGGCCATGAGCTGCGGATATTTGCGGGTGTCCATGCAAAGGACAGATATCTGGCCGGCAGTGACGAGGTGCGGCTCAACGATCTGCACGCAGCGTTCGCCGACCCGCAGGTGAAGGCCATTATTTGTCTGCGCGGGGGCTACGGCACGCCGCGACTGTTGGATCGCATCGATTTCGAGCTGTTGCGGCGTAACGCCAAGCCCTTTGTCGGCTACAGCGATATCACCGCGCTGCACTTGGCGATCAGCCGTCATGCTGGGTTCGTGACCTTCCATGGGCCATTGCTCAATGCCGACCTGCTGGGCGGCAAGGCACCGCCGACTGTCACTTCGTTCTTCAGCCTGCTGCGTGGGCAATTGAGGGCAGGCGACGTACTGAGCCATCCGGCGGCTTATCCATTGACGATTGTCGAGCCAGGCATCGCTCACGGGCGGCTGCTCGGAGGCAATCTGTCGATGATAGCCGCGACCATGGGCACGCCTTACGAAATCGATGCCGAAGGCGTGATCCTGCTGGTGGAGGACATCAACGAACCGCTCTATCGCATCGACCGCTTGCTGACCCAGCTGCGGCTGGCGGGCACCCTGGGGAAGTTGCGGGGCGTGCTGCTGGGAGATGTCGCTGGTGTGGACGTCGAGGATTTGAACCGCTTGTTCAAGCAGACCTTCGCGCCATTGCGCATTCCGGTGTTGTCCGGTTGGCGCAGCGGGCATTGTGATCCGAACCTGACGTTGCCCATGGGCGCGCTGGTGGAACTGAATGCGGGAGAGAAGAGGCTGACGTTGGAGCAGGATGTGGTGTTCGGCGGCTAGGCCCGCGTTACCTGTTCATCAATCATCGAGAACTGCTCGCCAATCCAGGAGAGTAGCGAGCAGTTTAGCGGTAGGACGCATCAGGCCAATTCAGCGGTTACGTAGCGCGTCCAGCAGCTTATGCGTCGGATATCCATCCGCCGGCCAGCCAAACGACTGTTGGGCGCTGCGGATGGCCTTGCGGGTGTTGGCGCCAATGATGCCGTCGGGATTGCCCGCGTCGTAGTTGTGCTGGCCGAGCAGGGTCTGCAGCTCGATGCGTTCGCTGCGGCTCAGGGGCAGGTCCTCTTTTGGCCACTGTCCGTGGACCAACCCTGCACCGGTGAAGCGCTGTGACAACAGCCCAACCGCCAAGGCATAGGACGATGAGTTGTTGTATTTGAGGATGGCGCGGAAGTTATCGAAGATCAGGAACGCCGGACCCCGATGGCCAGCTGGCAGGAGCAGGGACGCCGACAGTTGTTTGTTATCGGGAGCTATTGGTAGGCCGCCATATTCCGAGACGCCCAGCCGTATCCATTCGGAGACTGGCTTGCGGATCGTGCCATCGGCCAGGGTGTAGTCGAAGCCCTCCGCGAGATCGACCTCGAACCCCCACGGCTGGCCGCGCTGCCAACCGGAGCTCTGCAGGTAATGTGCGGTCGAGGCCAGGGCATCGGTGGCGCTGCCCCAGATGTCACGTCGACCGTCGCCATCGAAATCCACCGCATGGGTGTTGTACGTGGTGGGAATGAACTGGGTCTGACCCATGGCGCCGGCCCAGGAGCCGAGCATTTTTTCTGGCGAGATGTCGCCCTGTTGCAGGATCTGCAGCGCGGCGATCAGTTGCGCATGGGCAAAGCCGGGACGCCGTCCCTCGTAGGCCAGGGTCGCCAGGGAGTTGATCACTGATTTGCTGCCCTGGAACTGGCCGAAGTTGCTTTCCATACCCCACACCGCAACCAGCGCCTCGCGATCGACGCCATAGCGTTGTTCGATGCTTTGCAGGATATCCGCCTGCTGCTGGATCAGGGCCTGGCCTTTGCGTATGCGCAAGGGCGACAGTGCGCCGTCGAGGTATTCCCACACCGGTCGGGTGAATTCAGGTTGGCTGCGATCAGCCTTGATCACGCTCATGTCCGGACTGACGCCGATAAATGCACGGTCGAACAAATCGGCACGGATCCCGGCGGCCAGGGCTTCCTTGCGAAACCCGGCCTGCCATTGCGCGAAGGTCTGGGTGGGCGCAATGGTCAGGTCATCACCGGTAGGCACCACGGGCGGCACGATGGCCGGAGCAGTCACGGCGGGAACGGTCTGGAGCGGTTGGGCGTCGGCGGCAGTAGGTTTTTCGGCGCAGGCGACAAGCAGGACAACGCTTGCGGCAACAATCATTTGGCGCAGTGGCCAACGATGGGAAAGACAGAAGGGCATGCACGGGTCCAGAAATACAAATCAGGTGCTGACCTTAACATGCCCATTCAGAGATCGGATGCTCGGCAAACAATTGGACTGAAACATTATTCGTTAACTCATCAGGCTAATTCCACCCCATCGCCCTTTCAACTGTCAGCTCTGACAGTTTCTGAGCCATCGGTTCCGGCGCTAAATGGCTGTGTGAAACACAAGCCAGACAGCGGCTTGCCACTTGATTACACGGAGATTTCCAGATGAAGCGAATATTGGTTCTGTTGATGGCCGGTCTGCTAATCAGTTGTTCGTCGTCGGGGCCGCCCCCCACCGAGGTAGCCGTCGACAGTCCGACGGCGGCAAGATCGGCGCCGCTAGCGGCCGCAACGACGGGGACAGAGGTGGCTGCGGAACTGGAGCGACGCTATCGGGACACTCGAGACGATTGCGGCGCGGCCTCCAAGCCGGCGTTCCTGTGCAGCGGCATCATTTTGCGTGGGACAGAGGCTTCAACCAGTTTTGATGCTTGGAATCCGAGCCCGATCTCGGTGGCCAACGGCGGGGTATCCTTTACTTACCTTCGTTCTGACTACAAGGTAAAGCGACTCGCTTATACCTATGACAGTGGATTCATTTTTCATCCGATCTTAAGCAACCCGCCAGGAAAGTTGTTCGTGGAAATACTGTGTTTTTTTCCGGTGGATGGAGACTCCAATGGCCGGTCAGACGGAGGCTGCGGTGCACATAAAGAGTATCCGACGACCAGCAGAAGTTGCGAGGAACAGAGCCCGGTTATCGACACTGCTGCGAAGTGGCAGGCGAAATACATAGCCAGTGGTAATGCGCGGGCTAAATCCATGTGTTCATTTAATGTTCGGGACTCTACAAACACAGCCTCCGCCCCCCGGTTTCTAGAGGGTATGCGTGCCGGGCGCCTCATCTCCCCTGATGCTTTCAATACGCCAAATGACATGAAGCTCAAAACATGGGCGCAGAATATTCCTCTCCAGTTACCGATCGAAGCGTTTTTCTACACAAAGCCGACGGGACTTGCCGGCGCCCAATTTTACCAGCAGCGTTTTCGAGCGTTGACCGGGATCACCGTTCCGATTATTTCCATTCCGTTGCCTCAGACATTGGAGCAGTCAGCCACGTTTACATACCGTGTGGCAGACCAGACTCTGTGACAAGGATTTCGAGGGCGGTCTGTAGGACTGTTTGCGAAGGCACTGAAGAGGTACGGTTTCAAGCTGCCACAAAGCAAGAAGCCTCCCAGTTGTCAGACTGGAAGGCTTCGCGGCGGTAGCTGCCTTTGCCCTTGGCGGGTCGTTCCTGGCGGCTGCGGAACAGGGGCTGGGCGATGATGGATTTGGCCTTGTTGGGGCCATGCTTGGATGGCTTTTTGCTCATGAGGGGATCTCTCGTGGGGGTGGTTTTTGCGGGGCAAATCATGGGACAGAGTTGGGGGGTTGTCCAGTCCCTGCATCGGTACAGAAAGTAACAGCTAATGAACACGCAATTGTGGCGAGGAATCGATTTGTGGCGAGGGGATTTAGCGAAACGTCGCACCGCCCCGCCGGGCTGCGCAGCAGCCCCAAGAGAGCTGGATGCGATTCGCCTGACAAACCTAGGTTGCTGGTTTTAGGACTGCTGCGCAGTCCAGCGGGGCGGTGCGACGTTTCGCTAAATCCCCTCGCCACAGGTGTACTGCAGTGTGCTTTTGAGAGGTTTATTCAGCGGGCAAGGGGAGTCGCTGGCCCGCCATCAACAACGACAACCGACTCAGGCTCATCCATGGCGACCCAGCGGCCTGGCCCTTGATCTGCGCATCGATGCGCTGGGCCTCAAGCAGCAATTGCGCCCAGCGCGGCGCCGAATAGCGTTGCAGGGCCTTGCTCATCAGGGGCTTGCGCTTGTCCCAGACGGGCGGGCGAGCCTGGCTGAAGGCTTTGTCCAGCGGGACGCCCTGGCTGTATTGCAGGGACAGGTTGGCCAACAGGCGCAACTCCCGGGCCAGGGCCCAGAGAATCACCGGTGGTTCGACGCCTTCGCCCCGCAGGCCTTCGAGCATGCGCAGGGCATGGGCGGCTTCACCGTTGAGGATCGCATCGGTCAGCCCGAAGACATCGAAGCGCGCACTGTCGGCCACGGCGGCCTGGACCGTTTCCACGGTGATCTGCCCACCTTCGGCCATCAGCTTGAGCTTTTCGATTTCCTGGGCGGCGGCCAGCAGGTTGCCTTCGACCCGGGCGGCAATCAGCTCCACCGCGTCCTGGCTGGCCGAAAGGCCGGCCTGGGACAGGCGTTGGCGGATCCAGCTGGGCAACTGGCTGACATCCACCGGCCAGATCTGCACGAATTGGGTCTGCGGGCCTTCGACCAGGGCCTTGCCCCATTTGGTCTTCTGCGCGCTGCCGTCGAGTTTCGGCAAGCTGATGAGCAGCACCGTGTCTTCGGCCGGTCGCGAGCAGTATTCGATCAGCGCAGCGGCGCCCTTGTCACCAGGCTTGCCGGAGGGCAAGCGCAGTTCCAGGAGGCGTTTCTCGGCGAACAGCGACATGCTCGCCCCAGCCTGCAGCAGCGTACCCCAGTCGAAACTGGCGTCGGCGGCGAACACCTGGCGTTCGTCGAAACCTTGCTGGCGGGCGGCGGAGCGGATGGCGTCGGCGGCTTCCTGGCACAGCAGCGGGTCATCGCCGCTGATGATGTAGACGGGCGCGAGGGCGCCTTGCAGGTGTTTGCCGAGTTGGGCGGGAGCCAGTTTCATAAAGGACAGTTCATAGGCGCATGCAAGCGGGGCGCCGAAGCGCCCCGCAAGGCTTATTCAGCCGGGATCTGCATCGGCGACTGCTGCGGGGTTTCCGCTTCAGCCTTGCGTGCCGCTTCGAGTGCTTCGGCTTCGGCCTTGGCCTTAGCGTCGGCGGTCTGTTGCAACTGGTCCAGTTGAGCCGGGCTCAGCTGTTGCAGGCGCAGCATCATGCGCTGTACCAGGTCACGGCGCATTTCCTCGCGCACCTCACTGGACTCCTGGTCGGAACCGGTGATGTTGTTACCGTCATGCAGGTAGACCTTCTGCACTTGCAGCTTGTCGTCCAGCAACACCAGATTGTTTTGGCCACGGATTTCGTAGCTCAGCACATTGTTCAGTTCGTATTCGGCCGAACGACCGGCACCGGCATAGCTCAGGCTGCGCTGGCTTTGCTGTTCACGGGTCAATACCAGTTTGTATGGTGCACCGCTGTAGACCTTCACACCGCTGTCTTCCAGCGTATCGCGCAGCGCTTTCACGGTTTCGCCATAGGCGTCACGCGCGCTCAGGTCCAGCTCGGTGATTGCCAGTTCGGTGGTGCCGGTGCCACGCAGCTGGAAGCCGCAGGCGCTCAACAGGACCGCCAGGCCCATAACCAGCAAATTACGTTTGATCATCTTGTTGCTCCCCTTGAAACCCATCGGCCGAGCGTGCGGCCCTGCAGGTCATATTCGGCGTCCGGCCTGTGGCCGGACGCCCGATCCAATTAGCTTGCGACGATATTGACCAGTTTGCCTGGCACCACGATCACCTTGCGGATCGTCAGGCCATCGACAAAGCGCAGCACGTTTTCGTTGGCCCGCGCGGCGGCTTCGACTTCTTCACGCGTGGCGGCGGCCGGCATTTCAATCTGGCCGCGCAGCTTGCCATTGACCTGGATGACCAGGGTCAGGCTGTCCCGCACCAGCGCGGTTTCGTCCACCACCGGCCAGCGGGCGTCAATCACCGGGTCGGCGTGACCCAGTTGACTCCACAGCTCGTGGCTGATGTGCGGTGTGATCGGTGCCAGCAGCAGCGTCACGGCTTCCAGGCCTTCATGGACCAGCGCGCGATCCTGCTCGGTGCCTTGGGCGGCTTTTTCCAACACGTTCATCAACGTCATCACCTGGGCGATGGCGGTGTTGAACTTGTGGTTCTGGCCAACGTCATGGCTGGCCTGCTTGATCGCCAGGTGGATTGAGCGGCGAACAGCTTTCTGCTCGTCGTTCAGGCCCGCGACGTCCAGTTTGCCCGGCAGGCCCTGGGTGACGTGGGCTTGCGCCAGGCGCCAGACGCGCTTGAGGAAGCGGTGCGAGCCCTCGACGCCCGAGTCGGACCATTCCGCGCTCATGTCGGGTGGCGAGGCGAACATCATGAACAGGCGGCAGGTGTCCGCGCCGAACTGGTCGATCATCGACTGTGGGTCGACGCCGTTGTTCTTCGACTTGGCCATTTTCTCGGTGCCACCGATTTCCACCGGCAAGCCGTCGGCGATCAGCTTGGCGCTGATGACCTTGGCCTTGCTGTCGCGTTCGAGTTCGACGTCGCTTGGGTTGAACCAGGTGTAGGCTCCGTTGGCTTCGCGACGATAGTAAGTCTCGGCGATCACCATGCCTTGGGTCAGCAGGTTCTTGAACGGCTCGTTGGAGCTCACCAGGCCTTCGTCACGCATCAGCTTGTGGAAGAAGCGCGCATAGAGCAGGTGGAGGATGGCGTGTTCGATGCCGCCGATGTACTGGTCCACCGGCAACCAGTGGTCAGCTGCGGATTTTTCCACCAGGCCGCCTTCATAGTGCGGCGAGGCGTAGCGGGCGTAGTACCAGGAGGACTCGACGAAGGTGTCCATGGTGTCGGTTTCACGCTTGGCCGGTGCACCGCATTTCGGGCAACTGCATTCGTAGAATTCAGGCATGCGCGCAAGGGGCGAACCAGCACCGTCGGGGACGACGTCTTCCGGCAGGACCACGGGCAGTTGGTCTTCCGGCACCGGTACGTCGCCGCAGGTGTCGCAATGCACGATCGGAATCGGGCAGCCCCAGTAGCGCTGGCGGCTGATGCCCCAGTCGCGAAGGCGGAACTGGGTGCGCGAGGCGCCGAGGTTTTTCTTGATCAGGGCGACTTCGATGGCGTCGAACGCGCCGGCGAAATCCAGGCCGTCGAACTCGCCGGAGTTGATCAGCTCGCCGTGTTCGCCATAGGCGTCCTGCCAAGGTGCCGGGGTCTGGTCGCCGGCGCTGGTGCGCACGACCGGTTTGACCGGCAGGTTGTACTTGTGGGCGAATTCGAAATCGCGCTCGTCGTGAGCCGGCACGGCCATGACGGCGCCGTCGCCGTAGTGCATCAGTACGTAGTTGGCGACCCATACCGGCAGTTTTTCGCCAGTGAGCGGGTGTTCGACGAACAGCGAAGTCGGCAGGCCTTTCTTTTCCTGCGTGGCAACGTCGGCTTCGGCAACGCTGCCGCCCTTGCACTCGGCGATGAATGCCTGCAGCTCGGGGTTGTTCCGGGCCGCCAGGGTGGCCAGCGGATGCTCGGCGGCCACAGCCACATAGGTGGCGCCCATCAGGGTGTCCGGACGGGTGGTGAAAACTTTCAGGATGCCGGCTTCGCCAATGGACGCGACGTCGTACGGGAATTGCACTTCCATGCCCCGGGACTTGCCGATCCAGTTGCGTTGCATGGTCTTGACCTGCTCAGGCCAGCCGGTCAGTTCGTCGAGGCTCTCCAGGAGTTCATCCGCGTAGGCGGTGATCTTGAAGTAGTACATCGGGATCTCGCGCTTTTCGATCAGCGCGCCGGAACGCCAGCCGCGACCGTCGATCACTTGCTCGTTGGCCAGTACGGTCTGGTCCACCGGGTCCCAGTTCACGGTGCCGTTCTTGCGGTAGATCACACCTTTTTCGAACAGGCGGGTGAACAGCCACTGTTCCCAGCGGTAGTAGTCCGGCTTGCAGGTAGTCACTTCGCGGGACCAATCCACCGCCAGGCCCAGGCTGCGCAGCTGGGTCTTCATGTAGGCGATGTTTTCGTAGGTCCACTTGGCGGGGGCCACGTTGTTCTTCATCGCGGCGTTTTCCGCCGGCATGCCGAAGGCGTCCCAACCCATGGGTTGCAGGACGTTCTTGCCTTGCATGCGCTGGTAGCGGGAGATCACGTCGCCGATGGTGTAGTTGCGCACGTGCCCCATGTGTAGCTTGCCGCTGGGGTAAGGGAACATCGACAGGCAGTAGAAAGTCTCCTTGCCTGGCTGTTCGCTGACTTCAAAGGACTTTTGCTCGTCCCAGAACGACTGGGCGGCGGCTTCGATTTCACGGGGCTGGTAGTGTTCGTGCATGGCTACTTTTGTACTGAATGGGGTGGCCCAATCCTCTTCGTTGCCATGCTGGACGCAGACGACGCCGAATGCGGCGTTTTCGATGCCCAGCCAAGCTGGAAGTGGAGTTACAGGAAGCGCCGTAGCATACATGACCGCGCTCTGCCGAGGGAAACCCTGATTGCGTGTCAGCCATTGACGACCACGGCCAATCGCCCGTGTACAGGGCCGTTGGTCGCGGCGTCCTGCCGGTTTGCCCAGCGAAGCTAAGCTTCTCAATGGGGAGTGAGTCTTATCTTCAATGAGGTGAGGGATGGTTGAATCACAACGAAAAGTCGCTACACCTGAGTTGTACGGAAAACTGATCGATCGTCTTGGGGTGGCCCTGGACGCTGCTAGAACCGCCGGTCGTTTGCGTGATGAACGCCCGGCAGAGCTGGAGCTGCGCGGCTTGAGCCCCGCAGAGTTCGAACTGGTCAAGGCGTACCTTGAGCAGGTCGGGCATCAGGCCTCCACCTGCGAGGCCCAGGCAAACAAGCGTCTTGATGCGCCCCGTTCGGCCAAGGTTGTCTGGCTCAAGGATCGGACGCCCGACAAGGATGCTGTAAAGGTCCGGTCCCTGCAGTTCAAGTAACGCCGGATTCACGCGTGTCGCTTTTTTTTGATTCGAGATTTTTGGAATCCATTGCCGCTTTGCGGCAACCCACCTAGGCTTCGGGCATCTATGGAGATGCCCGATGCCGTTTCGCTATTTCATCAAACAACTCTTGCTGCCCCCCGGCATTCTTTTGCTGCTGCTGGTGCTCGCCTGGTGGTGGCGCGACTCCCGGCCGCGCCTGGCCCGTGTGTGTTTCGTCGTGGGCCTGGGTGGTTTCTGGCTGATGAGCCTGCCAGTCGTGGTGCAATGGAGCGCCAAGGCATTGGAACGTGAACCGCCGTTAATACGTAGCGAATGGGCGACCTTGGCCCAGCGCGCCGACGCCATTGTGGTGCTGGGCTCGGGCCGCGAGCGCGGCGATCTGGCCTGGGGCGCCGACCAGCCCACCGGCATCGGGCTGGAGCGCCAGCGTTATGCGGCGCGGTTGGCCAAGGCTTCAGGCTTGCCGGTGCTGACAACCGGCGGCTTGCATTACGGCACCCCGCCCAGCGAAGCGAAGCTGATGGCCGACTCGATGCGCGAGGATTTTGGCGTGACCGTGCGCTGGCAGGAGGAGCGCAGCCGCACGACCTGGGAAAATGCGCAGATGAGTGCCGGGATCCTGCTTGCGGAAGGCATCAAGCGCGTGGTCGTCGTGACCCACGCCTCGCATATGCCGCGCGCGGTCTGGAGTTTCCAGCGGGCGGGCTTCGAGGTCGTCCCTGCGCCTATGGGATTCCTGGGGCAGGACAATGCCCGTCCGCTGGGCGGCTGGATGCCGGAATTCAAATCGATCTGGCAGTCCGGGCAGTTGATGAACGAGGCGGTGGGGCAGGTGGGTTATCGGTTGTTCTACCGCTGAGCACTTGTGGCGAGGGGATAAATCCCCTCGCCACAAGGATTATCGAAAACCTTAAACTGTCCTGGCCATCCGTGCCGCCACCAACGCCCAGCCCAGCAACAACACGCACAAGATGATCAGCGGCCACGAGCGCCATTGCAGGTAAGGCGTCAGGTCGTGCATCGGCACTACTTCGCCGTAGAGGATGCCGCGTTCGAATTGCGGGATGCTGACGGTAATCTGGCCGAAAGGGTTGATCAGGCCGGTCACGCCGTTGTTGGTGGCGCGAATCATCCAGCGGCCGGCTTCCAAGGCGCGCATCTGGGCCATTTGCAAATGCTGCAACGGGCCGATCGAGGTGCCGAACCAGGTGTCGTTGCTGATGGTCAGCAACAAGTCGCTGCGCGCGGAAAGGCTGGCGGCGAATTCGGGATAGACCACTTCATAGCAGATGAAGGGCGCGATCTGGTAACCCTTGGCTTGCAACAATGGCTGGTCGGCCGGCCCGCGAGCGAAATCCGACATGGGCAAATCAAAAAACGCGATGAGCCCGCGCAACAGATCCTGCAACGGCACGTATTCACCGAACGGTACGAGCTTTTGCTTGAGGTAAGTGCCGTCACCTTCGCCGGTCACGGTGATGCCGTTGAAGTAGCGCTTCTCATGGCGGACCAACTGACGAATTGGCACGCCGGTGATCAGCGCCGAATTCCGCTCGGCGGCGAAGTTGCCCATCATGTCCAGGTAGCCCTGGGCGGAATCCTTGAGCACTGGCACCGCGGTTTCCGGCCAGATCAGCAGGTCGACGCGCTTGGAAGCAAAACTCATGTCGCGGTACAGCGCCAGTTGCGCGTTGAGCTGCTCGGGGTCCCACTTCATGCTTTGTTCGATGTTGCCCTGGATCGCCGCGACGCTCAGCGGGTCGCCCGATGGGCTGGTCCAGGCGTGGCCCTTGAGTGCCATGCCGACGATCCAAGGGCCGATCAGCAGTGCAAAGCCTGCCGCAATAAAGCCTTTGCGGCCGCTACGAACCAAGCCGGGCGCGTTGTACAGCAGCGCGGCGGTCAAGGCCAGGGTGAAGGAAATCAGCCACATCCCGCCCAGCGGCGCGAGGCCGGCCAGGGGGCCGTCGAGTTGGCTGTAGCCGGAGTAGAGCCAGGGGAAACCGGTCAAAAACCAGCCACGAAACGCTTCCTGGCCCAGCCACAGCGCGGCGAAGGCCAGGGCGTCGGCCAGCGGCGCCTCGTTGCGCCGCAACCAGCGCGCCCAAAGCCAGGCCGGTAGCGCGAAGAACCAGGCGATCGCGGCGATGAACAGCAGCATCAACAGTCCGGCGAGCAGCACCGAGGCGCCACCGAAGTTATGGATGCTGACGTAGATCCAGCTGGTGCCGGCGCCAAACAAGCCAAAACCGAAGCACCAGCCACGGCCCAGGGCCTGGCGCGGCGAGAGTTCCTTCAAGCCGGCATAGAACAACCCGACCGCCAGCAATGCCAGCGGCCAGATGTCGAAGGGCGCCAAAGCCAGGGTGGTGATCGCGCCGGCCGCCACGGCCAGCAGGTTACCGGGCCAGCCGGGGCGGGTTATCCAACGCATGTGTGTCCTTAGCGGGGCTCGCGGGGTTTAACGGGCAATGGGCGACAGGCGCAGCAGATGAATCCGACGACTGTCGGCGTTCAGGATGCGAAAGCGCCAAGAGCCGATCTCGGTGGTTTCGTTGCGCTTGGGCAGGTGCCCGAAAGCACTCATCACCAGGCCGCCGACGGTATCGAACTCATCGTCGGAAAACTCGCTGTCAAAGAACTCGTTGAAGTTCTCGATGGGCGTCAGGGCCTTGATCAGGAAATCACCGCTGGGCAGCGGCTTGATGTAGCTGTCTTCTTCGACATCGTGTTCGTCCTCGATGTCGCCGACGATCTGCTCGAGCACGTCTTCAATGGTCACCAGCCCAGCCACGCCGCCGTATTCGTCGATGACGATGGCCATGTGGTTGTGATTGGCGCGGAACTCGCGCAGCAGTACATTCAGACGCTTGGACTCGGGCACGAAGGTGGCCGGACGCAGCAAGTCCTTGATGTTGAAGCTGTCGCCGTTCTCTTGAAGGATCAAGGGCAGCAGATCCTTGGCCAGCAGCACGCCCATGACGTCGTCATGGCTCTCGCCGACGACCGGGTAGCGTGAGTGAGCGGAGTCGACCACGGCGGGCAGGAATTCGCGGGGTGTCTGGGTCGCCTTGATGCTGACCATCTGCGAGCGGGGAACCATGATGTCCCGCACTTGCAAGTCAGCGACCTGGATGGCGCCTTCGACGATGGCCAGCGCTTCGCTGTCCAACAGTTTGTTCTGGTGTGCGTCGCGCAGCAGCTCCAGCAGCTCCTGGCGGTTTTTCGGCTCATGGGCAAAAGCCTGGGTGAGCTTGCCCAGCCATGACTTCTGCCCGTTGGTCGATCGATCTTCGCTCATAGCGATTACTCTGAATCCTTTGTCGTTACAGTTGATGTATCAGTGTTCGTCGCCGGCATAAGGGTCGGGATGACCCAGCTCTGCAAGCAACGTCCGTTCCAGTGCTTCCATTTCCTCGGCTTCCTCATCTTCCATATGGTCGTAACCGAGCAAATGCAAGCAGCCGTGTATCACCAGATGAGCCCAGTGGGCTTCGCAAGTCTTGCCTTGTTCGGCGGCTTCGCGCTCCACCACCGGGACGCAGATCACCAGATCGCCCAGCAATGGGATATCGAGCAACTCGTCGGGCACGTCGGCGGGGAACGACAGCACGTTGGTGGCATAGTCTTTCTGCCGCCAGGTGTGGTTCAGCTCGCGGCCTTCAGGTTCATCCACCAAGCGGATCGTCAGTTCCGAATCGGCGCTGCGCTGGCGCAGGGCCAGTTCGCACCATTGGCGAAACTGGGCTTCGCTGGGAGAGGGTTGCTCGCTGGCCAGTTGCAAGTCGAGTTCAAGCATCGTGGCGCTTGCCCTTGTCGGCGGGCAGGGCCTCGTCCTCGCGGTTCTCGAAGCGCTCGTAGGCTTCGACGATGCGCTGCACCAGCGGATGACGCACGACGTCCTTGGGCAGGAAATGCGTGAAGCTGATGCCTGGGACGTCCTTGAGCACTTGGATCACGTGGTTCAAGCCGGACTTGGTGCCGCGCGGCAGGTCGACCTGGGTGATGTCCCCGGTGATGACGGCGGTGGAGCCGAAGCCGATCCGGGTCAGGAACATTTTCATCTGTTCGACGGTGGTGTTCTGGCTTTCGTCGAGGATGATGAAGCTGTTGTTCAACGTGCGACCGCGCATATAGGCCAGTGGCGCAACCTCGATGACTTGGCGTTCGATCAGCTTGGCGACGTATTCGAAACCGAGCATTTCATACAGCGCGTCATAGAGAGGTCGCAGGTAAGGGTCGATTTTCTGGCTCAGGTCGCCAGGCAGGAAGCCGAGTTTTTCGCCCGCTTCGACCGCCGGACGCACCAGCAGGATGCGTCGCACCTGTTCACGCTCAAGCGCATCGACTGCGCAGGCCACTGCCAGGTAGGTCTTGCCGGTACCGGCCGGGCCGATGCCGAAGTTGATGTCGTTGCCCAGGATTTCCTTCACGTAGCGCTGCTGATTCAAGCCTCGTGGGCGAATCATGCCTTTTTTCGTGCGCAGGGCCACCGCAGGTTCCGCGGGGGCGTGGTTGTCGAGTTCTTCGACAGCCGATTCCTGCAGGAACAGGTGGACCATGTCCGGCGACAGCTCGCTCCCCTTGGTTTCCCGGTAGAGACGGCGCAGGAGGTTTTCCGCGGAGGAGGTGTGCTTGGGTTCGCCGATCAGTTCGAACTGGTTCCCGCGGTTGCGGATCTCGATGGCCAGGCGCTGTTCGATCAAGCGCAGATGCTCGTCGAATTGCCCGCACAGATTGGCGAAGCGGCGAGCCTCAAAGGGCTCGAGAATGAAACGATGTGGTTCGATGGGTGCGTTCAAGGTCGTTTTTAGCCGCCCAGGGGCAATTAAGGTGAAATCAAGGATAGCGCCAGTAGGCTGGGTGCGAAAGCTCTTAAACGGCGCAATCCGATAACAGGGACTGACAATTCATTGTGGACCCAGGCTATTGGACCAGCGAGCCGCGCAGGGAGTGCGGTTGTGCGGCGTCGATGTGTACGTCGGCGAACTGGCCTATCAGCGCCGGAGTATCGCAGCGGAAGTTGACGATCCGGTTGTTCTCGGTCCGGCCCTGCAATTCGCCCGGGTCTTTTTTCGAGTAGTCGGTGACCAGGATCCTCTGGATCGACCCGACCATTTGTCGGCTGATTTCGAAACCCTGCTGATTCAATCGATGCTGCAAGGCGTTGAGCCGTTCTTTCTTGACCTCTTCCGGCGTCTCGTCCACCAGGTCAGCCGCCGGCGTGCCGGGGCGCTGGCTATACACAAAGGAGTAGGAGAAGTCGAAACCGACGTCTTCGATCAGCTTCATGGTCTGCTGGAAATCTTTCTCGGTTTCGCCCGGGAAGCCAACGATAAAGTCCGAGCTGATGCAGATGCCCGGCACCGCCGCCCGCAACTTGCGCAGCTTGGATTTGTATTCGAGCGCCGTGTGGTTGCGCTTCATGGCCGACAGGATCCGATCGGAGCCCGATTGCACCGGCAGGTGCAGGTGCTTGACCAGCTCAGGTACCTCGGCGTGGGCCTGGATCAGGCTGTCGGAGAACTCCAGCGGATGCGAGGTGGTGTAGCGGATGCGGTCAATACCCTCTACCGCTGCCACGACCCGGATCAGTTCGGCGAGGTCCGCCAGGCGCCCATCGTGGGTCAGGCCGCGATAACCATTGACGTTCTGCCCCAGCAGCGTTACCTCGCGCACGCCGTTTTCGGCCAGGTGAATGATCTCGGCAATCACGTCGTCGAACGGCCGGCTGACTTCTTCGCCCCGCGTATAGGGCACGACGCAGAAGGTGCAATATTTACTGCAGCCTTCCATCACCGATACATAGGCACTCGGGCCGTCGACGCGCGGTTCGGGCAGGTGGTCGAACTTTTCGATTTCCGGGAACGAAACGTCCACCTGCGGCAATTTGGTCGCGCGCGCGGCGTCGATCATCTCAGGCAGGCGATGCAGGGTCTGCGGGCCGAAAACCACGTCTACATAGGGTGCGCGGTCACGAATGGCGGCGCCTTCCTGGCTGGCCACGCAACCGCCCACGGCAATGACCATTTCCGGGTTGGCCAGCTTCAGTTCGCGCCAGCGGCCCAGTTGGGAATACACCCGGTCCTGGGCGCGTTCGCGGATCGAGCAGGTATTGAGCAGGATCACGTCCGCATCTTCGGCGCGAGCGGTGACTTCCAAGGCCTGGTGTTCACCCAGCAGGTCGACCATGCGCGAGCTGTCGTACTCGTTCATCTGGCAACCGTGGGTTTCGATGTAAAGCTTCTTGGCCATGGACGGGTTCATCACGTGATTCAAAGAACCGCGCATTATAGGCAACAAGTCCCCCGGTTCCTACCGTTGTGCGAGCAATGGCTATGGTATAGTTCGCGCCCTCATTTTTACCCGCCGATGTGTTTCGCCAGCCATGACCAAACGTGAAGCTCCAATCTACAAGGTGATTTTCCTCAACCAGGGCCAGGTGTTCGAAATGTACGCCAAGCAGATCTATCAAAGTGATCTGTGGGGCTTCCTGGAAGTCGAGGAATTCGTCTTTGGCGAGCGCACGCAAGTGGTCGTCGATCCGAGCGAGGAAAAGCTCAAGGCGCAATTCGAAGGTGTGGTGCGCAGCTTCGTGCCGATGCATTCGATCGTGCGCATCGACGAAGTCGAGCGCCTGGGCACGCCGAAAATCAGCGAAGCCCGTGGCGCGGTCGGCAATGTGATGCCGTTTCCGATGCCGATGCCTGAGAAGTAAACCTGTCGATAAGTTGAGCGTAGCCCTTTGTGGCGAGGGAGCTTGCTCCCGCTGGGCTGCGCAGCGGCCCTAAGATTTCTGGGAGCGCTTCGCACTGGAGCGATAGCCCGGTCCAGCGGGAGCAAGCTCCCTCGTCACAGGGGACATGGCGGATTCAGGGCAGCGGCGAGAACGGCGTGCGTCCGTCGGCGTTTTGCAATTCCATCAGGTATTTGCGAAAGATCTGGCCCAGTACCTGGGTCGCCACCTCCAGCTCGTCACGGGGCATTTGCTCGGCAACTTCGTCGGCGGTGTCCAAGGCTTCTTCGGCGCCGTTGACCGCCGCCATCTTCAGGACGATGTAAGCCTGGACGTTGTTGGCCGGCACGCCTTCACCATGAAAGAACATGCCGCCGAGCTTGTATTGCGCCTGGGGATGGCCTTGCAGGGAGGCTTTTTCGAAATAGCTGAGGGCCAGCTTCAGGTCGCGCGGCGCGGCCTTGCCATCGTAGTAGAATTCACCCAGCTCGTATTGCGCTTGTGCATCACCGTCGTCGGCCGCTTTTCGACAGGCGTCGAGTGCCGGTGCGAGATCTTGTGGCTGGGTGTTGAGCGTGCAACGGCCCATCGCCGGGATCAACAACGAGTTACCGCCTGCCTGTGCGTGAGCGAGCAGGGGCTGAAGGACCAACAGGCAGCCCAAGGCAAGGGTGCGGCCGGTGCGGTTCATGAGAATCGACTTACCTCTGAGGGGCGCGTGGACCCACCGGGGGATCCAATAAGCGCGCATTATGAAATAAGCAGGGCCATCCTTACAAAGTCTTTACTCGTTTTTCTGCTGCGAGGGAACGGCGGCGGCCACTTCTCGGTTGAATACGTAGGAAAAAGCGCCAGGACGATCGGCAATCGCTGACGCTGGTGTCAGCCAGCGTCAGTTATCCACAGCCTTACTTCAGCGCAGCAAAGGCCCGTTCGGCCGCATCAAGGGTGATCTTCAACTCCGCTTCACCATGGGCGATGGAGGTGAAGCCGGCTTCGAAGGCGCTTGGCGCCAGATAGACGCCGCCGTCGAGCATCAAGTGGAAGAAGCGCTTGAATCGGTCGGCGTCGCTGGCCATCACGTCGTCGAAGGTCACGATGTCATCGGCGCCACTGAAATACAGGCCGAACATGCCGCCGGCCTGGGTGGTGACGAACGGAATCCCTGCCGCATCGGCGCGCACTTGCAAGCCATCGAGCAGGCGAGTGGTGAAGTCGGTCAGCTCGGCGTGGAAGCCCGGGCGGCTGATCAGGCGCAAGGTGGTCAGGCCGGCGGCCATAGCCAGCGGATTGCCCGACAGCGTGCCGGCCTGGTACACCGGCCCCAGCGGGGCGATGCATTCCATGATCGCGCGCTTGCCGCCGAAGCAGCCCACTGGCATGCCGCCGCCGATGATCTTGCCGAAGGTGCTCAAGTCCGGCGTGACGCCGTAATGGGCCTGGGCGCCGCCGAGGGCAACGCGGAAACCGGTCATCACTTCGTCGAAAATCAACACCACACCGTGCTGGTCGCACAGGCTGCGCAGGCCTTCGAGGAAACCTGGCGCCGGCGGTACGCAGTTCATGTTGCCGGCCACCGGTTCGACGATAATGCAAGCCACTTCCTGGCCAACCTCGCCGAGCATTTTCTCGACTTCTTCCAGGTCGTTGAAAGGCAGCGTCAGCGTGTGCTTGGCGAACGCCGCCGGCACGCCCGCAGAGCTCGGCACGCCTTGGGTCAGCGCGCCGGAACCGGCTTTCACCAGCAAGCTGTCGGAATGGCCGTGGTAGCAGCCTTCGAATTTGATGATGCTGTCGCGGCCGGTGTAGCCGCGCGCCAGGCGGATCGCACTCATGGTCGCCTCGGTGCCGGAACTGACCATGCGCACCATTTCCATCGACGGCACGATAGAACAGACGAGGTCGGCCATCTCGGTTTCCATCGCGGTCGGGGCGCCGTAGGACAGGCCGTGTTGCAGCTGCTTGCGCACCGCATCAAGGACGTCCGGATGGCTGTGGCCCAGGATCATTGGACCCCACGAACCCACGTAATCCACGTAGCGCTTGTCGTCTTCGTCGGTGACGTACGCACCTTCGGCGTGCTTGAAGAACAGCGGGGTGCCGCCGACGCTCTTGAATGCACGAACCGGGGAATTCACGCCGCCGGGGATGTGTTTTTGAGCATTGGCAAACAAGGTTTCGGAACGGGACATGGTAGGGCTCTCGAAATCGGAATTGACTATTTGGTTTGCAGCAGGGCGTTGAAGGCGCGGGCGCGGCGTGTCACTTCAGCAGTGCTGTCGGCGCCGAACAGACCGTGGACCACCGCGAGCAGATCGACCCCGTGAGCCACCAGCGGGGCGGCATTTTCCAGGGTAATGCCGCCAATGGCGCACAGCGGTATATGCAGTTTGATGCGAGCCTGTTCGAGCAGTTCAAGGTTTGCGGCAGGCGCCCCGGGCTTGGTGTTGGAATTGAAGAAACGCCCGAACGCAACGTAGCTGGCGCCTTCGCGGACGGCCTGTTCAGCCAGCTCCAGGCTGGCGTGACAGGTGGAGCCGACAATCGCCTTGTGCCCTAGCAACGCCCGCACCGGCGCCAGTGGGCCATCGGTCTGGCCCAGGTGTACGCCGACGCCCAGGCGCGCGGCCAGTTCGGCGTCGTCGTTGATGATCAGTTGGGTCTTGTAGCGCTCGCACAAGTTGCGCAGCGCTTCGGCTTCTCGCAGACGCCGGGCTTCGTCGCTGCTTTTGTCGCGGTATTGCAGCAGCCTCACGCCACCTTCCAGCGCGGCTTCTACATAAGCGAGGAACCTGCCGGCCAGCAACTGGCTGTCGGTCACGGCATAAAGGCCACGTAGTTTCATTCCACAGCTCCTGTGCTACGAGCAGAAATCCAGCGGCAGGCGACGCGGTACGAACTGGCCTTTGCCCAGTTGTTCGGCATCGCGCAGGGTGCGCCAGGTGTAGTCCAGCGCGGTCTTTACCGCGCTGGCAAGCTGTTCACCCTGAGCCAGCCGGCCGGCCAGGGCGCTGGCGAGGGTGCAGCCGGAGCCGTGATAGCTGCCGGGTAAACGCTGGCAAGTAAATGTCTGGCGGTGCCCGTCGCGGCTGTACAGGCGATTATGGACTTCATGCTCGTCGCCGTGACCGCCAGTGATCAGCAGGTGCTTGACGAAGGGCAGCAGTTTTTCGGCGCACTCGTCGGCGCTGCCTTCGGGCAGTTCGGCGAGGATGCGCGCTTCCGGCAGGTTGGGCGTGGCAATGATTGCCAAGGGCAGCAGGCGCTCGCGCATGGCATAGCCGACTTCATCCTTGCCCAGCCGTCCGCCACCGCCAGCGCGCAGCACCGGGTCGCAGACCATCGGCAAATGCGGGTGCGCCTGGAGCAGCTCGACCACGGTGTCGACCATTTCCAGTGAGCCGAGCATCCCCAGCTTGACCGCCGCAACGGGCGAATCGTTGAGCACGGCATTGGCTTGCGCCAGCACCCACTCACGATCGAGCACGCGGAAATCGGTCACGTTGACGGTGTCTTGCACGGTCAATGCGGTAACGGCCGGGGCGGCATGACATCCCTGGGCAAGCAGGGCTTCGATATCTGCCTGCAAGCCGGCGCCACCACTGGGGTCGTGGCCGGAGAGACAGAGGACAACGGGGCGAGAGCTGTAGATATTCATGGTGCGCGAGCTTATCACCAAACCTCTCCGATCTGCGCCTACCTGTGACGATGAAGGCCTCGCCACAATCGAACTCGGCGCCGACGAAATTGCAACCTGACCAAAGCAACAGCTCTATCTCAATGGTTTGCTCTGGAACGCCCGTTCTAGAGCCTCCTGTGGGATAAATTTCCGTGGTGCAAATTGGCCATCAACGGCTATGCTACAGATGGATCCAACCAATAACAGGTAATGCCGGTTTTACGTCTACTCAGGGAATGGGGGGCTTCCTGACTCAACCGGACAGGCCACGCTGGGGCTTAAATGCGCTATTTGCTGATGTTGCTGCTGTGCTTGTCCCCCTTGGCAAGTGCCCTCGAATTTGATGAATTTACCCAAAGCCTGCCTTTGGGCCACGCCCTGCAGGTGCTTGAAGACTCCAGCGGCACGGCCTCCATTGAGGACATCCTGGCCCAGGCTGCGGCGAATCGTTTCAAATCCCATGACAAAGCCACGCTGAACGCAGGCTACTCACGGTCGGCGTTCTGGCTGAAAGTCGACTTGCACTATCGCCCTGGCAACCCGGCTGCCCAGCGGACCTGGTTGCTGGAACTGGCATATCCGCCGCTGGATCACGTCGACCTGTACCTGCCCAATGATGCTGGAGCGTATCGCCTCGTGCGCCAGACAGGTGACGCGCTACCGTTCGCCAGCCGTGAGGTGCGCCAGAACAATTACTTGTTCAGCCTGGATTTTCAGCCTGATCAACGCCAGACCGTCTACCTGCGCCTGCAAAGCGAGGGTTCAATCCAGGCGCCTTTGACGCTGTGGTCGAGCACCGCTTATCTGGAACAACAGCCGGTGCGCTTGTACGTGCTGGGGATCATTTATGGCGTGCTGCTGGGAATGCTGGTCTACAACCTGTTCATTTACCTGAGCGTGCGCGACACCAGCTACCTTTATTACATCTTCTACATCGCCTCGTTCGGCCTGTATCAGCTCTCGGTCAACGGCGCGGCGGTCGAATATTTCTGGCCGGACAACCCTTGGTGGACCAACGCCGCGACGCCGTTTTTCATCGGCTGCGCGGGCTTGTTTGGCAGCCAATTCGCCCGCAGCTTCCTGCAAACCGCCGAACACAGCCGCTGGCTCGATCGCTTGTTGCTGGTGCTGATTGCCTATAGTGCCGTGGTGGTGGGCTTGTCGCTGATGACCAGCTATGCGCTGGCGCTGCGTTTGGCGACGGCATTGGCCCTGGTGTTCACCGTGGTGATTTTCGCCGCCGGGTTGTTCGCTTGGTGGCGAGGCCTGCGGGTGGCGCGTTACTTCATCATCGCCTGGTCGGCATTTCTGCTGGGGGGCGTCGTTAATACGCTGATGGTGCTGGGCTACCTGCCGAACATCTTCCTGACCATGTACGCCAGCCAGATCGGCTCGGCCATCGAAGTGGCGCTGTTGTCCCTGGCCCTGGCGGACCGTATCAACGCCATGCGCGAGCAACAGGCCCAGACGCTGTTCGACGCCGGGCAGAAGCTCGAAGTGCTCAACCAGCAATTGGCCCAGGGCAACAAACTCAAGGATGAATTCCTCGCCACCTTGACCCACGAGCTGCGCACGCCAATGAACGGCGTAATCGGCTCCCTGGAGTTGATGGAGACCGTCGAGATGGACGAGGAACTGACCCAGTATCAACAGACCGCCGCCGGTTCGGCGCGGGACATGATGCGCATGGTCAACGGCATCCTCACCCTCACCGAGTTGCAGGCCGGCAAGCTCAAGGTCTATCCGGCGCCGTTCAGCCTGCGTGGGGTGGTCGACGCCTTGCAGGTCCAGTTTGGTGCCAACGCAGCAGCCAAGGGCCTGGATTTCAGGGTGGACGTGAGCCCCGGCCTGGCGGATCGCCTCCTGGGTGACAGCGGCAAACTGGCCCAATGCCTGGAATGCCTGTTGGACAATGCCATCAAGTTCACCCGCGCAGGCGGCGTCGCGCTGCGAGTCACTGGCCGGCCGTCGGAGCTCGATCGGCTGGTGCTGTCTTTCGCCGTGATCGACACCGGCATCGGTTTTACCGACCTTGGCGAGGCAACTCTGTACCAGCGCTTCTTCCAGCTCGACGGCTCGATGACCCGCGAATACGGCGGCCTCGGTGTGGGCCTGGCGATCTGTCGGCAATTGGTCGAGTTGCTCGGCGGGCGTCTGGCCCACACCTCGGAACCGGGCCGCGGCAGTCGTTTCCAGCTGGACGTGGAATTCGACATGGCGCTGCCGGCGGCGGTCCCGACGCCTTTTTCGTTCAATGGCCGCCAGGGTTCTCGCCGGCCTCAGGACTGCACGGTATTGCTGGCGGACGACAACAACATCGATCAGTTGGTCATGCGCGGCATGTTGCTCAAGCTGGGCTATCGGGTGCGTACGGCTGACAGCGGTCGCGCAGCCTTGGACCTGCTACAGGGCGACAGCTTTGACGCGGTGCTCCTCGATTGCCAGCGGTCACCGCTGGACGGCGTGTCGCTGTGCTGCCAAGTCCGTGCGCTGTCCGGTTGCGAGGACTTGCCCGTGCTGGTGGTCAGCCCGAATATTGACCAGGAACGTTGCCCTTCGGGTGCCTTGATCGACTACTTGAGCAAACCGGTAAAATTCGAGGTCCTGCAAGCCATCTTGCAACGGCGGGTACTTTGTCCGAGGCAGGGCGAAAGCGCCGATATTTAGGCGCATATGCCACTTTGATCGGTCAGGGGGCGGTGCTTAACTGAACCCCTGTTGACCGGCCGAGGAGCCCCGTCATGAACCTGCATCAGTTCGCCGAAACCCACGACGTCACCAACCAGCCTCCTTCCCTGGATGGCGCCAACCTGTTCCGCATCGATCTGCCGCTGCAAGAGTGGTCGCAGCGTTTCGGCGCCGGTTGGGCGCAGGCGCGGATCGATGCCTATGGTGCCTTGGCCGGCGGACCGTTGATGGAAGCGGGTTTCCTGGCCAACCAGAACAAACCGGTATTTTCCAGTCACGACCGTTACGGCCATCGCATCGATCTGGTGGAGTTTCATCCCGCCTACCATCAGCTGATGCGTACCGCCGTCGAACATGGCCTGCCCAGCTTGCCCTGGGCCCATCCGCAACCCGGCGCCCATGTCGCCCGTGCGTCGATGACCTATTTGCACAGCCAGGCCGAAGCCGGCACCGGCTGCCCGTTGACCATGACTTTCGCCAGCGTGCCAGCGCTGCGCCTGCAGCCGGATCTGGCCGAGCATTGGCTGCCGAAAGTGCTGGCCACCGAATACGACCCGCGTAACGTCGACATGGCCCATAAAGCCGGGGTCACCCTCGGCATGGCCATGACCGAAAAGCAGGGCGGCACCGATGTGCGAGCCAACACCACCAAGGCCTATCCGGTAGGCGCCAGCGGCCCCGGCCAGGCCTATGAGCTGGTGGGCCACAAATGGTTCTGTTCGGCGCCGATGTGCGATGCCTTCCTGACCCTGGCCCAGACCGACAAGGGCCTGACCTGTTTCCTGTTGCCGCGCCATCGCCCGGACGATACGCGCAATCAGTTCTATATCCAGCGGCTGAAAAACAAGCTCGGCAACTGCTCCAATGCTTCCAGCGAAGTGGAGTTTCGCGGTGCCCTGGCCTGGATGATCGGCGAAGAGGGAAGAGGCGTGCCGACTATCATCGAAATGGTCGCCATGACCCGCTTCGATTGCATGGTCGGCTCCAGCGCCCTGATGCGCCAGGCGTTGACCCAGGCCAGTCATCACTGCGCGCACCGCAAGGTCGGTGGCAAATTGTTGAGCGAACAGCCGCTGATGCAAAACGTGCTCGCCGACCTGGCGCTGGAAAGCGAAGCGGCGTTGGCCTTGAGCCTGCGCATGGGCCGGGCGCTGGACCATCTGAGCGAGCACGAGGCCAAGTTCGCCCGGCTGGTGACGGCGGTGGGCAAGTATTGGATCTGCAAGCGGGCCCCCGCGATGATCAACGAAGCCGCCGAATGCATGGGCGGTGCCGGCTACGTCGAAGACAGCATCCTGCCGCGCCTTTACCGCGAAGCGCCGGTCAACTCGACGTGGGAAGGTTCTGGCAACGTGCAGTGCCTGGACGTGCTACGGGCCCTGTCCAAGGAACCGGGCGCGCTCGAAGTGCTGTTCAGCGAGTTGGGTAACGGCCACGGCGAAGAGCGTCTGGCCGGGCATATCGACCAACTGCACGCGGCCTTCAAGGACACCGACGACATCCAGTACCGCGCCCGACAATTGACCGAGGACATCGCGGTCGGCCTGCAAGCCAAGCTGCTGCTCGAGGCGGGCAACAGTGACGTCAGCGATGCGTTCATCGCCAGTCGCCTTGGTTGTGGTGGCCGGGTCTACGGTGCCTTGCCGCGTGGCTTGAATGTCGAGGCCATCGTCGCCCGGTCAACGCCCCAAGCGTTTTAGGAGCCACCGTGACGCTGTGAAGTGATAGCGCCCAATACGCCACTGTTCCCGTCGGACCACGATGCAGGCAAGATGAAGGCCTGCAAGTCAGAACACAGGAAGCTGATCGTGACCGAAGCGTTTATTGTCGTTCAAACCGCCGAGCAAGCCGTGGACCGGCTGGCGGCCCTGCACGAGCGTGCGACCAGCGCGCTGAACCAGGCGCTCAAGCGCTACCTCAAGGACCGCATCGAGCCGGACGCCGAGCAACGGGCGTTGTTTCGCTACCCGGCCCTGCGCCTGACCTACCATTGCCATGGCGAAGTCCCGCAAACCACGCGCGCCTACGCCAAGGTCCAGTTGCCCGGCACCTACAGCGTCACCGTCACTCACCCGGCCGCGTTCCGCAAATATCTTCTGGAACAGCTGGTTCCACTGATGCATGACTTTACCGTCACCGTCGAGGTGGGCGTCAGCGAGCAGAACATTCCTTATCCGTACGTGGTGGAGCAGGGCGATGAGCTGGCCGGTTCGGGCGTAACCGCCGCCGTGCTGGCGCGGGTTTTCCCCAGCACCGACTTGTCGGCCGCCACCGATGGCATCGCCGACGGCTTGTACGACTGGGAAAACACCGATCCATTGCCCCTGGCGCTGTTCGACGCCGCGCGGGTGGATTTCTCCCTGCGCCGATTGGTGCATTACACCGGCAGTGACTGGCGCCATGTGCAGCCGTGGATCCTGCTGACCAACTATCATCGCTATGTGGATCAATTCATCGTCCACGGTCTGGAGCAGTTGCGCAGCGACCCGCGTTTCGTGCGCATGGTCTTGCCGGGCAACGTGATCATCGACAAGAACATGGACCACGGCGAAGCCTCCGCCATCGCCGCTGGCGTGGTCTGGCATCGCTACCAGATGCCGGCGTATCACTTGCAGGCCAGCGACGGTCACGGCGTAACCTTGGTGAATATCGGCGTCGGCCCGTCCAACGCCAAGAACATCACCGACCACCTGGCCGTGCTGCGCCCGCATTGCTGGTTGATGATCGGTCACTGTGGCGGGCTGCGGCAGTCCCAGACCATCGGCGACTACGTGCTGGCCCACGCCTACATGCGTCGCGATGGCATTCTCGACCGCGTGGTGCCGCCGAATATTCCGATTCCGGCCTTGGCCGAAGTGCAGATGGCCTTGCAACAAGCGGCAGCCAACGTCACCGGGGAAAAGGGCGACGAGCTGAAGAAGCGTCTGCGCACCGGCACTGTGCTGACCTATGACGACCGCAACTGGGAATTGCGCTGGGCTCAGGAACGTCCGTTGATCAACCTGTCCCGCGCGGTGGCGGTGGACATGGAAAGCGGCACCATCGCCGCACAGGGTTACCGTTTGCGGGTGCCTTATGGCACGTTGCTGTGCGTCTCGGACAAGCCGCTGCACAGCGAGATCAAGCTGCCGGGCTCGGCCAACGCGTTCTATGAGCGGGCGGTCAACCAGCACCTCAAGATCGGGATCGCGGCGCTGGACCTGTTGCGTACCGAGCTCAATTCTTTGCACTCGCGCAAACTGCGCAGCTTCGACGAGCCGCCGTTCCGCTGATGCCGTTCTGAACGGTGGTCATTTAACGGTCGGGCCACTAGCATGGTCGGCCCTGACCGTTAGATGTTGTTGCCGCCATGCCCCGTCCTCCACGCCCTGCTTCCCGTCGTCCTGGCGCGAAGCTTCCAGCCGCCGCGCCGCGCCGTGTGGCCAAGGCCCCGCCGGCCGAGCCGAAGCTGATCCTGTTCAACAAACCCTTCGATGTCCTGACGCAATTCAGCGACGGCGAAGGGCGGGCGACCCTCAAGGATTTTATCGACGTGCCCGGCATCTATCCGGCCGGACGGCTGGACCGTGACAGCGAAGGTCTGTTGCTACTGACCAACGATGGACAATTGCAGGCGCGTATTGCCGACCCCAAGCATAAGTTGGCCAAGACCTATTGGGTGCAAGTAGAGGGCGAACCCAGCGCCGAACAGTTGCAGCGCCTGCGCGACGGCGTGGAGTTGAACGACGGCATGACGTTGCCGGCGCAGGCCCGCCAACTGGACGAGCCGCAATTGTGGCCGCGCAACCCGCCGGTGCGCTTTCGCAAAAGCGTGCCGACGAGTTGGCTGGAGCTGGTCATCCGTGAGGGACGCAACCGCCAGGTGCGGCGCATGACCGCGGCGGTCGGCTTGCCGACGTTGCGCCTGGTGCGGGTCAGGATCGGCGACTGGACGATCGAAGGGCTTGATCAGGGCCAGTGGAAGGAAGTGCCGGCGCGCTTATAACGTGCCGGATTCGATCAGGCCGATCACCACGCTCTTGATGATGAAGGCTGCCACGCCAAGGCCCAGTACAAAAAACAGAATGAACGAGCCAAAACGCCCTGCCTTGGATTTCTTCGCCAGGTCCCAAACGATAAAACCCATGAAAATGATCAGGATGCTGACCAGGCCGGTCATCATCCACTCTTCGAAAACAGCAGGATCCATCGGGGCACTCCGGCGTGGGCGGGATTGAAAAGGCGGGCCGAGTATACGGCATGGGGCCGGGGTGCAGGACTGGCCTGCGGCGGTGTGTCGCAGCTGTTCATCGCTCGCCACAAAAGCGGTCAGCTTCGCAGGTGGGTGAGCGGCAGTTCGGTGCTGTTGAGCACTTGGTTCAGCACAAAACTCGAACGCACGCTGGTGACGCCATCGATCCGCGTCAGGTGCCCCAGCAACAGTTTCTGGTAATGGTCCATGTCCGGCACGACTACCTTGAGCTGGTAGTCCGCATCCATGCCGGTCACCAAGCTGCATTCCAACACTTGCGGCAGATTACGTATCGCGGCTTCGAAGTTTTCGAAACGCTCGGGGGTGTGGCGGTCCATGCCGATCAGTACGTAGGCAGTCAGGCTAAGGCCGAGCATCTTGCGATCGAGCAGGGCGACCTGGCGCGAGATGTAGCCGTCGTCCTCCAGTTGCTTGACCCGCCGTGAGCACGGGGAGGGCGACAGGCCGATGCGTTCGGCCAATTCCTGGTTGGAGATACGCGCGTCGCGCTGCAATTCCGCCAGAATACTGAGGTCGTAGCGGTCGAGTTTGCTCATCGAGCGGGCCTTTATCCGGTTAATTGCGGAAGATTATCCATCCAAGGGTAAAAATTGCGCAAGTAGTGTTTATTTAAGCAATCTTCGCAATCATCTGTCGGCACCTCCGGCCTATGCTTACCACCAAGATCACTGCTCGGACAAACAGTCCAGTGCAGCCCGCCCAATCCGGCCGGCTGCGGTCGCAGTACCCACCGGTACTGGCAGACCCCCGAGCTGCACACTGTCCAGAAGACGGCGTGAGGTGAGCCGACGTCATAAGCGTCGCGCACGGACTAGATTCTCAAGGGGAGGCCGACGGGCCTCCCTTTTTTAATGCCTGCGAAATAAACCCCGTGGCTGATAACCTGTCGCAGAACCGGCCTGGGCTTTTCCAGTCTCATCATCAGGCCCCGAACCGTTGTGAGGAATTTCATGAAGTCGCGCATCTGGCGTTTGGCAGGTGTTGGTCTGTTGTGGGCAAGTGTCAGTGCGCAGGGAGTGGCCGACGATCAGCAAAACCGTGGTGGGCCGGAAGGCGGTCGCGGGCAGGACGGGCGCGGCGGCAACGGCCAGGGTTACTCGGGCCAGCCGCGTCCGCAGAGCAATGAGATCATTCGGGGCGACAACAGCCGTCAGTTCGAGGTCAAGCCGCAGAACCCAGGCGGGCAGCACTACGATCGGCCACCCCAGGATCCTAACGCCCACGGTCGCCCGCCGCAGCAGCAACCCGGCAATAACCTGCCGATCCAGGGCCGGCCCGATAACGTGACCCAGACTCGCGAGCCGCAACCGGGCTACTACCGCGATATTCCCCGTCGCAACGATGGCTACCCGAACCCACGCCCCGGCCATGACGGCCATCCCGACCAGCAATGGCCTGGTCGGCCGGGCGGGCATGGCAACGGCTGGGGGCCTGGGCCGCAGTATCGCCCGGGTTATGTAATCGACCGATTCCCGGATCGCAACTACCGCGTGCCTTATCGCGGCCACGATTATTTCTACTCCGGCGGTTATTGGTATCGTCCGCAAGGACCGCGTTATGTCGTGGTGCAGCCGCCACGGGGCATTCGCACCCGCTACCTGCCCGATTATGCCCGCGAGGTCTGGATCGGCAGCTCGCTGTTCTTCCTCGCGGCCGGCGCCTATTACATCTACGAAGCCAATACCCGGGATTACGTCGTGGTCGAGGCACCGGTCGCCAACCCGCAGCCGCAACCCCAGGGCAACAGCTTTGATGTGGTGGCTTATCCGGCCAACGGCCAGTCGCCCGAGCAGGTCAATCAGGATGGCTACGACTGTTATCGCTGGGCGGTGCAGCAGAGCGGATTCGATCCGCGCAACTACACCTACCCACCGGCACCGGAAGTGGTACAGACCTATCGCCAGGCGCAAGGCAGTTGCTTGAGCAGTCGTGGGTATCAGGTGACGTACTGAGTTCTGGCGGCAGGCAGGATGCCGCTCTTGTGGCGAGGGAGCTTGCTCCCGCTGGACTGCGCAGCAGGCCCAGGATTTTTACGGTCGCTGCGCAACCGAGCGGGAGCAAGCTCCCTCGCCACGGGTTCGGACATCAAGTGCTGGTTCGCTTCACCACCTCCAACGGATCGGCATGCACCAGCACTTCGGCCTTCGGATAGGCGCGATGGATCGCATCGGCGGCTTGGTCGCTGATGCCATGGGCGACTGACAAGGTCAGTTCCCCCGGCAATTCCAGATGCAATTGCACAAACCAATGGTTCCCGGAGATCCGCGTACGCAGGTCATGCGCACCGACCACGCCGGGTACCGCGCAGGCCAGTTCCAGCATGTGCTGGCTGACTTCCGGCGGCAGTTCTTCATCCATCAGCACGGCGAAGCTCTCCCGGGCGATCTGCACGGCGCTCCACAGAATGTAGGCGGCGATGCCCAGGCCGAACCAGGCATCAAGCTGATACCAGCCGAAGCCGGCCAGGATCAGCGCAACCAGGATGCTGCCGTTGAGCAGCAGGTCCGAGCGGTAATGCAGGGAGTCGGCGCGCACGGCGTTGGAGCCCGTGGCGCGCACGACCCGATGCTGCAAGGCCAGCAGCGCCAAGGTCAGCGCCAGGGAAAACACGATCACGCCGACGCTGAGCCACGGCGCCTCGACTGGCACCGGCGCTTTCAGACGCTCGAAGGCCTGCAAGGCGATCAACACCGCACTGCCGCCAATGAACAGCGCCTGGGCCATGCCGGCCAAGGACTCAGCCTTGCCATGGCCGTAGCGATGGTCATCGTCGGCGGGGCGTAGCGCGTAATGCACCGCCAGCAGATTGAGCAGCGAGGTGACGCCGTCCAGCGTCGAATCGGTCAGGCCGGCGAGCATGCTCACCGAACCGCTTAGCCACCAGGCCAGCGCCTTGGCAACGATCAGGATGAACGCCACGGCCACCGACGCCCGGGTGGCCAGGCGTAGCAGGCGAGCGTGTTCGGTGCTGGTGGTCATGGCGCGGTCTTCCTTGGGTTGCGCCTTTTATGCGGCAGGTACGAGACCGAGCGTGGCCAGTTGTTGCACGTTGCCCTTGTGCTGGATCAGGCGCGGATCGTCCAACGGGAAGCTGCGGCCCAGCTCGCTTTCCAGGATGGCTTGCAGCTTTTGGTTATTGATCGTGCCGTCGGGGTTGATGGCCGGCTTGAGTTTCTCTGGCTCGATCTGCACGCTTCTGCCCGGCTCGAAGTAGATCGCGCCGGTGGCGAAGTCCACCGCAAAGGCGATCAGGCCGGGAATGATGTAGAACAGCAGGCCGACGGCGTCGAGCGCGGCAATAGCCGGGTCGATCTTGCCGTCGATCTGGCCGCGACGGTCCGGGTAGAAGATCGAGCCACAGGCGCTGATCTGGGTCAGCAGGCTGGCGACCAGGACGCCGCCGATCACGCGAAAGGGAATACGCATAGCAATCTCCTGAGCAGGTAAGGGCGTTGCTGGTTGGAGTCCAGACCACGCTAAACAGTTCGCCGTTATACTCGGCCCTCTGTTTTGGAGCCAGCATGATTTCTTTGCCGATCGATGAAGTTTTACCCGCGCTTCGCCAAGCCTTGGCCTTGCGCCACGAAGCGGTGCTCGAAGCGCCCCCCGGTGCCGGTAAAACCACCCGTGTTCCCCTGGCCTTGTTGAACGAAACGTGGCTGGCCGGGCAAACCATTCTGATGCTCGAACCCCGGCGCCTGGCGGCGCGGGCGGCGGCCGAGCGATTGGCCAGTGAGTTGGGAGAGAAAGTCGGCGAAACGGTCGGCTACCGGATTCGTCTCGACAGCAAAGTCGGCCCCAAGACCCGCATCGAAGTGGTCACCGAAGGCATCCTGACTCGCCGTTTGCAGGATGATCCGGCGCTGGAGGGCGTGGGACTGTTGATTTTCGACGAGTATCACGAACGCAGCCTCGATGCCGACCTCGCCTTGGCCTTGAGCCTCAACGGCCGCGAGTTGTTTCGTGAAGACCAGCCGCTGAAGATTCTGTTGATGTCCGCCACCCTGGAAGGCGAGCGCCTGGCCGGGTTGTTGGATAACGCGCCGATCCTGCGCAGCGAAGGCCGCATGTTCCCGGTGACGGTGCGCTGGGGACGGCCCTTCCAGCCCGGCGAATTCATCGAGCCGCGGCTGGTGCAGACCGTGCTCGAAGCTTTGCACGACGAGACTGGCAGCGTACTGGTGTTCTTGCCCGGGCAGGCGGAGATTCGCCGGGTCCATCAACAACTGGCCGAGGCGCTGGGCGAGGGCGGCAATGTGTTGCTGTGCCCGTTGCACGGTGAGCTGGACCTCGCCGCCCAGCGTGCCGCCATCGACCCGGCACCGCCCGGCCAACGCAAAGTCGTCCTTGCCACTAACATCGCCGAGACCAGCCTGACCATCAACGGCGTGCGGGTGGTGATCGACGCCGGACTGGCCCGCGTACCGCGTTTCGATCCGGGCAGCGGCATGACTCGCCTCGACACCCAGCGCATCTCCCGCGCCAGCGCCACCCAGCGCGCCGGTCGGGCCGGGCGACTGGAGCCGGGTGTGTGTTATCGGTTGTGGTCCGAAGACCAGCATGAGCAATTGGCTGCTTACGCAAGCGCGGAAATTCTGTCGACGGACCTGGCCGGGTTGGCCCTGCAACTGGGGCGCTGGGGCGTGACGCCGCAGCAATTGGTCTGGCTCGATGTTCCGCCAACCGCCGCTTATGCCCAGGCCCAAGACCTGCTGCAACGCCTGGGCGCGCTGGAGGGCGAACAACTGACCCGCCACGGCCAGGCCATGGCCGAACTGCCGGCCCACCCGCGTATCGCCCATCTGTTGTTGCGCGGCCAGGCGCTGGGCCTGGCAGACATGGCCTGTAACGTCGCCGCGCTGTTGGGCGAGCGCGACATTCTGCGCGGTGCCGGCGCGGACCTGCACAGTCGCCTGGCCTTGCTTTGCGGCGAAGAGCGCGCCGCGCGGGGCGCTCAGGGTGGGGTGCAACGGGCCCGGCAGTTGGCCAGGCAATATCGCGGCTACCTGCGGGGCAAGGCCGAAGAGGCGGTGACCGATCCTGATCATCCGCGCTGGCTCGGCGCCTTGCTGGCGTTGGCGTATCCGGACCGCGTCGCCCAGCAGCGCCGGCCCGGCGGCGCGGAGTATCGCCTGGCCAACGGCCGTGCGGCGCTGTTCGCCGAAGCTGACAGCCTGATGAAACAAGCGTGGCTGGTGATCGCCGATTTGGGCAGTCGCCAGGGCCAGCGCGAAGAGCGAATCTACCTTGCCACGGACTTCGATCCGGCGCTTTTCGATTCGGTGCTGGCCGAGCAAGTGCGCACCGTGGATCAACTCGATTGGGACGAGCGCGAAGGCGTGCTGCGGGCCGAGCGCCAGCGCAAGGTCGGCGAACTGGTACTCAGCCGCGAACCGCTGACCGGCCTGGATGAATCCGCCCGTAATCAGGCCCTTGTCAACCTGGTGCGGCGCAAGGGGCTGGAGCTGCTGCCATGGACGCCAGAGCTGCGCCAATGGCAGGCGCGGGTGGCGCTGCTGCGCCGGCTCGATAGGGAGGCCAAAGGCGAGAGCGAATGGCCGGACGTCAGTGACACGGCGTTGCTGGACAGTCTCGACCATTGGTTGATGCCCTACCTGGGACGGGTCTCGCGCCTCAGTCATTTTGCCAGCCTGGATCTGTCGAGCATCGTACGCAACCTGTTGCCCTGGCCTTTGCCGCAGCGTTTGGACGAACTGGCGCCCCACCATTTAAGCGTGCCCTCGGGCTCATCGATTCGCCTGGATTACAGCGAGCATCCGCCGGTCCTCGCGGTACGCTTGCAGGAGCTGTTTGGCCTGGCCGACACCCCACGTATCGCCGGTGGGCGGCAGGTGGTCAAGCTGCACCTGTTATCGCCGGCGCGTCGACCGGTGCAAGTGACGCAGGATCTGGCGAACTTCTGGCGCAGCACCTATGCCGAGGTGAAAAAAGATCTCAAGGGGCGATATCCCAAGCATTACTGGCCGGACGACCCGCTGGTGGCGGAGGCAACCGCGCGGGCCAAACCGCGAAAATAAAACACCGCGGGCCAGGGCGCGGTGGCGGATGTTAGATTTACGCGCTCGCAAATTGCCCAATGCACACTCAATGCTTCGGAAAAATCCATGGCAAAAAAACCAGCAACGCCCAGCTTGACGTTGATCGACGTGGCCAGGATCGCGGGCGTGTCGCCAATGACAGTTTCCAGGGCCTTGCACCGACCGGAACTGGTGAGCGAGAACACCCGGGACAAGGTCCGCGAAGCGGTGCGCCAATCGGGCTATGTGCCGAATATGCTGGCCGGTGGCTTGGCGAGCAGCAAGAGCCGCCTGGTGGCGATTTTCCTGCCAACCATCGCCAACTCCATTTTTGCCGACACCGTGCAATCGCTGATGGACCGCCTGGCCCAGGCGGGCTATCAAACCCTGGTGGGGCTTACCGGCTATAGCCCGGAGCAGGAAGAAAAACTGCTGGAGGCCGTTCTTGGCCGCCGCCCGGATGGCATCGTGCTGACCGGTACGCTTCACACCGAATCAAGCCGTCTGCGACTCGCCCAGGCAGGTATCCCAGTGGTTGAAGCCTGGGACTTGAGTGAAAACCCCTTGGACATGCTGGTTGGCTTTTCCCATGAAAAGGTCGGGGAGGAGACGGCGCGTCATCTGCTGAAAAAGGGTTACAAGCGTTTCTCCGTGGTGACCATCAGCGACCCCCGTGGCCTGCGTCGTTGCAACAGTCTTGTTGCCGAACTGAAGCGCCAGGGCATCGAGCAGGTGCCGATGGAAGTCCTCGCACCGCCCGCCACCCTTGAGATCGGGCGGGAAGGGCTGCGGCGGTTATTGGACCTGTCGAAACGCCCCGACATCGTGGTGTGCAGCTCGGACACGGTGGCTCAAGGCGTCCTGGCCGAAGCCGCAAGCCAAGGCTTGAACGTGCCCGGCGACCTTGCCGTCATGGGGTTTGGCGATTTGAGCAGCGCTGCCCATGTCTACCCCGCGTTGTCCACCGTCAGCGTCGATGGCAAGAAAATCGGCTTACAGGTCGCTGAGGCGCTGCTTGACCGATTCGACAACCCTTCGTCCTTGAAAAACGTGCGCATCGACACGGGTTTCACGCTGATTGACCGAGCCACTACCTAAGTATGCATGCGTCCACGTGGCCTGTTGTTGCTTGAATGATTGCGCAATCAATGTAGTATTCCGCCTGAGGGGCTTGCGTACCGTCGAACGAAGCCCCTTTTTCAAACGTTGAGATGATTGCGCAATCATCTTCCTGAACACGGTGGAATTTAATCGAAGCAACCAAGGAGTACGCGCATGTCCGCATTAGAGAAAACCAACGGATCCTCCGACGGCGACCGTATCGCCTGGGTCCGCGTCTCTTCGGTGATCTTGCCGCTGGCCAATCCAATCAGCGATGCCAAGGTGCTCACCGGCCGGCAAAAGCCGATGACCGAAATCGCCATCCTTTTCGCTGAGATTGAAACCATCGACGGGCATCGCGGCCTTGGCTTCAGCTATTCGAAACGCGCCGGTGGGCCTGGGCAGTTCGCCCACGCCCAGGAAATAGCACCGGCGTTGATTGGCGAAAACCCAAGCGACATCGCCAAGCTCTGGACCAAGTTGTGCTGGGCCGGCGCCTCCGTGGGGCGTAGCGGCCTGTCGACGCAGGCCATCGGTGCGTTCGACGTGGCGTTGTGGGATTTGAAAGCCAAGCGGGCGAATTTGTCCCTGGCGCGCCTGCTCGGCGCCCAGCGCGATTCAGTGCGCTGCTACAACACCTCGGGAGGCTTCCTGCACACGCCGCTGGATCAACTGATGAAGAACACCGACCTGTCTCGTGAAAAAGGTATCGGCGGCATCAAGTTGAAAGTCGGACAGCCGGACTGCGCCATTGATATCCAGCGGGTGAGCACGGTGCGCAGACACTTGGGCGACGACTTCCCGCTGATGGTCGACGCCAACCAACAATGGGATCGCCCGACAGCCCAGCGCATGTGTCGTCAATTTGAAGCGTACAACCTGACCTGGATCGAAGAACCGCTCGATTGTTACGACGCCGAGGGCCACGCCGCATTGGCGCAACAATTCGATACGCCGATTGCGACCGGTGAAATGCTGACCAGCGTTGCCGAGCACGCCGAATTCATCAAACTGCGCGGTGCCGACTTCCTGATGCCCGACGCGCCACGCGTGGGGGGGATCACGCCGTATCTGAAGGTGGCGGCGATGGCCGAGCAGGCCGGCTTGATGCTGGCGCCTCATTTCGCCATGGAGCTGCACGTCCACTTGGCGGCGACGTACCCGACCGAACCCTGGGTCGAGCATTTCGAATGGCTCGAGCCGCTGTTCAATGAGCGTCTGGAAACCCGTGACGGGCGGATGCTCGTGCCCACTCGGCCAGGTCTTGGACTGACGCTCAGCGAGCAGGTCAAGCCGTGGACGGTGCAGGAGGCGACGGTCGGGACACGTCCCTGATAGCCGTGTTGTATACGAACCCGCTAACGAGGCCACTGTATGGCCTCTTCGAGGACTGACGACGACCCGCGGCAGCGTCGTCGGTAACGCTGTGGCGCTTCTCAGGGTGCCGCCGGCAACAGAAACCGCGCGATCACCGGCAAATGATCGGAAATACGCAACGTGTCGTCCTGTCGGACCTGGGCTTCGACCCGCTTGAGGCGCGGGCTGTAGAACAGGTAGTCGACGGTCCGGTCGGGGCCGTTGAGGCCGGGGTCGTTCGGGTAGTGAGTCAACCAGTGTGCGCGGTCGATGCCGCTGGCCTCGTTGTTGGTGGGAATCATCGGATATTTATCCCACAACAGGTGTAGCTCGCTGTCGGCGGAATAAGGCGAGCGCTGTTCGGCCGGAAGGCGCCGATATTGGCCAAGGGGCAACAGATTGAAATCGCCGCCGATCAACCAAGGGGTGCCGGCGGACTCGAGCTTGTCCAGGGCCTTGGATACGGCATTGACTTGGGCCAGGGCGGTGTCATCCGGTTGCGCGGCCCGTTCCAGGTGCGTATTGAGCACTGCCAGTTGCCCGCCGTCGCTTAGGGGCAGATAGCTGATCAGCAGAGCATTTTTTGGCTGGAACTGACGGCTGATGAAGTTCGCCTCGGCCACCGGCAATTGCACTCGCTCGGCATGGTCGATGCGGTAGCGGCTCAGCGTCGCCAACTGCCGGCCAACGCTGCCGAAGATGCGCGGGTTGGGGATAAAGTCGGCCTTCCAGTCGAAGGCGCTGGTTCCGCAGGGATACAGGTCGGCCAGACGCTCCTGCAACAGCTTGAGCTGATCCTGGTAGTCGCTGGCCTTGGCGCCGTTGTCCAGTTCCTGGAGCAACACCACGTCCGGTTGCTCGTCGCGAATGACCCGTGCGACTTCGTCGAGGCTGAAGGCAATGTCTTCCAGGGTCGGGCTTTCATCGTCGCCCTGGGCCAGGTCGTGCCAGAACACGTAGCGCTTGCCGGCGAGGAACTGGACGTTCCAGGTCATCACCTTCAACGCCTGTCCAGGCACCAGCGGCGCGGCATTCGCGGCGCAACTGACCGGCAGCGCCTCCCGGGCCTGGGGGCGCCAGGTCAGGCCATAGATGGAAAAGGCCGCAATGCCGACGAGCAACAACAGGCCTAGCAAGGTGTATCGCAGCAGACGGGTCATGGCTCGGGTTTTTCTGCAATCAACATGAACATTCGGAACAGCACCACCGTGGTAAACAGTTGCAGGAAACTGTGGACGCTGTCTATCAGCAAACTGATCAACGGATTCTGGGGCTCAGGGTACACCGAGACGCTGGCGCCCTTGAGCAGCCACAGCGGCACCATCACCGACAAAATGCACAACAGGATTCGCCAGAAATGTCCGCGACTCATGCGCAGGCTTTCCTTCATGGCGGCCAGCGGTGCCAGGCCCCGCAGCACCAGCAGGTATTCACCGAAAGCCAGGACCACCATCAACCACAGGCCCGGCAGGAAATACAGGGAGATGCCAACCAGGATCAACAGCGTGTTGAGGGCCGTCAGCAAGGCAAAGCGTGGCCATTGGAGGAGGGCGGCCGCGAGCAGGTCTCGAGCAAGCGGGGCTTCGCCGCGACTGCGAGCATCCAGGTACAGAATCAACGCGGCGGTGTACAGCGGGTACACCAACAGACCGACGATTACGCTGTAGCCGGAAAACCCTTCGGCCCCGAAGGCGCTGTCCACCCCTTGTTGCAGCACCGCTTCAAGTATCACCAACGGCAGGCACAGCTGGGCGATCCGGCCCAGATGGCGTTTGAAAAAATACAAGGAGTCGCGCAGTACTTCTAACGGATTCATGGGTCGGTATCGCAGTTCAGAAAAAGCGGTCCGACACTTTACCCATCAGGTGAGCGCATAAACAAACGTAAACATCAGGTAAAGACCATTGAAAGCTTCCCGGTGGTCCCCATTACTGACCGGCACCGGTCTTTTGCGGACCGGCTCGGTTTTTTTATCCGGCAATCTGATGAGGTCGCCATGAACAGCGAAGAACAAACCCTGATCGATGGACTGTTTTCACGGCTGCAACAGGCCGAAAAGGATTCAGCCCCGCGCGACGCCCAGGCCGAGGCGCGGATCAAGGAGCACTTGGCCAACCAGCCTGCGGCGGGCTATTTCATGGCCCAGGCGATCCTGGTGCAGGAGGCGGCGATCAAGCGCCTCGATGAGCAGAACAAGCAGCTCGCCCAGCAGGTCGAGCAATTGCAGGCCGAGTTGCAGCAGGCCCGTAGCCAGACTGCGGCACCCAGCGGCGGTGGTGGTTTTCTCTCAAGTATTTTCGGCGGCAGCAGCCGCGATTCGCGTCCGGCCAGCGTGCCGGCCTCCAGCGGTAGTGGCTGGCGCGAACCGGCACGGCCTGCTTTCAATTCGCCGGCCCAGCAAGGCTTTGGCGCGGCGCCGGGCAACTATGGCGCGCCGCAACAGCAAGCTCCAGCGGCGGGCAGTTTCCTGGGCGGCGCGCTGAAAACCGCAGCGGGCGTGGCCGGCGGTGTGATGCTGGCCCAAGGCATCAGCAGCCTGTTCCACAGCAATCAACCCCAGGAGATCGTCGAGATTCTCAGGGAAGAACCGGCACAGCCCGTCAACGACAGCGCCAATAGCGGCGACGCTGGCTGGGGCGATGACCAGCGGGTGGCCGACAGCGGTAGCGTCGACAACGCCCCGGGCGGCTTCAGCGACGCGGACTACAGCGACGATTCGTCCTTCTTCGGCGACGACGATTCCTTCGTCTGACCCGCCATTCGTCCGGGGCGCCCTGGCGCCTCGGGCCGATTATTCGCGGAACGTTCCTCGAGGCTGGCATACTGGGCAACTTTTCGGGCCGGGTGGCCTGCGCGTGTGTGCATTCATGAGGAAACGCGGTGAAAAAAATCGCAGTGTTCGCCGATGTCCAAAACCTCTACTACACCGTGCGCCAAGCCTACGGCTGTCATTTCAACTATGCGGCGTTGTGGGCTGATGTCAGCAAGCAGGGGCAGATTGTCGAAGCCTATGCCTATGCGATCGATCGCGGCGACAGCAAGCAGCAGCAATTCCAGCAGATCCTGCGCAACCTGGGTTTCATCGTGAAGCTAAAGCCCTACATCCAGCGCAGTGACGGCTCGGCCAAGGGCGACTGGGACGTGGGTATCACCCTCGACATCATGGACGCCGCCGACCACGTCGATGAAGTGGTGCTGGCCTCCGGCGATGGCGATTTCGACATGCTGCTCGAGCGCATCATCAGCAAGCACGGCGTGCAAGCGGTGGCCTACGGCGTGCCGGGGTTGACCGCCAACTCGCTGATCCGCGCCGCCAGCCGCTACGTGCCCATCGAAGGCGCATTGCTGCTCAAGAACTGATCCTCAAGGAGCCCCACAGGTTTGGAACGCATCGCAGTCATCGACTTTGAAACCACCGGCATCACCCCGAGCAGCAGCTGCCGGGCCACGGAAATTGCCGTGGTCATGCTGGAGCAGGGGCGGATCGTCGACCGCTATCAGAGCCTGATGAATGCCGGCGTCCGCGTCCCGGCGTTTATCGAGCAACTGACCGGCATCAGCAATGCCATGCTGCGTAGCGCACCGTCGGCCGAGCGGGTGATGAACGAGGTCAACGAGTTCGTCGGCACCACGCCGTTGCTGGCCCATAACGCCGCTTTCGACCAGAAGTTCTGGGACTTCGAACTCGGGCGGATAAAACGTACCCGTCTGCAGAATTTCGCCTGTTCATTGTTGCTGGCCCGGCGCTTGATGCCGGCGGCACCCAACCACAAGCTCGGCACGCTCAATGTCTTCGCCGGTTTGCCCCACACCGGCCAGGCTCACCGGGCCATGGCCGACGCCGAAATGGCCGCCAACCTCACCGCGCACCTGGCTTTGGAACTGCGACACAAGCATGGGTTGCGGGCGTTGTCCCATGATCTGCTATGCAGTCTGCAGAAAGTGCCAGCGGCGAAGATCAACGAGCATCTCAAGCGCCATCGCGGGTTCTGAACACACCTCATCACCCTTGATCGTCGATCATTCCCACGCTCCGCGTGGGAATTCCTCATAGGACGCTCTGCGTCCGGTTTTTTAGGGACGCAGAGCGTGGGGACGATCAACATCTCCGGGTCTTGAAAAGTGTATGGCTCGGATAAACAGGTTTTGTAGCTTATTTTCTGCCTGTCGCCTTTCTAGAATGAACGGTTCTCATCGTCCTGACTTCGAGTTGAACATGCCTGTCCCACGTCGTTTTCCGTTGCCGTTGATCGCTGCCTTCTTCGCCTTGTACGTCATCTGGGGTTCGACTTACCTGGTGATTCGCATCGGCGTCGAGCATTGGCCGCCCTTGCTGCTGGCCGGGATTCGTTTCGTGATCGCCGGGTCGCTGATGTACGGATTCCTGCGTTGGCGTGGGGCGCCGGCACCGACCTGGGTGCAATGGAAAGCCGGGGCACTCATTGGCGTGCTGCTGCTGACGTTCGGCAACGGTGCGGTGAGTGTCGCCGAGCACATGGGCGTGGCGTCTGGGGTGGCGGCGTTGGCCGTGGCGACGGTGCCTTTGTTTACCTTGCTCTGCGGCTATTTCTGGGGCGCACGTAATACCCGTCTGGAATGGGCAGGGATTGTGTTGGGATTGATCGGCATCGCCATGCTCAACCTGGGTTCCAACTTGCAATCGAGCCCGTTGGGGGCGGCTTTGCTGGTCTTCGCGGCGGCTTCCTGGGCCTTTGGCTCGGTATTGAGCAGACACTTGCCGTTACCGGCCGGGGCGATGGCCAGTGCCGTGGAAATGCTGGTCGCCGGCGTGGTGCTGTTGATCGCCAGCTTCGCCAGCGGCGAGCACCTGGATCACATGCCGCCGCTGGAAGGCTGGTTCGCGCTGGTCTATCTGATCGGTTTCGGCTCGATCATCGCCTTCAACGCCTACATGTACCTGCTCAAGCACGTGCGTCCGGCAGCGGCCACCAGCTATGCCTACGTCAACCCGGCGGTGGCGGTGTTGCTGGGGATCGTCTTCGCCGGAGAAACCATCGGCGTCGAGGAGGCCTTGGCGATGCTGGTGATCATCAGCGCCGTGGTGTTGATCGGCTTGCCGCAGTGGCGCAAGCCCAAGCCTGCACCGGCCGAATCCTGATTTAGGGTAAACTGCCGCGCATTGCACACCTTGCGCTGATTTTTCCTACGGTATCTCCATGACTTTCGCCACCCTTGGCCTGATCGAACCCCTGCTGCGCGCCCTCGAGACGCTCGGCTACCAGACGCCGACGCCGGTCCAGGCCGAAGCCATGCCGGCGGTGCTCGCTGGTCGCGACCTGATGGCCGCGGCCCAGACCGGCACCGGCAAGACCGCCGGTTTCGCCGTGCCGCTGTTGCAGCTGTTGGCCACCGAAGGGCCAAAGGTCACGGCCAATTCAGTACGGGCGCTGATCCTGGTGCCGACCCGCGAGCTGGCCGAGCAGGTTCATGAAAGCGTGCGCCAGTATGCGCAGAACCTGCCGCTGAGCACCTACGCCGTGTACGGTGGCGTCAGCATCAACCCACAGATGATGAAGTTGCGCAAAGGTGTCGACCTGCTGGTTGCCACGCCAGGGCGCTTGCTCGATCTGTTCCGTCAGAACGCACTGAAGTTCAACCAGTTGCAGACCCTGGTGCTGGACGAAGCCGACCGCATGCTCGACCTGGGTTTCTCCGAAGAGTTGGCAAACATCTACAAGGCACTGCCGAAGAAGCGCCAGACGCTGCTGTTCTCGGCGACGTTTTCCGACGCGATCCGCCTGCTGGCCGGGCAGATGCTCAACGACCCGCTGAGCATCGAAGTGAGCCCGCGCAACGTGGCGGCAAACACGGTCAAGCAGTGGGTGGTGACGGTCGACAAGAAACGCAAGCCGGAACTGTTCGTCCACCTGATGCGCAAGCACAAGTGGAAGCAAGTACTGGTGTTCGCCAAGACCCGCAACGGCGTCGATGCGTTGGTGGAAAAACTCCAGGGGCTGGGCGTCAACGCCGATGGCATCCATGGCGACAAACCCCAGGCCACCCGCCAACGTGCGCTGGACCGCTTCAAGGCCAGCGAAGTGCAAATCCTGGTGGCGACCGACGTTGCTGCACGCGGGCTGGATATCGAGGATTTGCCGCTGGTGGTGAACTTCGATTTGCCAATCGTTGCCGAGGACTACATCCACCGCATTGGTCGCACGGGACGGGCGGGCGCCACCGGGCAGGCGATTTCCCTGGTCTGCGCCGATGAAGTGAACCTGCTGTCAGCCATCGAAACCCTGACCCGTCAGACTTTGCCGCGGCAGATGGAACACGACTTCGAGCCTGAACACCGCGTGCCGGACACCGATGCCAGCGGCCAGGTTGTCAAGAAACCGAAAAAGCCGAAGAAACCGAAAACCCAAGGCAGCGGCGGCAAGCGCAACCTGGGCAAGTGGGTGGACAGTGGCGACGCGGGACCGGTCGAACCTTCGGTGAAGCCTGTGCGAAAAGTGCCGGTGTTCAATACTGGGCCACGCAAGCGTAAGCCCTGAAGATGATCGTTCCCGCGCTCCGCGTGGGAATGCAGCCCGGGACGCTCTGCGTCCCAAAAGCCGAACGCGGGAACGATCACTGCCTCAGGAATTCCACCATCCCCAATCCCGCCGCCCGGCCACTGGCAAAGCACGCTGTGAGCAAATAACCCCCGGTCGGCGCTTCCCAATCGAGCATTTCCCCCGCGCAGAAAACCCCGGGAAGTTGCCTGAGCATCAGCCGCTCATCCAAGGCTTCGAAGGTCACGCCTCCGGCGCTGCTGATGGCTTCGTCCAGCGGGCGGGTTTTCACCAGGGTAACGGGCAAGGCCTTGATCGCCTGGGCCAGCCGCGCCATGTCGGTGAAACAATCGGCCGACGTGAGTTCTCGCAACAACGCCGCTTTGACCCCATCGATCCCCAGCTGGCCGTGCAAGTGCTTGGCCATCGAGCGTGAGCCGCGCGGTTTGCCCAGCGCTTGAAGAATTTTGTCCACAGGCCTGCCAGGCAGCAGATCCAGATGAACAGTGGCCTGTCCATGCTGGTTGATAGCCTCCCGAATCCGCGCCGACAGTGCATAGATCAGACTGCCTTCCAGGCCGGTGGCGGTGATGACGCATTCGCCGAGGCGCGGCACGTCGTCGTTGAGACCAATGGCGATGTTCTTGAGCGGGGCGCCGGCGTATTTGCCGATCAGAAGATCGCTCCAGGCCGGCACGTCGAATCCGCGGTTGCTCGGCTGCAAGGCCGCCAGGGCAATACCGCGCTGTTCCAGCGGCAGCATCCAGGCACCGTCGGATCCCAGGCGTGACCAGCTGCCGCCGCCCAATGCCAGCAACGTTGCGTTGGGCCGCAGCGACTTTTCACCGTCTGGACTGGCGATACGCAGGCTGCCGTCGGTGTTCCAACCGAGCCAGCGATGGCGCGTGTGGATCGCCACGCCGGCATCGCGCAAGCGTTTGAGCCAGGCGCGCAAGAGCGGCGCGGCTTTCATGTCCGTAGGGAATACCCGCCCCGAGCTGCCGACAAAGGTCTCGATGCCGAGGCCGTGAATCCATGTGCACAACTCATCCGCTCCGAACGCCCTCAACAGCGGGGCGACGTTCGGCGCACGCTCGCCGTAGCGGGACAGGAACGCCGGGAACGCTTCCGAGTGGGTAATGTTCATCCCGCCGACACCGGCCAGCAAAAACTTCCTACCCACAGATGGCATGCCGTCGTACAGGTCGACCTGGATGCCGGCCTGGCTCAACACCTCGGCCGCCATCAGACCGGCGGGGCCACCGCCGATGATGGCGACGTTGGGAGAAGAAGCTTGGGCAGTCGAGGTCATGATTTGAACTTTGGGGCTGGAATAGGCGCAGCATTCTAGCAGCACCGGTTCTTCCGGGAGCATCGGAGCTTGGGTTGATCAAAAAACAACCAGTCCGGCGCGGACTAGAGGCAACACAGGCTGTAAGCCGTTTCGCTCAGGTTATCCACAGGCCATTCCACAGCCATTGTGGGTAAAGCGCAGGTTTCAGTGACAGCCTGATGACACCCAGACCTTTTGTGCGCTGTGGTGCAAGATCCCGTGACGGCGGGCCAAGGCTTTGCGGTCCTTGCTGTAGCCACCGCCGATCACGCCGACTACCGGGATGTCCCGCCCCAGGCAATGGCGCATCACGCTTTCATCGCGGGCAGCGAGGCCTTCGTCGGTCAACTTCAGGTAACCGAGGGCATCGTCCTTGTGAACGTCGACCCCGGCGTCATACAGCACCAGGTCCGGCTGGTAGAGCGGCAGCAGGTAGTTGAGGGCGTCATCGACGACGCGCAGGTACGCGTCGTCACCCATGCCCATCGGCAGGGGAATGTCCCAATCGCTATGCGCCTTGCGTGCAGGAAAATTCTTTTCGCAGTGCAAGGAAACTGTCACGGCGTCCGGGGTGTCATGGAGTATTCGAGCCGTACCGTCGCCCTGATGCACATCACAATCGAAAATCAGCACCCGCGAGACCCGGCCACTGGCCAGGAAGTAGCGGCTGATCACCGCCAGGTCGTTGAAGATGCAAAAGCCCGCCGGGTGGTCGTAGTGGGCGTGATGCGTACCGCCGGCCAGGTGACAGGCCAGCCCATGCTCAAGCGCTTGCTCGGCGGCCAGCAGTGAACCGCCGACGGCGCGCACCGTTCGCCGGGCCAAGGCTTCGCTCCAGGGCAGGCCAAGGCGCCGTTGGTCTTCGCGGGACAACTCGCCGCCCATATAGCGTTCGATATAAGCGCGATCGTGGGCCAGGGCGAGAATCTCCGGCGGGCACAGCGCCGGACGCAACAGGTCCGCGTCCCGGGTCAGGCCGCTGTCCACCAAGTGGTCGCGCAGCAGGCGAAACTTGTCCATGGGGAAACGGTGCTCCGGGGGAAATTCGGGGCTGTAGTCTTCGTGGTAGATCAGCGGCAGCGGCATGGTGTTTTCAGTGGCGATCGAGTGACGGATCCTACCAGCGATGTAAACTCTGGGCATGGAAAGGGAGTGAAGATGGAGCCGATACTGGAACTGGAAAGCGCACGGCTGATACTGCGACAGTGGAGCGACAATGATTTGCCGGCGTTTGCGGCGATGTCTGCCGATCCCCAAGTGATGCGTTATTTTCCGGCACCGTTGAGCCGCCTGGAAAGCGCCGCGCTGATCGGCCGGGTGCGCGGGCATTTCGCCGAGCACGGTTTTGGCTTGTGGGCGCTGGAGCGCAAGGACACCGGCGCCTTCATTGGCTTCACCGGGTTGGGCGTGGTCGGGTTCGACGCGCATTTCACCCCCGCGGTCGAGATCGGCTGGCGCCTGGCCCGGGAGCACTGGGGCCTGGGTTATGCCAGCGAGGCCGCGTGGACCGCGTTGCGCTGCGCGTTCGACCGCCTGGGGCTGGAGGAAGTCGTGGCGTTCACCGCTGTGGATAACTTGCCGTCGCAAAAAGTCATGCAGGCCATTGGCATGCTGCACGACCCGGCGGATGACTTCGAGCATCCAAAGCTCGCGGTCGGCCATCCATTGCGTCACCATGTGCTCTACCGAATCAACCGCGAGCAGTGGCTGCAGACCCTGCACGGTTAGCCGACACGGACGTCTACAATGCCCGCCACAATGGCCCGGGCCAATCATCGATCCGCCGCCGCAGCGCCGCCTGCGCGGTTTTGTGCTGTTGTGAGGAAAGTCTGAATGAGCCACGTGTTGGAAGATCTGGTCGACCTGCTGACCCTGGAACCGATCGAGGAGAACCTGTTTCGCGGTCGCAGCCAGGACTTGGGGTTCCGCCAGTTGTTCGGCGGCCAGGTGTTGGGCCAGTCGTTGTCGGCGGCGAGCCAGACCGTGGAAGAGGCGCGCCATGTGCACTCGATGCACGGTTACTTCCTGCGCCCGGGCGATGCGGCGTTGCCGGTGGTCTATCAAGTCGATCGCGTGCGTGACGGCGGCAGCTTCAGCACCCGTCGGGTCACGGCGATCCAGAAGGGCAACCCGATCTTCACCTGCAGCGCCTCGTTCCAGTACGACGAGCAAGGCTTTGAACATCAAAGCACCATGCCGCAAGTCGTCGGGCCGGAGAACTTGCCCTCGGAGCTTGAGCTGACCCAGCAGCGGGCGCACCTGTTGCCCGAGCACATGCGTGAAAAACTGCTGTGCCCCAAGCCGATCGAGGTGCGCCCGGTCACGGAAAAAGATCCTTACAACCCGCAGCCGGCCGATCCGGTCAAATACGTGTGGTTTCGTGCCGACGGCGCCCTGGCGGATTCGCCGGCGCTGCATAAATACCTGCTGGCCTACGCGTCGGATTTCGGCCTGTTGACCACCTCGATGCTGCCACACGGCAAATCGGTCTGGCAGAAAGACATGCAAGTCGCCAGCCTCGATCACGCGTTGTGGTTCCATGCCGACCTGCGCGCCGATGACTGGCTGCTCTACGCCATGGACAGCCCATGGGCCGGCAATTCCCGTGGATTCTCTCGGGGCAGCGTGTTCAATCGCGCCGGGCAATTGGTGGCTTCGGTGACCCAGGAAGGCTTGATCCGCCATCGCAAGGATTGGGCATGAGCCTGTCCGATGTGCGGCATTGGGTGTTCGACATGGACGGCACGCTGACCATCGCCGTGCATGATTTCGCCGCGATCCGCGTGGCCCTGGCGATCCCGGCCGAAGACGACATCCTCACGCATCTGGCGGCATTGCCGGCAGAGGAAGCGGCGGCCAAGCATGCCTGGCTGCTGGAACATGAGCGGGACCTGGCCCTGGGGTCCAAGCCAGCGCCCGGTGCGGTCGAGTTGGTGCGCGAGTTGGCCGGGCGTGGTTATCGCCTGGGCATCCTGACCCGCAACGCCCGCGAGCTGGCCCACGTCACCCTTGAGGCCATCGGCCTGGCGGATTGTTTTGCCGTGGAGGACGTGCTGGGTCGCGACGAAGCGCCGCCCAAGCCTCATCCCGGTGGCCTGTTGAAACTGGCCGAAGCCTGGAGCGTGGCGCCGGAGATGATGGTCATGGTCGGCGACTATCGTTTCGATCTGGACTGCGGCCGTGCGGCGGGTGCGCGGACGGTGCTGGTCAATCTGCCAGACAACCCGTGGCCCGAACTGACGGACTGGCATGCGCGCGATTGTGGGGAACTGCGACGGATGCTCGCTTGAAGGGCGGATCTTTCTCGCGGGCAGATTCGCGAGGGTTCACTGACCAAACAATGCCTTCAGCCCCTCGGGTGAATTGAACATTCCATTCCCATCGTGCCCGACGCCGGGCACTTCGACGAGCCGCTGGTTCAATCCTTGCGGATGACGCCGGCTCAGGTAGTCGAAAAAGAACTTGCCACGCAGCAGTCGATACGCACCCTGGGTTTGAGCTTCACAGCCTTTGTCCAGCGCCGGGTGTTGCGGGTCGATGTCCTGTTGCCCCAGCAGATAGACAATGTCGCGCTTGATGTAACGGTCTTCAACCTGGGCCGCCGTCTGGCCGCTCGCATAGGCCGGCAGGTTTTCCAGGCCATATTTCCAACGGTTGAAGGTCGGGCAACTGGCAGGGTCGAACGCCATCGGGCGCTGCGCATCGAGGTAGGCGTAGGACGATGGGTTGGCGACGACAAAGCGTGGCGCAATACGGGATGGGCCATGGGCGAGCAGGGCATAACGCTGCACCACTTGGGCGCCGCCGGAATGACCGGCGATGACGATGTCCTTCACTTCGGGGAACTGTTGCCGGTCGCTGACCCGCGCGACGATGTCGTCCAGCACCTGGAATGAGCTGACCGGATCCGGCCCCGTGGATTGGCCTCCCGCCATCCACTCATTGCCCTGCCAGCGCAGGATGTCGGCAGGCAATTGATGGCGCGCCACATCGTGTTCGTTGAGAAATTGCGGGGCGATGATCAAGGTCGTCGCCGATTGACCGGCCTGCGCGGCGGCTTTTTCAGCGCTGTGCAAGTAAGTGTCGGCATTGCGCAGCCGACCATGGAGGATGATCAGCACCCGTTGGATCGAAGAAGGCGGCGGGCTCACGGCGACGGCCATCGCGCCGCCCTTGAATTGCAGCCGTCCCTGGGCGATGGCGTTTACACCGTGTTCGTCTGCCTGTGCCACGCAGCACAGCATCAACCCGAGCAACGCCGCCCACCTCATTACAAGGTTTTCGCCGCGAACGTGTCGCATTGGCTCACCTGGCCTTGGGCGAAACCGGTCTTGAACCAGCGAACCCGTTGCGCCGAAGTACCGTGGGTGAAGGAGTCCGGCACTACGCGGCCCTGGCCTTGCTGCTGCAGCCGATCGTCGCCGATCGCGTTGGCGGCGTTCAGGGCCTCTTCGATGTCCCCTGGCTCAAGCCAGTTCAGGCGTTTTTGCGCGTGGTTGGCCCAGACGCCGGCCAGGCAGTCGGCCTGCAATTCCTGGCGCACCAGCAAGCCACCGTCGCCTTCCATTTGCCGGCCTTGTTGGCGGGCTTCCTGGATTTTTGCCGACACACCGAGCAGCGTCTGCACGTGGTGCCCTATTTCGTGGGCGATGACGTAGGCCTGGGCAAAATCGCCAGCGGCGGAGAAACGCTGGGACATTTCCTTGAAGAAACTCATGTCCAGGTAGACCTGCCGGTCTGCCGGGCAATAGAAAGGACCGGTCGCCGAGGACGCTTGGCCGCACGCCGAATTGACCCGACCACTGAACAACACCAGCTTCGGTTGCTGGTACTGGCGCCCCGCTTGCTGGAACACCTGGCCCCAGGTGTCTTCGGTATCGCCGAGGATGGAGCGCACGAACTCGGCCTGTTCATCGTTGGCCGGTGGCGCCTGGCGCGTTTGCGACGAGGCAGGGGCCGAGCCCTGGTCCATCTGCCCGGCGAGTTGCCCGAGGATTTGCATGGGGTCCTGGCCGGTGACCCAACCGATGCCGACAATCAGGATGATCGCCGTCAGGCTCAATCCCTTGCCGCCACCAAAGCGCATCCCGCCGCCGCCCCCACCGTCACCACGGGCGTCCACCACGTTGTCACTGCGGCGACCTTTTTTCCATAACATGTGGGAAATCCTCTGAATGAGCGTGCGAAGAGATGACCGCTTTGGCGCAGTCTAGTCTTTAGGGGCGCAAGGTGCGCGCCGTGCCTGAGCTGTCAGGCAACCGACGCGGACTTTGGTTCAGCACTGAGCCGAACCCTGCCTGGCTGCGGATTTTTCATTACACTTCGGATCCAGAACTATCGGAACCCTCGCTGGCCCAATAACTGCACCGCGCATCACGACCTTTACATCAAGCAAGGCAGGTTTCCCTATGACCATCAGCACTCCGCTCTCCGGCGTCAATCAGGCTTTCAAGGGCATCGTGCTTATTCTGGTCGCAACGTTCCTGTTTTCCAGTCATGACGCGTTGTCCAAATACCTCTCGGGCTTCTATCCGATCGTCATGGTGGTCTGGGCACGTTATGTCGTGCACACCTTGTTGATGGCGGGAATTTTCCTGCCGCGCTCGGGGCTGCGCGTGCTGCGTACCAAGCGCCCGTTGTGGCAGTTGGCGCGGGCGTTGTGCCTGTTGGGCACCAGTTTGTTCTTCACCACCGCGCTGATGTACATCCCGCTGGCAGAGGCAACGGCGGTCAACTTCCTCGCGCCCGTGCTGGTCACCGCGTTGTCGGTGCCCCTGCTTGGCGAGCACGTCACGCGGGGTCAATGGATTGCGGTGATCTTCGGGTTTATCGGGGTGCTGATCATCGTTCACCCCGGGGGTGATCTGTTCACGCCGGCGGTGTTGTTGCCGTTTTGTTCGGCGCTGTTTTTCTGCTTCTACCAGTTGCTGACGCGCAAGCTCAGCGAGATCGACAGCCCGACCACCAGCAACTTTTTCGCCGGCCTGTGCAATACATTGGTGATGAGCGCGCTGGTGCCGTTCTTCTGGCAAGTGCCGAGCCTGACGCACGGGGTGATGATGCTGGCGCTGGGTGCGTGCGGGATGACCGCGCACCTGATGCTGACCCAGGCGTTCCGCTTTGCCGCCCCGGCGCTGCTGGCGCCGTTCGGGTATTGCCAGATTGTCTTCGCCGGGCTGCTGGGCTGGTTGTTGTTCAGCCATACGCCGACCGTGACTACGATTGTCGGCATTGTGCTGATCTGTCTGAGTGGATTGGCCGCGGCGTGGCAGCAGCGGCGCAAGTAAATCCCCTCGCCACAAATGTGCTCGGCTGGGTTGCCCGGAGCTGGTCCCAGTATCAGTTTTCCAAGGTGGGAACCTTGCGCGGCGCCATGAAGTACATCCAGATCAGCGCGATGAAATACATGGCCGGAATCAGGGTGAACAGCACGGTGTAGTTGTTATTCGTGATCGTCAGGATGTGCCCCACCAACTGGGTCATGAACATCCCGCCGATGGCCGCGCACATGCCGCCGAAGCCGAACACCGTACTCATCATGTGCTTGGGCGTGTAATCCATGACCAGGCTCCAGATGTTCGCGGTCCAGGCCTGGTGCGCGCCGATTGCCAGGGAAATGGCAAACACCGCTACCCAGAGGCTGCTGGAGCCGGCGGCCATGATCACGCCGACGATGCAGCAGGCAAACAGCAGCATGGAGAGCAGCCGTGCCTTGATCGGATTGACCCCGCGGCCAATCAGGAACGAAGACAAAATCCCGCCGCCGACACTGCCGAAGTCGGCGGTGAGGTAAATGATGATCAGCGGGATGCCCATCTGGGTCACGTTGATGCCCAGGTTGTATTGCTGGTTCAAGAATGGCGGCAGCCAGTACAGGTAGAACCAGAACACCGGCGCGGTGATCGAGTAGGCCAGGGCGAATGCCCAGGTGCCGCGCATGCGCAGGATCCGGGAGAACGGCACGCGTGCCTGGTCCGGTTCATCCTGGGCCTGGATGTAGTCCAGTTCTGACTGTCTTACGCTCGGGTGGTCTTCCGGGTTGAAGTATTTCAGGCCCCAGAACAGCAACCAGATCCCGCCCAGCGCGGCCATGCACAGGAACGCGGCCTGCCAGCCCCACACGTGCAGGATCAGCGGCAACAGCATCGGCGTGAACATTGCGCCGACGTTGGTTCCGGCGTTGAAAATACCGGTGGCCACGGCGCGTTCGCCAGCCGGGAACCACAGCCGCGTGGTCTTCACGCAGGCCGGGTAGTTGGCGGCTTCGGTCAGGCCGAGGATGAAACGACAGACCATGAAGCCCACCGCAGAGGTGGCCAGGCCATGGGCGCCGGTCGCCAGGCTCCAGAGCAGCACGGCGCAGAAGAACACGCGCTTGACGCCAATCCGGTCGATCAGCCGACCCTGCAACACGAAGCCGACGGCATAGCCGACCTGGAACCAGAAATTGATGTTGGCGTAATCCATCGCCGTCCAACTCATCTCCTTGGCAAGAATGGGCTGCATCACGCCCAGTGCGGCGCGGTCGATGTAATTCAGGGTGGTGGCAAAAAACACCAGGGCGAGCATGCCCCAACGGGTCTTGCCCACCGCCATGGCGCCACGGATCTTGTCGCCGACGCTTTCGGTGGAGGCACCCAGGCCGGGGGCCAGGCGGGAACTTTGGGAAGGAATCATAGGTGCACCCGTTCTTGAAATTCTTATGGTGTGGTCTGGGTTTGCCATTGAGACGGCAGTTCAAGCCGGCGTCAATGTGGGGTCGATGGTGCGCAGTGGCTAAAAAATCGTCAATTCGTTAATCGGGCATTGTGTTCGATAATCGCCCAAAAAACTAACTGGGTGGTACATATTGAATTGCTCAAAGAAACCGACAGCCCAATAATCGGCTGACTCTTTTAAAAAGCGGCGCATTTTTGTAGCCGACGCCTGTCCCGGGAGCCGAATTCATGCAGCGTTCCATTGCCACCGTTTCGTTGAGCGGTACCCTGCCGGAAAAACTCGAAGCCATTGCCGCCGCCGGTTTCGACGGGGTGGAGATTTTCGAGAACGACCTTCTCTATTACGACGGCAGCCCTCGGGAAATCAGGCAAATGTGCGCCGACTTGGGCATTGCCATCACCTTGTTCCAGCCGTTTCGCGACTTTGAAGGCTGCCGTCGCGAACGCCTGGCGCGCAACCTGGAGCGGGCCGAGCGCAAATTCGACCTGATGCAGGAGCTCGGCACCGATCTCGTGCTGGTGTGCAGCAACGCCTCAGCCGACAGCGTTGGCGATGAGCAAATCCTGATTGATGACTTGCGGCTACTGGCCGAGCGGGCCGGCGCGCGGGGCTTGCGCATCGGTTATGAGGCATTGGCCTGGGGCCGGCACGTGAATACTTATCAACAGGTCTGGAACATCGTGCGCCAGGCCGATCATCCGAGCCTTGGCGTATTGCTCGACAGCTTCCACACCTTGTCCCTCAAAGGCGACCCGAGCGCCATTGCCGAGATCCCTGGCGAGAAGATTTTCTTCGTGCAAATGGCCGACGCGCCCATCCTGGCGATGGACGTCTTGGAATGGAGCCGGCATTTCCGTTGCTTCCCGGGGCAGGGCGAGTTCGACCTGCCGGGCTTCCTGGCACCGATCATCAAGAGCGGCTACACCGGGCCGCTGTCGCTGGAGATCTTCAACGACGGATTTCGCGCCGCGCCGCCAAGGGCCAACGCTGCCGACGGTTTGCGGTCGCTGCTGTACCTGGAGGAAAAAACCCGTCAGCGGCTGGCCGAAGAAGCGCCTGTTCAAAACAGCGATATCCTGTTCACGACACCGCCAGCCAGTGAATACAAGGGCATCGAGTTCTTGGAATTCGCGGTGGACGACAACCTCGGCGCCAAGCTCTCCCATTGGCTGGAGCAGTTGGGGTTCGTCAAGGCGGGACAGCATCGCTCCAAGAACGTCAGTCTGTTGCGCCAGGGCGATATCAACCTGATCCTCAACAGCGAACCGTATTCTTTCGCCCACAACTTTTTCGAAGCCCACGGCCCGTCGCTATGCGCGACGGCGGTGCGGGTTCAGGACAGCGCTTCTGCCTTGGAGCGGGCTGTCGCCTACAAGGGCCAGCCTTATCGCGGCCTGGTAGGGCCCAATGAGCTGGAACTCGCGGCGGTGCGTGCGCCGGACGGCAGCCTGATCTACCTGGTGGATCAGGATGCCGATGTCTATGGCACCGATTTCAACCTGCAACCGGGTGCGGTGATCGGCGCCGGGCTCAAGCGCATCGATCACATGGCGATGGCGCTGCCGGCCGATAGCCTCGACAGTTGGGTACTGTTCTACAAGAGCCTGCTGGATTTCGAGGCTGACGACGAAGTGGTGCTGCCCGATCCCTACGGCCTGGTCAAAAGCCGTGCGTTGCGCAGCCGTTGCAGTTCGATTCGTTTGCCGTTGAATATTTCCGAAAACCGTAACACTGCGATTTCACATGCGCTGTCGAGTTATCGTGGTTCCGGTGTGCATCACATCGCCTTCGATTGCGATGACATCTTCGCCCAAGTCAGCCGCGCCAAGGAGGCGGGCGTGCCGTTGCTGGACATTCCGTTGAACTACTATGACGACTTGGCGGCGCGTTTCGATTTCGACGATGAGTTTCTCAGCGAACTGGCGTATTTCAACGTGTTGTACGACCGCGACGCTCAGGGTGGCGAGTTTTTCCACGTCTACACCGAACCGTTCGAAGGGCGGTTTTTCTTCGAGATCATCCAGCGCAAGAACGGCTATGCCGGTTACGGCGCGGCCAACGTCGCGGTGCGGCTGGCAGCGATGGCCAAGTCCCGCAGCGGTGGGGTGCGGCACGCCAAGTTGTAGGGAAATAGTAAACGCGGCGGCAATGGGCAACGCCGTGGCTTCCTTCGCTGCGCGGTGCGGCCCATAATCGCCAACCTGTGCAGTGATGGCCGTGAGCCCGCAATGACTATGAATCCAGAGCTTTCCGCAGTCGTCGAAGAACCTGTCGCCGCGCCGCGCAAGAGTCGCAAGAACAACCCGGAGAAAACCCGGGAAAACATTCTTCAGGAAGCCATCGTCGAGTTCGTCCAGCAAGGGCTGGCCGGCGCGCGGGTCGACGCCATCGCCGAGCGCATCCACACCTCCAAGCGCATGATCTATTACTACTTCGGCAGCAAGGAACAGCTGTACGTCGAGGTGCTGGAAAAACTCTACGGAGATATCCGTACCACCGAGAGCCGCCTGCACCTGGCGGAGCTGGCGCCGGTCGATGCGATCCGCCGCCTGGTGGAGTTCACCTTTGACCACCACGACCGCAACGTGGATTTCGTGCGCATCGTCTGCATCGAAAACATCCACAACGCCGAATACGTCAAGCAGTCCGGTACGATCAAGGCGATGACCAATACCATCCTCGATTCCCTTGGCGTGATTCTGCGTCGCGGCGCCGAAGAGGGCGTGTTCCGTGCGGGCCTCGAGCCGCTGGATGTACATCTGCTGATCAGTTCGTTCTGCTTTTACCGGGTGTCCAACCGCCAGACATTCGGTGAGATCTTTCAGATTGATCTGTCAGACGAAGTGATCAAGCAGCGCCATCGGCAGATGGTTTGCGAGTCGGTGTTGCGGTATCTACAAGCCTGAACGTTGTGGGGGCGAGCAGGCCCCCACGGGTTTTCAGTGATTCATGCTCTGGAAGTGCGCCAGCATCCGCTGGGCATCCGGTGCCACGCCGCTGAACAGCTCGAACGCCTTGACTGCCTGGAACACCGCCATGGTGCCGCCATCCAGCGTGCGGCAACCCAAGGCCCGGGCGTTGCGCAGCAGTTCGGTCTCCAGTGGGAAATAGACGATTTCCGCCACCCACAATTCGCTTCGCAACAGCTCGACCGGCACTGGCATGCCCGGCAGTTTCGCCATGCCCATCGGCGTGGTATTCACCAACCCATCGGCCTCGACCATTGCACTGGCCAGATCCTGGCCGGCCCGGGCGCGACTGGCGCCGAACTGTTGATTCAGATTGTTCGCCAGTGCCTCGGCACGGCTGGCCTCGACATCAAAAATGCTCAGTGTCCCCACGCCTTCCGCCAACAGCGCGTGGGCGACTGCTGCACCTGCACCGCCGGCCCCCATCTGGACGACGTGGCGGCGCGAAACGTCGCCCAGGCCACGACGAAAGCCCTCGGCAAATCCCAGGCAATCGGTATTGTGGCCGATGCGTTTGCCGTTTTTGAGCACCACGGTATTCACCGCGCCGATTCCGCGGGCTTCGGGCGACAGCTCGTCCAGCAATGGGATGACCGCCTGTTTGCATGGGAAGGTGATGTTCAGGCCGGTAAAACTCATGCGTTCGGCGGCTATCAACAAGTCGGGCAGGGCGCTGCTGTCGAGCTTCAGCGCATCAAGGTCGATCAATCGATACAGGTAACGCATGCCTTGGGCATCGCCTTCGTGCTCATGCAGCGCCGGCGTGCGAGACGCCTGGATACCCGCGCCGATCAGGCCGGCCAGCACAGTGATTTTCGACATGCGCATCAACCCTTCAACCGCTGACTGAAATGTTCCAGGGCCAGGCGATAGCCGTGGCTGCCGAACCCGCACATCACGCCGATGGCCACCGATGAGACAAAAGAGTGATGACGGAACGTTTCCCGGGCGTGGACGTTGGACAGGTGCACTTCGATTGCCGGGACTTCACTGGCGACCAAGGCGTCGCGGATAGCGACGGAGGTATGAGTCCAGGCTGCGGGATTGATGATGATGCCGGCACATCGGCCGCGGGCGCCATGAATCCAGTCGATCAGCTCCCCTTCCTGGTTGGTTTGGCGAAACTCCACGGCCAGGCCGAACTCTTCGGCGGCGCGGCCGCATAAGGCAGAAATATCCGCCAGGGTTTCGTGTCCGTAGGTCGCCGGCTCGCGAGTGCCGAGCAGGTTCAGGTTCGGGCCGTTGAGCACCAGAACGATTGGAGGCATCGCAATTTCTCCACATTTTTATTGTTGGTGTGGGCTGGGTTTCAGCTTGTGGAGATAAATTGTACTAGATGGTTAATTTGGTCAAATAAAGCAGCCGACATCGGTCAATATGTGTTCGATGATCGAACATGACCTGTGTCAGGGGAGGGCTGTTGTGGCGAGGGGATTTATCCCCGCTCGAGTGCGCAGCACTCGCAAGAGGCCAGACAAGACAGAGCAGAGGGCCGCTTCGCAGCCCAGCGGGGATAAATCCCCTCGCCACAGGGTAATCCCTTCACCCCGAAAGGGACGACTCAGCGTCGAGTCAACAACACCCCGGACTCCATGTGATGGGTCCAGGGGAATTGATCGAACAACGCGCAGCGGGTGATGCGGTGCGTATCGTTCAACTGCGCGATGTTCGCGGCGAGGGTGTCAGGGTTGCAGGAAATGTAGAGGATGTTGTCGAAACGCCGGCTCAGCTCGCAGGTGTCCGGGTCCATGCCGGCGCGCGGCGGGTCGACGAAGACGCTGCCGAATTCGTAGCTTTTCAGATCGATGCCGTGCAGGCGACGGAACGGCCGGACTTCGTTCAAGGCTTCGGTCAATTCTTCGGCGGACAGGCGCACCAGCGTGACGTTGTCCACCGCGTTTTCGCTGAGGTTGCTCAGCGCGGCGTTCACCGAGGTCTTGCTGATTTCGGTGGCCAGGACTTTGCGCACGCGGGTGGCCAGGGGCAGGGTGAAATTGCCGTTGCCGCAGTACAACTCCAGCAAATCGTCGCTGCGATCGCCCAACGCTTCATAGGCCCAGTTGAGCATCTTCTGGTTCACCGTGCCGTTGGGCTGGGTGAAGGCGCCTTCGGGTTGGCGATAGCTGAAGGTGCGGCCGCCGACGTCGAGTTTCTCCACCACGTAGTCGTGGCCGATCACTTCCCGCTTGCCCTTGGAGCGGCCAATGATGCTGACGCCCAGGTCGGCCGCCAGTTTCGCGGCGGCGGCGTGCCAGTGCTCGTCCAGCGGGCGGTGATAACACAGGGTGATCATCGCGTCGCCGGCCAGGGTAGTCAGGAATTCCACCTGGAACAGCTTATGGCTCAAGGGCGCGCTGGCCTGCCAGGCGGCCTTGAGTTGCGGCATCAATTGGTTGATGCGCAGGCTGGCGATGGGAAATTCCTCGATGAGGATCGGCGTGCGCTTGTCGTCCTGGGAGAACATTGCGTAGTGACGCTCGCCGGCTTCGCGCCAGAGGCGGAATTCGGCCCGCAGGCGGAAGTGCTTCAGGGGCGAATCGAACACCGCGGGTTCCGGTGCATCGAACGGCGCCAACAGGTCACGCAAACGGGCGACCTTGTCCTGCAACTGGGCGGCGTAGGCCTGGGAATCAAAAGTCATGCGTTGAACCAACCCAACTTGATAACGAACAGAATCGACAGGATGACCAGGGCCGGGTTCAGCTCACGGCCACGGCCAGACACCAGTTTGATGGCAGTCCAGGCGATGAAACCGAAAGCGATGCCGTTGGCGATGGAATACGTGAATGGCATTGCCAGGGCCGTGACGACCACCGGGGCGGCAACGGTGATATCGTCCCAGTCGATTTCCGCCAGGCCCGAGGTCATCAGCACCGCTACGAACAGCAGGGCCGGTGCGGTGGCGAAGGCCGGGACGCTGGCGGCCAGCGGCGAGAAGAACAGCGCCAGCAAAAACAGGATCGCCACGACGATGGCGGTCAAGCCGGTGCGGCCGCCGGCGCTGACGCCCGCCGCCGACTCGATATAGCTGGTGGTGGTCGAGGTTCCCAGCAGCGAACCGGCCATGGCGGCGGTGCTGTCGGCAATCAGTGCGCGGCCCATCTTCGGCATGTGGCCGTCCTTGCCCATCAGGCCGGCGCGCTTGGCGACGCCGATCAGGGTGCCGGAGTTATCGAACAGATCGACAAACAGGAACGCGAAAATCACGCTCACCAGGCCGATGTCCAGGGCGCCCTTGATATCCAATTGCAGGAAGGTCGGGGCCAAGGACGGCGGCGCGGAAATGATGCCGCCGAACGGCGTGAAGCCCATCAGGATCGAGACGACGGTGACCGCCAGGATGCCAATCAACACCGCGCCGCGCACTTTGAGTGCTTCCAGGGCGACGATCAGGACAAAACCCAGGGTCGCGAGGATCGGCGCCGGTTGCTTCAGGTCGCCAAGGCCGACCATGGTCGCCGGGTTCTTAACCACGATGCCGGCGTTGTTCAGGGCGATCAGCGCCAGGAACAGGCCGATACCGGCGGCGATGGCCGAGCGCAGCGGCAGCGGGATGCTGTTGATGATCCACTCGCGGATGCGAAAGATCGACAGCAGGAAGAACAGCACGGCGGAGATGAATACCGCACCCAGCGCCACTTGCCAGGTATGGCCCATGTGCAGGACCACGGTGTAGGTGAAGAAGGCGTTCAGGCCCATGCCCGGCGCAAGGGCGATCGGGTAGTTGGCGATCAGGCCCATGACCGCCGAGCCAATGGCTGCCGCCAGGCAGGTGGCGACGAACACTGCACCCTTGTCCATGCCGGTTTCGCCGAGGATGCTCGGGTTGACGAACAGGATGTAGGCCATGGCCAGGAAGGTCGTGACGCCCGCCAGGATCTCGGTCCGCACGTTGGTGTTGTGTGCCTTGAGTTGAAACAGCCTTTCCAGCATGTCTGCTCCCCGTGGCGCGCGCGGCGCCGTGAATGTATCGACCTCAACAGCAAAGCACAGGCCGCCAGTGGCGCCCGGGATTTTCTGCGGGTCGGAAAAAGCCGCGCATCATAGCAGCGCGGCGATGTGGCTGCGATCCTCGATGTACCGAGATGTGCCGAGGCAATTATTGGGCCATACTGCGCGCGATTCCGGGAGGTCGGTATGTATCGCATGAAGAAAATCGCATGGGTATGGACATGGGGCTGGGCCTTGGGCCTGGGGCTGTCCGTGGCGGCCGCACACGCCGCGTCGGCGCCGCCGCTGAGCGAGGTCAAGGTGCTCAAGGTCGAATCGCCGGCCTGCGGCTTCGAGGACATCGTCGCGCAGCAGGAACGGACCCGCTGCGATCACGGTGGCCCGAATATCAAGGTCTACGTGTTGGAAGCCGGCTACGGCCATCAGCCTCACGTCACGCTGGATGGCTTCGAGGTCGACGGCACCCGCTCGCCCGTGTGTGCATTCAGCAATGGCAACCTGAACGATTGTTCGGCCAGGACCAAGGTGGTCGGCTACCTCTATGTCTTCGACCTGAAGGGCAAGCAGGAAGGTACTTTCAGCTTCAGCAATGTGTCGATCAACGCACCGGGCAACCGGATGTCGACCCAGCTGTACATCAAATGACGACGTTCTGGACGCGCTTCGCCTGACACGGTCCGGCAAAGCTGGCTAGTCTTCAGGAATCACCCTGCGGAGAGTGCCCATGATTCCTGGAACCAAGATCCCCCGAGCCCTGATTGCCGTGGCCGAAGGCGTCGACGACTTGCAGACGGTGACGCTGATCGACGTGTTGCGTCGGGCGCAGCTCGAAGTGGTGGTGGCAAGTATCGAGGGCCGCCGCATGTTCACCTGCGCACGGGGCACGCGTTTGACCGCCGATGGCATGTTGGTAGACCTGCTGGTCCAGGACTTCGACTTGATTGTGCTGCCGGGCGGCATCATCGGCGCGCAACATCTGGCGGCCCATCAGCCGTTGCAGCAGTTGATCAAGGACCAGGCCGCCGCCGGGCGATTCTTTGCCGCCATCGCCGAAGCGCCGGCACTGGTGCTTCAGGCTTTCGGTGTCCTGCGCCAGCGCCGCATGACCTGCCTGCCCACTGTGAGCCAGCAACTGTCGGGGTGCAGTTTCGTCGATCAGCCGGTGGTCGTGGATGGCAACTGCATCACCGCCCAAGGCTCGGCAGCCGCCGTGGCGTTTGCCTTGACGCTCGTGGAGCAACTCAGCGGCAAGGGCGTAAGGAGCGTGGTGGCCGCTGAGTTGCTGGCCTGAGAGGCGTTTCGTCATTCAATTGCCTTGAACGCTCACCCCACCCTGAAGTCGTACCCCTTATGACGGCGGTTTCCCAAAACGCCGCGTGTACGACCAACCGTGAGGTGTTCCATGAGCGCGACCCTGTCCGAAGCGACGCGGGCGTCCTACGCCAGTCATCCAATCCGTCTGACACTCAATGGCCAAGTGCGCGAGCTGCAGGTGTTGCCCTGGACCACGTTGCTGGACCTTTTGCGCGAGCAGCTTGATCTAGTGGGCAGCAAGAAAGGTTGCGACCACGGCCAATGCGGCGCCTGCACGGTGTTGCGTGATGGCAAGCGGATCAACGCCTGCCTGACCCTGGCGGTGATGTGTGACGGTGCCGAGTTGACCACGGTCGAGGGCTTGGCCAATGGCGATGAGTTGCACCCGATGCAGCGCGCGTTCATCAAGCATGACGCGTTCCAGTGCGGCTACTGTACGCCCGGGCAGATCTGTTCGGCGGTGGGCCTGGCCAACGAAGGGCGGGCACAGACCGGTGGTGAGATCAGCGAGCTGATGAGCGGCAATCTCTGCCGATGCGGTGCGTACAACAACATTCGCGACGCCATTGAAGAAGCACTGCCGCTCTGCCAGCAACCGGGAGATGCGCAATGAATCCCTTCCGCTACAGTAAACCCGACACCTTGCAGGCTGCCGTCGATCTGTCGAGCGCGACCTCACGTTTCATCGCTGGCGGCACTAACTTGCTGGACTTGATGAAGGAAAACCTCACCCGTCCCCAACACCTGATCGATATCACCGGACTGCCGTTGGCGGACCTCAGCGAAACCCCCTCCGGCGGGGTCATGATCGGCGCGCTGGTGAGCAATGCCGACCTGGCCTGGCATCCTTGGATCGAACGGCGTTACCCGTTGCTTTCCCAAGCCATCCTGGCAGGCGCCTCGCCACAATTGCGCAACATGGCCAGCACCGGCGGCAACCTGTTGCAACGCACCCGTTGCTATTACTTCTACGACGCCAACGTGCCCTGCAACAAGCGGCGGCCCGGCAGCGGCTGCCCGGCCAGGAATGGCCTGAACCGGATCCACGCGATCCTCGGGGCGAGTGACCAATGTGTCGCGACCCATCCCTCAGACATGTGCGTGGCCCTGGCGGCGCTGGACGCGGTGGTCCATGTATTGGGCCGGGGTGGGGCGCGGACCATCGAGTTCGCCGACTTTCATCGTCTGCCGGGCGACGCCCCTGAGCGGGACAATCAACTGGCCGATGACGAGCTGATCACCTACATCGAGTTGCCTGCAGCAGGTTTCGTCGAACACAGCCACTACTTGAAGATCCGTGACCGGGCCTCCTATGCCTTTGCGCTGGTGTCAGTGGCGGCGGCGCTGGAACTGGACGGGCCGGTGATTCGCCAGGCTCGCCTTGCCCTCGGCGGGGTGGCTCACAAACCTTGGCGAGACCGGGCGGTGGAGAATTGGCTGACGGGCCAGACCGTCAGCCGCGAAACATTCACGGCCGCCGCCGATGCACTGCTGCAAAACGCCGAGCCGCTGGAACACAACGGCTTCAAGGTCAAGTTGGCGCGCCGGGCTATTGTTCGCGCCTTGAGCGATGCCGCACTGATGGGAGGCACCGCCCGATGAATACGTTGAGCAAATCCATAGGCCAACCCTTGGACCGAGTCGACGGCCTGCTCAAAGTCACGGGCCAGGCCCGTTATGCCGGTGAGTACCGCGAAGACGGCTTGCTGCACGGCAGCGTGGTGTCCGGCAGCATCGCCCGCGGCCGCGTGTTGCGGATCGATGCCAGCAAAGCGTTGGCCTTGCCCGGTGTGGTCGCGGTGATCGATCACACCAATCGCCCCCGGATTGCCAGCTACGACGAGCCCTACCAGGATGCCGACGCGGCCGAAGGGTCGCCGTTCCGGCCGTTGTACAACGACCAGATTCTCTACAGCGGCCAGCCGCTGGCATTGGTGGTCGCGCAGAACCTGGAGCTGGCTCGCTACGCCGGTTCACTGGTTGAAATCGAATATGAAGTTGCCGATCACCAGACCGATCTGACGATCGTGCAAAACGAAGCCCATCCGGCACCGGCCGAGCTGCCCAAGCCTCGTGGGAATTTTCAGGGCGAATACGCCAGCGCGGCCCTCAGCGTGGATGTGTCCTACAGCACGCCGATCGAGCATCACAACCCGATGGAGCCTCATGCTTGCACCGTGCTGTACCAACCCGACGGCTGCCTGCATATCCACGATAAAACCCAAGGCACGCAGAACTGTCAGGCGTATGTGCAGAAGGTGTTCGGACTGGAGCAGGACCAGATACGTGTATTTGCCGCGTTTGTCGGCGGTGCGTTCGGCTCCGGATTGCGCCCGCAGTATCAGTTGCCGCTTGCGGTAATGGCGGCGCTGTCGCTGAAACGCTCGGTGCGCGTCAGCCTGACGCGCCAACAGATGTTTACCTTCGGTTACCGGCCGCGGACGTTCCAGCGCGTGCAACTGGGCGCGGCCGCCAACGGACGGTTGCTCGCCGTGGCACACAGCGCCGTTGGCCAGACCTCCCGCTTCGAGGACTTCACCGAGCACGTGGTGGAGTGGAGCGGCATGCTCTATCACTGCGATAACGTGACGCTGACTTACAAACTGGCGCCATTGGATGTTTATACGCCGTTGGACATGCGCGCTCCGGGCGCCGCCCTTGGTCTGATCGGCCTCGAATGCGCCATGGATGAGTTGGCTTGTGCCCTGGCGATCGATCCGGTTCAATTGCGCTTGATCAACTATGCCGAGCGCAACGAGAACGAGGGCAAGCCTTATTCCAGCAAGGCGTTGCGCGAATGCTACGCCGAGGGCGCCGCTCGTTTTGGCTGGGACAAGCGCAACCCGGAACCGCGCAGCATGCGCGAAGGCCGGCAATTGGTGGGCTGGGGCATGGCCGGGGGTGTGTGGGAAGCCATGCAACAGAAGGCCAGCGCCCGAGCGTCGCTGGACGCCAACGGCAAGTTGACGGTCAGCAGCGCCACCACTGACATCGGCACGGGCACCTACACCGTCATGACCCAGATTGCCGCCGAGGCGTCAGGGGTTTCCTTCGATGACGTCACCTTCGTCCTCGGCGACTCGTCGCTGCCGACCGCGCCGTTGCAGGGCGGCTCGTTCACTGTTTCGTCGGTGGGCACGGCGGTCAAGCAGGCCTGTGAGGCGCTGCGAGAAAAGCTCCTGGCCGTAGCGCGACAGAGCTGTCCAGCTTTCAGCGGCGCAACCCTCGAGCAAGTGACATTCGTTGACGGTGAACTGCGCATGGGGGAGGCCCGCGTCGCTTTGGCGGAACTGGCGCAAAAAAGCGGCGAGACACCGTTGCAAGTGCAAGTCACCGCCGAGCCTGATGAAAAACGCCAGGCCTACGCCACCGCCACGCATTCGGCGGTGTTTGTTGAGGTGCTGGTGGATGAAGACTTGGGCACGGTCAAAATCAACCGTGTGGTCAGCGCCATTGCGGCTGGCCGGGTGATCAATCCGAAGACCGCTCGGAGCCAGATCCTCGGCGGCGTGGTCTGGGGCGTCGGCATGGCGTTGCATGAAGAAACCCTGACCGATCACGCCTTGGGCCGGCACATGAACCACAACCTGTCCGAATACCATGTGCCGGTCAACGCCGACATCGGCGATATCGAGGTGATTTTCGTCGAGGAACAGGATGACATCGTCAACGCCCTCGGCTCCAAAGGCGTCGGAGAGATCGGCATCGTCGGCGTACCGGCGGCGGTGGCGAATGCGATTTATCACGCCACCGGAAAACGGGTCAGGGACTTCCCGATCACCCTCGACAAGCTGCTCTAGGCTTTCGCTTCCTCAACCGGTTCGTGCATGCGGTCACGGTTGGCCAGGGTCGGGAACAGTTTGATCCAGGTCCCGGTCACCAGCAGCGTGCCGACACCGCCCATGACCACCGCCGGCACCGTGCCGAACCAGTGGGCGGTCAGGCCGGACTCGAATTCGCCCAACTGGTTCGAGGCGCCGATGAACAGCCCGTTCACCGCGCTCACGCGACCGCGCATTTCGTCCGGGGTTTCCAGTTGCACGAAGGAGGCGCGGATCACCATGCTGATCATGTCCGCCGCGCCCAGCACCACCAGCACCGCCAAGGAAAACCAGAATGAGGTGGAGAGGCCGAAGGCAATCGTGGCGACGCCGAATATTCCCACTGCGGTGAACATCACCCGGCCGACCTTGCGTTCCACGGCAAACCGCGCCAGCCACAGCGACATCAGCAAGGCGCCCACCGCCGGTGCCGAACGCAACAGGCCCAGGCCCCAGGGACCGGTGAGCAGGATGTCCTTGGCGAACACCGGCAGCAACGCCGTGGCGCCGCCCAGTAGCACGGCGAACAAGTCCAGGGAAATCGCCCCGAGGATGTCCTGGCGGCTGCGGATGAAACGAATACCGGCCAGCAACGAATCCAAGGTTGCCTTGCCTTTGTTCAGCGGCGTTTGCCGGGCCGGCAGGTTGAGCATCAGGCAGCAGGCGATGATGTAGAGCAGCACGGTCGGCCCATAGACCCAGACGCTGCCGAAGGCGTAGAGCAAGCCGCCAAGGGCTGGGGCGACGATGGTCGCGGACTGCTGGGCCGATTGCGCGGCGGCGACGGCGCGGGGAAACAGCGCGGCCGGCACGATACTCGGCAGCAGCGCCTGGGTGGTCGGCATCTCGAAGGAGCGGGCGGCGCCCAGCAGGAAGGCGAGGATGAAGATCATCTCCCGCGTGACGTTGTCAGTGGCGCTACCGACCACCAGGGCCAGGGCGATCATCGCCTGCAACGACTGGCAGATCGCAGCGACCTTGCGCCTGTCGTATCGATCCGCCACATGCCCAGTGTGCAGCATGAACAATACCCGTGGCGCGAACTCCACCAGCCCGACCAGGCCCAGGTCCAAAACGTTGCCGGTCAGTTGGTAGAGGTTCCAACCGATGGCCACGGTGAGCATCTGGAAGCCGCTGGCGGTGAATATCCGGGCCAGCCAGAAGGCGATGAAGGGACGATGGTGACGGAGCAGCAGCGGCGCTTGGCTGGGCATCTAAGACAGGTCCGGTGATGAAGGCTTGGAGATTATCACCGAGCTGTAACTGGAAGTTGCGATGGCTGGGAAAATAGTTAGCCAAACATCGATCTTACCCATGGTGCCGATTTTTTTGTGGCGAGGGGATTTATCCCCGCTCGAGTGCGCAGCGCTCGCAAAAGCTAGGGGCCGCTTCGCGCCCCAGCGGGGCGGTGCGACGTTTCGCTAAATCCCCTCGCCACAACACTGCACGCCTCAAAACTCAAGAGTCTGGGTAGGGTTTCGGCACTGAGACAACCTGTCACGCGACAAAAGACCACGCCGTCCATCGGCAAATATGCGACTACTCTTTGAACATTGCTTGATCCAGATCAATGCCTGCCCAGGCGTTGCGCTGGGGGCCACCTGGCCAGAATCCTGCGTCGTGACGGTTCTAAAAAAAGAACGATTTGAAAAGCATCGCACTCCATATCCCTGGGGGCTGTGATGCAAGCCCCGCCCGCAGCCGGTTTTACCTGACAGAGGAAGACTTATGTTCGGTTTGGAGGCGCTCGATCTCGCCCGAATCCAGTTCGCGTTCACCATTTCGTTCCACATCCTGTTCCCGGCCATCACCATCGGCCTGGCGAGCTACCTGGCGGTACTCGAAGGCTTGTGGCTCAAGACGCGCGACGATACGTACCGCGACCTGTACCACTTCTGGTCGAAGATCTTCGCCGTCAACTTCGGCATGGGCGTGGTGTCCGGGCTGGTCATGGCCTATCAGTTCGGCACCAACTGGAGCCGTTTTTCGGACTTTGCCGGTGCAGTCACCGGGCCGCTGCTCACCTATGAGGTGCTCACGGCGTTCTTCCTTGAAGCGGGTTTCCTCGGTGTCATGCTGTTCGGCTGGAACCGCGTGGGCCGTGGTCTGCACTTCTTCTCCACGGTCATGGTGGCGATCGGCACGCTGATCTCGACCTTCTGGATCCTGTCTTCCAACAGCTGGATGCAAACCCCGCAGGGCTACGAAATCATCGACGGCCGGGTGATTCCGGTGGACTGGCTGGCGGTGGTGTTCAATCCGTCGTTTCCTTATCGTCTGTTGCACATGTCCGTCGCGGCATTCGTCGCCACGGCGTTCTTCGTCGGTTCCTCGGCGGCCTGGCATCTGCTGCGCGGGCGCGACAATCCGGCCATTCGCCGCATGCTCTCGATGGCGATGTGGATGGCCTTGCTGGTGGCGCCGGTGCAGGCGGTCATCGGTGACTTCCATGGCCTCAACACGCTCAAGCATCAACCGGCGAAAATCGCCGCGATCGAAGGTCACTGGGAAAACGTTGGCGATGAGCCCACGCCGCTGATCCTGTTCGGCTGGCCGGACATGAAGGCGGAGGAAACCAAATACGCGGTGGAAATTCCCTACTTGGGCAGCCTGATCCTGACTCACTCGTTGACCGATCAAGTGCCGGCTCTCAAGGAGTTTCCGCCCGAGGACCGGCCAAATTCGACCATCGTGTTCTGGTCGTTCCGGGTCATGGTTGGCCTGGGGCTGCTGATGATTTTCACCGGCCTGTGCAGCCTCTGGCTGCGCCGCAAGGACCGGATCTACCAATCCCGGCCGTTCCTTCACCTGGTGCTGTGGATGGGGCCGTCAGGCCTGGTCGCGATCCTGGCCGGCTGGTTCACCACGGAGATCGGGCGACAGCCGTGGGTGGTCTACGGGCTGATGCGCACGGCCGATGCGTCGTCTGGCCACAGCTTTGCGCAGATGAGCTTCACCCTCGTCATGTTTGTGGTGGTGTATTTCGCGCTGTTCGGTGCGGGGCTGAGCTACATGTTGCGCCTGGTACGCAAGGGCCCGGTGGCCCACGAAGCCGAGCCGAGCGACGGTGGCCCGGGCCAGAAACGCACCCCGGCCCGTCCATTGTCGGCAGCCAACGAAGGCGACGACGAAGTGGACCACAACGACAGCTCGCACAAGGGGAATTGAGTCATGGGTATTGATCTTCCGCTGATCTGGGCCGTGGTCATCATCTTCGGCATCATGATGTACGTGATCATGGACGGCTTCGACCTGGGTATCGGCATCCTCTTTCCCTTCGTCAAGGGCGAGCGTGATCGCGATGTAATGATGAATACCGTCGCGCCGGTCTGGGACGGTAACGAAACCTGGCTGGTGCTCGGCGGTGCCGGGTTGTTCGGGGCGTTTCCGCTGGCTTATTCGGTAGTGCTTTCGGCGTTGTACCTGCCGTTGATCCTGATGCTCATCGGCCTGATTTTCCGCGGCGTGGCCTTCGAGTTCCGCTTCAAGGCCAAGGCCGAGAAGCGGCACCTGTGGGACAAGGCGTTCATCGGTGGTTCGCTGACGGCTACCTTCTTCCAGGGCGTCGCGCTGGGGGCCTTCATCGATGGTTTCGAGGTGGTCAATCGCCAATTTGCCGGCGGCTCGCTGGATTGGTTCACGCCGTTCACGATGTTCTGCGGTCTCGCGCTGATTGCCGCCTATGCCTTGCTCGGCTGCACCTGGCTGATCATGAAGACCGAAGGCAAGCTGCAAGAGCAGATGCACGACCTGGCGAGGCCACTGGCATTCGTGGTGCTGGCCGTGATTGGTATCGTCAGCATCTGGACGCCGCTGGCCCACGCCGACATCGCGGCGCGCTGGTTCACCTTGCCGAACCTGTTCTGGTTCCTGCCGGTGCCGATCCTTGTGCTGGTCACGATGTACGGATTGTTCCGCGCCGTGGCCCGGAACGCCAACTACACGCCGTTCATCCTGACCCTGGTGCTGATCTTCCTCGGCTACAGCGGTTTGGGCATCAGCTTGTGGCCGAACATCGTGCCGCCGTCCATCTCGATCTGGGACGCCGCGTCACCGCCACAGAGCCAGGGTTTCATGCTGGTTGGCACGCTGTTCATCATTCCGTTGATCCTGGTGTACACCTTCTGGAGCTACTACGTGTTCCGGGGCAAGGTGACCCATGACGATGGCTACCATTGACCGACCTGCGAGGTGCCGAGGATGGCCAAGCCTGACTTGAAAGACATCGAGGCCGCCGAACGCAAGCCGTTATGGCAGCGGCTCGGTTGGCTGGTAATGATTTGGACCGGTAGCGTGCTGGCACTGTTTATCGTGGCCAGCTTGATGCGGATGTTCATGAATGCCGCGGGCCTGACCACCCACTGACTTCCCATCCCGTTGCCTTGCGGCACGGTTTACGCCCTCCTGAAAAGGGAGGGCTTTTTTTTGGATGAATTATCTACGGGCTTTTAGAATCACGAATTTCGGCGTCGCCGCGACTTGCTCGACGCCGCGGAACAGCCGCGCCAGCTTGCTGTGGTAGCCCAGGTGACGGTTGCCGACGATGTACAGGGCGCCGCCGACCACCAACGCTTCGCGAGCTTGCTGGAACATCCTCCAGGCGAGGAAATCGCCCACGACCTGCTGCTGGTGGAACGGGGGGTTGCACAGCACTACATCCAGCGATTGCGGCTCTTGTCCGGCGAGCCCATCGCCGGCCCGCAGGGTCACTTCGCGCTGGCCCAAGGCGGCTTGCCAGTTTTCGGTGGCCGATTGGATGGCCATATACGACTCGTCCACCAACGTGTAGTGAGCCTCGGGGTTGTGCAACGCGCTGGCGATTGCCAGCACACCGTTGCCGCAGCCCAGGTCCGCGACGCGGGCTGTGCCGAGGTTTGTTGGCAAGTGCGGCAGGAAGGCGCGAGTACCGATGTCCAGTCCTTCACGACAGAACACGTTGGCATGGTTGAGCAATTCGATCTTCGGCTCGTCCAGCCAGTAACGAGTGGGATAGGGGGAGACGGCTGGCGTCATGGCTTGAGGCGTGGCAATCAACAGACGGGCCTTTTTTACCGCCAGGGAGGCCTGCACCGTCCCGATGTAGCGTTCCAGCAGGTCGCCTGCGGCCCGTGGCAAATGCTTGACCATGGCGGCTGCAATGACTTGCGCGCCTGGGGCCAGGTGCCCTTGTAGCCGGATCAGTTGCTGTTCCAGTAGCGCCAGGGTTTTAGGGACTTTGATCAGGACTCGGTCAAAGGGGCCTGTCAGCGCTTCGCTGGCTGGTACGATCGGTATCGCGTCGAAGGGCAGGTTGTTGCGCACCAGGTTTTTTTCCAGCGCCTGCAGTGCCAGGAACGAGTCGCCACTGCTGGTGACCTTGACCTTGCCCACCAGGCTGGCCGCGAGGGCGCCGAAGCCATCATTGAGTACTAACACTCGGGACTCGGCGCTCGGCTGTTGTTCAGCCAGAAACGCAAGCAGGTATTCATCGGCCGCATCAAAGGCTTGCAGTGGTTCGTTCGGCTGTTCGGGCTGGCGGATCAGGTCGAGTTGGGCGAAGGGGCTGTCGAGCAAGGGCATGGCTGGGACTCTGGCAAATCAACGGATGTCCCGCTGCCCTGGGGCAGGCTTGTCAGCGGGACCGCCTGAATGAACTGCATCGCGCGCTTCGCACGTCATCATTCAAGTGGGCCGTAAATGGTACGTTTTTTTGTCAGGTATTACTCGTGGGTTTTTCAGGTAGGCGATCGTGCTTCGCCCCCTAAATCATATGGATGTGGGCCGCTTTGGCCACCGCCGAGATCTTGTTGGTCACGTTCAGTTTTCGCATGCAGCTGCATACATGGAAATTCACGGTGCGTTCGGAAAGGCATAGGATCCTGCCAACTTCCGACGCGGTCTTGCCTTCGGCGGACCATCTCAACACTTCTACCTCTCGGGGCGAGAGATGACAGACCTGTGGCGGCGCCATTGCGCCAGACAGCTTCTTGCCCGCCAATGCATGCAACCTTTGGCTGGCAAAAATGGCATAGCCAAGATTTCCGTAATGCTCATCGGCATCGATACGGCAATGGGTCCTGGCAAGACTGAACAAACTATAATGGGCGCCGTATTCGTCATGAACCGCTTGGGTCCAGCCATGTTTGAGGCCTTGCCGATTGAGTTCTCGCCATAACTGCGGGGCCTCGGAAAAAACTTGCTCGCTCCACAGAACGGGGCACTGAGGATTGATTGCAATGAGCTATTATTGGGTCGGTGGAGGCATACCCATTTCGTTCATAAAGTCTTTCCCACCCATAAGGGTAATTATTGAGGTTTATCTTGCTGGCAGGTTGATCAGGCAGAGTCGAATGCGCAACAAAGGCGCAATATTCAAACCCCTGAAAATTAAAGAAATCCAGTGCCAGGCGATAAGCACGTTGCAAGTCCTTTTCACACGATAGCTTCCGTAGTTGCGTATCCTTCCACACGTCCATTGCGCTCTCCTTGGGGTGAATTAAGGAACGTGGATCCAATTCGGTCACGCGAAAATGAGTGTAGGACTATTCCTAACATGCAGTTAGATTTTTTTCGGTTGTATTAGGAGTTTGGTTATTGAGAAAGGCTTTTGCTAGTTGCTTTCCGATACAACCATTCTTGTTTTGTAGAAGTTTGCCGTGCCAGGTTTTGAAAGTGTGGCGCTACGCTATCATTCGTCGCCGGTGGTTAATGGGCTTACTTTGCGGGACACTGGTGTTCTTGTCTTATTGGAGTGCCTCATGACCGACAATACGGAAAAGTTCACCCGCCAGACGCTGATCGATGTGCAACCGTTGACGTCGCACTTGTTTACATTGCGGACCACTCGGGATCGTGGCTTTCGTTTCCGGGCCGGTCAGTTTGCCCGGCTGGGTGTCGTCAAGCCGGACGGTTCTACCGTCTGGCGCGCCTATTCCATGGTGTCTTCGCCGTTCGACGAATTTCTCGAGTTCTTTTCCATCGTGGTGCCGGACGGTGAGTTCACCAGCGAGCTTAGCCGCTTGAAGCCGGGGGACAGTTTGCTGGTCGACCGCCAAGCCTTCGGTTACCTGACATTGGACCGTTTTGTCGACGGTCGCGATTTATGGCTGTTGTCCACGGGGACGGGCGTCGCGCCGTTTCTCTCGATATTGCAGGACTTTGAGGTTTGGGAAAAATTCGAGCGAATTATCCTGGTCTATAGCGTTCGCGAAGCGCGGGAGCTGGCGTATCAAGAGCTGATCGAAGGATTGGCCCGGCGAGACTACTTGGCTGAGTACGCCCATAAATTGCGCTTTATTGCGACGGTCACCCGTGAGCAGTATCCTGGCGCCCTTAATGGACGCATTACCACGCTGATTGAAAATGGCGAGTTGGAACAGGCCGCCGGCGTCGCGCTGACGCCAGAGCATTCGCGGGTCATGTTATGCGGCAATCCGCAAATGATCGACGACACGCGCCAGTTGCTAAAGACCAGGGGGTTGCGCCTGAGTCTGACCCGTCGGCCGGGCCAAGTGGCAGTGGAAAACTACTGGTAAATGGCGCCCCGTGGACACCATTTTTTAGCGCGAAGGGTCAGGGCCGTTCGTTCTGGGCCTTGAGCAGATCGCGGATCTCGCTCAGCAGTTGTTCTTCCTTGGAGGGAACAGGGGGCGCGCTCGGAGCGACGGCCTCTTCGCGCTTGAGACGGTTGATGGCCTTGACACCCATGAAAATGGCGAAAGCGACGATGATGAAGTCCACCATCGTTTGGATGAATTTGCCATAGGCCAGCATTACCGCAGGCGTATCGCCCTGGGCGGCCTTGAGTGTGATAGCCAGATCACTGAAATCCACTCCGCCGATCAACAGGCCGAGTGGTGGCATGACCACATCGCCAACAAATGACGAAACGATCTTGCCAAAAGCGGCACCGATGATGATCCCGACGGCCATGTCGACGACATTGCCCTTGACCGCGAAGGCCTTGAACTCGCTTAGCACGCCCATGAGTTGTTCCTTGTGACAGATGAGATTGATACCGGCAGTGTAAGTCAGCTAAACGGGTCTCGCTCGACATGCCTGCTTACAAAGCTTGCCTGTTATCGACCCGGCTCCCCGCAAAAAGTTTACAAAGTGCCACCAATCGCGCGTGATACGCGGTTTTTGGCGGATTCCCTACATCGTTTTTTCTATCAAGACGGTACGGTATTTCTATTTAGGTTTTGGTTTTTACAGCACTAGCCTCTGAAAGGCGCACATGGATGCGCTTTATAAAATCAGAGGAAAATTCCAATGAACACTTCCCTTGGCCTCGGCGCTTTTTCCAATCGCCATTCCCTCGTTGTGCTGACCGCCAGCCTGTTTTCCTTATCCGTCAACGCCGCTACCCTCACCCGTGACAACGGCGCTGTTGTGGGTGACAACCAGAACTCGCAAACCGCCGGCCCCAATGGCCCGACGCTGTTGCAGGATGTGCAATTGATCCAGAAACTGCAGCGTTTCGATCGTGAGCGGATCCCCGAGCGCGTCGTGCACGCCCGTGGTACCGGTGCCCATGGCGAGTTTACGGTTTCCAATGACCTGAGCGACCTGACCAAGGCCAAAGTCTTCGCCGCTGGCCAGGTCACGCCGGTGTTCGTGCGTTTCTCCGCCGTCGTGCATGGCAATCATTCGCCGGAGACGTTGCGAGACCCTCGCGGCTTCGCCACCAAGTTCTATACGGCGGACGGTAATTGGGATCTGGTAGGCAATAACTTCCCGACATTTTTCATTCGCGACGCCATCAAGTTTCCCGACATGGTCCATGCGTTCAAGCCCGACCCGCGGACTAACTTGGATGATGACTCCCGGCGTTTCGACTTCTTTTCCCATGTCCCCGAAGCGACCCGCACGCTGACCGAGTTGTATTCGAACTCCGGTACGCCAGCCAGTTATCGCGAGATGGACGGTAACGGCGTACACGCTTACAAACTGATCAACGCCAAAGGCGAAGTCAGTTACGTAAAGTTTCATTGGAAAAGTTTGCAGGGGCTGAAGAACCTCGATCCGAAAGAAGTTGTGAAAGTTCAGGGTCAGGATTACAGCCACATGACCCACGACTTGGTCAGTCACATCAACAAGGGCGACTTTCCAAAGTGGGATTTGTATGTACAAGTCCTCAAGCCGCAGGACTTGTCCACGTTCGACTTCGACCCGTTGGACGCCACCAAGATCTGGCCGGATGTACCTGAGCGCAAAGTTGGGCAAATGGTCTTGAATCGCAATCCGGCAAATGTTTTCCAGGAAACCGAACAGGTGGCGATGGCGCCGGCAAATCTGGTTCCGGGTATCGAGCCTTCGGAGGATCGCCTGTTGCAAGGCCGGGTCTTCTCATATGCCGATACGCAAATGTACCGGGTCGGGCCGAACGCCCTGCAATTGCCGATCAACGCTCCCAAGGTTGCAGTAAACAATGGCAACCAGGACGGCGCGATGAATTTCGGCGGCACCAGTACCGGCGTGAATTATCAGCCGAGCCGTTTGATGCCACGGGAAGAACAGCCAGCGGCACGTTATAGCCAGGCAGCGCTGAGCGGCAGCACCCAGCAGGCGAAAATCCAGCGTGAGCAGAACTTCAAGCAGGCCGGCGATCTGTATCGTTCGTTCAACCAGAAGGAGCGCAATGATTTGATCGAAAGCTTCGGTGGCTCGCTGGCGACCACCGATGACGAGAGCAAGCACATCATCCTGTCGTTCCTCTACAAGGCTGATCCTGAATACGGCACTGGCGTGGCACGTGTCGCCAAAGGCGATCTGGCGCGGGTCAAGGCGCTGGCCGAGAAACTGAGCGACTGATGCCTCTTGCGGGGGTCGGGTTGGCTCGGCTCCCGCAGTTCTGTGTCATTAAGGAGAGGCCATGATGCACAAATTGCTTTTTTCGATGTTCGCGGCGTGGTCATTGAATGCGTTGGCAGAACTGCCTGTAGTTGCCGATCCGGCTGCGGTACAGGAGCAATTGCAAACCTATTATTTTGACGCCGCTCGACGGGGCGACGTGCCGATGCTCGATACCTTCATCGAGGCCGGCTACTCCCTCGACACCCGGGATGAGAAGGGCTACACCGCATTGATCCTGGCGGCTTATCACGGCCATGCTCGCGCCGTGGAGCGGTTGTTGGCCGCTGGTGCGGATGCCTGTGCCCAAGACAAACGCGGCAACACCGCCTTGATGGGGGCCATCTTCAAGGGCGAGGTGCAGATCGCGCGTCGTCTGTTGTCCACCGATTGCAGCCCGGACCAGCGCAATGGCGCGGGACAGACCGCCGCGATGTATGCCGGTCTGTTCAAGCGTGGCGAGTTGCTCGACGCCTTGAAGGCCAAGGGTGCCGATCTGGAAGCCAGGGATCGGTTGGGCAATACCGCGACGGATCTGGCCAGGGGTGAAATCAGAATGCCGGCCCCGCAGTGAAGCCTGGCTAGGCTATCATCGCGGTTTTACCCGGAGGTCAGATGGCCAAGGCAAAGCGCATGTACGGCTGCACCGAGTGCGGCTCGACCTTTCCCAAGTGGGCCGGCCAGTGCAGTGAATGCGGGGCTTGGAACACCCTGACCGAAACCATGGTGGAAAGCGGCGGGGCGGCGGCGCCTACCGGGCGCACGGGTTGGGCTGGCCAACAGGCGCAGATCAAGACCCTGGCCGAAGTCAGCGTCGAAGAAATCCCGCGCTTTTCAACGGCCTCCGGCGAATTGGACCGGGTGCTGGGCGGCGGCCTGGTGGATGGCTCGGTGGTGCTGATCGGTGGTGACCCGGGCATCGGCAAATCGACCATCCTGTTGCAAACCTTGTGCAGCCTGGCCGCGCGCATGCCGGCGTTGTACGTCACCGGCGAGGAATCCCAGCAACAGGTCGCGATGCGCGCCCGGCGCCTGGGATTGCCCCAGGATCAGTTGCGGGTCATGACCGAAACCTGCATCGAAACCATCATCGCCACGGCCCGCCTGGAAAAACCCAAGGTCATGGTGATCGACTCGATCCAGACGATTTTCACCGAGCAGCTTCAATCGGCCCCGGGCGGCGTGTCCCAAGTACGCGAAAGCGCGGCGCTGCTGGTGCGTTATGCCAAGCAGAGCGGCACGGCGATTTTCCTGGTGGGGCATGTCACCAAGGAAGGTGCGCTGGCAGGCCCTCGGGTGCTGGAGCACATGGTTGATACCGTGTTGTATTTCGAAGGCGAATCCGATGGTCGCCTGCGGTTATTGCGGGCGGTGAAGAATCGCTTCGGTGCGGTCAACGAACTGGGCGTGTTCGGCATGACCGATAAAGGCCTGAAAGAAGTCTCCAACCCTTCGGCGATTTTTCTGACGCGGGCCCAGGAAGAAGTGCCAGGCAGCGTTGTCATGGCCACGTGGGAAGGGACTCGGCCCATGTTGGTGGAAGTCCAGGCACTGGTGGATGACAGCCACTTGGCGAACCCACGTCGCGTCACCCTGGGCCTGGATCAGAACCGGCTGGCCATGCTGCTGGCCGTCCTGCACCGGCACGGTGGGATTCCTACCCACGACCAAGATGTTTTCCTCAACGTCGTGGGCGGCGTCAAAGTGCTGGAGACTGCCTCTGACCTGGCGTTGATGGCGGCGGTCATGTCCAGCTTGCGCAATCGACCCCTACCCCATGATTTGCTGGTGTTTGGCGAAGTCGGATTGTCAGGCGAAGTCCGACCAGTACCTAGTGGTCAGGAGCGGCTCAAGGAAGCGGCCAAGCATGGCTTCAAGCGCGCCATCGTGCCCAAGGGCAACGCGCCGAAGGAAGCTCCGGCGGGGTTGCAGATCATTGCCGTGACGCGGCTGGAACAAGCGTTGGATGCGTTGTTCGAGTAACACAAGGGGAGCACGTTGATTCAGATCTGGATCAACGCCCCCAGCTCCCGCTCCAGCTCGTCATGGTCGGCCAAGTTGAGCTCTACCAATCGGCGCAAATGTGCAATGGAATCCAAGTCGATGTGTTCGCAGACGAAACCCAAGTGGCCATGGTCGTCGTGAGTCAACCGGACCTCCATCTTGACTTCAGCTTCAGGGCTTAGATGTATGTCGGCCATGAACGGCTCTTCGGGTTTGCCGAGCCAGGGTTCGGGCTTTTCGATCAGTAGCCCCTTGAGGGACAAATCCAGCAGCTTTACCGGCCAGATGAACGGCCCTTGGCTCAGTTCGGTCTTGGCATGGAACTCGATTCGTACGAAGCGGCGGCGTTCGCTCATTACGTATTCCCTCTGGAGATTCACTGACTATAGACCCTATGGGCAGGCCATCGTGCCCGTCCGCCCGGTGACAGACGAATGTCGGGGTATGGCCTTTACGCCTGTTAGCGCTAAACTCCGGCTGTCTGTCTTTCTGTCCAACCTGGCTGGAATATAAAAATGAACAACAATAATAGCCTGCTACGCCATGTACCCTGGCTACTGCTGGCCGTCGTAGGGGCGTGCGCCCTGGGCGTCGTCGCCTTGCGCCGCGGAGAGCCGATCAACGCCCTCTGGATCGTCGTCGCAGCCGTGGCCATTTACCTGGTCGCCTACCGCTACTACAGCCTCTTCATCGCCAACAACGTAATG